>NZ_JBVJON010000001.1:495509-705500 GCF_055583145.1 Amycolatopsis sp. NPDC104819 | reverse complement strand
CGCGTACAATCGCGACACAAAGTTAGTATACTGTGGGTGGTGTTGGGGGGTGGTTCCAACCCCCCAAACCCCCCACGACGAGCTGCGGCAGAGCGCTCAGCCGACTTCGACCCGCTCCAAGGCGTCCCTCTTGGCCGCCTCGAGCAGGTCCGCCCAGCTCCCCACGTCGGGACGGCGGCGCAGCAGGGCCCGCCGTTCCCGTTCGGTCATACCGCCCCAGACACCGAAGTTGATCCGGCCGTCGAGCGCTTCGGCGAGGCATTCCGTGCGGACCGGGCAGCCCATGCAGACGACTTTCGCCCGGTTCTGCTCCGCACCCCGGACGAACAGGCCGTCCGGATCGGCGTCCCGGCAGGACGCGTTGATTCGCCAGCTCGACTGGTTGGTTTCCATACCCCCAGCTCCCTACCCTGGTGTTCGACGCACCAGCGGGGAAAGGCACTGCGCTCCCTGCCCCCGCGAGCGTGTCTCCCTCTGCTCACGTCGGTTACCCGGGCACCTCCCCGGTGCCGGTGCCGCCGTTCGGGCCAAGCGAGCTCCCACTCGCACTAACCCGTCCGACGGCTTTTCTTCGTGAGACGTTGACGGACTGTAGGGGCCCTCGGTTCCCCCCGCCAAGACCTAGGATGCCTTCCGTTACCAGATGTCACCGAAGGGGGTCGGTTTTGTCACTGAATTCACACTTGTGGAGACAGGGCGTCACCGTGGCCTGACCTCGTCCGCGTAGGCTGGCCCCGTGCGAAAAGCGGATGGTTTGTTCAAGCTCATCGGCCTCTGTCTGCTCGCGGGGGTGCTCGTCGCCGGCATGCTCTTCCCGGTCGTGGGGGCCGCCGGCGTCATGTCCAACCAGGCCAGCGAGACGGTCGAGAAGACGTCTTCGGACCTCGCCGACATCCCTCCGCCCCTGGTCACGACGGTCACCGACAACACGGGGAAGCCGATCGCGACCCTGTACGACCAGTACCGCCTCCCGATCACTCCCGGCCAGATCAACGAGGCCATGAAGTGGGCCTTGGTGTCGGTCGAGGACAAGCGGTTCTACGAGCACCACGGCGTCGACTGGCAGGGCACGCTGCGTGCGGCCGTCAGCAACAGCACCGGCGCCGACACGCAGGGCGCGTCGACACTGACCCAGCAGTACACCAAGAACTACCTGATCAACGTCGTCTACCGGAACGACCCGATCGGCCAGAAAAAGGCCCAGGAGCAATCGGTCGCGCGCAAACTGAAGGAAGCGCGGATCGCGATCCAGCTCGAGACGAAGCTGAGCAAGCAGCAGATCCTCGCCGGCTACCTGAACATCGTCGAGTTCTCCCGGCAGATCTACGGGATCGGCGCCGCCGCGCACGCGTACTTCAACACGACGCCGGAGAAGCTGACCGTGCCGCAGGCCGCGCTGCTGGCCGGGCTGGTGAACAACCCGATCAACAACGATCCGTGGAAGCACGCCGACAAGGCCACCGCGCGCCGCAACCTCGTCCTCGACCGGATGGTGGAGAACAAGAAGCTGGCCAAGGCCGATGCCGACCGCTTCAAGGGCGAGCCGCTGGGTGTCGTGCCGGACTTCCCGGCGAAGCCGCCCGCCAACTGCATCGGCGCGGGCCCGGAGCAGGGGTTCTTCTGCCAGTACGTCGAGGACTACCTGATCAAGTCCGGGATGACGAAGGACCAGCTCTACACCGGCGGGTACACGATCAAGACGACGCTGGACGAGCGCGCCAACCACGAGGCGAAGGTCTCGGCGGAGGCGCAGGTGAAGAAGACCCAGCCGTACGTGGCGAACACGTTGTCCCTGATCAAACCGGGTAAGGACCGGCACGAGGTCGTCGCTCTGGCGGCGAACCGTGACTACGGCGGGAACCAAGACGAGGGTCAGACGACGTACGCGCTGCCCGCCGGTGTCTACAACACCGGCGGCGCGGGGTCGACGTACAAGATCTTCACCACGGCCGCGGCGTTGGAGAAGGGCGTCGCCGGGATCTTCTCGCCGATCCAGGTGCCCGACTCCTACACCTCGCACGTGTTCACCACCGGCAAGGGCGGGTGCAGCACCACACCGACGGGCAAGCCCGCGACCTACTGGTACTGCGTGGGCAACGCCGGTGACTACAGCCGGATCGCGCAGGGCGCGACCGTCCAAACAGCTCTCGCGACCTCGCCGAACACCGCGTTCGTGGAGCTCGAAGACCGGCTCGGCAGCACGGCACCGGGCATCGACATGGCCAACCGGCTCGGCATGCGCGAAACGATGGCGAGCACGACCGGCGGCGGCACCGTGGACCCGAAATCGCCGGACGCGAACAAGCGGCTCAGCCAGGCCCAGGTCTACGGGCCCAACGGGAACAGCCCCGGCTACGGCGCGTTCACCCTCGGCTTCAGCCCGCTGAGCGGCCTGGAGCTGGGCAACGTAGCGGCGACGATCCTGTCGGGCGGCGTCTGGTGCCCGCCGACGCCGATCGCCGGCGTGACCGACCGCAACGGCCAGCCGGTGCCGGTCAAGGAGGCCGGCTGCGATCAGGCGGTGCCCGAAGGCCTGGCAAACACACTGGCGGTCGGCATGAGCAAGGACGACCAGCCGGGTGGCACGTCGGCGACCGCGGCCGCGGCCGTCGGCTGGGACCGCCCGATCATCGGCAAGACGGGCACGACCCAGGGCAACGTCTCGGCGACGTTCGTCGGCGGCACCCCGCAGCTGGCGGGCGCGGCGATGACGTTCAAGTTCGGCGGCGGCCAGGGCGGCATCTGCGACGCCGGCCCGGGCAACGTCCGCGTGTGCGGCAGCGGGAACATCTTCGGCGGGAAAGCCCCGGCCCGGACCTGGTTCGGCGCGATGAAGAACATCATGGACGCGAGCCAGCCGAGAATGGACCTCCCGCAACCGGACCCGCAGTACATGGGCGGCGGCCGGTAGCGCCGACGACCGGAGGGGGCCCGCGGGCCCCCTCCGGTCGTTCCGGGGTCAGTTGTCGGGCATCTCCGACAGGATCCCGGTGTTCCACCACTCGTACAGGTCGGCCAGCTCCGCGTTGTTCGTCACCTTGGTCGACAGCAGCACGCCGGCCACCAGGTTCTGCTGCGTCCACACGAGCTGGGACGGGCTGCCGACGAAGCACGTCAGGTACTCACCCGGCTTCGGGGCCGCAGCGCGGTAGTACGTGCCCCAGATCTTCGGGTACTTCTCGGGCCGGCACGCTCCCTGCGCGTCGTTGCGGGTGAGGCCCTGCGCCTTGACGATGCTCTGGAAGAACGCGTCCATCGCGGCCGCGTCGGCGAAGCGGAGGAAGCGCGCGCCGGTCGGCTCCGGGAACACCACGTTGCCCGGCTTGATGTCCCCGACGTTCGAGCCCTGGCACTCCACCGCGGCGGCCGCGCCGGCGGGCACGGCCGCGTCGACGCACGAGGACATTTTGTAGACGGCCGGAAGCGCGGCGTACAGCTTCTCGTCGTGCGCCGGCTTGGTCTCCGAAGTGGACGGTGGCGGGCTCGACGTCGTCGGCGGCGGAGTAGACCCCTCGGTGACGGTCGCGGGCACCAGCGGGGGCGTCGTCGGGCTCCCCGCCTGCGATGTCCGGCCCTTCGTCACCAGGTACGTCACCACCAGCGCGACCACCACGATCCCGGCCAGCACGCCGCACACGGCGATCCAGCGGTTGCGCTGGGACTTCGGCGCGGCCGGGGCGGGCGGCGGGCTCGGGTACGCCCCGGTCGGCGGACCGTACGGCCCGGTCGGGACCGGCGTCGCCCGCGGCGGTGTCATGGGCGGAGGAGCGGCCAGGGTGGGCGGCGGCCCCGGCCGGGTCGGCTGCCACGCCGGCGCGGGCAGCGTCTTCTGCCACGTCGGGTGCGGAGCGGCCGGCGCTTTCACCGCGGCCCGGACGGCGTCGGCCAGCGCGGCCGCCGTCGGGTAGCGGTCCGCCGGCTTCTTCGCCATCCCACGCGCCACCACGGCGTCCAGGGCGGGCGGCAGGCCCGGCCGCACCTGCGACGGCACGGGCGGCGACGCGGTCAGGTGCGCGCCCATCTGCGCGGCCGCGCCTTCGGCCGGGAACGGGCGGCTGCCGGTCAGGCATTCGAAAAGGACACACGCGAGCGCGTAGACGTCGACGAGCCCGGTGATCGGCGCGTCACCGAAGCGTTCCGGCGCCATGTAGTCGAGCGTGCCGATCACGTTGCCGGTGCCGGTGATCGACGTGCCTTCGGCGGTCATCGACCGCGCGATGCCGAAGTCCACGAGGTACACAAAATCGGCGCTCGTGACGAGCACGTTGGACGGCTTGACGTCCCGGTGCACCAGGCCGTCTTCGTGCGCGGCGTCGAGCGCGCCCGCGACCTGCTCGACGATGCCGGCGGCCCGCTCGGGCGGCAGCGGCCCGTCCTCGAGCAGCTCCTTCAGGTCCTTGCCCTCGACGAGGCGCATATCGAGGTACAACTGCCCGTCGATCTCGCCGTACGCGTGGATGGGGATCACGTGCGGCTCGCGCAGCCGCGCGACGATCTGCGACTCACGGCGGAAGCGCGCCCGGAAGCCCTCGTCCGCCGCGTTCGGTCCGGACAACAGCTTCAGCGCGACGACGCGGTCGTGCGCCGTGTCGTAGGCGCGGTGGACCTCGCCCATGCCACCGCGGCCCAGCAGGCCCTCGATCCGGTACGGCCCGAACTGCTCCATCGTTCTCCCCAAGCCCCCCGGCTTGCTTCCCGTCTACGGGCCGACGCAAATGCTAATCAAGAGGTTCCCCTTAACGGCGGCGAAGTCATCCAACCGTTGAGCACGTATCCTGGACCCCGTGAGCACGCTCAGTAACAAATCCACGTCGGGGGCGAAAGCGGCACGCCTCGCCGCGGGGACGCTGGCGCTCGGCGCCGCGACGCTCGGTTACGCCGTCGGCATCGAACGGCGGCACTGGACCCTGCGCACCGCCCAGCTCCCGGTGCTGGCGCCCGGGTCGCGGCCGTTCACCATCCTGCACGTCTCGGACCTGCACATGCTGCCGAGCCACCACAGCAAGCAGCGCTGGGTCGCCGCGCTCGACGAGCTCGAACCCGACCTCGTCGTCAACACCGGCGACAACCTTTCCCACCGGCAGGCCGTCCCGTCGGTGCTCCGGGCGCTCGGCCCGCTGCTCGACCGGCCCGGCGTGTTCGTCTTCGGCAGCAACGACTATTACGCGCCGAAACCCAAGAACCCGGCCCGGTACCTGATGCCGAAGGGCAAGAAGAAGCGGATCCACGGCGTCCAGCTGCCCTGGCGCGACCTGCGCGCGGCGTTCGTCGAGCACGGCTGGACGGACCTGACCCACGTCCGCCGCACGATCGACGTCGGCGGCCAGGCGGTCTTCGCGGCCGGCGTCGACGACCCGCACCTGCGCCGCGACCGCTACCCCGACATCGCGGGCCCGGCCGACTCCGGCGCGGCCGTCCGCCTCGGCGTCACGCACTCACCGGAGCCGCGCGTCCTCGACACGTTCGCCACGGACGGTTACGACCTCGTCCTCGCGGGCCACACCCACGGCGGCCAGCTCCGGCTCCCGGGTTACGGCGCTTTGGTCACCAACTGTGAGCTGGATCGCACCCGCGCCCGCGGCGCCTCCCGCTGGGGAGCCCACATGTGGCTGCACGTCTCGGCCGGCCTGGGGACGTCGCCGTGGGCCCCGGCCCGGTTCGCGTGCCCACCGGAAGCCAGCCTGTTGACGCTGGTCCCGCGCGGGTCGGGGGCCGAGGAACCGCGTAAGGCGGCCCGCCGAAAAGCCCGCGACACCGTCCGCTAGACTTCTCCACGACCCGTTAAGCAGTACCTCGGGGTGTGGCGCAGCTTGGTAGCGTGCCTCGTTCGGGTCGAGGAGGTCGTGGGTTCGAATCCCGCCACCCCGACGAGTAAGAGCCGGTGTCTTCGGACACCGGCTCTTCTGGTTTCCGGAGGGGTCAGCGGGTCGCCGTCACCTCGACCCAGCATTGGGTGAAGTCGCCGTCGCCGCCGCGGGTCCACATCCAGGCCGAACGCGCCGCGCTCGCCAGCTGGTCCCGGTCGCGGCCCGGTTCCGCGATCGCCGCTTCCAGACGTGCTTCCACGTACTTCGCCAGGTCGCGGTAGCTCATGTCTTCGCGGTAACGCGCTCTTGAGACCACCTCGGTGAAGCCTGCTTGGGTACATTGGTCCGCTATCACTCGGCCCGCGAACGGGTTTCCGCCCGCCTGGCGGCGCAACAAGTAGTGCCCTCTCAACGCCGCGTCGACGTTTGCTGTCTTGGGGCGGATCCGGGCCTTGCTCCAGTCCGAAGTGGACAGAGCGAGGCGGCCGCCCGGCTTCAGGACCCGGTGGAGCTCCGCCAGTGCGTCCAGGGGCCGGGCCAGATGCTCGAACAACGCGTGGGAGAACGCCACGTCCACACTCGCGGAAGCGAACGGGAGGTCGTAGGCCGACGCCACCAGGAAGTCCACTGTGGACCGGCCGGCCCGGCGGGCCAGCGCGCGGGCCATCGCCACCTGGCCCGCGTCGAGGTCGACGCCCGCCACGCGGGACTCCGCCGCGAGCCCCAGCGTGATCGAGCCCGGGCCGCAGCCGAGGTCGACCACCCAGGCGCCCGGGGTGAACAGGGGCTGCGCGAACGTCGCGCGCTCCGCGGCGGTGCGCGCGGACATCATCGAAACCGCGTCTCGCCCGTAGCCCGGCGCGTAACCCTCCAGCACCCCGCACACAGTACGGCCAGAAGGTGGCAGGATCGAGGGGTGAGCACGCAGTCAGCCAACCAATATCCGCCCGCGGTGGTCCCGGACCGGCTGTTCGACGAGGCCGAAGCCGAAACCCGCTGGCGCGCCCGCTTCCACGCCCCGCGCATCTCCGTGCCCGACTGGGCTCGCGACGCCCCCGACTCCAACGTCTACGTCTCCAACTCCAGCGGTGTCTGGGAGGTCTACGCCTGGGACCGCGCGACCGGCGAGCACCGCCGCGTCACCGACCGGCCCAACGGCACCATGCACTCGACCCCGTCCCCGGACGGCGAGTGGATCTGGTGGTTCGACGACACCGACGGCGACGAGTTCGGCTCGTGGGTGCGCGAGCCGTTCGCCGCGACCGAGGGCAGCAAGCCCGAGAAGGCCGTGCCGGACGTCCACGACGGCTACCCGGCCGGCCTCGAGATCGGCGCGAAGCTCGTCGCGATCGGCGTCTCGACCGACGACGGCAGTGAGCTCTTCGCCCGGATCGACGGCGAAACGCACCGCTTCTACAACCACGCCGACGACGCCGGCATCGCGTCGCTTTCGCGCGACGAGAGTCTCATCGCGATCTCCCACTCCGAACACGGTGACTCGCGGCACCCCGCGCTGCGGGTGCTCGCGACCGACGGCTTCGGCACCGTTTCCGAGAAGTGGGACGGCGAGGGCAAGGGCCTGACCGCCCTCGAGTTCTCCCCGCTGCCCGGCGACCAGCGCCTGCTGGTGCTGCACGAACGCCGGGGCCGCGAAGAGCTGCTCGTCTGGGACGTCCGCGAGGACACCGAGACGGAGCTCGAGCTCGACCTGCCCGGCGAGGTCGTCGCCGGCTGGTACCCGGACGCGCGCGCCCTGCTCGTCGTGCACTTCCACGAAGGCCGCAGTTCCTTGTACCGCTACGACCTCGATACCGCCGAGCTGTCCTCTGTGGACACCCCGGCCGGCCGGATCGGCGGCGCCGGCGTCCGCCCGGACGGCGCCGTCGAGTACTCGTGGTCGAGCGCCGCCGAGCCGGCCGCGGTCCGCGCCCGGACCACCGACGGCACGGACTCCGTGCTGCTCGAGCCGCCGGGCGAGCGCGCGCCGGGGTCCGAGCCGGTCACCGACGCGTTCGTCGAAGGGGTCGGCGGCCGGATCCACGCGCTGGTCTCCCGGCCGTCGGGCGCGCCGGAAGGCCCGCTGCCGACGGTGTTCTCCCTGCACGGCGGCCCGCACGCGGCGGACGAGGACCGCTTCTCGGCCTACCGCGCAACCTGGCTCGACGCCGGGTTCGCCGTGGTCGAGGTCAACTACCGCGGCTCGACCGGCTACGGCTCGGCGTGGCGCGACGCCATCGAAGGCCGGCCCGGGCTGACCGAGCTGGAGGACGTCGCCTCGGTGCACGACTGGGCCGTCCAAAGTGGACTCAGCGACCCGAAGAAGTGCGTGGTGAACGGCGCTTCGTGGGGCGGTTACCTGTCCCTGCTGGCGATCGGCACGCAGCCGACGCGCTGGGCGGCGGCCGTCGCCGGGGTGCCGGTGGCGGACTACGTCGCCGCGTACGAGGACGAGATGGAGCAGCTGCGCTCGTTCGACCGCGCGCTCTTCGGCGGTTCGCCGGAGGAGGTGCCGGCGGTGTACCAGGAGTGCTCGCCGATCACGTACGTCGACGCCGTGACGGCGCCGGTGCTCGTGCTGGCCGGCGACAACGACCCGCGCTGCCCGATCCGGCAGATCGAGAACTACCTCGACCGCCTCGGCGGCCGCGAGCTGCACCACGAGTTCTACCGCTACGACGCCGGCCACGGCTCGCTGGTGATCGCCGAGACGATCAAGCAGACCTCGATCGAGGTCAACTTCGCCCAGCGGGCGCTCGGCCTGCGCTGACGCACTCGCCGGGAGGCCGCGCGGTCTCCCGGCGGGTCAGCGTTCGGAGTGCAGGACCCCGCCGGTGGCCCAGTGGTCCGCGCCGATCTCGACGAGCGTCACCTGGACGCCCTCGGGCTTGCCGCCGCAGGTGCGGATGAAGGCGTCGGTCAGCTCCCTGACCAGGGCGCTCTTCTGCGCGGGCGTGCGGCCGGGGAACATCGAAACACTGATCATCGGCATGGCGCACAGCCTAGAGCCCCCGCTTGGCCGCCTGAAGCTTCGCGGCCGCGGCCGGGTCGCCCCGGAAGTCGAGGTGCACGGCGTCGCGGCCGAAGACGAACAGCAGCAGGTCGACCGGGTCGCCGACCACCGTCACCGGGTCGGGCCCGGTCTTGACCGCGGCCTCCTGGCCGTCCGTGGTCCGGAGGGTGACGCCGACCGGCGACTTGCGGAGGTTGAGCTTCGCGGCGCCCTTCGCCGAGCGCCACGCCGTGGCGTCCCGGGTGGGGTCGGCCGGGCGCGGCTTCCAGTCCGGCTGCGCGCGGCGGACGTCTTCGTGGTGGACGAGGAACTCCGCGCCGTTGGTCAGCTCGTCGAGCGGGCCGATCGAGGTGGGCCAGAACTTCGACGGGCCCCGGCGGACCTGCTCGACCAGGACGCCCCACGGCTTCGCGGCGTAGCGGTCCTGGACCTTCTGCGTGTACCCGGCGAGCGCGGGCACCATGATCCCGGGCGCGGCGTCGGGCCGGTGCTCACGCACGACGAGGTGCGCGGCGAGGTCCCGCGTGGTCCAGCCTTCGCACAAAGTCGGCGCGTCGGGCCCGAGGTCTTCGAAGAGCGAGCTCAACGCCTGGCGTTCGTCAGCAGCGACACCCATGTGGTCGACGTTACTCGCCGGTACCCGCCCTGGCGACGGGAAGAGACGGCGCGCACGCCAGGGCGGGGGATTCTGGCGAGGTCGGATTCGCACGGCCAAGCTGCCGTCGACGACTGCCACTCCTGCGGCGGCGGGCCGCGTCTCACCTCGCTCCGACCGCGACTTTTGTGTGGCGAATGGGTCATTGGGGACGTCTGGCGTCCCCAATGACCCATTCGCGACACCAGAACTGGTCGCCAGACCGTGCCGGGGCAGGGCGGGGGCCGCTCTGGAGCCGACGGACTTGGCGCACCAGCGCGTGGCCGGGGGCTGACCGTGACCCGCGTGATCCCGCGCGGAACTCGCGTGCTCAGAGACGCGACTCGCGTTGTTGAGGACGGGACTCGCGAGTTCCGGCTTCACTCACGCGAGTTCCGGGGGCGGGCCAAGTCTGGCACTAGTGGTGGAAGGCGGTCGCCTTCGCCGGGTGGCCGCCTTCCTTCTCCAAATCCGAGACCACCCGTGCCAGGTCCCCCAGCAGCAGGTCTGCGAGGTCGTGCGTGAAGCCGTTGCGGACGACGATCCGCAGCACCGCCAGATCCGTCCGGTTCGCCGGGAACGTGTACGCGGGCACGAGCCAGCCGCGCTCGCGCAGGCGGCGTGACACGTCGAAGACGTCGAAGCCGGCGTCCGCGCGGGTCGTCACCGCGAACACCGGCAGCTGGTCCCCTCGGGTCAGCAGCGAGAACGGCCCCAGTTCCGAGATCCCGGCCGACAGGTGCGTCGCAACATCGCGCGAAGCCTGTTGCACCGCGCGGAACCCTTCGCGGCCGAGCCGGACGAACGTGTAGTACTGGGCCGCCACCTCGGCGCCCGGGCGCGAGAAGTTCAGCGCGAACGTCGGCATGTCGCCGCCCAGGTAGTTCACGTTGAACACCAGCTCGGACGGCAGCGCCGCCTGGTCGCGCCAGATCACCCAGCCGACGCCGGGGTACACGAGCCCGTACTTGTGGCCCGACGTGTTGATCGACGCCACCCGCGGCAGCCGGAAGTCCCACACCAGGTCCGGGTCGAGGAACGGCGCGATCATCGCGCCCGACGCGCCGTCGACGTGCACCGGGATGTCCCAGCCCGTCCGGTCGGCAAGGGCGTCCAGCGCCGCCGTGATCTCCGCGACCGGCTCGTAGCTGCCGTCGAAAGTGGACCCGAGGATCGCCACCACGCCGATCGTGTTCTCGTCACACCGGGCCACGGCTTCGTCGGCCGTGAGGTGGTAGCGGTCGCCGTCCATCGGCACCAGCCGCGGCTCGACCTCCCAGTACTCGCAGAACTTCTCCCAGCACACCTGGACGTTCGCGCCCATCACCAGGTTCGGCTTCCCGGTGCGCCCGAGCTTGGACCAGCGCCGCTTCAACGCCATCCCGGCGAGCATGCACGCTTCGGACGAACCGGTCGTCGAGCAGCCCATGATCCCCGTCGGATCGGGCGCGTGCCACAGGTCGGCGAGGATGTTGACGCAGCGGCGCTCCAGCTCGGCCGTCTGCGGGTACTCGTCCTTGTCGATCATGTTCTTGTCGACGCACTCGGCCATCAGCTCACGCGCCTGCGGCTCCATCCACGTCGTGACGAACGTGGCGAGGTTGAGCCGCGCGTTGCCGTCGAGCATCAGCTCGTCGCGCACCAGCTGCAGCGCCGTGTCCGGCGGCAACGGGTCGTCACGCAGCTGGTCGTGCGGCATGACGAACCCCGCCGCCAGGGCCGGGTTCGCCCCGGCGTAGAGCGGGTTCGTGCCGCCGGCGCGGTCCGGGCGGCCGGTTTTCCCCTGATGCAAGACCATGCCCCCGAACGTACTGAGCCCGGCAACGCGAAAGGGGCCGTCCCGTCCGGAACGACCCCTTTCGCGCGAAAAATCAAGCCTGCTGGGCCTGCCACATCCAGTGCGCCTCTTCGAGCGCGCGAGTGATCTCGATCAGCAGGTCCTGCGTCACGAGGTCACTCTTGTCCGTTTCGTCGATGCGGGCGCGCAGCCGCTCGATGAGCGCGGCGAGGATGTCGACGATCGCGGCGACCGTGGACTCCACGGACTGCCAGTTGTCGGGGTACTCGGGCACACCCGAGCTCTCGACGACGGTCTTCGCCTTGCCGTTCGGCGAGACGCCGATGGCGTTGGCGCGCTCGGCGACCTCGTCGACGTACTGGCGCGCGGTGTTCACGAGCTCGTCGAGCTGCAGGTGCGCGCTGCGGAAGTTCGAGCCGACGACGTTCCAGTGCGCCTGCTTGGCGATCAGCGAAAGGTCGACCAGGTCCACCAGCGTCGCCTGCAGGGCGTTGCCGGTGATCTCCTTGTCGGCCTCGGAAAGCGGGCTCTTGATCGGAGACTTGCTCATCTGGCGGTGATCCTTCCTTCGTGCCGGCCCGAGGGGGTCAGACGGTGGCGGAGAGCGCGACCTCGATGTTTCCGCGGGTCGCGTTCGAGTAGGGGCAGACCTGGTGGGCCTGCTCGACGAGCTGGTCGGCCTGGGCCTGCTCGAGACCCGGCAGCGAGACGTTCAGCGCGACCCCGAGGCCGAACCCGACGTCCTGCTTGAGCACGCTGACCTCGGCGGTGACGGTCGAGTCGTTCAGCGTCACCTTGGCCTGGCGCGCGACCAGCTGCAACGCGCTGTGGAAGCAGGCCGAGTAACCGGCGGCGAAGAGCTGCTCCGGGTTGGTCTTGTCCCCGCCCGGGCCGCCCATCTCCTTCGGGATGGCCAGGGACTCGTCGATGACGCCGTCCGAGGAGGTCACCTCGCCGTTGCGGCCGTCGCCGCGCGCCGTCGCCACCGCCGTGTAGATCGCCTGACCCATGCTCTGCCTGCCTTCTGTCCGGGGACGCTCCACAGCGAGCGTCTCACTGGGCACAACATCCCGCACCCGCGGAACGGTGCCCCCACATGGCAGGCATCACGTTGTCCGGTTACCCGGCGGCCTCCGGCGGAAACTTCACGCGGCGCGGGTCACCGCGAACTCCGCGACCTGGCGCCCGATCAGGCGGAGGGTGCGAACGCTCTTCTCGTCGGACGCGCCGCCGCCGTCGTCGAACTTGGTCTCGGCGGAGTTGATGGAGCCCCCCAGCGGGGTGGGCCAGCCGCGCAGCGCGTGCGTGATCGTGCGCAGCTGCTCGAGGGTCGTCACCGCCGCCTGCCAGCCGTACGCGACGGCGGCCAGGCCGACCGCGCGGCCGTCGAGGTAGGGCCGGGTGTCGTCGCGCAGGTCCTCGACGTAGTCCAGGGCGTTCTTGACCAGCCCGGACAGCGCGCCGTGGTAACCCGGCGAGACGACGATCAGGCCGTCCGCCTGCCGGATCGCCTCGATGAGGCGGGTCGCGCGTTCGTCGCGCCCGGGCTCGCCGGCGTCGTAGAACGGCAGCACCAGCTCCGGCCCGGTGAGCAGCCGGGTCCGGACGCCGGTTTCCGCCGCGGCGGCGAGCGCGATCTGCAACGCGCGTTCGGACTGGGAGCCCTCGCGCAGAGAGCCGCCGATCCCGAGCACGTTGACCGTCCTGGCTGAAGTCACGCTTTCCAGGCTAACCCCTCCAGTTAACTGGAGGACCAGTCTCTGGGACGGAGGTCCTGGTCACAGCTGGACCTGTTACCTACTGACAAGTAACGTCCTGGGCGGCGTCGAAGCTCAGGAGGAACCATGGCCATCCCGCTCCCGGTCCGCGTCCAGGCGGCCGCGTCCCAGCTCGCGTTCTGGCTGCCCACGCCGGTGCGGCGAGCCGTCGCGGGCCGCCCGGTGCGCCTCGACGGCCAGGACCTCGCGCTCGACGCCCAGCTGCTGCTCCGGCTGCAGAAGCTTTCCGGAGCGGAGCTGGTGCAGGGCTCGGTCGAGAAGTCGCGCGCGCTCCTCGACGTCGGACGGCACCTGGTCAGCGGCAAGACGATCGAGCCGGTTTCGGTGCGGGAGATCGCCGTCCCGACACCGGACGGCGATCTGCCGGCGACGCTCTACACGCCGGTCGGGCTGCCCGAGAAGTCACCGCTGCTGGTGTTCTTCCACGGCGGCGGCTGGGTGATCGGCACCCGCGCGAGCCACGACAACGCCGTCCGCTTCCTGGCCAAGCACGCCGGGGTGCGGGTGCTGTCGATCGAGTACCGGCTGGCCCCGGAGTTCCCGTTCCCGGCGGCCGCGGAAGACGCGCTCGCGGCGTTCGAGTACGCCGTGGCGAAGGCGGGCGACCTCGGCGCCGACCCGGCGCGGATCGCCGTCGGCGGCGACAGCGCGGGCGGCAACCTCGCTGCGGTGACGGCCCAGCAGGCGGTTCGCCGAGGCGGCCCGGCACCGGCGTTCCAGCTGCTCATCTACCCGGCGACGGACTTCACGCGGCGCTACCGCTCGCAGGACCTGTTCGCCGAGGACCTGTTCCTCACCGACGTGCACATGAAGTGGTTCGAGGGTCACTACGTGCCCGAGGGCACCGACCTGGCCGACCCGCGCCTGTCCCCGCTGTGCGCGGACGACCTGAGCGGCCTGCCGCCGGCCCTGGTCGTCACGGCCGGGTTCGACCCGCTGCGCGACGAAGGCGAGGCGTACGCGAAGAAACTCGCCTCGGCCGGCGTGGATGTGGCGTTGCGGCGGCACGAGGACTTGATTCATGGGTTCATCAACTTCACCGGGGTCGGCAGCCGGTTCCGGGAGGCGCTGGCCGAGATGGCCGGCGCACTGCGGCAGGGCCTCGCCCGGACGTAGTGAATGACTCATTCATGACGTCCGAGGTCATGAATGAGTCATTCATGGCGGGAGGGGCGGGGCGGCGGCGAGCCGAGTCCGCACCGGGCCGAACACCGGCCCCGGTGAGCTGCGCGACCCGGGCCTCCGAACCAAAACGACCCGAAGCCGCGCGACGCCGAGCCCCCGGACCGAAACGACCCGGAGCCCGGCGCGGAGAAATGTCCGCGACCGGGCTCCGGGCCCCCCTGTTTCACTGTGCCGGGATCAGGCCGCCGGTGCGGGCAGCGGCGGGACCGGCAGTGGCGGCACCGGAACGCCGCCGAGCAGGCCACCGAGGATGCCGGTGACCGCCGCGAGCAGGGCCTTCACCAGGTCGCTGACGATCTTCAGCGGGCCCGGCAGGTCCGGCAGCGACGGGATCGGCAACGGCAGCGGCGGCAGCTGCCGCGCCTTGGCCGTCGGGTCGGTGAGCAGCCGGGTGGACTCGTCGGCGCGGCCCTTGGCCAGGCCGGCGAGCTGCTCGGTGTCGGTTTGGACCGTGTAGCGCTTGCCGGCGGCGATGTCCGCCATCACCGGGCTCATCTGACCGAGATCCGACCGCGTGGCGCCGACGTTGCCCGCGTAAGCCACCTTGGTCAGGTCGTCTCGCATCTGGAGCACCTGTGCGGCGAGAGCCTGGGTGCTAGAGGAACCCTTGCCCCCGTCCGGGCTCGCCGAAGCGATCCCCGCCGTCGCGACCGCCAGCAGACTGCCGGCGGCTACCAGGGCGATGGACCGCCCGAACTTGCCTTTCATTTCCTACCTCCTGGCCTCGGGAGACCTGACGCGTTAAATCGATACCCGCCGTATCGGAGATAAGCCACCCGATCACCGGTTAGGGAGGATTTCTAACCCTTACGTGCCGGATGCAGGGGAAGCGAACTCGCCCGCAATTGATTAACGTCGAAACCTTGCCCGTCCCCCTGAAGATCATCAACAGTGAGTCCGATCGTCACCGCTGGTGACAGCCGTCCACTGTGGAGCATCTCGGTCACCCACGCGGGTGTAAACGGTGATCATTTAGCTTCATCACTCCGTCGGACCGCGTGTCGGGACTGCTCCAGACAGGGCGTCCCCCACGCTCGCACCGCCACCCACAAGGTTCGCACCGGCCGGGCGGAAAACGCGAATTCAATTCCGGTAAAAGCGCCGAAGCGGACGGGCACTCAGAGCGTCACGCCGGTTTCCAGGTGGGCCAGCGCCCGGTCGAACACCACGAGCGTGTCGGCGACGGGGTCCGCCGCCGCGCCGAAGAACGCCGCCATGACCACCCCGACCACCGCGCCCGCCCAGTTCCGCACCTCGAACTCGCCGGGGTCGCGGCCGGTGCGGCGGGCCGCGAGGTCGGCCAGCAGGTCGATCCCGGCCGCGAACTGGTCCATGATCGCGCTGCGCAGGTCCGGCTCGCGGAACACCAGCAGCTGCCGCTCGCGTTCGCGGGCCCAGTCCGCCGCGGAGATCTGCTCCCGGATGGTGTCCGCCGTCGCCCGCAGCGCGCCGATCGGGCTGAGCTCGGCCGGCTGGGCGAGCGCGGCCGCGATCAGCACCCGGTCGAACGGGTCGTACAGCACCGTCGCTTCCTTCGTCGCGAAGTACCGGAAGAAGGTGCTCGGCGAGATCTCCGCCGCGGCCGCGATCTGGTCGACGGTCGTCGCGGCGTACCCCTGCTCGTGGAACAGCCGCAACGCGTGCCGCTGGATGGCGGCCCGCGTCCTGGCCTTCTTCCGTTCGCGCAGTCCTTGCGGCTCAGCCGGCGACGAGGTCATGCTCCGATTCTCGCGGCTGGGTCCCCGCGGCCGTCCGCCCGGGCAGGAACAGCAGCGCGAGCAGGGCCGCGGCCAAGCCCAGCCCGGCGCACACCCAGAGCGTCACGGCCATGCCGTCGGTGAACGCGGCCCGCGCGGAGTCGGCGAGCGCGGGCAGGTGCAGCTTCTCCGCGACGGCGACCGCGCCCGACGCACTGCCGCGGGCGGCGTCGGCGGCGAGCCCAGCGTCGCGAATGGGTCATTCGGGACGTCTGGCGTCCCGAATGGGTCATTGGCAACACTCGGCGCGGGCGTGCTCGTCGGCGGCCGCCGCGGACCTGCCGAGAATTGTCCACAGCTCGGGATCGATGTGGACAACTCCGGCGCCCGAGCCACAATTCGCCGGTTTTGTCACCCGTCGCCGATACACTGGAGCGGGGACGCCCCCCAGGGAAGGGCGGGGTTCCGGCAAAGTCGGATTCGCCGGTCGGCTCGCAGCGCGGACGGCCAGGTACATCACGCCGGAGGTCGCGGTAGCGGCCCGGGAAGGGTCATGAATGACTCATTCATGACCTCTGACGCGGTGAATGAGTCATTCACGACATCGCAGCGGCCCGCCGGTCACGTTCGCCCCGACTTTGCCGGAACCCTGCCAGGGAAGGGCGGGGCGCGCTCCAGGCCAGCCCGCCCGCGAGCAGCACGAACCCGCCGGTGACCACCCCGCGCACCCCGAACGCGGCGACCAGCTTCTCGGCGACCTTCGCCGCCACGAGCATCCCGCCGATCAGCGGCAGCAGCCGGACCCCGGTCTGCAGCGCGTCGGCCCCCTGCACCGCCTGGAACAGCTGCGGCAGCACGAACATCAGGCCCATCAGCGCGAAGGACGCCATGGTCGCGAGCACCGCGCCCCAGACGAACCGCGGTTCGCGGAACAGCGCGAGGTCGGCGAGCGGCGCGGCCACCCGCGTCTGCGCCCGGCAGAACACCGCGAGCAGGACGACGCCGAGCGCGAGCAGGCCGTAGGTGACCGGGTCGGCCCAGCCGTGCTCACCGGCGTTGACGAACCCGTAAGTGAGCGCGACGAGCCCGGCCGCCGAGAGCGCGATGCCTGCGAAGTCGATCGCGCCCCGGCCCGAGCCCCGCGTCAGCGGCACCAGGAACAGCACGGCGGCCAGGCCGACCACGGTCAGCGGCACGTTGACCAGGAACACCGAGCCCCACGCGAAGTGGTCGAGCAGCCAGCCGCCGAGCAGCGGGCCGAGCGGGATGCCGGCGAACGTCGCCATCACCCACGTCGTCAGCGCCTTCGCCCGCTCCTCCGGCGGAACAGGATGTTCAGCAGGGAAAGCGACAGCGGGATGAGGAATGCGGCCCCGGCGCCGAGCACCACCCGGGCGGCGATCAGCTGGCCCGGCGAGCTCGCGTAGGCGCACCCCAGCGAGGCCAGCCCGAACACGGCCAGCGCGCCGAGCAGCAGCTTCTTCGGGCCGAACTGGTCGCCCAGCAGGCCGGCCGGCAGCAGCAGCGCGGCCAGCGCCAGCGTGTACGCGTTGCCGAACCACTGCAGCTGCGTAGTCGTGGCGCCGGCCAGCATCGGCACGGCGACGTTCAACACGGTCAGGTCGAGCCCGACGGTCAGCAGGCTCACCGCGAGCGCGCCGAGCAGCTCTCAAAATTTCTTGGCGCCAGGCCCGATGACCGGGGAAATAACTTGCACGCGCGTACCACCTTGGGTTCTCATCGAAGACGTGCCTCTGCAGCCGTACCGCCGGGTCCTGTCCGTTCCCCGAGTCCCGTCGACGATGGCGCTGATGTTCCTGGCCCGGCTGCCGATGACCATGAACGGCGTCCTGATGACGCTCTACATCGTCACCGGGCTCGGCCGCGGCTACGGCGCCGCCGGGCTGGTCGGCGCCGGGGTCACCCTCGGGATGGCGCTCGGCGCGCCGCTGCTCGGCCGCTGCTTCGACCGGTACGGCCTGCGCCCGATCGTCGCCGTCTGCGGCATCGGCACCACGGTGTTCTGGATCGCCGCGCCGCACCTGCCGTACGAGGTGCTCGCCGCCGTCGCGATCCCGGCCGGGATGCTCTCGGTCCCGGCGGGCTCGCTCGCCCGGCAGATCCTGGCCGCGCTCGTCCCGGTTTCGGAGCGGCGGGCGGCGTACTCACTCGACACGATCTCGATCGAAGCGACGTTCATGATCGGCCCCGCGGCCGGCATCGCGGCGATCACGTCGTTCTCCCCGACGTGGACGCTCAGCGCGCTCGGCGTGCTGTTCGGCGGCACGGCGTTCCTGATCTGGCTGGTGAACCCGCCGATCCGGGAGGCGGTGACCGACCCGCTCGCCGAGACCGCCCGCCCGCCGCTGCGGAGCTGGCTCACCGGCCGGCTGGTGGCGACGCTGCTGATCGCCGCCGGCGCGTTGTTCGTGCTGGTCGGCACCGAGCTGGCGACGCTCGCGGCCCTGCGCGCGAACGGCGACCTCGGGGTGACCGGCCTGGTCATCGCGGTGATGTGCGCCGCGTCCATCCTCGGCGGCATCGTGCACGGCGCCGTCAAGCGGTCGCTGCCGCAGGGTCTGCTGATGCTGCTGCTCGCGCTGCTGGTGGTGCCGGTCGGGCTGGCCGACCAGCCGTGGTGGCTGCTGATGCTGGTGCTGATCCCGACGAACCTGGTCTGCGCGCCGACACTGGCGGCGACCACCGAGACGGTCAGCCGGATCGCCCCGCCGCGGGTCCGCGGCGAGGCGATGGGCCTGCAGGACGCGTCCACCCGGCTCGGCCTGGCGCTGGGCAGCCCGGTGGTCGGCTTCGCGGTCGACCACTCGAGCCCGGCGTGGGGCTTCGCCGCGGCCGGTCTCGGCGGCCTGCTGATCGCGTCGGCCGGCCTGCTGCACCGGCGGGCCCCGGAGCCGGTCGCGGACCCCGCGCCGGCGCTGGCCGAGAGCTGCAACTAGCCGCAGGCCGCGCGCAGGGCGTCGAGCTTCTTGACGTTGCGCTGCACCCACTGGGCGACGACTCCGGCGTCCTCGATGCGTTCCTTCTGCACCTCGACGTAGGAGTCGGCCATGCCGAAGAGCGCGTTCTTGACGTCCTGGTCCTGGACGTTCCCGGCCAGCTCGCGCAGCCGTTTTTCCTTGTCCTCGGCCCGCGCCTTGAGCTTGGCCGGGTCGACCAGCGGGTTCAGGTCCGCCAGCCCGAGCGCCTCGGTGCACGCGCTGACCTTGTTCGCCGTGTCCGCCCCCTGGTCGACCGCGTTGCCGACCTGGTCGCACCCGCTCAGCAGCAGTGCGGCCCCGGCCAGCAACGCGGCCGTCGTTCCACCCCTCGTCATGTCGCCAAGGTACCGGCTCAGCCCTTCACGCAGACGACCTGCTTGAGGTGCGCCACCACCTCGACCAGGTCGGTCTGGGCGCGGATCACCGAATCGATGTCCTTGTACGCGGCCGGGATCTCGTCGACCACACCCGAGTCCTTGCGGCACTCGACGCCGGCCGTCTGCGCCGCGAGGTCGTCGGCCGTGAACAGCTTCTTGGCCTTGTTCCGCGACATCCGGCGCCCGGCGCCGTGCGACGCCGACTGGAAGGACGAGTCGTTCCCGAGCCCGCGCACGATGTACGAACCGGTCCCCATGCTGCCCGGGATGATCCCCAGGTCACCCGATCCGGCGCGGATCGCGCCCTTCCGGGTGACCAGCAGCTCGACCCCGTCGTACGTCTCTTCGGAGACGTAGTTGTGGTGGCACGAGATCGCGTCGTCGAAGGCCGTCCCCGGCACGACGTCGGCCAGCGCCTGCTTCACGAGCGCGACCATCGTGGCGCGGTTGCGCGCCGCGTAGTCCTGCGCCCAGAAGAGGTCACGCCGGTACGCCTGCATCTCCGGCGTGCCCGCGACGAACACCGCGAGGTCGCGGTCCGGCAGGTCGGCGTTGTGCGGCAGCTTCCGCGCGACGGCCATGTGCCGCTCCGCCAGCTCCTTGCCGATGTTGCGCGAACCCGAATGCAGCATCAGCCAGACGCGGCCTTCGTCGTCGAGGCAGACCTCGATGAAGTGGTTCCCGCCGCCGAGGCTCCCGATCTGGCGCGCGGCCCGGTCGTGCAGCTCCTGGACGCCGCCGTGCAACTCGCCGAAGCCCTTCCAGAACGCGTCCCAGCCGCCGACGCCGTGCACCTTGGCCGGGTTCACCGGCGTCTTGTGCAGGCCGAAGCCCACCGGGACGGCGCTTTCGATCCGCCGGCGCAGCTTCCCGAGGTCGTCGGGCAGGTCGCTCGCGCCGAGCGACGTCCGGACGGCGCTCATCCCGCACCCGATGTCGACCCCGACGGCGGCCGGCGAAACGGCGTCACGCATGGCGATGACACTGCCGACGGTCGCGCCCTTGCCGTAGTGCACGTCGGGCATCACGGCGACACCGTGCACCCACGGCAGGTTCGCGACGTTGTGCAGCTGCCGCATGGCCTGGTCTTCGACGGACGCGGGGTCCGCCCACATCCGGATCGGGACACGCGCGCCGTCGACGGCGGTGTACATGGTTTCCTCCCCTGGAACTGGTTGCGGGGCTTAGGATCCCTCTTGGCCGGAAATCGGACAAGGCGATTTCCGGCAGTCCACTGTGGAGGAGAACGGACATGGGCCTGCTGCCCGGCCCCGCGGCCGCTGCCCGGGGAATGGTTCCGGACGCGGAGCTCAGCACCGAGCCGCATTTCGGCGAGCCCGGCCTCGCCGCCGCCGTTTCCGCCGCGCTGGCCGGGGACTGGCACCCCGCCGCCGCGCTCATCGCCACCCTTAACGGTGACTGGGACCGGCGCACCGCCGTCATCAGCGCACTCGCCACCACCGCCACGACCGAACGCCAGTGGTTGCGCGACTGGCTCGCCGAGCGGGACGGCGATCCCGACGCCGCCGTCGTGCAGGCGGAGACCTTCGTCGCCCTGGCTTGGCAGCGCCGGGGCTCCGCACGCGGCCGGCACACCAGCCGGCAGCAGTTCGGGCCCTTCTACCAGCTGCTGGACCACGCCCGCGACACCGCCTGGAAGGCGGCCGAACTCGCCGGAGCCGATCCGACACCCTGGGCGACCCTCGTCACCGTCTGCCGGGGGCTCGATGTCCGGTACCAGCCCTTCGACGGGATCTGGTCGGGTCTGCTCGTCCGCGCGCCCGCCCACCGCATCGGCCACAACCGCGCCCTGCAGTACTGGTGCCCGAAGTGGCACGGCACCGAAGAACGCCTGCTCGACTTCGCCGCCGGCGCCGCGGCTTTCGCGCCGTCGCTGACGCCACTGCCTCTGCACGCGGCCTTCGAAATGGCCATGGAGGGCAACCCGATCTGGCGCAGCCGGTACGTCCGGGAGGCCCTCGAAACAGCTCTGCCCTGGTTGGACGGCGAAGGCGCCGAGCACCCCGCTACCCGGGAAGACCGCGGCTACGCGATCTACGCGCTGCACCACAACGGCCGGCACGACGAAGCCGTCGCCCAGTTCCGGCGGCTCGGCGGCCACGCCGACGGTCATGTCTGGAACTTCGACACCGACGTCAAGCGCTCTGCGAAGCCCGTGAAGCAGTTCGCGGCATTGCGAGCCCAGGCGTGCCGGAAGGCGGCCAGGGACGCGTGAGGGGACCGGTCCCCGGGCACCCGTGCTCCCCTTGGCCGGTTGCTGCCGTATTCGGAGAGGTGGTCCCGTGACCGAATCGAGCGCCTACCGGCCGCTGCCGGTGTCCGGCGAAAACGCGGACCGGGAGGTGCGGCGCGGGATCAGGTCGATGCGGCTCGCGATCGCCGCCCAGGCCGTGCTCTACCTGGCCCTCGCCGTCTTCGTCTGGTCGCTGGCGGCGAGCGTGGACGACGGCACTGATGTCACCTGGCCGCTGGTGGTCGTGTCGGTGAACTCGGCGCTGCTCGTCACCCTCGTGGTGTTCAGCGCGCTGCTGAGCCGGCGCGAACGCAAGATCATCTTCACGGTCATCTGGCTGGAATGCGCGTTCATCGCGGTGCTGCTCATCGGCCTGGTCGTGAGCCTCGTGCAGAGCTCGTCGGCCGGCGGGCCCACGGGCACGCCGGTCGGGCTGTTCGTGTGGGGCGGGCTGATGATGGCCGTGCTGCGGCCGCTGCAGAAGCCGGAGCTGCGGACGGCGTTCGGCCTGCCGCCGATCCAGCCCCGGCAGAAAAAGCCCAGGAAATGAACCCGCCCGGCCCCGGGTGTCCGGGACCGGGCGGGTTCGGCTCAGAGCTGCTGCGCCACCAGCTCCGCGAGCTGCACGGTGTTGAGCGCCGCGCCCTTGCGGAGGTTGTCGTTGGAGATGAACAGCGCCAGCCCGCGGCCGCCCTCGACACCCTGGTCGACGCGGATGCGGCCGACGTAGCTCGGGTCGTTGCCCGCCGCCTGCAGCGGGGTCGGGACGTCGGACAGCTCGACACCCGGCGCGTGCGCCAGCAGCTCGGTCGCGCGCTCGACCGTCAGCGCGCGCTCGAACTGGGCGTTGACCGAGATCGAGTGCCCCGAGAACACCGGCACACGCACGCAGGTGCAGGACACGCCGAGACCCGGGATGCTCAGGATCTTGCGGCTCTCGTTGCGGAACTTCTTCTCTTCGTCCGTTTCGAGCTCACCGTCGTCCACAATGGACCCGGCCATCGGCAGGACGTTGAACGCGATCGGCCGGACGTACTTGTCCGGCGCCGGAAATTCGATCGCCCCGCCGTCGTGGGTGAGCAGCGCGGCGTGCTCGGCGCCGGCCTTGATCTGCCCCGCCAGCTCGTCCACACCGGCGAGCCCGCTGCCGGACACCGCCTGGTACGTCGACGCGACCAGCCGGACCAGCCCGGCCTCGTCGTGCAACGGCTTCAGCACCGGCATCGCGGCCATGGTGGTGCAGTTGGGGTTCGCGATGATCCCCTTCCGCGCCTCCTTGATGGCCTCCGGGTTGACCTCGCTGACGACCAGCGGCACGTCCGGGTCCATCCGGAATGCCGAGGAGTTGTCGATCACCGTCACGCCCGCCTCGGCGAACCGCGGCGCCTGCGCCTTCGACGTCGACCCGCCCGCGGAGAACAGCGCGATGTCCAACCCGGACGGATCCGCCGTCGTCGCGTCCTCGACGGTGATTTCGCCGTCGCGCCAAGGCAGGGTCGAACCCGCCGAGCGCGCCGAAGCGAAGTACCGGAGCTCGGCGACCGGGTACTCCCGCTCCGCCAGCAGCTTGCGCATCACCGCACCGACCTGGCCGGTCGCGCCGACCACCCCGATCCGCAGCCCGTCCGCCATCAGCGACCACTCCCCGCGTAGACAACAGCTTCTTCGTCGCCGCCGAGCTCGAAGGCGTCGTGGATCGCGCGCACGGCCTCGTCGAGCTGGGCGTCCCGGATCAGCACCGAAATGCGGATCTCGGAGGTGTTGATGATTTCGATGTTGACGCCGGACTGGGCCAGCGCCTCGCAGAACGTCGCCGTGACACCCGGGTGCGACCGCATCCCGGCGCCGACCAGCGAGACCTTGCCGACGTGGTCGTCGTAGAGCACCGACTCGAAGCCGATCTCCGCCTTGACCTTCTCCAGTTCCTTGACGGCCTTGGCGCCGTTGGCCTTCGACAGCGTGAACGTGATGTCCGTGCGACCGGACACCGTGCTGGAGACGTTCTGCAGCACCATGTCGATGTCGATCTCGGCGTCGGCGATCACGCGGAAGATCCGGGCCGCCGCACCGGCGGTGTCCGGCACGCCGGTAACCGTGATCTTGGCCTCGGAGCGGTCGTGCGCCACACCGGTGATCAGGGCTTGTTCCACGGGGATCTCCTCGATAGAACCGGTCACCGTGGTGCCCGGCTTGTCACTGTAGGAAGAGCGGACACGGATCGGGACGCCGTAGCGGCGCGCGTACTCGACCGAACGCAGGTGCAGGATCTTCGACCCGCTCGCGGCCAGCTCGAGCATCTCTTCGTAGGTGACGGTGTCGAGCTTTCGCGCGTCCGGCACCACCCTCGGGTCGGCGGTGTACACACCGTCCACATCGGAATAGATCTCGCAGACGTCGGCGTTCAGCGCGGCGGCCAGCGCGACGGCGGTGGTGTCCGAGCCGCCGCGGCCCAGCGTCGTGATGTCCTTGGTGTCCTGCGCGACGCCCTGGAAGCCCGCCACCAGCGCGACGTAACCCTGCTCGAGCGCCTCGGTGACGCGGCTCGGGGTGACGTCGATGATGCGTGCGTTCCCGTGCACCGACGTCGTGACGACGCCGGCCTGCGACCCGGTGAACGACCACGCCTCCGCGCCCTGGGCCGAGATGGCCATGGCGACCAGCGAGTTCGAGATGCGCTCACCGGCGGTGAGCAGCATGTCCATCTCCCGCTCCGGCGGCGCCGGGTTGACCTGCTGAGCCAGGTCGAGCAGCTCGTCGGTGGTGTCACCCATCGCCGAGCAGACCACCACGACGTCGTTGCCCGCCTTCTTCGTGGCGACGATCCGTTCCGCGACGCGCTTGATCCGGTCGGCACTTTCCAGCGACGATCCGCCGTACTTCTGGACCACGAGGGCCACGCCCGAACCTCCTAGACGGGCCGGGTCTGCTCCCTGGTGGGCACCGGAGAGCCCCCGCGTCCCATAGTTGAGACGGAGCCTACCGGGGCTCCAGCGGCCCGCCACCCTCTTGACGTGGGGCGGACCCGTTCCCCGGGCCGCTCGGAAGTAAATCTTCCGTAACACCAACGAAATGCGCGGAGTCCTTCCTCCCGAGTGATGCAGCGCACTAGGTGGGTACGGTGAAGATCATGCGAAAACCAGCTGTGACGAGCATCGCGATCGCTTCGATCATGGCCGAGCGGTGGAGCCCCCGGGCCCTGGACGCGTCTTCGCCGGTCAGCCCGGACCAGGTGCGGTCGCTCCTGGAGGCGGCCCGCTGGGCCCCGTCGTTCGGCAACACCCAGCCGGCCCGCTACCTGGTGGGCGT
The DNA here is from genome assembly GCF_055583145.1 of Amycolatopsis sp. NPDC104819. NCBI lineage: Bacteria > Bacillati > Actinomycetota > Actinomycetes > Pseudonocardiales > Pseudonocardiaceae > Amycolatopsis > Amycolatopsis sp. NPDC104819. Next base: position 680,655 of record NZ_JBVJON010000001.1, on the reverse strand, counting down.
GCGCGGGACACCGTCGTTCGACACGATCCTGGCGACGTTGAACTCGGGCAACCGGGCGTGGGCCCACCGCGCGGGCCTGCTGCTGATCGGCGCGATGGTGACGACGAACGAGAAGGGGGCGGTCCCGTACGCGGAGTACGGGCTGGGGCTGGCTTCGGAGAACCTCGTGCTGCAGGCGGTGGAGCTGGGGTTGGTGGCGCACCAGATGGCGGGCTTTTCCGCGGACTCGGTGCGGGCCGCGTTCTCGCTGCCCGAGGACGTGGTGCCTCGGGTCGCGATCGCGGTCGGGTCGCCGGGGCATCCGGATGTGCTCGAAGAGGAGTGGCGGATCGAGCGGGAGAAGGCGGAGCGGGTGCGGGTGCCGCTGGAGGAGTTCGCCTTCACCGACCAGTGGGGCACGTCGGCCCTTTAGCTCGGCAGGACGACGGCCCGGTCGCGGACGCGCTCCAGCGCCGCGAAAGGCACCACGGTGGTGACGTCATCGACGGCGGCGAACCCGCCGACAGTCGTCCTGATGTCGACGATGGCTTCGGCGGTGGCGGCATCGAGCCCGCAAACCGAGGCAATCACGGTGGCCGGCGCGTTGTTGAGGTCGACAAGACCGCCGTCGTCGTAGTTCCGCGCGAGATCCGGACGCCCGACGTGCAGGTCGCGCGCGATGAGCGGGTCCTCAGCGACGAGCTTGCGCGCTTCGGAGCGCCGTTCGCGCGCGGCCAAAGCCGCGGCCAGCGCGGGGTCCGGGCCGTCGAGCCGCTCACCGGGGACGTGACGCAAGATCTCCCGGCGCAGCTTGGCCTGCTGAACGCAGCCGACCGCGACCACAACGAGCCCCAGGATCACGGCGGCCGAGGTGAGCAGGTTCCCGGTCGTCCCGACCACCTTGCCCGTGGCGTCCTTCGGCGAGAGGGACATCAGCACACCCATGACCGCGGCAGCCGCCCCGAAAACCGCGGCACGCGCGTAGAGCGACTTCCGGCCGAGCCGCAGCGCGGCGTGCACGAACGGCACCCAGGCAAAAAGCCCCACCGTGGCGATCGTGACGACGAAGTACCAGCGGCTCCCGAGGCGGGCGACCGCACTCGGCGACGTCGCGGCAGGCTGTGAAACGGACATGGTCAGCACCCCTTCCGGCGTGCTGATGTCGCCTGGCGGCGACAGTGCGTTACGAGGGTGCGCCGATCGTGATCACCGCGAAATCAGGAAGCTCCGCCCACCCTGCGGATGATCTTCGCCAGGATCCCCGACACCACGAGCCAGAAGATCGCCGCGATGCCGTAGTTCACCAGGACGCGGAGCTTCGCGTCACTCGGGGTGAACAGGTCGCTGAACCCCAGCGCCAGGCTGTCCGCCCAGGACTTCACGAACGAGACGATGCCGTTGTCCGGGTTGGCCGAGCCGACCGTGAAGATCACGTGGATCACCAGCAGCGCCGCGAAGACCAGGCCCACCCAGCGGACGATCGACGCCACGATCGAGGCGATCCGGCCGCCCGTCGCGCGCCAGTCGACCGGGGCCCGGCGGGAAACCTTCGTCTCCTCTTCCGACGCCGACGCTGATGTCGACGATGACTCCGCGTGCTCACCCATGCCCGCAGTTTCGCACGGCCACCGGCCAATTGCTACCCACAGGTAACCCCAGCTGGGGACCGCCCGGCTTTCCCCGTGCCGTGTTCCGTGGTTATGGTGGGGGCGTGGCGCGTGCTCTCCTGCTTCGCTGCCGCGACGGGGCCTGACCGGACCGGCTCCCCGTCGCGGGGCTTCGTGGTGCCGGTCGCACCCGTCTAGCTGGAGAACCCCGAATTCGCATGAGCAAGATCCGCAAGCCTTCGCGTCCCGCCCCCGCTGACCAGCCCGCTTGGAACACCCAGCTGGGCACGTCCATGCCGGTGCACCGCTACCGCCCCTGGTACGACCTCGTCGAGAACATCGACCTGCCCGACCGCACCTGGCCCGCCAAGCGCATCGAGCGCGCGCCGCTGTGGTGCGCCGTCGACCTGCGGGACGGCAACCAGGCGCTGATCGACCCGATGTCGCCCGCGCGCAAGCGCAAGTTCTTCGACCTGCTGGTACGCATGGGGTACAAGGAGATCGAGGTCGGTTTCCCGGCCGCGAGCCAGACCGACTTCGACTTCGTCCGCGAGATCATCGACGAGGGCGCCATCCCCGACGACGTCAGCATCCAGGTGCTGACCCAGTGCCGTCCGGAGCTGATCGAGCGCACCTTCCAGTCGCTCGAAGGCGCGCCGCGCGCGATCGTCCACATCTACAACTCGACGTCGATCCTGCAGCGCCGCGTCGTCTTCCGCGAGGAGCGCGAGGGCATCAAGAAGATCGCGACGCAGGCCGCGGAAATGGTCGTCGAGCTGGCCGCGAAGCAGCCGGACACCGACTTCCGCTTCCAGTACTCGCCGGAGTCCTACACCGGCACCGAGCTGTCGTACGCGCTCGAGGTCTGCAACGCCGTCACCGAAATCTGGCAGCCGACACCGGAGAAGCCGGTGATCCTGAACCTGCCGGCGACCGTCGAGATGGCGACGCCGAACGTCTACGCCGACTCGATCGAGTGGATGTCGCGGAACCTGGAACGCCGCGACTCGGTGATCCTGTCGCTGCACCCGCACAACGACCGCGGCACCGGCATCGCCGCCGCCGAGCTGGGCTTCCAGGCCGGCGCGGACCGGATCGAGGGCTGCCTGTTCGGCAACGGCGAGCGCACCGGCAACGTCGACCTGGTCGCGCTGGGCATGAACCTCTACAGCCAGGGCATCGACCCGCAGATCGACTTCTCCGACATGGACGAGATCAAGCGGACCGTCGAGTACTGCAACCAGCTGCCGGTGCCCGAGCGCTCGCCGTGGGGCGGCGACCTGGTCTTCACCGCCTTCTCCGGCAGCCACCAGGACGCGATCAACAAGGGCCTGGACGCGCTGAAGGACGCCGCCGACAAGCAGGGCGTGCCGCTGGACGAGTACCCGTGGCAGGTCCCGTACCTGCCGATCGACCCGAAGGACGTCGGCCGCACCTACGAGGCCGTGATCCGGGTGAACTCGCAGTCCGGCAAGGGCGGCGTCGCCTACATCATGAAGGCCGAGCACCAGCTCGACCTGCCGCGGCGCCTGCAGATCGAGTTCTCGAAGGTCATCCAGCGCTACACCGACACCGAGGGCGGCGAGGTCGACCCGGCCACGATGTACAACGCCTTCTCGGCCGAGTACCTGGAGCTGAAGACGCCGCTGGAGCTGGTCCGCCAGCACGTCCGCGACAACGGTGACGGCGAGTACGACATCTCCGCGACCGTGCGCGTGGAGGGTGACGAGCACGAGGTCACCGGCCGCGGCAACGGCCCGATCGCGGCGTTCTTCGACGCGCTGAGCACCGTCGGCTTCGACCTGCGCCTCCTGGACTACTCCGAGCACACGCTCTCGCCGGGTGACGACGCGCGCGCCGCGTCGTACATCGAGTGCGCGATCTCGGACCGCGTGTTCTGGGGCATCGGCATCGACCCGTCGATCGTCACGGCGTCGCTGCGCGCCGTCGTCTCGGCCGTGAACCGCGCCCATCGCTGAACCTGTGGGCCGCCTGTCGGGTTCCTGTGAGTCCCCGGTGATCGGGAGCATCGCGGCCCCGGCAGGCGGTTAATGGAGGTGTGGACGCGACTACGGCGGGACTCCTGGTGCTGTTCGTCGTCTCGCTGGTGCCCCTGCTGCCCACCGAGGTGACGCTCCTCGGGATGGGTGTCGCGGCGGCACAGGGCGGGGCGTCGCTCGCGCTGGTGATCGCCGTGTCGAGTGCCGGGTGCCTGGTTTCCGACCAGACGCTCTACGCCCTCGGCCGGTTCGGCGGCCGGGCGGCGCTGGACCGGCTGAGCCGGCGGCGGAAGATCGCCGCCGGCATCGGCTGGCTCGACGGGCGGCTGCAGCGCCACCCCCGGCCGGTGCTGGTCGCCGCCCGCTGGCTGCCGTCGGGCGGGACGATCGGCGCCCTCCTCGCCGGTTCGCTCCGCTGGCCAATGGCGGAGTTCTTCACCGCTTCGGCCGTCGGCGTCACGCTCTGGACGTCCTACGTGGCCTTCCTCGGCTACGCGGGCGGCCAGATCATCACCGAACCCGGGATCAGCATGCTGCTCTCCCTCGGCGTCGCCCTGGTCCTGGGTTCGGTGATCACCTTCGGCGTGAAGCGCGGCGCTAGAGCGCTTTGACGATGTCCGCAGGCTCGGTTCGCGTGACGAAGTCCGGGTGGACGTCGACAAAGCGCAGCACGCGGTCGCGGTCGACCACGACGACCGCCGGGTGGACCAGTTCCCACGTGCCGTTGACCTGCTCGAGATCCGTGCCGAGGGTCACCATCGCATCCCGCACCGGGGCGGAGACGGGATAGCTCAGCCCGAGTCCGCGGGCGACGGTGCTGCCGGCGTCCGACAGCACCGGGAACGTCAGGTCCGGGAGCGGGCCGTCCGGCTTCTGCGGGCTGACCGCGGCCAGGGTCGCGCCGGACTTCGCCAGCTCGGGCAGGAGTTCCTGCTGGTAGGTGCGCAGGGTCAGGTTGCAGTACGGGCACCACTGGCCGCGGTAGAAGACCAGCACCGCCGGCCCGTCCGCGACAAGGTCGCCCAGGCTCACGTCCGCGCCGTCGGCGCCCGGCAGCGTGAACTCCTCGATCTTGTCGCCTGCCTCGGCGAACTTCCCGCCGGCCCGGCGCCGGTCCGCTTCGAGGACCTCGAAGATCTCCGGCGGCAGCGCGCCGCGGAGGTGGTCGTTGACCCCGGTCAGGGCGTTGTTGAGCGTCATGGATCCCCCTAGCTCGTTGTACTGATTGGTACAGTGGAGCAGACTGTACTATTCGGTACATGGAGACGCAAGCGGCGGCCACGACCCCACGCGGCAAGCGGACTCGCGAGACGATCGTCGAAGCGGCGGCGAAGCTGATGTACGTCGACGGCGTCGCGGGCACGAGCGTCGACAAGGTGCTCGCCGCGAGCGGGGCCGGGAAATCGCAGATGTACCACTACTTCAAGAACAAGGACGAGCTGGTCGCGGCCGTGATCGACCGCTACCTCGAGGAGATCCTCGGCAACCAGCCGGCGATCTTCGAGCTGGCCTCCTGGGCGGACCTCGAGACGTGGACCGAGCAGCTCCTCGACATCCACCGCCGCGCGGGCAGCCCGGTCGCGTGCCCGCTGGGCAACCTCGCCGGTGAGGTCGGCGACAACCCGAAGCTCGCGCCGCTGGTCGACCGGGCTTACCGCGAGTGGGAGTCCCACCTGGCGCGGGGGCTGGTGAAGCTGCAGGAGCAGGGCGAGCTGGCGCCCGACGCCGACCCGGCGCGGCTCGCCCAGGCGGCGATGACGTCCGTCCAAGGTGGACTGCTGCTGGCCCACATCCGGCACGACCTCACGGCACTGGAGGACGCGCTGAGCATCGCACTCACCTATCTGCGCGGCTTCCGCTCGTGAGTGTTTAGGGCGGTTCTAACCGCCCTAAACACTCACGAGCCGGTGAGCTGGGCGATCTCCGCGCGCAGTTCGTCGATCACCTTCGCGACGGCCGGCCGCTGCAGCGCGCCCGTGCGGCAGACCGCTTCCACCAGCCGCGCCGCGCGGATCCCGGCCAGTGGGCGGCTCACCAGGCCGCTGCCCCGGCGCGTGTCGATCGTGTAGCGCGGCACCAGCGCGATCCCGTGCCCGGCGGCGACCAGCCGCTCGGTGATCCGGAAGTCGTTGATCCGCTGGACGACGACCGGCCGCACGCCGGTCCGGACGGTCAGCGAGCGCAGCACGTCGTCCACCGGGAAGCCGTGGTCGACGCCGATCCAGCGTTCGTCCGCGAGCTCCGCGAGGTCGACCCGGCGGCGGCTCGCCAGCCGGTGCCCCGCCGGCAGTGCGACGTCCAGCGGCTCCCGCAGCAGCGGCACGACGTCGAGGCGGCCGGAGTCGAACTCCGGCGCGTGCTCGTCGCGGTGCGCCACGACGACGTCGTAGTCCGCGACCAGGCCCGGCACCTCCGGCGGTGTCATGTCGACGTCCCGGACGTCGACGTCGAGGCCGTCGTACCCGGCGATGCGGGTCAGCAGGCCCGGCAGCAGCATCAGCCCGGCCGACTGGAAGATCGCGAGCCGCACCCGGCCGCGCGGCGCGCTGCGGTAGGTGTCCAGTTCGGACTCGGCCCGCTCGAGCGCGGCCAGCACCTCGTCGGCGCGGGCGACCAGCGCACGCCCGGCGTCGGTCAGCCGCAGCCCGCGCCCGGCCGGTTCGGTGAGCGGCAGCCCGACCTCGCCCTGCAACGCGCGCAGCTGCTGCGAGACGGCGGACGGCGTGCAGTGCAGCGCCCGCGCGGCCGCCGTCACGCTGCCGCGGTCGGCGAACTCCCGCAGCGTGCGCAGGCGACCCAGATCCACGGCCCCAGCATATGTGAAGCACGGCTACAGAGTCCCTGCAGATATTCTCGCTGGTCCTTCACGATCGCCGTTGTCACAGTGGAGACATGCCCACCCGTGACCGCCTGCTCGCCGTGCTCGTCGCCGTCCTCTGGGGCCTGAACTTCCTGGCCATCCACGCCACGCTCGGCCAGTTCCCGCCGGTGTTCGCGGGCGCGCTGCGGTTCGCCGTGATCGCCGTGCCGACGATCCTGTTCGTGCCGTGGCCGAAGGTGAAGGTGCGGCACCTGCTCGGCTACGGCCTGGGCTTCGGCACCGGGCAGTTCGCGTTCCTGTTCATCGCGATGGACACCGGGATGCCGACCGGGCTCGCGTCGCTGGTGCTGCAGGCCTCGGCGCCGTTCACGGTGCTGCTCGGCGCCGTCTTCCTGCGCGAACGCGTCACGCCGCACCAACTGGCCGGCATCGCGCTGGCCGTCGCCGGGATGGCCGCGATCGCGTGGCAGCAGTCCGGGCACGCCGCCCTGCTGCCGATGGTCCTGACGCTGCTGGCCGCGCTGAGCTGGGCGTTCGGCAACCTCAGCACCCGCAAGGCCGAGCCGGACAACCCGCTGCACTTCACGCTGTGGATGTCGGTCGTGCCGCCGCTGCCGATGTTCGCGCTGTCGCTGGTCATGGAAGGGCCGGCCGCGCAGTGGCGGTCGCTGACGACGCTGGGCACGCCGACCGGGCTGACCGCGCTCGGCGGGCTCGCGTACGTCGTGCTGATCGGCACCGTGGTCGGCTCGGGCCTGTGGACCACGCTGATGCGGCGCAACCCGGCCGGTGTCGTCTCGCCGTTCTCGCTGCTCGTGCCGGTGGTCGGGCTGACGGCGTCGTTCCTGCTGCTCGGCGAGCGGCCGACCGGCCTGGAGATCGGCGCCGCCGCCGTGGTGATCGCCGGGGTGCTGCTCGGGTCGATCCGGCGCTCACGCAAGCCCGACCCGGAGCTGCTGCCCGAGGAAGTGCCGGTCTAGGCCGCGGTCTCTTCCTGCTTCGAGGCCTCTTCTTCGCTTTCGTGCTTCTTGCCGAGCCGCTTCTTCATGACGAAGAAGACGACCACGCCGATCACGATCGCGGCGACCAGGCCGTACTTGGAGAAGTTGCCGAGCCACTTCTCCGCGACCACCCCGAGGTAGAAGACGAGCGCGGTGGTGCCGCCCGCCCAGACGATGCCGCCGAGCGCGTTGGCCACCAGGAACTTCGGGTAGTGCATGCGCAGCGACCCGGCGAGCGGCCCGGCCAGGATGCGCAGGAACGCGATGAAACGGCCGAGGAACACGGCCCACATGCCGCGTTTGTTGAAGATGCGTTCGGCGTTGGCGATGTGCGTCGGGCCGAAATGCTTCGGGAATTTCCGGCCCGCCCAGGCGAAGAGCCGCTGGCCACCGGTTTTCCCGATCAGGTAGCCGATGCTGTCGCCGATGATGGCGCCGGCGCTGGCCAGGATCCCGATCCACAGCGGGCTCAGGTTGCTGTGCTGCGACGCCAGCAGAGCCGCGCTGACCAGCACGATCTCCCCCGGGAGCGGGATGCCGAGGCTCTCGATCATGATCACCGCGCCGACGATCAGGTACACCGAGAGCGGCGGGATCGCCTCCAGCCATTGGTCGATGTGCACTGCCCGTACCCCCTACTTGGAGAATCTGCTTTCCGCAGGGTACCGGGGGCGGCCGCGCCGGGGCGGCCTACTCAGGTATTGCGGTGACTACGACTTAAGTAGCGTCAGTCGAGCGCGGCGAGGGCCGGCGCAACCGGGAAATCCCCGGAAACGACGTCGAAACCACGGTTTTCGGTCAGCGGCTCGGCGAGCACGCCGACCAGCACGGCGGCGACGTCGGAGCGGGCGATCCGCCCCGGCTCGAGGTGGCCGGCGGCCTTGACCCGCCCGGTGGCGGGGCCGTCGGTGAGCGTGCCGGGCCGCACGATCGTCCAGGTCAGCGCGGACCGCTGGAGGGCGCTGTCGGAGATCTGCTTGGCCAGCAGGATCGACCGCACGAGCCGGTCACCCTGGTCGGGCGAGTCGGCGAACTGGGCGGACAGCTGGATGTACCGGGCGACCCCCGCCTTCTCGGCGGCCCGGATGGCCGTGATGGCCCCGTCCCGGTCGACGAGGTTGACGGACGCCGGCTCTGGATCGGGCGCGCCGATGGTGTTGATGACGACGTCGGAGTTCTTGAAGGCCTCGACGAGGTCTTCGGGATCGGCCGTGACGTCGGCGACGACCGGCTGCGCCTTGACGTCTCGCAGCACCTCGGCCCGCTTCCGGCCGCGAAGGCCGGCGCGGACGGTGTGGCCTCTCGCGGCGAGCAAGCGGACCACGTGGAACCCGGTCCGGCCCGTCGCGCCCAGCACGGTGACCTGCATGGGCTGATCCTCCCGCAGGTGCCGGCGGTTTGCCCAGGGGCGGAGTTGTCCACAGGAGTGACCCCCATGTGGACAACCCGGTCAGAGCCGGGCCGCGCGGGACTGAAGGTACGCCTGCTCCGGCAGGCTCAAAGTCCGCTGGGCGGCGGCGCCATAGGCGTCCCGCGCGCCGGCGGCGTCTCCGGACAGTTCGAGGAGGTGCCCCCGCACCACATCCACCCGATAGTGCGGCTGCAACGCCGGGTCTTCGACGGCTCGGGCCAGCTCGGCCAGGCCCGCCGCCGGTCCGTTGACCTGGGCAAAGGCCACCACGCGGTTCAGCGTCACCATCGGGCCGGGAGCGACCACGCGCAGCAGGTCGTACAACGTGAGGATCTGCGGCCAGTCCGTCTCGCTCGCGGACGCGGCCTCGTCGTGCACCGCGGCGATGGCCGCCTGCAGCTGGTACGGCCCCACCGGCGCCGAAGCCAGCGCCCCCGTGATCAGCGAGACGCCCTCGTCGACGAGGTCCGTTGTCCACAGCGACCGGTCCTGCTCGGCCAACGGCACCAAGGCGCCGGCCGGGGAAAGGCGGGCCGGCCGGCGGGCCTCCGTCAGCAGCATCAGCGCGAGCAGCCCCGTGACTTCGCCGGACGACGGGAGCTCCGACCGCAGCTGCCGGACCAGGCGGATCGCCTCGGTGGTCAGCTCGACGCGGTTCAGCGCCGAGCCCGAGCTGGCCGTGTGGCCTTCCGTGAAGATCAGGTACAGCACCTGAAGCACCGAAGCCAGCCGTTCGGGCTGCTCGTCCGACGAAAAGCGTTCTCCGCGCAACGAGCGTTTCGCACGGCTGATCCGCTGGCCGATCGTGGCCTCCGGGACCAGGAAGGCCCGCGCGATCTCCGCGGTGGTCAGGCCGCCGACCGCCCGCAGGGTCAGCGCGACCTGCGACGGCCGCGACAGCGACGGATGACAGCAGAGCAGCAGCAGGGTCAGCGTGTCGTCGACGCCGGCGACCGGCTCGGGATCCGGCGGCTCGGCCAGCGCGATGGCCTGCTCACGCCGTTGCCGCGCGGTCTCACTGCGCCACTGCTCGATCCGCCGCCGGGACGCGGCGGTGATCAGCCAGGCCTTGGGGTTGTCGGGCAAGCCATCGGACGGCCACTGCTGCGACGCGGCCAGCAGCGCTTCCTGGACGGCGTCTTCGCAGGCGTCGAAGCCGCCGTAGCGCCGGACCAGCGCGGCGAGGACCTGGGGTGCGAGCTCGCGGAGGAGACCGTTCACAGGTCCGTCCCGTGCAGGCCCATCACCGGCCGCACCTCCACCACCCCGAACGCCGCCTCCGGAACCCGCCCGGCGATCTCGAGCGCGCGTTCCTCGCTTTCGCAGTCGAGCAGGTAGAACCCGGCGAGGAACTCCTTGACCTCGGCGAAGGGTCCATCGGTGACCATCGGCACGCCGACGCGCTTGGTGAGCTCGGGGAAGGCGAGGCGCTCGGAGACGATCCGCTCCCCGGACGCGTCGAGGTCGTCGTTGAGCTGCTGGTAGTAGGCGAGCCCGGCGGCCCGCTGCTCGTCGGTCATCCCGGCCCACGCCGCGCGGGACTCGGGGTTGCCGTAGATCAGGACCACGTATTTCACGATCGCCTCCCGAGGAGCGTCGCTTTCACGTGAAAGCGACCTGGAGGGAGCACCTCCGGATCGCTTTCACGTGAAAGCTCCGGTCAGAGGATCTCGGCCGAGGTGCCGATGTCCGGCGGGCCCAGGTCGGGGTTGAGCGCCCCGGTGAGCTCGATCAGCTCCGGCTTGACCTCGTGCGGCTGGATGCGCCCGTCGCGGATGTCCTCCGCGTAGTGGCACGCCACCCGGTGACCGCCGCCGATCTCACGCAGCTGGGGGCGGTCCGTGTCGCACAGGCTCGCCTGCTTCCACGGGCAGCGCGTGTGGAAACGGCAGCCCGACGGCGGGTTCGCCGGCGACGGCAGGTCGCCCGCGAGCAGGATCTGCTCACGCGTGTCCTCGACCTGCGGGTCCGGCACCGGGATCGCCGACAGCAGCGCCCGCGTGTACGGGTGCAGCGGGTCGCGGTAGAGCGAGTCCGCGTCCGTCTCCTCCACCAGCGCGCCGAGGTACATCACGCCGATGCGGTCGGAGATGTGGCGCACCACCGCGAGGTCGTGCGCGATCACCACGTACGTCAGGCCGAGCTGGCCCTGCAGGTCCTCCAGCAGGTTGACCACCTGGGCCTGCACCGACACGTCGAGCGCCGACACCGGTTCGTCCGCGACGATCAGGTCCGGCTCCACCGCCAGCGCCCGCGCGATGCCGATGCGCTGGCGCTGCCCGCCCGAGAACTCGTGCGGGTACTTCCGCAGCGACGACTCGGGGAGGCCGACCGCGTGCAGCAGCTGCCGCAGCCGCCGCTGGGTGGCTTCCTTGTCCTTGTCGAGGCCGTGCGCGTGCATGCCCTCGACCAGGATCGACTCGACCGACTGCCGTGGGTCCAGGCTGGACATCGGGTCCTGGAAGATCATCTGCATCCGGCGCCGGGCCTTCCGCAGCTCCTCACCCTTGAGCTGCGCGACGTCGGTGCCGTCGAAGACCACCGAACCGGCCGTCGGCTCGTTGAGCCGCAGGATCGCCCGGCCCAGCGTGGACTTGCCACAGCCGGACTCGCCCACCAGGCCGTACGTCTCGCCGCGGCGGATGGCCAGGTCGACACCGTCGACCGCGAACACGTGCCCGACCGTCCGGTCGAACACCACGCCGCTCTTGATCGGGAAGTGCACCTTGAGGTCGGTGACCTCGAGCAGCACGTCACCACCGGGACGGGTCATCGGGTTCCTCCTCCCGCGGCGACCGCGGGCCGCACGGGGTTGTGACAGCGCAGCAGCCCACCCTGGTCGGGCACCAGCTGCGGCGAAACCTCACGGCAGACCGGCAGCGCGTTCGGGCAGCGGGGCGCGAACGCGCAACCGCCCTCCCACGGGATGTTGTCGGACACCGAACCGCGGATGGGGATCAGCTTCTCGCCGCGGCCCGCGTCGAGCCGCGGGATCGAAGCCAGCAGGCCGTGGGTGTACGGGTGCCGCGGCTCGCCGAACAGCTGGTGCCGCTGCGCCCGCTCGACGATCTTGCCGCCGTAGAGCACGTTGACCTCGTCGCAGAGCCCGGCGACGACGCCGAGGTCGTGCGTGATCATGATCAGCGCGGTTCCGGTGTCCTGCACCAGTTCCCGCAGCAGCGCCAGGATCTGCGCCTGGATGGTGACGTCCAGGGCGGTGGTCGGCTCGTCGGCGATGAGCAGCCGCGGCCGGCACGCCAGCGCGATCGCGATCAGCGCACGCTGCCGCATCCCGCCGGAAAGCTGGTGCGGGTACTCGGAAAGCCGCCGCGACGGGTCGGGGATGCCGACCTTGTCCAGCAGCTCCGTCGCTTCGACGGACGCCGCCTTGCGCGACATCCCGCGGTGGCGCTCCAGCACCTCGGTGATCTGCAGCCCGATCGGGATGACCGGGTTCAGCGAGGACAGCGGGTCCTGGAACACCATGCCGAGGTCGCGGCCGCGGCGGTCGCGCATGTCCTTGTCGGACAGCTTGAGCAGGTCGGTGCCTTCGAAGCGCACCGAACCGCTGACCTTGTTGCCGCGCCGGGCCAGCAGCCGCATGATCGCCAGCGACGTCACGGACTTGCCGCAGCCGGACTCGCCGACCAGGCCGACCGTCTGGCCCGGTTCGACGTCGAAGCTGACGCCGTCCACCGCGGTGAACGGCCGCTCGCCACGGCGGACGAAGTTGACCGTCAGGTCACGGACTTCAAGGAGTGCCATGGGTTTTCACCGCCTGTTCTTCGGGTCGAGGGCTTCACGGAGGGACTCGCCGAGCAGCGTGAACCCGAGCGCCACGATGATGATCGCGATCGCCGGGTAGTACGCCAGCTCCGGGCGGACGTCGAGGAACTGGTGCGAGGCCTTGCCCAGCATCAGTCCCCATTCCGCCCGCGACGGGTCCGGGTCGCCCAGACCGAGGAACGACAGCGCCGCGGCCTCGAGGATCGACGTCGCCAGGGTCAGCGTCGCCTGCACGATGACCGGGCCGAGCGAGTTCGGCAGCATGTGCCGGAACACGATCGCCCCACGCTTGACGCCGAGCGACCGCGCCGCCAGCACGTGGTCGGCGTCCCGCTGGGACAGCATGGAACCGCGCAGCAGCCGGGCGAAGATCGGCACGCCGATCATCGACACGGCCAGGATGACCGTCCACTGGCTCGGCTTCGCGAACAGCGCCGCGATCGAGATGGCCAGCAGCAGCGACGGGAACGACAGCATGACGTCGACGAGTCGCATGAGGACGGTGTCGACCCAGCCGCCGAACGCGCCCGCCAGACCGCCGATGATCACGCCGATCAGCACCCCGACGAGCGTGGCGAGCACACCGACGATCAGCGTCTGCTGGGCGCCGGCGATCAGCCGCGACAGGAAGTCGCGGCCGAAGTCGTCCACGCCGAGCGGGAACCCGGACTGCGCGCCCGGGATGAAGTTCGGCCGGATCTGGTCGCCGAGGTAGTGGACGTCCGGGTCCTTCGGCTCCAGCAGGGGCGCGAAGATCGCGACGATGAGGAACAGGCCGGTGATGACCCCGCCGGTGATCGCGACCGGGCTGCGCAGCATGCGGCGGAGCGCTTCCCCGCCGAGGCTGCGGCCGCTCGCCGCGGCGAGCTTGTCGATCGGTTCCTTCTTCTTGTTGAGCAAAGTGTTCATCGCACACGCACCCTCGGGTCGATGATCCCGTACGAGATGTCGACCAGCATGTTCACCAGGACGTAGACCACGGCCCCGAACAGCAGGAGCGCCTGCAGCCGTGGGTAGTCACGCCGTTCGATGCCTTCGGCCAGCAGGAACCCGAGGCCGCGGATGTTGAACACCCGCTCGGTCAGCACCGCGCCGCCGAGCAGCGCGCCGGTCTGCAGGCCGATGGTCGTGACCACCGGCAGCAGGCCGTTGCGCAGGACGTGCCGGGTGCGCACGACCTGCTGGGTGAGGCCCTTGGAGTTGGCCGTGCGGATGAAGTCTTCGTTGAGGACGTCCAGCACCGACGCGCGGGTGATCCGGGTGATCACCGCGAGCGGGATGGTGGCGAGGGCGAACGCCGGCAGGATCAGGTGCTTGACCGCGTCCCAGACGGCGTCCCACTCGCTCGTCATGATGCCGTCGAGGATGGCGAAGTTGGTGATCGCGGTGGCGTCGAGCCCGGCCGACTGCCGCCCCTGGGACGGCAGCCCCAGCGGCGCGGCCAGGATGTCCTGCATCATGTAGCCGAGGAAGAACACCGGCACCGCGACGCCGATCAGGCTGAGCACGATGACACCGTTGTCAACCGGCCCGCCGCGGTACCGCGCGGACAGGTAGCCGGCCGGGATGCCGACGACGATCGCGATGATCATCGCGGAAAGACCGAGTTCGATGGTTGCCGGCAGGAAGGTGACGATCTCGCTCATGACGGGCTGGGTCGACACCAGGGAGCTGCCGAAGTTGCCGGTGAGCGCGCGGCCGAGGAACCCGAAGTACTGGATGAAGATCGGCTGGTCGAGGCCCAGCACGTGGTTCAGGTCGGCGATCTTCTCCGGCGTCGCTTTGTCCCCGAGGAGGGCGGCGGCGGGGCCACCGGGCAGGGACCGGAGCCAGGCGAAGACCAGGATGGACAGGATGAGGAGCGTCGGGATCGCTTGTAGCAGCCGACGCACGAGGAAACGGAGCACTTGCAGTCCTTTGTTGCCAGCCCGGGAATCAGGCGCAGGGGGTGGGTGCGGTAGCACCCACCCCCTGCCTTTTGGCTGAGTCCGTCGGTCAGCTCACGGTCACGGTGTTGAAACGCTCGTCGGTGAGCGGGCTCGCCACCAGACCCTTGACCTTCGGGCCGACCACGATGGCCGGCGTCGGGTACGCGATCGGGATCGCCGGGAGGTAGTTCATGATCTGCTTGTTGACTTCCTGGTACGCCTTGGCGTGGGCGTCACCGGCGGGCGAAGCGTCCGCCGCACCCAGGGCCGCGAACAGCTCCGGGTTGTCGAAGCCGAACTCCGCCTTCTTGCGGCCGAAGAACGTGCCGACGAAGTTGCCGGCGTCGTTGTAGTCACCGGTCCAGCCGAGCAGGTGGAGGTCCTGCTTGCCGGCCTTCTGCACGTCGTCCTTGTACCCGCCGTTCCACGGCTCGGCGTGGGCCTCGACGTTGACGCCGATCTTCTTGAGGTCCTCGGAGATCGCCGTGAACGTGTCCGCCGGGTTCGGCATGTACGGGCGGCTGACCTCGGTCGGGTAGTAGAACTTGAGCGTCAGGTTCGTCGCCCCGGCCTCCTGCAGCAGCTGCTTGGCCTTGTTCACGTCGTACGGGTACTTCGTGACGTCGTCGGTGTAGCCCGAGATGACCTTGGGGACGAACTCGGTCGCGACCTCGGAACCCTCGGCCAGCTTCGACTTCACGAACTGCTCGCGGTTGACGCCGTAGGCCAGCGCCTGCCGGACGCGCACGTCCTTGAGCTTCGGGTTGTTGGCCTGGTTGATGCCCAGGTACAGCACGTTGAACGACGGGCGGATGAGGACCTGCTCGCCGTCGTTGCGCAGCAGGCCGTAGTCCGCCGGGCTCGGGTAGTCGTAGCCGTTGATGTCGCCGGCCTTGAGCGCCTGCTTGCGGGCGTTCTCGTCCGGGATCACCTTGAAGATCAGCTTGTCGAGCTTCGCCGGCGACGGGCTGCTGTCGTTGCGCACCAGGGTGATCTCACCCTTGGCCTGGTCCCAGCTCTCGAACTTGAACGGACCGGTGCCGGTCGGGAACTTGTTCGCGTAGTCGCTGTAGGTGAACGAGTCGCCGCTCTGGGTGACCGTGTCCGCGTTGTGCGCCTTGAGCGCGGTCGGGCTCTGGATCGAGAACGACGGCAGCGTGAACGCCGACGGGAACGCGCCCTTGGCCTTGTTCAGGTTCAGGACCGCGGTCGTCGGGTCCTTCGCCTCGCAGCTCTTGTAGACCGGGTCGCCGCCCGCGTCGCCTTCGTTCTTGGCGAAGCCCTCGAAGACGTCGCCGTAGTAGATCATCTGGCTCTGGGCGGCGGCGCCCTTCATGTTGTACCAGCGGTCGAAGTTGAAGCAGACCGCCGTGGCGTCCATCGGAGTGCCGTCGGAGAACTTCACGCCGGACTTCAGGGTGAACGTCCAGGTCTTGCCGTCGTTGCTCGGGTCCCACTTCTCGGCGAGGGAGGGCTCGAGGTCGGCGGTGCCCGGCTTGTTCTGGATCAGCGTGTCGTAGATCTGCCGCGTGATCCGGAAGGTCTCGCCCTCGTCGTTGAACGCGGGGTCGAACATCTTCGGGTTGCCGGCCGCGCCGAAGATCATCGTGCCTCCGGAACCACCTCCGGCGCCCTCTTCACGCTTGGATTCCGCACAGGCGGACAGCGAAACCGCGAGCGCGCCGGCGAGCCCGATCAGGGCCACGCGGCGTGTTCGGGTCAGCCGCAATTGCTGCATCTGGCACCCCTTGGGAGATGTTCGGGATCAAAGTCACCGTCCGGTCGGTCAGAAACTCGACGGACGATCGGTGTGCTCGCCGACACTAGCGGGAACTCGGCTCGCACTTAAGCACGTGAGGTTACGATCGCGCTACGTGGGCGTCGATTTGACCGCAATGTGTCCGTAAATCGCGACACAATGTGACCATTTGCCGGGGATGGCTGCACCCGGTGCCGGATCACTAACTCAGATGGCGGTACCCACGTTAGACCAGTCGTGTTTCCGCGGCGAGCCTTCTTGATCGGTCCGGAACGGCTCGTGCACGCAGCGTGAGCGATCCGTTCCCTACGAAAGTCGGGTGCCGGCGGCCTCGGAAGTGCGGTCGACGGCGAACCAGCCGCGCTCGAACCGTTGCCAGCGGCCCAGTTCGTCCCGTGCGGCCTCACCGTCCCTCGCGACGGCCTTCGCCAGCCGCTCGGCCGCCGAACCGCCGGAGATCCAGCACAGGTGCGAAAGCAGAGGTCTTGCCGAAGCCCGGCCGCAGGAAACCCCCTCCAGCACCAGGACGTCCGGCACCGTCACCCGGACGAGCTCACCCGCGCGGGGAGTGCCGGTCGACCAGTCCACGCGCCGGTAACCGCCTTCCTCACCGGCCGCGAGCGGACGCAGGACACCGTCCAGCAGCTGCGGCCACCAGGCCACGGGGTCGTCCCAGGTCGCGAAAGCGTCCGTGCTCACCAGTTCCGTCCGGCAGCCGCGCGTGCGCAGCCGCTCGACGACCTGGGCGGCCACTGTGGACTTCCCGGCGCCCGAGGGGCCGTCGATGGCCAGGACGCGCACCCCGCCGAGGCGGGCGGGCGCGGCGAGCAGCGCCCCGATCAGCGCGTCACTTGGCGACGCGCTCGACCTCCGGGAGCCCTTTGACGTCGTCCGGGGCCGACGTCCTGGTCTCCAGCTCGGCGATCCGGCCTTCCAGCTCGCGCTTGGCGTCTTCGAGTTCGCAGCGCAGCAGCGCGATCTCCTCGACCGACGTGCGGACTTCTTCCTCCAGGTGCCCGACCTCGGTGGACAGGTGCAGCGACACCAGCGCCAGCACGACACCGGCGAGGAGGAAGACGAAGTTCGACGGCGTCTGCACGCCGGTGTTCTTGGCCAGGAACTCGGCGGCCTGCGGGAGCACCGCGAGCACGACCACGCCGACCGCGACGACGAGCCACACACCCGCGTACTTCTCGCGCAGCTTCCGCCGCCGCATCATCTCGAGGACGACGAACAGCACGACACAGGCGACGACGATGCTGAGGACGCGCCAACCCTGCATTTTGCTTCCCCTTACGCGGAGTCGGACGAGTCGACGGCCGGCCGGCGGCGCACCAGCGCCAGCAGCAGCGCGAGCCCGGCCCGGCTGAGGTAGACGGCCGACTTCACGGGCGAGTGACTGGGCGTGCCGCCCGCGCGCTCCCGCATGACAACCGGGATCTCCTTGATGGTCAGCTTGGCCCGGATGGCCATGACCAGCGACTCGACGGTGTCGCCGAGGTACTCCGCCGGGTAGTAGCCGGCGAACAGCCGGATGGCCCGCGGACCCATCGCCTTGAACCCCGACGTGACGTCGGTGAGCTTGGTCTTCGCCAGCCGCGAGAACACCAGCGACAGCGCGACCATCGCGTACTTGCGCGGCCCGCTCGCCTTGTACGAGCCCTTGCCGGCGAACCGGGAGCCGATCACGATGTCCGCGTCGTCCAGGCCGCGCAGCAGCGCGTCCAGCTCGTCGGGGTCGTGCTGGCCGTCCGCGTCCACCTGCACGACGACGTCGTAGCCGCGGGCGGCGGCGTAGCGGAAGCCCGTGCGCATCGCGCCGCCGACACCGAGGTTCACCGCGAGGCGGGCCACCTCGGCGCCCGCCGCCCGGGCGAGCTTGGCGGTGTCGTCGACCGAGCCGTCGTCGACGACCAGCAGGTCGCCACCCGGCAGGGCGCGCTTCACCTGCTCGATGACCGACGCGACGCTCGCCGACTCGTTCAGCGCGGGCATCACGATGAGCACCCGGCGGCTGGTCACGGAGGTCGCAGACGTCACTGACACGCGATCACTCTAGCCTTTCACTGCCCGTTACCGGCCGCGGACCCGGCGGCCGCCCCCGAGGTGACGACCCCCTGCTGGCCTTCGATCTCGTAGATCGAAGCGCCCGGATTGCGGTAGACGAGCTTGAAACCGGTACCGGATTCGAGGTGCTCGAGGCCGACCCCGGTCTGGGTGGTCGTGGTGACCTTGCCCTTGCCGATGAAGACGTACCGCACCTTGAGGTCGGTGAGCAGCTCGCGCACCCGCGGGTACTTGTCGATGTCGTTGAGGTACACGCTGAGGTAGCCGGCCGGGGTGTCCCGCTCGGCGCCGTAGAAGGTCCATTCGACCGGCTGGACGCCGTTGAGGGCGTACATCCAGACCGAGCCGTCGGCCTTGTCGTTCATGACGTGCTCGCCCGGCGCGGTGTGCGCGGCGAGCCAGCCGAACGCCTCGCGCTCGTCGTTGCTGACCGTCGGGCCGCCGCTGTAGTTGAGCTGCAGGCGGGCGGTGTTGCGGCCGATGTACCCGCCGCGGCTGAGCCCGCCGATCACGACGACGAGCAGCACGACGCCGATCGTGGTGAGCGTCGCCGGCCGGACGTTCGTCAGCCGCGTGCCGGCCTTGCGCGCGAACCAGCGGGCCGCGGTGTCGGTGAACTCGCCGAACGCGACCGCCCCGGCCAGCGGGACCAGCGCGCCGATCCGCCAGTGGTCGTTGTAGAAGATGCCGGTGAGGGTGTGGATGAGCGGCGACTCCATCGACACGGTGGCCGCGAACAGCCCGCCGAACACGACGTAGGCGGCAACCATCCACAGCATCCGGCGGTGCTTCACCAGCAGGCAGATGCCGATGAACGCCGGCACGCCGATCCACCACTGCGGGAACGCGGCCATCGGCGAGAACGTGATGGTCTCGCCGAAACCGCCGGAGACGGTCGCTTCCGATGCCCAGAAAGCACCCGTCACGCCCCCGGCGTTGTACAGCGAAGGCAGTGCGAGCGGCAGTCCGCAGAGGACGGCCAGCACGATCGTCGCGCCGAGCGAGGCCGCCGAGCGCCGCCAGTCGATCCGCTCGAACCGGAACACCACGGCGAGCAGGATCAGCAGGAAGTACACGACCACGACGAACGCGACACTCGTGTGCAGCCCGATCAGCCCCGCGACGGCGAGGCCGATGGCCACCGGGCCGGCGACGCCCTTCGGCTCCAGCAGCAGGCGGGCCAGCGCGAGCGCGGCGGGGATCAGCGCGACCCCGGCGACGTAGGGCCACAGCGGGCCGCGCCACAGCGAGTCGTACGGGAAGTTCGTGAACGACGCCGACACCGCGGCGGCCGCGGCGACCGCGAGCGGCGGCATCCGCCACACGTGGCACATCGCCGCGACACCGATCGGCACGCACAGGATGACGGTGAGCGCCGCCATGTTCAGCGTCGGCATCATCGCCAGGCCGGCCTTGTCGAGGACCAGCGCGAGCAGGGCGTGGTAGGTGTCCGGGTAGAAGTAGTCCGTCTGGCCCGGCAGGTTCGCGATCGTGCCGACCGTCGACGGCCGGGCGTCGCCGTGCTCGGCGATCCAGCGCACCAGGTTGGCGTGGAACGGCGCGTCCCAGCCCTGCTGGACCTGGTTGAGGCCGCGCGCGCCGCGCAGGAACGTGACGACCGCGATCAGACTGCCGGCGAAGACACCCGCGCCCATCAGCAGGTGGTCACGCACGGACCGGGCGGGCGCGGCCGCGGCGGCGTCCTTCTCGGCCCAGTCCGGGTGCCGCCGCGCGGTGAAGCGCTGCACCAGGAACGCGAGCCCGAAGCCGGCGACGGACAGCACGAGCGTCCACAGTGCGACGTCGAGCGCGTTCCAGCGGATGCCGAGGCCGCCGAGCACCGGCACACCCAGGCTGACGACGCCGAAGGTCAGGAGCGGCGCGGCCGCCGCGAGCAGCCAGCCGCGGAGCCTGATCGCCGCCCCGAAGACGAGGCCAGGCAGCCAGAAGGCGAGCACGACCAGAAGTACGTTCATGGTTTTCCGCTGTCCAACCTCACCGGCGCTTCACGCCGATCCTGTCCCCGAGGGTCCGGCCGGGGTCACCCTACTGGGACGTCCGAAGCGGGGTGCACGTTGCCTGGCCGTCGTAACACGAACACCAGCACGACGGCCAGCCCGAGCGTCGGGCCACCGGCCAGCCCGGCGACCGCCTTGAGGATCGGGTCACCCGGCACGAGCAGCAGCGTCACGGCGGTCGCGACCGCGACCACGGCCCACGTGACGAGCACCTTGTTCGCTTCCTTGCGGGCCACGAGCACGGCCGTCATCAGCTGCAGCGCGGTGAGCAGCACCGCACCCCACACCATCCACGCCACCCACCAGCCCTGGGCGACGAACTCCGAGCCGTAGAGCAGGGAGACCAGCCACGGCCCGATCAGCCAGCCGACCAGGGCGCCGACCACCCCGACGACCAGCGTGCCGAGCGCGCCCACCGCGAGCAGCTTCCGCAGCCGGCGCCGGCCCTCGTCGGTGCCGGTGAGCCGGACGACCGTGGGCACCGCGAGCGCCTGCAGCGGTGAGAGCAGCAGCAGCGGCACCCGCGACACGGTGAGCGTCGCGAAGAGGACACCGACGTCGCGCACGGACCCGCCGGGTGCGAGCAGGCTCACCATCGCCGGGTAGCCGGTGATGACGCTCGCGGTCAGCGCCGCGCCCGCCAGCAAGGTGAGGATCCGGCCGGTGACCGGGCCCCAGCCCTCGCCTTCGGCGTGCGGGTCGACCAGGCCGGAGACCGGCCGGACGAACAGCAGCCAGGCGAACGAGCCCGCCGCGGCCGCGATCGCGTACGACGTCACGCCGGTGAGCCCGGCGGCGGCGATCCCGAGCAGCACGACCACCCGGACCGCGGCTTCGGCGACGACCAGCCCCGAGTACGGCTTGATCCGCTGCTGCCCGACGAGCAGGCCGCGGGCGGCGAACTGGCAGGCGAACGCGATCGCGCCGCACAGCACGATGACGCCGAGCACGGTGTTGCCGCCGTAGAGGCGGTCCGAAAGCACCGGCACGGCCATCGTCAGGGCCGCGACCACGGCGACCGTCACCGCGCCGACAGTGAGCGCCCGCAGCGCGGGCTTGCCGGCCTTGCCGCCGTCGAGCGCGGCCACCGCGGACTGTCGCGAGAGCTCCTGCTCCAGCGGCGACAACGCGCTGCCTAGGCCCATCAGGATGCCCCAGAACGAGAGGTAGACCTTGCTGTTCTCCGGTCCGAGCCAGCGCGTGGCGACCAGCGTCAGCACGTACCCGAGCGCGATCGCGACCAGCAGCGAGACACCGATCCGCCCGGCCGAGCGCCCGGTCTCCTTCGCCAGGCTGCGGCCGTCCGCCTCGTCGGACTCGTGGGTCACTGGCGAGCTCATCGATCCCGCCGCCGGCGCGCGCGCAGCGCCATGACGAGCCCGCGGACGGCGCCCGCGCCGAAGCCGGCCCCGAACACCGGCGCGAGCTTCGCGACGGCCTTGGCCTCGGCGTTCGTCGCGCCGAAGCGGGTCACGGCCACACCCGCCGCGGCCGAGCCGGCGGCCGCGAGCGCCACCGCCGTCTTCGGCTTCTTCAGCGCGAGGCCGAGGCCCAGGACGCCGACGCCGAACGCGGCGAACAGGCCGTTGCGGGCCGGGCCGGGCGAGCCGAGGTAGGAGTCCACGAAGGTCGTCCCGCGGAAGTAGGCCTGGGCGGCGAACTTCTTGAAGCTGTCGCGCCCGTGGTAGGTCGCGGAGAACTCTGGGGCCAGGAAGATGCGGTGCCGCTCGGCGATCCAGCGCAGGACGCCGGTGTCGTCACTGGCGAAGCGGACGTCGTCGAAGAGGGAAACAAAAGCGTCGGAAGCCGCTTCGAGAACGTCACGCGGCGCGGAAAAGAATCCGGTGCCCTTCGGGAACAGGTCGAACTGGTCGATGCCGAAGGACATCAGGCGCGGGTCCGCGCAGTACCGGCGCCAGGGGATCTTCACCAGCCCGGCCATGAACCCGGCGTACGGGTTGTGCTCGGAAGCGACGTTGACGTGCCCGTTCCAGACCGTCCGCTCCGGGTGGTCGACCAGCTGGTCGCGCAGGAAGGTCAGCGAGCCGGTGTCCACCACCACCCGGCTGTCGAGCAGCAGGATCTGGTGGCCCGACGCCTTGGCGATGCCCGCCCGCCGGGCCTCGAAGCGGCCCGAGTTGGCCTGGCTGAGCACGGTGATCCCACGGCGTTCCCGCAGCTCGTCGAGCCGCGAAGGCGTGGCGTCCGTGCTGCCGTCGTCGACGACGACGACCTCGATCGGCCAGTTCGCCTCCTCGGCGGAGGCGAGCAGCGCGCCGACACTGCGTTCGATCCAGTCCTGCTCGTTGTAGACCGGGATCACGACGCTGAGCGAGGGGAGGAGCGGGTTCGCACTCACCGGGCCGAGGCTACCCGGCGGTCTCCGCGGCGGGTCGGCCAGTATCCTTGCGCCACCGCACCCGACCAGAAATGGGCCTTCACGGTGATTTCCTTCATTCTCGGCACCACCGCGGAACTGATCAAGATCGCGCCCGTCTACCACGGGATCCGCGAGCGCGGGATGCGGCCGAAGATCTGGTTCACCGCGCAGCACGTCGACGAGGTCGCGGACGTGCTCGCCGACCTGAACATGCCCGAGCCGGACGTCTGGCTGGTGCCGGAGGACAAGGCGCACAACCTCGAGTCGCCGGCGCAGGTGCCGGGCTGGGCCGCGCAGGTGCTGCGCACCGCGTGGAGCCGCCGCCAGGAGCTGCGCGCCGCGCTCAACGAGGACGGCCGCCCGCCGCTGGTGCTGGTGCACGGCGACACGTTCACCACGCCGTACGGCTCGCTGATCGGCAAGCGCATCCTCAAGTCTCGCGTCGGGCACGTCGAGGCGGGCGCGCGGTCGGGCAGCATCCTCTCGCCGCTGCCGGAGGAGCTGAACCGCAAGATCGCGGCGAAGATCGTCGACATGCACTTCGCGCCGAGCATCCGCGAGGTCAACAACCTGCGCCACGCGCGCGGCGTGGTCGTCGACACCGAGGCGAACACCGCGATCGACGCGATGCGCCTGGCCATCAACGGCCCGCTGGACGTGCCGAACCTGCCGGAGAAGTTCGGCCTCGCCACGCTGCACCGCTTCGAGCTGGTCTCGCGCCCCGACAAGTACCGCGAGGCGCTGGAGATACTGCGCGAGCAGAGCCGCAAGATGCCGATCCTGTACATGGCCGGCGCGCCGGAGCGCGAGAAGATCCGCGCGCTGGGCATCGGGAACATCTTCGACGACCAGTTCATCGTCCAGCCGAAGATGCGGTACCTGAAGTTCCTCCCGCTGGTGGCGCGCGCCGAGTACGTCGTCACCGACTCGGGTGGTCTTTCGGCGGAGTGCTACTACCTCGGCCTGCCGTGCGCGGTGCACCGCGAGCGCACCGAGACGCCGCAGCACCTCGGCGAGACGGTGGTGCTGACCGAGATGCGCGGCGACAAGCTGCAGAACTTCCTCGACACGTACCAGAACCGGCGTGGTGAGTCCTGGATGGACAAGTACCACCCGTCCGAGATCATCGTGGACACGCTGGCGCAGCTCGGCTACTGCTGAGGTCCTCTTTGGAGTGACCCCGGTCGCCGCTGGAGCGGCGATCGGGCAGCTTGGCGTCCATGATCCACATCGGACTGGCCGCGCTGCTGGTGGTGACCCCGCCGGTCGACCAGGTGTCGGTCCGCGACGCGGCGCTTTCCTCGGGCTACCAGCAGGCGTACGTCGGTTCGGCGGGCCCGATCGCCCAGGCGATCCACGCGGCGTACGACATCCCGGCGTCGGTGACGGTGGCGCAGTCGATCCTGGAGTCGAACTGGGGCCGCAGCACACTGTCGACGGTCGAGCGGAACTTCTTCGGCTTCAAGTGCGTGACGCCGACGAGCCCGGGGCCGATCGCGTTGAGGTGTGCGCGGTATCCGACCACGGAGTGCATTCCGTCGCCGTGCCATCCGGTGGACGCGTTTTTCCGCTCGTACGCGACGGTTTCCGACTCGTTCCGTGATTACGGGCGGCTGCTGACGACGTCGTCGAACTACGCGGCGGCGTTGCCGGTGCGGAGCGACCCGGACGCGTTCATCCGGGCGGTGGCGCGGAAGTACGCCACCGACCCGGAGTACGCGAACAAGGTGATCAGGCTGATGGACCTCTACGACCTGAGACGCTTCGACCGGTGAGCTCCGCCAGTTTCGCGAAGAACCCGGCCGCACCCGCTTCGAGCGCGGAAAGCAGCTTCTCTTCCCCGGTGACCGCGGTCTCGCGGTACGGCCCGCCCGCCACGGTGATCCGGACGAGCCCCGGCGGGACCGGCTCGAGCGTGATGCTCGCCGGCTGGTCGGCGAACGGCACCTCGGCGTGCCCGCGCTCGCGGTAGCGAGCCACCAGCTCGGCCACGGAACCCCACAACCCCTCGATCTCCGACTCCCAGTTCGGGCCGAAGAGGGCGACCTGCCCGACGGACAGCTCGATCACGCCGGTCAGATCGTCGCCGTACCGCACCTGGGGCAGCTCGGCGCAGTCCCGGATGTCGACGTACCGCCGCGCTACGGCCAGCAGCGTCCGGACCGGCCCGACCGGCAGCCCGTCAAAGGACACGACGGCCCGAGAGCGCGCGGCCCAGGGTGAGCTCGTCCGCGAACTCCAGGTCACCGCCCATCGGCAGGCCCGACGCCAGCCGCGTCACGCTCAAGCCTGGGAAGTCCCTCAGCATCCGCACCAGGTACGTCGCCGTTGCTTCGCCCTCGGTGTTGGGGTCCGTCGCGATGATGATCTCGCTGATGTCCGCCTCGCCGATGCGCTTGAGCAGCTCGCGCATGCGCAGCTGCTCCGGGCCGATGCCCGACAGCGGGTCGAGCGCGCCGCCCAGGACGTGGTAGCGGCCCTTGAACTCGCGGGTGCGCTCGACCGCCAGGACGTCCTTGGGCTCCTCGACCACGCAGATCACCGTGAGGTCGCGGCGCTCGTCGCGGCAGATGCGGCACTTCTGCTGCTCCGAGACGTTGCCGCAGACCTCGCAGAACTGCACGCCCTCCTTGACCTTGCCGAGCACGTCCTGCAGCCGCGCGATGTCGGCCGGGTCGGTGGCCAGCAGGTGGAACGCGATCCGCTGGGCGCTCTTCGGCCCGACCCCGGGCAGCCGCCCGAGCTCGTCGATCAGGTCCTGGACGACACCTTCGTACAAGTTCGTCAGCCGCCGAAGCCGAGGGCGCCGAGGTCGGGCATGCCGCCACCGCCGCCGAGACCGCCGGCCAGCGGGCCGAGCTTCTGCTCGGTGAGCTTCTGCGCGCTCGCCGACGCGTCGCGGACCGCCGCCACGATCAGGTCGGACAGCGTCTCGACGTCGTCCGGGTCGACCACCTTCGGGTCGATCTGCAGGCTCTTCAGCTGGCTGTCACCGGAGACGGTCGCGGTGACCAGCCCGCCGCCGGCCGTGCCGGTGACCTCGGTGTTGGCGAGCTCCTCCTGGGCCTCGACGAGCTTCTGCTGCATCTGCTGGGCCTGCTGCATCAGCTGGGAAATGTCGAAGCCGCCGCCGGGTTGCACCATGATCGCACTCGGTCCTCTCTGCACGCCTGTGTCCCCACCAGGGTAGTCGCGCCCCGGGCGGGCCCGGGTTGTGGCACCGTGGTCGCCGTGCGACGCGCGATTGTCCCCCTGCTGCTGGCCGGCGCCCTGCTGCTCAGTGGCTGTCAGGAAGAAGCCCCGGCGGCTCCGGCCCCCGTGGTCACCCGGACGGTCACGCCGACCCCGACGACGGTGACCTCCGCGCCACCGCCGCCGACCTCGCCGTCGTCTTCGGCGCCCGCGCCACCGCCGCCGGTCGCGGGTGGGAAGGTCGTCGTCCTCGACCCGGGCCACAACGGCGGCAACGGCTCCCATCCGGCGGAGATCAACCGGCTGGTGCCCGCCGGGCGCGGGCAGACCAAGCCGTGCAACACGACCGGGACGTCGACCAACGCCGGGTACGCCGAGCACGCGTTCACCTGGGACGTCGCCCAGCGGGTCGGGCAGGCGTTGGCGGCCAAGGGAATCCGCGTCGTCTACACCCGGCCGAACGACACCGGCGTCGGCCCGTGCGTCGACAAGCGGGCCGAGATCGGCAACACCGCCAACGCGGACGCCGTCGTCTCGATCCACGCCGACGGCTCGAACTCGCCGGGCGCGAACGGCTTCCACGTCGCGTATTCGTCACCGCCGCTGAACGCGGCCCAGGGCGCGCCGTCGACGCGGCTGGCCCGGACGCTGCGCGACACGATGCGCAGCGGCGGCTTCAGCACGTCGAACTACATCGGCGGCAACGGCTTGTCGGCGCGCTCGGACCTCGGTGGCCTGAACCTCTCGACGCGGCCGATCGCGCTGGTGGAGTGCGGAAACATGCGCAACGCGGCCGAAGCGGCCCGGATGACGAGCGAGGAAGGCCGTCAGCAGTTCGCTTCGGCCATCGCCGCGGCGATCGAGGCCTACCTGGCCGGCTGACGGTTCAGTCCAGCGGGCGGGCGCCGAGGTGGTCCGAGATCAGCTTGCGGGCCAGCTCGTCCGGGTCCTGGTCCGGCGGGGGCGGAGGTGGCGGCGGGGCCGGGCTGGCGTCCTCGTTGTAGAGGTCTTCGTCGTCCTCGTCGGACGGCTCCGGCGGCAGCGGGATGTCCGGCTCGGCCGTGGTGACCTTGGGCCGCGCGGGCGGCGCGGGCGGTGCCGCGGGCCGGGACGGCGGCGCGGGAGCCGCGGGCGCGGCCGCCGACTGGCGCGTGAACGACCGCTCCGGCGCGGGCGCGGCCTGCTGCGGACGCGCGGCGGGCGCGGCCGGGGCGTTGCCGTGGACGCAGCGGACCTGCCACTCGCCGCCCAGGACGTCGGTCAGGGCGCCGGCGATCTTGCGGGCGTTGTCCTGGTCGGACAGGCGGCGCGAGAGCGGCTCGGACTTGTGGGTCAGCGTGACGGCGTGGCCCTCGACGGTCGCCACCGTGGCCTGGGTCAGCATCGCTTCGAGGCTGCGGCCGCCGGTGAACTTGCGCAGGGCGGTCATGAGCTGCGGCCAGATGTTCCGGATCCCGGCGGCGTCCATGCCGCCGGACGCGGCGGGCGCCGGGGCTTCCTCGGCGGGAGCGGCTGCGGGGGCGGGGGTGCCGCCGCCCGGGGTGCGCGGGGTGCTCCAACCGCCATCGCCGGACTGAGCCGGGGCGCCGCCTGAAGCTGCCGGGGTCGCGGCGGGGGTGCCGCCGCCCGGAGTACGAGGAGCTCCCCAACCACCATCGGCGGACTGAGCCGGGGCGCCTGAAGCTGCCGGGGTCGCGGCAGGCGTGCCGCCGCCCGGAGTACGAGCAGCTCCCCAACCGCCGTCGCCGGACTCGGCCGGAGCGGGCGTGCGCGAGCCGCCATCGGGGGGCTGGGCGGGAGTGCCAGCCGGTGCCACCGCAGTCGCGCCGCCCGGTGCAGCCTGCGGCGGCTCAGGCACCGCAACCGGCGCCGGCCCGGCCGAAGCCGCGCGCTGCGAAGGCCGGGAAAACTCCTTCTCCGGCGCCGCTCGCACCGGCGGCTCGACACCGCCCTCGGCCGGCGCGCCACCGCCGCCCGCCAGCGTCGCGCGGCGCTCGAGCCGCTCGATCCGGGCCAGCAGCGCCTTCTCCGCCTCCGTCACCGACGGCAGCAGCATCCGCGCGGACAGCAGTTCCAGCACCAGCCGCGGCGAGGTCGCGCCGCGCATCTCCAGGAGTCCATTGTGGACGATGTCCGCGTAGCGCGAGAGCGTGGCCAGGCCGACTCGCTCGGCCTGCGCGACCATCCGCGTCAGCTCTTCCTCCGGCGCCGACACCAAGCCACCCGCGGACTCCGGCACCGCGCGCAGCAGCACCAGGTCACGCAGGCGGTCGAGCAGGTCGGTGGCGAACCGGCGCGGGTCGTGCCCGGCTTCGGTGACCTTCTCGACCGTGCCGAACACCGTGCCGGCGTCGTCGGTCGAGAGCGCGTCGACCATGTCGTCGATCAGCGCGACGTCGGTGACGCCCAGCAGCGACACCGCGCGGCTGTACGAAACACCGTCCGGCCCGGCGCCGGCGAGCAGCTGGTCGAGCACCGACTGCGTGTCCCGCGCCGAACCGCCACCCGCGCGGATGACCAGCGGGTACACCGCGGGCTCGACCTCGACACCCTCGGCGGCGACGTTGCCTTCCAGCAGCGTCCGCATCGCGCCCGGCGGGATCAGCCGGAACGGGTAGTGGTGCGTCCGCGAGCGGATGGTGGTGAGCACCTTGTCCGGCTCGGTGGTCGCGAAGATGAAGATGACGTGCTCGGGCGGCTCTTCCACGATCTTCAGCAGGGCGTTGAAGCCCTGCGTGGTGACCATGTGCGCCTCGTCGATGATGAACACGCGGTACCGCGACTCGGCCGGCGCGTAGAACGCCTTGTCCCGCAGCTCGCGGGCGTCGTCGACACCACCGTGGCTGGCCGCGTCGAGCTCCGTGACGTCGACGCTGCCCGAGCCCTCCGGCGCGAGCGCCTTGCACGAGTTGCACTCGCCGCACGGGTCCGGCGTCGGCCCCTTCACGCAGTTCAGCGAGCGCGCCATGATGCGCGCGCTCGACGTCTTCCCGCAGCCGCGCGGGCCGGAGAAGAGGTAGGCGTGGTTGATCCGCCCGGCGGCCAACGCCGTGCGGAGGGGTTCGGTCACATGCTCCTGCCCGACGACCTCGGCGAAGGTTGCCGGACGGTACTTGCGGTACAGCGCTAGAGCCACGCCGCGAGACTACCGGCAGGGTCCGACAACCTTCGCCCTGCGGTCAGGAGGTCAGGGCGTTCACCTCGGCGACCAGAGCGTTCACCTTCGTGACGTGCTGGGTGGTGAACGCGTCCCGCGCCCGCGCCTTGCCCAGCTCACCGTCGAGGTACGGCTGCAGACCCGACCGCGGGCCGTCGAGCACGCCCTGCGCGACGGCGTTGACCTCGGGACCGTCCGACAGCGTCCGGGTCACGTAGATGTCCAGGTCGACCAGGTGCGCGTCGTACCGGCCGTGCGCCAGGAACTCACGGACGTCGGCGACAGTGCCGTCGAGCGCCTTCTGCGCCCACGACTTCGTCGCCGGGCCGCCGGCCGCCATGATCTGGTTGACCTCGACGCGGTCGTCGGCGTCGCGGCCCGGGTAGTCCCCGGTGCGCAGCAGCGCGGCGACCCCGGCGTACGGCCCGGCGAGCGCGTCACGGGCGGCCTGGCGCAGGCCTGGGCGGGCCTTCGGGTCGGCCGCGATCGCCGCGACGGCGGCCCGGTCGTCCGACTCCTGCGCGACGGCGAGCCCGCTGCGCACGAAGGTGACGACGTCGTCGTCCGAACCGCTCAGCGCGACGCGGGCGGCGTCCTTGACCGCGGCGCCGCCGTTGTGGAGCAAGTAGACCGACGCGCGGCGGCCGTTCGGCACTGTCAGCGCCGGGTCGGCCGCGTCGGTGAGCAGCTTGTCGTTGTCGGTCTTGGCCTGCGCGGCGCGAGCCGCCGCGTCGCAGGCCTGCTGCTGCGCGGCCGCTTCGGCGCCGGCCGCCGCCTGGCCGTCCTGCCGGCCCTGGTGCTGCTGGGTGGCCAGCCGGTCGGTGTTCGCCTTCCGCGCGTCCGACGCGATCGCCGCGGCCCGGCTCTTCGCGAGCCGGACGCCGAGGGCGCTGTGCTTGGCCGCGGCCGCCTTGCCGTAGTCGAGCTGAGCCTGGACCGCGGTGACCTCGGCGTCGCCGTCCGCGGCGACCTTCTTCCACAGGTTCAGGAAGTAACGGACGTCGGCCGGGTCGCCGTCGAGGGCCGTCTGCGCGGCCGCCTTGACCTCGGGGCCGCCGGCGGACATGGCCTGGGCGGCCAAGACCCGCTCGTCGACGTCGCGAGCCGGCTGCAGACCGGTCTCGAGGAACGCCCGGACGTCGGCGGCGGTGCCGTCGAGCGCCTTCTGGGCGCGCTCGTTGACGGTCGGGCCGCCGGTGCTCATGGCCTGGCCGACGGCGATCCGGTCGTCCGCGACCCGGGCCTGCGGGAGGCCGTGGGCGAGGAACTCCCGGACGTCGGCGATGGTGCCGCTGAGCGCCTGCTGCGCGGCGCGCTTGGTGACCGGGCCGCCGGTGGACAGGGCCTGGGTGACGAGGACCCGGTCGTCGTCGTCCTTGGCCTGGAACTGCCCGGTGGCCAGGAAGGCCTGCAGGTCGGCGGGTGTGCCGAGCAACGCCGTTTCCGCTGCTCTCGCGACGCCGGGCCCGCCGGACTCCAGCAGCGAGACGGCCTGGGCCCGGTCGGGCAGGACGTCCGCGGCCGCCGGCGTCACGAAGACCCCGGCGGCGAGTGCCGCGGCGACGATTACTGCGTTCGCACGCAAGGAAAACCCCCTCGATCGTTGATCTTTCCGCTCCTCTATCGGCGCGGCGGGCGGAATGTTTCCGACCCGCTAGGCTCGGTCGTCGTGGGTCGAACGCAGAAGGCCGAACCGGTGCCCGGGCGGTACCCGGTGCGCTTCGGGACGGCCGAGCTGCTCCGGGACGTCGACCGGGGCAACGCGTGGCTGCTGTCGGTGGAGGGGGTCGCGCAGTCGTACGTCGATCTCGACGACCCGGCCAACCTGGAGTTCGACTACGTCCGCCGCTTCGGCGACGTGGTGGACCAGCTGCCACCGGGTCCGCTGGACGCGTTGCACATCGGCGGCGCGGCCTGCACGCTGCCGCGGTACGTGGCGGCGACGCACCCGGGGTCGCGGCAGCTGGTGTTCGACGCCGACGGTGAGCTGGTCGAGCTGGTCCGCACCCAGCTGGGGCTGCGGGTGCCGGGCCTGCGCGTCCGCGTGACCGACGGCCGGGCGGGGTTGGCGACGCGCCGCGAGGATTCGGCGGACCTGGTGGTGGTCGACGCGTTCGAGCGCGCGACCCTGGCCGGCGGCCTGGCGTCCCTGGAGGCGACGCGCGCGATCGCGGCGATCCTGCGCACCCCGGGCGTGTACCTGACCAACATCACGGACGGCTCGGGCCTGCCGTTCGCCCGCCGCTTCCTGGCCACGCTGCGCGAGGTGTTCCCGGAGGTGATGGTCCTGGCCGACCCGGCGGTGCTGAAGGGCCGCCGCTTCGGCAACCTGGTCCTGGCGGCCTCGGCGACCGAACTCTCGACGACGGCGATCGCGGCCCGCACGGCCTCGGCGGCGTTCCCAGCGAGGTGCGTCTACGGCCCGGAGCTGGTGAAGCTGACGGGCCGGGCGAAGCCGATCACGGACGAGGACACGCCACCATCGCCGCAGCCACCAGACGACATGCTGGGGATCTTCTAAACGAAAGGGGACCCCGCGCACCCGTCAGAGCCTGCTTATCCTTGCTGCCTTCCGGCCCTGGGGAAGTTCACAGGGTGGACGCCGCGCGGGGTCCGTGGATCAGTGTAGCGAAGACCAGTCAGGCCCCTGCGCCCGCCTGGGCACGAGCCCGCTTGAACGTGTTCCGCAGCACCGCCAGCAGCGCGTCGCGCACCGACAGCTTCTGCCGCGCGTCGAACGTGATCAGCGGGACGTCGTCGCTCACCGCGAGGGCCCAGCGGACGTCCTCGAGGTTGTGGCCCAGGGACCCGTCGAACATGTTCACCGCCACCACGAACGGCAGGCCCGCGTTCTCGAAGTAGTCGACCGCCGGGTAGCAGTCGTCCATACGGCGGGTGTCGACGATCACCAGCGCGCCGAGCGCGCCGTGGACCAGGTCCTGCCACATGAAGCCGAAGCGGTCCTGGCCGGGCGTGCCGAACAGGTACAGCTTGACCTCGTCGTCGATCGTGATGCAGCCGAAGTCCAGGGCGACCGTCGTGGTGGTCTTCGCCGGGACGTGGCCCGTGCGGTCCACCGACGCCGCCACCGACGTGATCGCCGCTTCGGTCGTCAACGGCTTGATCTCCGAAATGGCGCCGACGGCCGTCGTCTTGCCGACGCCGAAGCCGCCCGCGATGACGATCTTGACCGGGGCCGGTGGCCGGGCGCCCGGTTCAGTGAATGGCTTCGAGTCCACGAATGACCCTTTCGATCATGCCGAGGTCTTGCGAGTTGTGGTTCGCCGGCCGCCGGACGACGACGTAGCCGAGCTCGGCGAGGTCGGCCACCAGGACGCGGGCGACACCGATGTGCAGGCCGAGCATGGCGGCCACCTCGGCGACCGACATGGTGCTCCGGCACAGGGAAACGATTTCCTGGCGTTCGAAGGTGAGCTTCGGGTGGGACGCCGCACCCAGCCGGGACGTCATCACCTGGGCCTCGATCTCGAGGCTCTGGTCCACCGGCTGGGCCCGCCCCGAGGTCATCAGGTACGGCCGCAGGAGCGAAGGTTCCTCCGTCATCACGAACCTACGGTGTTCTTGAGCTCCTCGATCAGGCCGGGCGTCAGGACCTCGGTGGCGCGGTTGGCGAACATCGCCATCTCGTAGGCGATCGTGCCGAGGCTGGCCTGCTTGTTGGCGAGGACGCCGAGCGAGCAGCCGATGCTGATGGTGCAGACCAGCAGGTAGCCGTGCTCCAGTTCGATGATCACCTTGTCGGGCGAGCCGAGCGGGTGGCTCTCGGAGACGCCGTGGGCGAGGCCGAGCATGGCGGAGGAGATCGCGGCGAGGCGGTCGGCGTTGGAGCGCTCGAGCTCCGACGACACCGCGATCAGCAGTCCGTCGGCGGAGACCGCGATGGCGGCGATCGCGCCCGCGGTGTGCTGGGCGAAGCGGCTCACCAGCCAGTTGAAGTTCTGGGCCTCGACGCTGACACCTGCTGCGGGGATGCTCATTTCCTGCTCTCTTCTCCTCGTTCCATCACACGACCGGCGACCACGCCATGCGGCGGGCTGTCTGCCGTAACCACGTCCTCCGCCTTGGCCAGGCCGGCGGCGAACGAGTCGAACGCCGCCCGCTCGGCCGCCGGGTCGCGCCGGGCGCGGCTGACGACGGCTCGGGCGACCGGCCGCCCCGCGGGCTGCTGCCGCAGGCCGGGGGCGAGCTGGGCGCCGGGGACGCGGCGGACCAGGCCGTCACGCGACGGCGGTTCGGGGACGGCCGCGGCCGGGACGCGCACCGGCAGCGACACGGGCTCGGTCACGACGGTCGGCGGCGCGGACGGCGGGTCGGTCTCCATCGCGCCGACCTCGGCGGCCTTCGCGAAGGCGCTCTGGAAGCCGTCCATGGCGGCCTTGGTCGCGTCCGGGTCGTGCCGCGGGCCGTCGGCCACCGGCGCTGTCGTGCCCGGGCTGGGCAACTGGGCGCCGCGGACGCGCCGGCGGAGGCCACCGCGGGACTCAGCCTCCGAAGAAGACTCCGGGGCCCCGGACAGGACCGTCGCCTTGACGTCGGGTTCGGCGTCGGGCCAGACCGGCTCCAGCTGGTTGAACCAGCGGAACCCGTTGCCCTGAATGGTGCCGAGCAGCGCCGGGATCGCCGGCATCGGCAGCTCGGCCGGCGCCGCGACCGGGCGGAGCTCGTCCAAAGTGGACACCGAGGCGGCGACCGCCACGGCTTCCGCGGGACGCGGCTGGGGTGCGGCCTGGGCCGGGATCACCGGCGTCGGGGTGGTCTTCAGGAGCCCGCCGCGGTGGCTGAACAGCGACGGCGGGATCGTCAGCCGCGCGGTCACGCCGCCGGTGGTCGGGGTCGCGAGCAGCTCGACGGCCAGGTCGTGGCGCCGCGCCAGGCGGCCGACCACGAACAGGCCGAGCACGCTGGTGGGCGCCAGCTCGAGGCGTTCGCGCTCGACGAGCCGCCGGTTCTCGTCGGCCATCTTCTCGGCGGTCATGCCGATGCCGTGGTCGACCATGTTCACCAGGCACGAGCCGTCGGTGAGGAACATCGTGTCCACCTCGACCAGCGAGCCGGGCGGTGAGAACGACGTCGCGTTCTCCAGCAGCTCCGCGAACACGAGCACCAGGTCGGCGCCGAGGGCCGACGACAGGAGGATCTCCGCGACGACGCCGAGCTTGACGCGCTGGTAGTCCTCGATCTCGGCGAGCGCCGAGCGCAGCGCGGTGGACAGCTCGATCGGGCCGGCGATGCGCGTCTCGTCGCGGGTGCCGGACACCACGAGCAGGTTGTCGGCGTTGCGGCGCAGGCGGGTGGAGAGGTGGTCCAGCCGGTAGAGGCTGGCCAGCAGCCGGGTGTCCTGCTCGTTGCGCTCGACCTCGTCGATCAGCGCGAGCTGGCGGCCGACGAGGTTCTGCGTGCGCTTCGCGACGTTCGCGAACATCAGGCCGGTGTTGCGCCGGGTGAGCGCCTGCCGCTCGACCAGCTCGGCCGCGGTGGTCTGGACCCGGTTGAACGCCGCGGCCAGCTTGCCCAGCTCGTCACTCGAGACGACGTCGATGGTGGCCAGCCGCGGGATCTGCTCCTCGGCCTCTTCGGTGTCGGTCACGCGGACGAGCTCGGTGCCGGCGAGGTCGGCGACCGACGTCGCGGCGGTGGTCAGCCGGCGCAGCGGCCGGGCGATCGAGCGCGACACCGCGACGGCGAGGAAAGCGACGAGCAGGAAGAGCAGACCGGCGCCCGCGCCGACCAGCCACGCCAGCCGCGTGCCCGCGTCGGCGCGGCCGTTCGCGGCGGTGGCGATCTCGCCGGTGACCCGCTCCTGGACCAGCTTGCGTTGCGCCGCCTGGCTTTCCGACGCGGCGAGGACGTCGGCGACGTACTGGGTCCGCGCGCCGGTGTCGCGCGGGTTGCCGACCACGCCGGCGAGGTCGTCGATCCGGCGGCCGGCTTCGCTCTGCTCGACGTTGACGACCAGCGCGGACTGCTCGCTGCCGGCCTGCTGGACGAACCGGTCGGTGAAGATCGGCGCCTGCTGGGTCGCGTCGTCCAGGATGGACCGGCCGGCCTCCGGCGCCACCGCCGTCACGATCAACGCCATGCCGCGCAACGAGTTCTCCTCGTTCGCGCGCAGCAGCGCCTCCAGCGCGGTCAGCTCCCGGGTGCCCTCGGCGTCACTGGTCAGCTGCGGGACGAGCCGCAGCGCGTCGATGACCGCGCCGATCACCGCGTGGTAGGTGCGGGCGACGCTGTCGAGCGCGACCCCGCGGCGTTCGGCGTTCTGCCGCAGCTCGGCGAGCGAGCCGATCCGGGTCAGGGCCGCGGAAAGCTCGTCGGGCGCGTCGGCGCCGAGGGACGACCGGACGTTCTCGACCGCCGAGTCGACCGTCTTCCGCTGCTGGAGCATCTGGTCGGCCGTCAGCGACGGCGACGCGACGAACGCGCCGGTCAGCAGCCGTTCCCGCTGCAGCTGCGAGACCAGCCCGCCGAGCTGCTGGGTGTGCCGCGCCACGGTCGCCGACTGTGTCGCGGCCATGGCGCTGTTCGCCTGGGTCAGCACGAACGGCACCGACACGAGCACCACCGCGGCCAGCGGCGGCAGGAGCAGCAGGTTCAGCTTGCCGCGAATGCCGAGCCGGGCGAGGATTCCCCCGCCGCCGGCCCGTCTCGCGGTCGCCTTGCCGTGCCTCATCCCGCCACCATCCCGTCTTCCGTTCTCACGAACCCGCGGCCACCCGGTCGACGTGGCCACGGTGCTGCTCGCGGACCAGGTCCTCGATCCGGGCGCGCAGCGCGAGGAACCGCGGTTCGCGCTTCACCGCCAGGCCGCGCTCGGCGGGCAGCGTCACCTCGACGTCGGCGGCGATGCGGCCCGGGTCGGAGGCGAGCACCACCACCCGGCCGCCCAGGAACACCGCTTCCTCGACGTCGTGGGTGACCATCAGCACCGTGGTGCCCGTGTCGGCCCACACCTGGCGGATGAGCACCTGCATGTCCTCTTTGGTCTGGACGTCCAGCGCGCCGAAGGGTTCGTCCAGCAACAGGACTTCCGGTTCGCACGCCAGCGCCCGCGCGATCGCGACGCGCTGCTTCTGCCCGCCGGAAAGCTGCTTCGGCAGTGACCGGCGCACGGCGTCGAGCCCGGTCTCGGCGAGGTACCAGTCCACGCGCTTGGCGCGCTCGGCCGCGTCGATCGGCAGCAGTTCGAGTCCGAACGCGACGTTCTTCTCGACGGTGCGCCACGGGTAGAGCGCGCCGTGCTGGAAGACGAGCCCGCGGTCCGGGCCGGGTCCGGTCACCGGGGCGCCGTCGAGCACGATCTCGCCTTCGGTCGGCGTGCTCAGCCCGGCCACCAGCGAAAGCAGCGTCGACTTGCCCGAGCCGCTCGCCCCGACGACGCAGACGAACTCGCCGCGCAGCACTTCGAGGTCGACCCCGTCGAGGGCGCGCGTCACGACGCCGCGGACGGTGTAGTCCTTGGCGACGCCCCGCAGTTCCAGCGTCATGCCGCCCACTTCCCGACCTGCGTGCGCAGCAGGCGCAGCAGGACGTCGATGGTGAGACCGGCGATCCCGATGACCACCAGCACCGCGAAGATCTTGTCCGTCTGCAGGAACCGCTGCGCGCGCACGATCCGGTAGCCGAGGCCGGCCTGGGAGTTGATCAGCTCGGCGACCACGACGAAGTTCCACGCCGCGGCGGCGTTGACCCGGACCGCGTCGATCATGCCCGGCAGCGAGTGCGGGACGACGATCTTGCGCAGCACCTCACCCCGGCGCGCGCCGAGGGTGTAGGAGACGTCGAGGAGCGCGCTCGGCACCGCCCGCACGACGTCGGCGGTCATCAGCGTGTTGAAGAAGACCGTGCCGATGAAGAGGATCGCGATCTTCGACGGCTCGCCGAGGCCCAGCCAGATGATCAGCAGCGGGATGAACGCGCTCGCCGGCAGGTAGCGCAGCAGGCCGATCAGCGGCTCGAAGAATGCCTGGCCCGCGGTGAAGGTGCCCATCAGGACGCCGAGCGGCACCGAGACGAGCACCGCGAGCCCGAAGCCTTCGAGCACCCGCTGGGTCGTCGCCCAGAGGTCGTCGAACAGCTCGCCGGTGCCGGCCATGTCCAGCCCGGCCTTGAGCACCGCGGCCGGCGACGGCAGGAACGTCGAGTCGACGACCCCGCTGACGCTCAGCACGACCCAGGCGAGGAACGGGATCGCGAACGACAGCACCGCCAGCGTCCAGCGGGCCGACGAGGAGATCGGCGTGCGCAGGGAGAACAGCGGCGACCGGGCCTTCGGCGTGGCCCGCCGCGGCAACGCCGACCAGGCCGGGCGGCCCCGGCCGGCGTGGGTGTCGTCGGCGAGCCGCTGCTCGGCCTCCAGCTCCTCGGCCGCGCGTTCGTCGGCCGGGGCGCCCGCGGTGCGCTGGGTCGGACCCGTCACTGCGGTGCGGCCTTCACGAACTGGTCGTCGAACAGCCCGTCGAGCGACGGCCGCTGCTGGGCGAGCCCGGTGTTCACGATGAAGTCGATGATCTTGTTCGCGGAGAAGTCCAGGTGCTGGGCGGTGACGCCCGGGGTGAACGCGTCGAGGTTCTGCTGGCGTGTGAAGATCGTGGTGCCGGCGTCGTAGGTCTTGTACTCGGCGTCGTCGACCCCGCCGCGCTTGGCCATGATCTGCACGGCCGCGTCCTTGTTGTTCTTGATCCAGGTCAGCGTCTCGAACCAGGTGTTGACGAGCGCCTGGACGTCCTTCGGGTGGTCCTTGACCAGCTTCTGCGACGTGACGAGGTGGTCCGGGATGGCGCCGGGGAAC
Organism: Amycolatopsis sp. NPDC104819; assembly: GCF_055583145.1. NCBI lineage: Bacteria > Bacillati > Actinomycetota > Actinomycetes > Pseudonocardiales > Pseudonocardiaceae > Amycolatopsis > Amycolatopsis sp. NPDC104819. Next base: position 642,740 of record NZ_JBVJON010000001.1, on the reverse strand, counting down.
TCGGCGGACGACGAGATCGCGCGGCTGCCCTGGCGCTCGAGGGCCTTGGTGGTGAACGGCGCGAACGCGCCCACCGCGTCGACCTGGCCGGCGACGAACGCGGCCGCGGCGGCGTCGGTCGGCAGGTTGACGAGCTCGATGTCCTTTTCGGTCAGCTTCGCCTCCTGCAGCGCGAGCAGCAGCAGGTAGTGGTCGACCGTGCCCTGCTCGACGGCGACCTTCTTGCCCTTGAGGTCGGCGACGGCGTTGATCCCGTCCCGCGCGATGATCTTGTCGTTGCCGGTGGAGTTGTCGTTCACCAGCACGATCGACAGCTTGGCGCCGCCGGAGGCCGAGGAGAGCGTGTCGTTGAGGGTCTGGCTGTTCGCGTCGATCGCCCCGCTCGACAACGCGTTGATGCTGTCGGTGTAGTTGTCGAACCACTTGAGGTCGACGTCCACGCCGTTCTTCGCGAACAGGCCCTTTTCCTGCGCCACCTGCCAGGGGAACCAGCCCGGCCAGGCGCTGAACCCGAGGGTGATCTTGCCGCCGCCACCGGCGGCGGTGCTGTCGCTGCACCCCGAAAGCGCGGTGACCCCGGCAAGGGTCAGCAGAGTCAGGAACACCGTCAGCCGACGGGGACGGGAAGTCACAGCGAAACTCCAAAAGGCGGGGGAAGTGGAGTGTTGCGGCGCCGAAAGCGCACAGTCATCGCTGCTCTCTTCCAGACGCACCTGATCGGGTCACGGATGAGCAAAAGCGGACAGGGATCACCCACACCCAGTGAGATCCGGTGCCTCAGCGGACCGGACCAGCCACCCCTTGTCCCTCACCCGGCGGAGAGCCTAGCGAGGAGCACAAGATCACCACAATGCCCCGAGGATGCCGCCGAACGAGTGATCCACGCGTGGGCCAACCAGCGTCATCGACAGGTTCGACGAGCCGGACCGGCCGACTTTCTGTCGGCCGCCCGGTCAAAATCGCGGTTCACCCGGACGTGCAGTTGCACGGGCAGTAGTCCCTCCCCGTTACACACGCCCGCGATCATCACCGTGGGCTACCGGCAAGAACCGAACAATCGTTCGTAATGTGCCGCTGGCCGGAATGGTGTTCGAACAGATGAGCCCACCCGGGACTACCGCACCGGCCGGGAGACCGCGAATGATTCCGCCACTGTTAACAAGACCGAAACAATCGGAGCTATTTCGATCAATTGACAGATTTTGTGAGGTCGTAAACGGTGGCGCTCCCGACGGTCTGCGGCGCGAAGGTCTGCTCGACCCACGCCTGGATCTCCCCCGAGGTCCCGCGGCCGCCGCCGAAACCGCCCCGCCCGCCGGCGACGTAGTAGTGGATGTCGCCCGCGGCGACGTACTGCTGGAACTGCGCGAGCGTCGGCGCCGGGTCGCTGCCGCTGAACCCGCCGATCGCGAGCACCGGCCGTCCGCTCGAGAGCGCCAGCCCGGCCGACTGCATCGCGCCGCTCTGCGCCGCGGCCCACTTCGTCGTCGTGGCCTTGAGCAGGGTGATCACCGCGGTGTCGGCCTGTCCCTCGCCGAAGCCGCCCCGGCCGCCGAAACCGCGTCCGCTCGCCGCCGCGACCGGACCGGACGACGGCGTCCCGCCCGCGTGCGCGTTCGCCGCCGTGGCCAGCGTGAAGGACGTCGTCCCGAGCAACGCGCCGCACAGGCCCAGCACGGCCACGACCGGCCCGAGACGGCGGAACCGGTCGGCGCCGAAGAGCAGCGCCAGCACCGCGGCCGCGCTCGATACGAGCAGCGCGTAGCGGATCCACGGCTGCCACTCCGGCGTCCGCGCGAGCAGCACGAAGCCCCAGACCGCCGTCACCGCGAGCATGACCGCGAGCACCGCGCGGGCCGCGAAGTTGGCCCGGCCCCGCCAGAGCTCACGGGCGGAGATGCCCAGCGTGGCGGCGATCCCGGGCGCCAGCGCGACCGTGTAGTACGGGTGGATGATGCCGCTCATGTAGCTGAACACCAGCGTGGTGACGACCAGCCAGCCGCCCCAGAGCAGCAGCGCGGCCCGCGTCCGGTCGGTGCGCGGCGCGCGCCGGGTGAACCACAGGCCCGCGACCAGGCCGAGGACCGCGGCGGGCAGCAGCCACGACGCCTCGCCGCCGAACTCCCCGCTGAACAGCCGCGTCAGCCCGGTCTCCCCGCCGAAACCGCCGCCGAAGCCGCCACCCGCGCCGGACGGCGGCGCGAACGTCCCGCCTCCGCCACCACCCCGGCCTTCGCCGAAGATCCGGCCGAGGCCGTTGTACCCGAAAGCCAGCTCCAGCACGGTGTTGTCGGTCGACCCGCTGATGTAGGGCCGGTCCGCGACCGGCCAGAGCGCGACGACCGCGATCCACCAGCCGGCCGAGACGAGCACCGCGCCCGCCGCGGCGAACAGCTGGCCGATGCGGCGCCCGAGCGACGTCGGCGCCGCGACCGCGTACACCAGCACGAAGGCGGGCAGCACGAGGAACGCCTGCAGCATCTTGTCGAGGAAGCCGAACCCGACGCAGACCCCGGCGAGCACCAGCCATTTCGTGCTCGCGTGCTCGAGCGCGCGCACGACGCAGTACGCGCCGGCGACGAGCAGCAGCACCAGGAAGGCGTCCGGGTTGTCGTAGCGGAACATGAGCGCGGCGACCGGCGTCAGCGCGAGCCCGGCCCCGGCGAGCAGCCCGGCGCCCGGCCCCGAAAGCCGGCGCACGGCCAGGTACAGCAGGCCCACCGACGCGACGCCGGCGAGCGCGTTCGGCACCAGCAGGCTCCAGCTCGAGAAGCCGAAGATCCGGCCCGAGAGCCCCATGACCCACAGGGAGAGCGGCGGTTTGTCGACCGTGACGACGTTGCCCGGGTCGAGCGAGCCGAAGAACAGCGCCTTCCAGCTCCACGTGCCGGCCTGCGCCGCCATCGCGTAGAAGTCGTTGGCCCAGCCGGTTTTGGCCAGGTCCCACAGGTAGAGCAGCCCGGTCCCGAGCAGCAGCGCGGCGACGGAAGGCTTGATCCACCGCGGCGGGCGGGCGGCCCGGGGCGCGGGCTGGGCGTGTTCGGGCGCCGACAGCGTGGTCGTCATGCTGCCCACCGTGTGGGCGGCGCATGTGGTGAACTTGTGCCGAAGCTGTGCGACGGCTGTGCGTCCGCCACGATCGGGTCACTCCGGCGCCGGGGCCTCCGGGAACGTGATCTCGAACTCCGTCCGGCCGGGACGGCTGTGCACCCCGACCCGCCCGCCGTGCACGCCCACGACCGCGGCGACGATCGCCAGGCCCAGGCCGGTGCTGCCCGCCGCCCGCGACCGCGAATTGTCACCGCGGGCGAAGCGCTCGAAGATGTCCGGGAGGATGTCCGGCGGGATGCCCGGGCCGTCGTCGCTCACCCGCAGGCGCACCACACCGTCCGAAGTGGACAGTGACGCCATGACCGTCGTCCCCGCCGGGGTGTGCGTGCGCGCGTTGGCCAGCACGTTGATCACCACCTGGTGCAGCTGGCCCGCGTCGCCGAGCACGCCGATCGGCTCGCCCGGCACGTCCATCAGCCACTTGTGGTCCGGGCCCGCGACGTGCGCGTCCGCGACCGCGTCGGCCACCAGCCGGCACAGGTCCACCCACTCGTGCACCACCGGCCGTCCCGAGTCGAGGCGGGCCAGCAGCAGCAGGTCCTCCACCAGCGTGGTCATCCGGCGCGACTCGGACTCGACGCGGCTCATCGCGAACGCGACGTCCGGCGGCACCTGCTCACCGCTGCGCCGGGTCAGCTCCGCGTACCCGCGGATCGCCGCCAGCGGCGTGCGCAGCTCGTGGCTCGCGTCCGCGACGAACTGGCGGACGCGGTTCTCGCTCGCGTGCCGCGCGGTGAGCGCGTTCGCGACGTGCTGCAGCATCCGGTTCAGCGCCGAGCCGACCTTGCCGACCTCGGTGTTCGGGTCGGTGTCGGCGTCCGGGACACGCTCGGACAGCGCCACCTCGCCGCGGTCCAGCGGCAGTTCGGAGACGCGGGTCGCGGTCGCGGCCAGCCGGTCGAGCGGCTGCATCGTGCGGCGGATCGTCGCCGCGCCGACCGCGCCCGCCACCAGGATCCCGGCGAGCGCAACGCCGCCGAGGATGAAGCCGAGCCGCCACAGCGTCTCGTTGACGTCCTTGAGCGGCAGGCCGATGACGGTCTTCTCACCGCCGGGCGACGTCGTCGAGACGACGCGGTAGTCCCCGAGCTTGCCGCCGAGGTCGATGCTGTGCGGTTTCCCGTCGGACGGCACGGCGAGCAGGGCCAGCGTCTGGCCCTTTTCGATGTTCCGGAACGGCGCTCGCCGCTGCTTCGGCAGCGAGCTGGCTACGGTGGAGTCGATCACCGACCCGGTGTACAGCGAGCCGATCTGGACGGCGGCGAGCGTGCCCTCGCCCTGGCCGAGCGCGCGCAGCGGATCCGGCGGCGGAGCCTGTCCGTCGTAGGTCCACGGCGGCGGCCGGTCCGCCCCGTGCGCGGCGCGGTCGGTCGCCGCGGCGAGCCGCTTGTCCTGCTGGCCCACCAGGAACTCGCTCAGCGCGAACTCCGTCACCACGCCGACGACCAGGCACACCAGCGCGAGCAGAGCGGCGAGCTGGACGATCAGCCGCCGTCGCAGCGACCACGGCCGCTGGGCCCGGAACCGCCGCCGCTCAGCCCGCTGGCTTGAGGACATATCCGGCGCCCCGCATGGTGTGGATCATCGGCTCGCGGTCGGCGTCGATCTTCTTGCGTAGGTAGGAGATGTAGAGCTCGACGATGTTGGCCTGACCGCCGAAGTCGTAGCTCCACACGCGGTCCAGGATCTGCGCCTTCGACAGCACCCGCTTGGGGTTGCGCATCAGGTAGCGCAGCAGCTCGAACTCGGTCGCGGTCAGCGGCACCAGCTCGCCGCCGCGGTGCACCTCGCGGCTGTCCTCGTCGAGGGTGAGATCGCCGACGACCAGCTGCGACCCGCTCGAGCCGGTCACCCCGCCGGCCCGGCGCAGCAGCGCGCGCAGCCGCAGCGCGACCTCTTCGAGGCTGAAGGGCTTGGTGACGTAGTCGTCGCCGCCCGCGGTGAGCCCGGCGATCCGGTCTTCGACGGCGTCCTTCGCCGTCAGGAACAGCACGGGCAGGTGCGGCGCCTCGGATCGCATGCGCCGCAGCACTTCGAGGCCGCTGAAGTCGGGGAGCATGACGTCGAGCACCACGGCGTCCGGCCGGAAGTCGCGCGCGATCCGGACGGCCTCGGTGCCGTCCCCCGCGCTGCGCACCTCCCAGCCCTCCATCCGCAGGGCCATCGAGACGAGCTCGGCCAGCGTCGACTCGTCGTCGACGACGAGGACCCGCACCGGGCTCCCGTCGGCGCGGCGCAGGTCGGCCTTGCCGGGGCCGGGTGACGTGGCGTTCATAGCGGTCATAGTGCCACCTTCTCGGCGGCGCTTCAGTCCTCGCTGTGTGATCGCTGTGCGTTTCCTGTGAAGGTCCTTCGTTCGGGTAAGGGAGCCACAGCGCGTGCTGACGGCCCGCACAGCTCAAACACAGCCACGGCGGTGAACCTGGGCTGGACCAGTGTGGGTACGACCGGAGGACACGATGACGACCGAGCCGAACACGCCCCAGAGCGAGCCGGCGCCCGCCGGCCAGCCGGCCCCGGCGAGCTGGGGCGACCCGGCCCCCGCGGCGCCCAAGAAGGGCTGGTCCGGCAAGAAGACGGCGATCGCGGCCGGCATCGCGGTGGTGATCGCGGCCGGCGGCGGCGCGGCGATCTGGGCCGGCACCAGCAGCGCCGACAACAGCGCCCAGCAGGGTCCCGGCGGTTTCGGCGGCCCGGGCGGCGGCCAGTTCCGCGGCCAGGGCATGCCGGGCGGCGGGTTCGGCGGTGGCATGGCGGCCATGCGGGACGCCCTGCACGGCGACTTCGTCGTGGCCAACCCGCACGGCGGCTACACGACCGAGCGCCTGCAGACCGGCGACGTCACCGAGCTGAGCGCCACTTCGGTGACGCTGACCAGCAAGGACGGCTACAAGCAGACGTACACGCTCGACTCGTCGACCCAGAAGACGGGCGACGTGCAGCAGGGCTCCACGAACATCACGGTCGTGGCGAAGGTCGACGGCCAGACGGCCACGGCGACGACGCTCGGCCAGGGCTTCGAAGCGGGCCAGCGCCAGCCGGGCCAGCGCCGCGGCGGCTACTCGGCGCGGCCGTCGAACTGACCAGGGAATGCCCGGGTGCGGCGTCCCCCTCCCGCCGCACCGGGCGTTCCCGCCCGGCTCAGCTTCCGGGGACGAGGTTGTGCCGGTAGGCGTAGACGACCGCGTGCACCCGGTCGGGCAACCCGAGCTTCGACAGCACCCGCGACACGTGCGTCTTGACCGTCTCCTCGCCGACGTGCAGCTGCCGCGCGATCTCGGCGTTGCTGGACGCGTTGGCGATCAGCAGCAGCACCTCACGTTCACGCGAGGTCAGCCGCGCCAGCTCGGGCGGCTCCGCGGCCGCCGGTTCGAGCACGGACGCGAACTTCGCGACCAGCCGCCGGGTCACCGACGGGTCGATCAGCGCGTCCCCGCGCGCCGCGACCCGCATCGCCGCGACGAGCTCCTCCGGCGCCAGGCTCTTCAGCAGGAACCCGCTCGCCCCGGCGCGCAGCGCGCGGTAGACGTACTCGTCGGCGTCGTACGTCGTGAGCACGAGGACACGCGTGTCGTTGCCCGGCGCGGCGAGGATCGCCTCGGTCGCGGCGAGGCCGTCGAGGCGGGGCATCCGGACGTCGAGGACCGCGACGTCCGGGCGCAGCCGCGCGGTTTCGGCGACGGCTTCGCGGCCGTCGGACGCCTCGCCGACGCAGGTGAAGTCGGGCTGGGTGTCGAGCAGCGCGCGCATCCCGGAGCGGAACATCGCGTGGTCGTCGGCCAGCAGGACGCGGATCATGTGCTCTCCACCGGGAAGGTCGTGCGCAGCTGCCAGTGCTCACCGGTCTCGCCGTAGGAGACCTGGCCGCCGAACAGCGTGACGCGCTGGCGGATGCCCGCCAGCCCGCGGTGCGCGTGGTCGCCCTGCGCGGTGCGGCCGGCGCACAGGCCGTTCGTCACCGTGAGCACGATCTCGGTGCGGCCGTGGTTTAGCTCGACTTCGACCGGGCCCGTGCCGTGCCGCAGCGCGTTGGTCAGGGCCTCCTGCGCGATCCGGTACAACGCGACGTCGAGCGAGCCCGGCAGTTCGCGGGGCTCGCCGAGCAGGGTCAGCCGGGTGGGCAGGCCGGCGGCGCGGACGGTCTCGACCAGCTCGTCGAGGTTGTCGAGCCCGGGCTGCCCGGCGCCGGCCTCGGCGTGCAGGAGGTCGAGCAGCCGGCGCAGGTCGGCCATCGCCGACCGGCTCGCGGACTCGACGGCGCCGAGGGACTTCCGCGCCGGTTCGGCGCCGTCGGGCAGCCCGAGCCGGGCCGCGCCGGCGTGCACCCCGATGGCGCTGACGTGGTGGGAGATGACGTCGTGGAGGTCGCGCGCGATGGTCGTGCGCTCCTCGGTGACGGCCCGCCGCACGGCTTCTTCCTCGTGCTGACGGCGTTCGTCCGCTGCCCGCTCGAGGTCGGCGATGTAGGCACGCCGGGCGGTGGTGTACCGGCCGACCAGCCACGGCAGGAGTGCGCTGACGCTGACACTGACCGCGATCAGCCGCAGGTCACCCGCCGTCCGGCCGCCGCCTTCGATGCAGCCCGCGGTGACCCCGGCGAGCATCACGAGCAACGCGAGCACCGCCGGCTTCGGGCGCAGCCAGGCGCCGGCGCGGTACCCGGCGATCAGGATGCCGGCGTTGTTGCCGACGACGTACCCCGTAGTGGTGCTGATCAGCACGGGTGACGCGGCGAAGAGCAGGGCGTGCGCCAACGACACCCAGCCCGAGTAGCGGGCCGGCCCGGCGAGCGCGGCGTTGACGGCGACCCCGCCGGCCAGCACCGCCCACGGCTGCCAGCGGCCGTCGCCGAGCGGCCCCCGCACGCTGAAGAGCATGGCGTCGCAGGCGATGCAGACCAGCGCGACGAGCAGCGACTGCCGCCGCAGTGACCCGCTGATGTCGTGCACCCCCGCAACTCTGCCCTAACCGGGGCCGTCGCCGGGCCCGTTCCCGGCGACTGGCCCGAACGCGTGCCAGACTGGGTGGATGAGGCGCTGGATCACCTTCGCGGTCGGGGTTGTGCTCCTGCTCGTCGGCGCCGTCTGGGTGCTGCAGGGCATCGGCGTCATCACCGGCAGCTTCATGACCGGCCAGAAGCTGTGGTTCCTGATCGGGCTCGTCGCGTTCCTGCTCGGCGTGGTCCTGATCGCGGCGAACCTGACGAAGCGGCGCAAACCTACTTCGTGAAGATCTCGAAGACCGGGTAGCCGGGCGCGATCTCGCGCAGCTTCTCGTCCGACGCCTTGGCGTCGACCCCGTCGAAGAACACGCCGACCTCGAACTTCCAGCGCTTGAGGTAGGGGCGCAGGATGCCGGGCTTCTCGTCGTCGCCCAGCTCGCGGAAGGTGAACTCCTCGACGCGGCGCCCGACGCTCAGCGTGCCCTGGCCGGCCGAGCGCAGGTTGCGCACCCACTGCGTCTCGCCGCGCGGGGCGACCAGGTAGCGCACGCCGTCGACGGTCAGCAGGTTGACCGGGACCGACCGCGGCTCGCCGCTCTTGCGGCCGACGACGGTCAGCACCCGGCTGCCCCAGACGCTGAAGCCCATCCGGGTCAGCTTCGCGACGGCCTCGTTGAAGACGTTGGTGGCCTTCTTCGGCTCGATGTAGCGGGCGGCAGTCATGGTGTCCTCCGAAGTTTGGGAGAGCAGTGCTCTCGGTTAAGAGCAGTGAACACGGGTCGCGACACGTTGTCAAGAGCAGTGCTCTCGATTTGGTGCGCCGCTCTCCGCCATGGCACACTGAGCCTCATGACCGCGACCCGCACCGCGCGCGAACGCGCCCGCGCCGAGCTGACCCAGGAGATCAAGGACGAGGCCCGCCGCCAGCTCGCCGAGGTCGGCGCGCACGGGCTTTCGCTGCGCGCGGTGGCGCGGGAGCTGGGCATGGTGTCGTCCGCGCTCTACCGCTACTTCCCCAGCCGCGACCGGCTGCTGACCGACCTGATCGTCGACGCCTACAACGCGATCGGCGAGGCCGCGGAGCAGGCCGACCCGGGCGAGGGCGAACCACGCGACCGGTGGCTGGCGATCTGGCGGGCGACGCGCGAGTGGGCCCGCGCGCACCCGCACGAATACGCGCTGATCTACGGCTCGCCGATCCCCGGCTACCAGGCGCCGCAGGACACCGTCGCGCCGGCGTCCCGGGTCGCGTTCGCCCTGGTCAAGGTGCTCACGCACACCGAACTTCGCGACGTCCACGGCGACGTCCCACCCCGGCTGCGCGCCCAGGCCGAGGCCCTCACGAAGGTCCTCGGGATCGTCTCCGGGCCGGAAACCGTGGCCCGGCTGATCATGGCCTGGACCCAGCTGTTCGGAGCGATCAACTTCGACCTGTTCGGCCAGTACGTCGGCAGTGTCGACCCGGCCGACGAGTTCTTCGCGCACACGGCGCTGCGGATGGCGGAGTTCGTCGGGCTCTAACGCAGCCAGGTCCGCAGCAGCAGCTCGACGGCGTCGGCGATCACCGTGTCACTGGTGCCGTCCGGGCTGAGGTACCGCTGCCGGAGCAGGCCGTCCTCCAGCGCGTGGATGATCAGCGCCAGGAACGCCGGATCCGCCGGCGGCTCGATCCCGCGCTCGGCGAACGTCGCGCGCACGCCCGTCTCGATCAGCTCCCGCGCGGCGCGCTCGTTCTCCCCGGCCGACGGCCGCGCGGCCGGGTTGCGCAGCGCGTACAGCGTCAGCTCGGTGCGCAGCGCGAACCACTCGGGCAGGTGCTCGGCGCGCTCGGCGTGCCACTCCTTCAGCCGCGCCAGGACATCACCCTGCAGCGCCGCGACTTCGACGGCTTCCTGCTCACGGCGTCGCGCCAGCAGGGCCACGACCAGGTCGTGCTTGCCGTCGAAGTTGCCGTAGAACGCCCCGCGCGTGTACCCGGCGCGTTCGGCGATCTGCTCGACCGAGGCGCCGTTGACCCCGCGCTCGGCGAACAGCTCGGCGGCGGCCGTGAGCAACCGGTCCTTCGTCCGTTCGCGGCTTTCCGCCCGCGTCAGGCGCTTCCCCGTCACGGCCGAGACGGTACCGTCGCCCGGTGAGCATCGGCGGGAAGGCGGGCACGACGTGACGGGGTGGGCCGGGAAGGTCGGCAGGATCCGGGTGATCGGGACCGGGGTGATGGGCCGCGGGATCGCTCAGCTGGCCGCGACGGCGGGGGTGACCGTAGAGCTGGCCGACGTCCGGCGCGAAGCCGTCACCGAAGCGATCGAGTTCATCGGCGGCATGGCCGACAAGCTGGCCGGCAAGGGCAAGCTCGACGACCCGCAGGCGGTCAAGGACCGGCTGGTCGCGGTGGACGCGCCGGACGCGCCCGCCGACGGCGTCGACCTCGTCGTCGAGGCCGTCCGCGAGGACATCGCGACGAAGCGGGCCCTGTTCGCCGGCCTCGAGCGCGTCTGTCCACAGGAGACGATCTTCGCGACGAACACCAGCTCCCTGTCGGTCACCGAGATCGCCGCCGAGCTGGCCGACCCGGGCCGGCTCCTCGGGCTGCACTTCTTCAACCCCGTGCCGCTGATGCGCCTGGTCGAAGTCGTCCCGGGCACGCGCACGTACGACTGGCTGCCCGGCGAAGCACTGGAGCTGGTCAAGAGCTGGGGCCACGAGCCGGTGCTGGCGAAGGACGCGCCGGGCTTCCTGGTCAACCACGCCGGCCGCGGCCTGAACACCGAGGCGCTGCAGATCCTCGCCGAGGCGCTCGCCGAACCTGCCGACGTCGACCGGGTCGCCCGCGATGTCCTCGGGCTGAAGCTCGGGCCGTTCGAGCTGCTCGACCTGACCGGGCTCGACGTGTCGCACGCCGTGCTGGAAAGCATCTGGAGCGGCTTCCACGGCGAACCGCGGCTGCGGCCGTCGTGGCTGACCCGGCCGCGCGTCGCCGCCGGGCTGTTCGGGCGCAAGAACGGCGAAGGGTTCTACTCGTACGCCGACGGGAAGCAGCAGGTCGCCGACGAGCCCGCGGCGCCGCCGAAGCCGACGAGCCCGGTGTTCACCGCCGACGAGCACCTCGCGCGGGTGCTGTCCTCGGCGGGGGTGCACGTGGTGTCCGACGCCTACCCGGACGCGGTCCTGCTCGTCCCGCTCTACGGCGAGTCCACTGTGGACGCCGCGACCCGCGCGGGACTGCCGCCCGCCCGCGTCGCCGGCGTCGACCCGCTCGGCGGTTACGAACGCCGGCTCACGATGTCCGTGCACGCCGGGCTCGACCCGGCGGCGGGCCGCGCCGCGTGGGGCGCGCTGGCCGCGACCGGACGCCCGGTGACCGTCGTCCGCGACGGGCCGGCCCCGGTCGCGCAGCGGCTGCTCGCGTCGATCGTCAACACGGCGTGCTTCATCGCGGGCCAGCAGCTGGCCACCCCCGCCGACGTCGACACCGCCGTCCGCCTCGGCCTCGGGTACCCGCGCGGGCCGCTGGCCTGGGGTGACCTCGTCGGCGGCGACGTCGTGCTGCGCATCCTGCGCGGCCTGCTGGCCACCACCGGCGACCCGCGGTACCGGCCGAGCCCGTGGCTCACCGAGCGCGTCGCCCTCGGCCTGCCGCTGACGGCGCCGGGCACGACCCCGGCCGACCTGCGCTCCTGAAACGCGAAGCGGGCCGCCTCCGGAAACCCGGAGACGGCCCGCTTCTGCTCACTCAGACGTCACCAGGGACGGTCGACTGCCCCGCCCGCGACGGTGTAGGTGATGTAACCGCCCTGGAAGTCGCTGCGGTACACCCCTCCCGTGACGTACTCGTCCGTCGTCGGGTAACGCAGGTAGGACCGCTCCCACCCGAGCGCCGCCCAGCGCTTGCGGATCTCGCCCTTCACGGCGTGCGCACCCGTGGCCACCGTGTAGTAGATCGAGTGGCCGAGGCTGAAGTGGTTGTACCGGCCGACGCCGTCGGGGGTCGTGCCCTCGTCGGTCGTCGGGTAGCCGAGCCCGCGCTCGTACCCGTACTCCGCCCACTTCTTCCGGATCTCACCGAAGATCGCGTGCGCGCCCGTCGCGGCCGTGAAGTAGATCGACCCGACGTTGCCGCCCTTGACGAAGTGGTTGTACCGGCCGACCCCGTCCGGCGTGCCGGACTCGTCGGTCGTCGGGTAACCGAGCCCGCGCTCGTAGTCCAGCGCCGCCCACTTCTTCCGGATCTCACCGTAGATCGAGTGCGCACCCGTCGCCGCGGTGTAGTAGATCGACCCGATGTTCCCGTTGTTGTTGAAGTGGCTGTACTGCGCGACACCGTCCGGAGTGGACGCGGTGTCCGAGGTCGGGACACCGAGCGCGTTGCTGCCGCCGAGGGCGACGTACTTGTCCAGCACCGGACCGGTCACGTACTTCACGCCACCCAGGGCGCTCCAGTACAGCCGGCCGTTCGCGTAGGCGCGGTAGTGGACCGGACCGTCGGTGACCTCGGCCGCCGTCGGCGCCCCGAGCTTCGCCCGCAACGCGGCGTCGCCGTCGTAGCGCTGGTCGATCGGCGTGGCGTAGTTCGCCGTCAGCGTCATGTCACCCGTGCCGACGGTGACGATCCACGTGGTGTCCGTGGGACCGCCCTGCCAGCCGGTGAACTTCGAGACGCCGTCGATGCCCAGCGGTGCGGCCTCGACGTCGAACTTGGCACCCTCGGTGACCAGCGCCGAGCTGACCCCGCCCTCGACCGGGATGCTCAGCGCCGCGGGCTGCGTGCTGAGCAGGGTGAGCCGGTGCTGGCGCGGCATCGCCGTGTACGTCTTGGTCGTGACCACACCCGCGCTGTCGGTCACCGTCGCGATGAACTCCATGCGGGAGTCCGGGTGGTCGGTGAACGGCTGCGCGAAGCTCGCCCCGGTGCCGCCGACACCCGGGTGCGAGTGACAGGTCGCTTCGCTCGGGCAGTGCCGGACCGCGGTGGTCCAGGTGACCGGCAGCGTGCCGTCCTCGGCGTCCGTGGCGGTGGCGCTCAGCGAGACCTGCTGGTTGACCGCGAAGGTCGCGGTGTCCCCGGGCGTGGTCAGCGTGAGCTCCGGCGTGTGGTTGCCGGGCGCGACCTGGATGTCGGTCGTGCCGGTGGCGCCCAGCGGGTCCCGAACCGTGAGCTTCGCGGTGAACGACTCGGTGCCCGCCGCGTAGGTGTGGTTCACCTTCGGGCCGGCGTCGACGGCGGTGGCGCCGTCACCGAAGTCCCAGTCGTACTTCAGCGGGTCGTTGTCGTAGTCGACCGAGCCGGAGCCGTCGAACGACACCGTGCGGGCGTCCGGATCGGTGGTCGTCGTCGCCTTCGCCACCGGCGCGGTGTTGTTCGCCGAGTAGGTCAGCCGCCGCAGGTTCCCGGTCAGGATGTCGGCGTAGACGATGTCGCCGTTCGGCGCCGCCGCGAACTTGGTCGGGCCGCCGATGCCGGTGAAGGCCGGCGGGTTCTCCGGAGCCTGCGTGAGCTGGCCCTGGTCGTCGTATCGCAGAGTCCAGATCTTGTTGCGCACGTAGTCGCCGAAGAAGTACGACCCGCGGTAGGCGGCCGGGTAGCTCGATCCGTTGTAGACGATGCCGCCGGTGACGCTGTTGGCCTGCATCGGGCCTTCACCGTGGAGGAACTCCACGAGCGGCGGCTGGTTCGGCACGCCGGCACAACCCGCGAGGCCGCTGTAACCCGGCGTCGGGTGGTTGCCTTCCCAGCACGGCCAGCCCTGGTTGGCGCCGCGCTGGACGACGTCGACCTCTTCCCAGGTGTTCCAGCCGACGTCACCGGCGACCGGCAGGCCGAGGTTCTGGTCGATGCTGAACCGGAACGGGTTGCGGAACCCGCGCGCGAACACCTTGCTCGCGGTGGACGAGGGGTTCGCCGTGTCGTAGTAAGGGTTTCCCGGCACCCCCTTGCCGTCGGCCGCGAGGTGGAAGATCTTGCCGTACGGCTGGTTGACGTCCTGTGCCCGCAGCGAACCCGGGTCGACCTGCGTGAAGTCCCCGTTGTCGCCGACGGACGTCCAGATCGTGCCGTCCGCGGCGGCGACGATCCCGTTGATGCCGTGGACGTCGTGGAACCCGGGCACCTCGAACAGCGACTGCTCGCCGGTCAGCCCGGTCGGCGCGCCCGCCGCGTCGACGGTCACCGTGAACCGCGACAACCGCATGACGAAGCCGTTGCTGCCGTTGATCGACCGCGTCAGGTAGATGGAGTGCGAAGTCGCGTAGTCCGGCGCGACGGCCAGGCCCACCAGACCGAGGTCACCCGCGACCCGGGTCGACGGCAGGGCCGCGATCGTCCGGGGCGTCCCGGTGGCCGGGACCCACTGGACGCGGCCGTCCTTCGCCGTGGCGAGAACGGACTGGTCCGGCAGGTACGCGAAATCGGTGAGCTGAAGCTGTCCCAGCCCGGTGCTGGTGTCCCGCAGGACGAATCCCTGCGGGAGTGTTGTTGCCGCCGTCGCCACCCCAGTGGACACGACGGGCAGCAACGCCCCTGCGAGCACGGCCGCCACGAGGGCGTGACGGAGTGCCCGAAGTTTTGCCAAGGCCATTTGGCCCCCCTTCCCAAGCGATCACTTATCGCCTGAACAGGGGGGCCAGTTGCACTCGACAGAGTGAAGTTATCTGACTGTGACCTACTGTGCGTGGTTGTTACGGCACAACCTGCACCACGTCACCGACGTGCAAAGTGTTGAAGAACTTCAGGGACGCGCTCGCAGACAGGTGGATGCAGCCGTGCGAGTAGACCGAGAGGCTGCCGGTGTGGAAGGCGTCGCCCGGGTAGAAGAAGACCGAGTTCGGCATCTTCGCGTTGTCGAACTCCTTGGAGAGGTGCATCTTCTCCTTGGAGAGCACGTGGAACGTGCCGGTCGGCGTCGCGTAGCCCTTGCGGCCCGGCAGCATCGGCACCGGCCCGTAGACGACCTTGCCGCCCTGCAGGATCCACGCCTTGTGCGCGGAGAGGTCGACACAGGCCGCGGTGCCGGAAGCGGCCGCCGCGGCGGCGCACGGAACCCCGGAGTCGTTCGCCGCGGGCTGCGGCTTCGGCTTGGGCTTCGGCTTGGCCGTGGTGGTCGGCGCGGCCTTCGACGTGGTCGGGGTGGGGGTCGGTGTCGGTGTCGCGCTCGACGTCGTCGTCGGGGCGGCGGTGGTGCTCGAGGTGGCCGGCGTCCCCCCACCGGTCCCCGCGGCCGCGACGGCCCCACCACCGGCGTTCGCCCCGCCCGCGGCGCCACCGCCGGAGCAGGCGGCCAGCACGAATGCGGTGGCCAGCGCGGCCGCTCCCGCCAGAAGCCTTTTCACGATCCGGTACCCCCAGCTACTCGATCATCGCCTTTGGACACCCGTAAAGACGGTGGTCACCCGGTGAAGGTTCGTCGGCGAAGGTCACGATTGGGTAGATGCCGGGTCTCTCGTCTTGCGGATGCCCGGGACTCAGCCGGTGACGCGCCCCAGCATCCGCGCGTACATCCGGCCCGGGCTCGGCACCGACGGCGGCACCAGGAACCCCGGCAGCGGCGGCAGCGCGCCGACAAAAGCGCCGAGCCGCTCGTACAGCGCCGCCGCGCCGGGCGGCCGCGCTTCAGGGTCCTTCTCGAGCATCTCCGCGAGCAGCGCGTTGAGCTGCTTCGGAATCCCCGGCACCGGCGCCGGCAGCTCCTTGACCTGCCGCTCGAACACCGCGTACGCCGTGGGCCCGTCGAAGAGCCGCCGCCCGGTGAGCATCTCGTGCAGCACGCACCCCAGCGCGTACAGGTCGCTGCGCGGTTCGGCGCCGCCGCGCTGGATCTGCTCGGGCGCCATGTACGACGGTGTCCCCAGCAGCTGCCCGGCCCGCGTGAACTGCGCGGCGTCGGCTTCGCGCAGCACCGCCAGCCCGAAGTCCATCACCTTCACCCCGCCGTCGGGCCCGAGCATCAGGTTGGACGGCTTGAGGTCGCGGTGACAGACGGCGAGCGCGTGGGCGGCGGTCAGCACCGCGCACGCCTGCGCCGCGATCGCCGCGGCCCACGGCACCGGCAGCGGCCCGTGCTCGGCGAGCAGATCCGCCACCGTCACGCCCTCGACGAACTGCATGACCTGGAACAACCGGTCATCGTGCGTGCCGTAGTCGTACAACGTCGGGACGCCGGGGTGGTCGAGCGTCGCCAGGATCCGCGCCTCGCGGGCGAAGCGGGCTTCGAGCTCCTCGTCCCGGCCCGGCAGCCTGAGCAGCTTGATCGCCACGCGCCGGCCCAGCCGGCGGTCGTGCCCGCCGTGCACCGCGCCCATCCCGCCGCGGCCGAGCGGCAGCTCGTCGAGCTCGTAGCGGTCGGCGATCAGCATCCGTTCCCCTAATGGCCCGGCTTGAGCCGTCCTTCGACAAGTCCAGCGAAGCCTAGCCGGACCAGCTCACGGCCGGTTTCCGCCGTCTCGCGCAGGACGGCGTCGAATTCCGCGAGCCGCCGGAAGACCAGTCCGTATTCCCGCTGGACGGCGATCGGGCACCGCGGAATCCGCACCCGCCTGCCGTCGATCCGGGTCGACGCGGACGCGGCGGGCAGGTCGGCCGCACGCAGGCAGCCGGCCAGGAAACCCGCGTCCAGCCGGTCCGGGTCGACGCGGTACACGGTGAGCCCGGCGCCGACCGGCTCCGGTGGTCCACTGTGGACGTACGCGACGCCGGTCACCGACGCGACGACGTCACCCTCCTCGGCCACCGGAGGCTCGGCGTCCGCGCGAGCCGCGTGCTTCACCTCGACGATCCCCGCCTTGACCAGCTCACCGATCGTCGTGAACGCGGGTTCGGTGTCCGCCGTCTTGAGCACCGGCAGCTGGGGCGCCAGCTCGGCAAAATGGTGTTGCACGGCTTGGAAAGCCTGCCCGAGGTCCTCGTCGCGGGCGCGGCGCCGGGCCGGCGTGAGGTCGACGTCGTCGTCGAGCAGGTCGATGATCCGGACGCCGGATTCGGGGCGGGCCAGGAACTCCTGCCAGCTGGTATCCACTGTGGACAGATCATCGCCCGCTTCGCCGAGCAGCACGGTCGACGGCGGCCGTTCGCCGGGCACCGGCCGCCGCAGCAGCCAGAGGTCCGGGCCCGCCGCGGTCAGCGTGACGACCGCGCGGACCGCGCCCGCGCGCAGCAGGTTGCCGCGGATGCGCTTGCCGCTGCGCCGCCCGGCGGCCGCGCCCGGCATCAGGATTACCACGGTGCCGCCGGGTTCGACGTGGGCCAGGCAGTGCTGCACCCAGGCGAGCTCGGGCTCGCCCCGCGGCGGCAGGCCGTACTCCCAGCGCTCGTCGCCGACGAGCTCGTCGTGCCCCCAGGCCCGTTCGTTGAACGGCGGATCGCACAGCACGGCTTCGGCGACGCGGCCGGTGAAAGCGTCTTCACGCAGCGCGTCGACCGCGTAGACCTCGGCCTCGATGCCGCGCAGCCGCAGCCGAAGTGCCGCGATCGACGCCGTCATGGGGTCACTGTCCTGGCCCAGCACGGTTTTGGCGCCGCTCGCCAGCGCGAGCGCGCCGAAGCCGCACGCGGGGTCGAGGATCGCCGAGACCGGCCCGGCGAGCCGGACCATCAGCTCGGCGACCGGCTCCGGCGTGGTCGACAGCCGCCGTGAGTGGGCCTCGAAGTACCGGTGGCACAACAGTTCGAACGCTTCGACCGGCCCGGTCTGGTGGGTCATCTCGCTGAGCAGGGTGAGCAGCTCGGGGTCGTCGAGCTTGCTGTCGAAAGTGTCGAAAATCCCGGCCTGGAAAGCGAAGAAGACCCCGGCGCGGCTCACGCGCGCG
The DNA here is from genome assembly GCF_055583145.1 of Amycolatopsis sp. NPDC104819. Classification (NCBI taxonomy): domain Bacteria; kingdom Bacillati; phylum Actinomycetota; class Actinomycetes; order Pseudonocardiales; family Pseudonocardiaceae; genus Amycolatopsis; species Amycolatopsis sp. NPDC104819. The sequence goes on along the minus strand of NZ_JBVJON010000001.1, from coordinate 624,892 downwards.
GCGAGGTCGAGGTCGTCACCGAGGGCGCGCAGGCGCTGCCAGGCGCGTTCGCCCGCGGTCAGCTCGAACTTCTTGCCGCGCGCGCGGAACCAGCCGGCGACGTCGGACAGGCCGAACAGCGGGCTCGACGCCGTGCCGCCGACGGGCTGCGGGAAGTCCGGGTAACGACGTCGCCAGTTGCTCACCGCGGCCCGGCCGACCCCGGCGAGCCGCGCGATGTCGGCCGCGCTGACCGTGGCGTCGTCGTCCATGGCGAGGACTCTATCGGAGGATGCTCCATTCAGCCGTCATGGTTGTGAACTCAGTCAACCAATGCTTTCATGGGGGCATGACACACGATCGGTACGTCCTGCGGTACGCCGCGGGGTCGGACGTCGGCCGGCGTCGCCGGGTCAACGAGGACTCGCTGTACGCGAGTTCCCGCCTGCTCGCGGTGGCCGACGGCATCGGCGGTCAGCCGCACGGCGAGGTGGCCAGCGCGACCGCGGTGGACGTGCTGCGTGAGCTGGAGGTCGACCTGCGCCGGATCGATCTCACGAGTGTCGACCTGGCCGCGACGATGGCCGGCGTGGTCAAGTCGATCGACCAGCGGCTGACCGAGGTGGCGTCCCAGGAGCCGACAACCGAAGGCATGGGCACAACACTGACGGCCCTGTTGTTCGACGGCATCGAGTTCGCGGCGGCCCACATCGGCGACTCCCGCGGTTACGTGCTGCACGAGGGTGGCCTGCGCCGCCTGACCCGCGACCACACGCTCGTCCAGGCACTGGTGGAGGACGGCCGCGTGGCGGCGGAAGACGCGGAGTCCCACCCACGGCGGTCGCTGCTGATGAAAGCGTTGCAAACGGCGGGATCCGGCGACCCCGACATCTGGACGTTCAAGCCGACCGAAGGCGACCGGGTACTGCTGTGTTCGGACGGCTTGAGCGGCCCGGTCAGCGAGGCCACCCTGCGCGACGTCCTGGCATCGATCCCGGAGCCGGCGGACACGATCCCGGAGCTGATCCGCCTGGCCAACGAGGCCGGCGGCCCGGACAACATCACGTGCGTGGTCGCCGACGTCACGCGCTGACCCACCTTCAGACCACGAGATGACCATCCGGTATCGTCTCCTGCGGAGGATTGGCCGAGCGGCCTAAGGCGCACGCTTGGAAAGCGTGTTGGGTTCACGCCCTCGCAGGTTCGAATCCTGTATCCTCCGCCGTTTGATCAGGCAAAACGCCGGGCCGCGCGCCCGGCGTTTTGTCGTTTCGGTGCCGGAATTCGGTGGCCCGCCCCGAATCCTCGCCCCTACCGTCCCAGGCGTGACCTACGAACACCCCCTCGCCTACCTCCTCGGCATCGAAGGCCTGGCCCTGCTACGCGGGTTCACCGGCGAGTTCGACCGCGAGTTCGTCGAGGCCCGGCTCACCGAGGTCCGCCGGCTGCTGGACGACGCGTCACTGACCGAAGCCGTCACCAGTGAGCGGCTCGACTCCGTGCCCGGCTACGAGATCTGGGCCCCCTCCTACGACAACCCCGGCAACGCCGCCTTCACGCTCGACGAGCCACTGCTCGAAAAGATCCTCGACGACCTCCCGCCCGGCGACGCCCTCGACGCCGCCTGTGGCACCGGCCGGTACGCGCGGATCCTCGCCGGGCGGGGTCATCGCGTCATCGGTGTCGACAGTTCGCCCGCGATGCTCGCGAAGGCGGCAGGTGGCGACTTCCGGCTCGGTGACCTGACCGAACTACCCGTCGACGACGCCGCCGTGGATCTGGTCGTCTGCGGACTCGCCCTGACGCACGTCGCCGACCTGGGACCAGTGCTCGCCGAGTTCGCACGGGTGCTGCGGCCCGGCGGGACCGTCGTCATCTGTGACGTCCACCCCGAATCCGTCGCCCGCGGTTCCATCCCGGCGCTGCGCGGACCCGGCGGCCGGCCCGGGCGGATCGTCTCGCACCGGCACCTCGTCGGCGACTACCTGCGGGCCGCGCTGGCGGCCGGGCTGACCGTCGTGCGCTGCGAGGAACCGGGCCTGCCACCCCAGGATCCCGCGCCCGCCACGACCGAGCCCGGGCCGTGGGAGCTCTGGCCGTGGAGCCTCGCCGCGCTGGTGCCCGACGCGGCGCGGGCGGCCGCCAAGGGCGTGCCGGCGATGCTCGTCTGGGAGTTTCGGCGGCCCGAAATGTGAAATCGCTTCGATTGTGGCGTTTTCCGCGCGTTGACGGGGAGTTACGAGCAGGGCCGAGCGAAGCCGGTTGCTCCGGTCGCGTTACTCTCACCCGCAACCGAGCCCGCCCCGTCAAGAGAGGCCAGCAGTGGCACGAAAACCGCTCTGACCTGGGGTAGCGCTGGCCAGCGACTTCAGTGTGCGGTACTGGTGTCGGGACGACCCCCGCACAGACCGTGATCGGCCCGGCCCCGGACGTCCCACGTCCGGGGCCTTGCTGATTCCGGACCCGCGATCACTCGGCATCATCAGATGATCACGCTGTGTCGTTGGATCTGTTTCAATGGAATCCGTCCCCCGTAAGACACCAGATATCCGAGGAGTAGAGGCCCGATGGCCGGAGTCGAAGAGATCCGCGCTGGCATCGCGCTCGCCAACGAAAAGGCGTCCGCAGGCATCGCCGCCCTTCAGCAAGCAGCGCAGTCTCTCGAAGAAGCCCAGCAGTCGCTCGCCCAGGCGACGCAGGGCAGCAGCCAGCACGAAGTGAGCCAGGCCCACGGCCTGCTCGCCCAGGCCCTGCACGACATAAGCGGTATGCAGAGCACCATCCAGGCCAGCATCTCCTCCGCCGACTCGTATTCGGCCAGGCTCTGACCGGATGACGCTAGCCGAACTCCACCAGCTGCTCACCGCCGTCGTGGACGGGCTCGCGAACGCGCGGGCCCACTCCGAGCGGGCCACAAGCCTGCTCGGAGAGGCCCGGCAAGCTCTCGTGGACGCCCAGGCCAAGGCCGATCCCTGGCTACCGACGCAGTACGCGCAGGCCGGCGAGGGGCTGGACCAGCTCCTCGGCCGCCTGAGCACCGCCGAGGACCTGGTGAGCGGATACCGGTCGCGCCTGTAATCCTTTTTCCGGGGGACGACTTTTCTTGGGGACGCCGATGGCCAGCAAGTCAGCCGAGCAACGCAACCGCGTCGAAACCGCACTCGACCGCGTCCGCCATCAGATCGGGCTGGTGCTGGGCGCGGCGGCCGGCGCCCGACAGGCCGCTGAGGCCGATCTCGCCAAACTCCAGCTGGAGCGGGACATCGTCCGCGTCGGCATGAACCACGCCAGCACCGAACAGCAGAACGAGTGGGCCCGCCACCCGGCCGCGCACGAGGTGTTCGGCGCGCTCGGCAGTGTCCGCAGCGCGTTCTACACCGACTGGAGCCAGGGTCCGGTGACCCTGCGCGAGCTGGTCGCCCAGAACGCGCCGGGCCCGGCGGGCCTGCCGCCGGGTGACTGGCTCGGCCGGGTCGGGCACAACCCCGGCCTGACCTCGCCCGGCCTGTGGCGCGTCGGGTCCGCGACCGCCGCGGGCGGGGACGCCACCCGCACGTTCGACGTCGCGGTGCCGCTGCTCGACGAGTCGCACCTGGCGATCACGTCGGCGCCGAAGACGCGGCCCACGATCGATGGCATCGTCCAGAACCTGCTGATCCGCGTGCTCTCGACGTTCGAACCCGGTGCCGTGCGGGTGCACCTGTGGGACGTCGGGCAGCTGACCGCGATCCTGCCGGACCTGTACCCGCTGAGCACCACCAGCGCGCTCTCGCTGTACGACCCCGGCCGGCTCGAGGACCTCCTCGACGAGCTGGCCGGGCACATCCGCCGCATCCACGCGACCGGCATGGCCGCCGGGTTCACGTCGCTGCGCGAAATCCGCAAGTCGACCCAGCAGCGGGGCGAGCCGTACCGCGTCGTCGTGTTGTACGGCAACGGCGAAACCCTCGAACCCGAACGCGCCCGCGACCTCAAGCGCGTCGCGAGCGGCGCGCTGGCCGCCGGGATCTGCCTGGTCATGGTCGACGTCCCGACGGCGGTGAGCGCGCCGGTCGAGACGCTGAGCCTGGTCGACGACCGGCACGCGATCAGCAGCATGACCGGCACCGACCTGATGGTCGACCTCGATCCGCCGATGCCGTCCGGGCAGGTGATCCGCGCCGTCGACAAGATCGCGAAGGCGCTGATCGCGAAGCAGGGCGGGCCGCGCTCGTTCGACGACCTGCTGCCGACCGAGCTGGGCCGGGAAAACTCGGCGCGCGAACTCCGTGCCCCGGTCGGGTTCTTCGAGGGCGAGCCGGTCGAGGTCGTGATCGGCGACGCGAGCCCGCACGCCCTCATCGGCGGACCGTCCGGTTCGGGCAAGACGAACTTCCTGTACGCGCTGCTCGGCAGTCTCGCGGCGCGCTACGACCCGAACGAGCTGGCGCTCTACCTGCTGGACTTCAAGGAAGGCGTCTCGTTCGCCGGTCTCGCGCCGGGCCGGAAGGACGCGAGCTGGCTGCCGCACGCGCGGCTGGTCGGCGTCAACGTCAACACCGACCGCGAGTTCGGCCTGGCGCTGCTGCGCTTCCTGGCCGACGAGCTGCGACGGCGTTCGGCGGCGGCGAAGGAGCACGAAGTCACGAACCTCGCCGACCTGCGCGAAGCCGACCCGGGCGGGCACTGGCCGCGGATCGTCGCGGTGATCGACGAGTTCCAGTACCTGTTCGCCGGCCGTGACCAGGTGACGGCGACGGCGACGCAGCTGCTCGAAGACATCGCGCGGCGCGGGCGGTCGCAGGGCATCCACATGGTGCTGGCCAGCCAGGACGTCGCCGGCATCGAGGCGTTCTGGGGCAAGCCGGCGGTGTTCGAGCAGTGCACGCTGCGGATCGCGATGCCGAAGGCGCGGCGCGTGCTGGCCGAGACGAACAACGCCGCGGTGGCGGCGCCGAAGTGGCACGGCGTGATCAACCACGACTCCGGCATCGCGCACGGCAACCAGCTCGCCCACATCCCGGACGCGAGCAGCAAGAACGTGTTCGTCCGGCTGCAGCACCGGCTGTGGGAGGAGTACGCGGGCCGGTTCCCGCGACCCCGCCTGTTCGACGGCGCGCATTCGCCGATCCTGGAACAGTTCCCGGCGTACCTCGACCTCAAGCCGAGCTCGCGGCCGCGGGCGCTGCTGGGCCAGTCGATCGACGTCACCGAGGCGGCGTGCGGCGTCGACCTCTCCTGGGCGCCGGGCCGCAACATCGCAGTGCTGGGGTCGGCCACCGCGGAAGCGTTGTCCATTTTGGACTCGGCGGCGCGGTCGCTGTCCCGTCAGTACGAGCCGGGCGAGGTCGAGTTCGTCCTGGGCTGCGCGATCGAGGCGTGCGCGCCCGCGGCGTTGGAGCTGGCCGACCGGCTGCGCTCAGACGGCCACGCGGCGTCCCTGGTGGAGGACCTGACCGGGGTGCTGGAGTCGCTGGCCGGTTCGATGTCGGGCGGGGCGAAAATCCTGCTGCTGTACGGCGTCGACGCGGCGCTGCCGGTGTTGGAGGCCAAGGCCGTCGGGCAGCTGAAGAGCGGGCTCGACCACCTGCGGACGGTGCTGAAACAGGGGCCGGGCCACGGCATCCACACGATCGGCTGGTGGCGCAGCATCGCGAGGTTGAAGGACACGCTGGGGTTTGCCGGCACCGACGACATCGGCACGTGGGCGGCGCTCGACGTCCAGGGCAACGAGCTGGCCCCGTTCGCGGCGGGCCAGGTCGTGCACTGGTCACCACGGCCCGGCCGCGCGTTGTTCTTCGACCGGACGACGCACGGCGCACCCGAAGTGATCATCCCGTTCCAGCGTCCGGAGAACGCGTCATGACCGACGACGGCGCCACCGCGGCCATGCGGTACAAGGAGATCATCGCCCTGTCCCGGGGCTCGGCGGAGAACCTGCGTGAGTGGGAGCTCCGGCGGGCCGAGGAGCTGGAGGGCGAACTGGAGGAGGCCCAGACCGCCATCGAGGCGGCAACGGACCGCGAAGCCAGGGCGGCCGAGCGCGCAACGCGCTGGTGGAAGATGGCGCTGCACAACATCCAGGGCTTGATGTGGCTGCATCCGGGCGACGAGCCCCGCCCGGTCCCGACGGCGCGGGCGGCGTATCTGGAGCGGTATCTGGAGGAGGTCAAGCCGAGTTACCAGGAGCTGGTGCAGGCCGTGCTGGCGCTGGGCTGGCGGGCCAAGCGGGCGGCGGGGAAGCGGGGAGAGCAGCCGCCGGACTAGACGTCGAAGACGGTGTCGTAGGGCTCTTCTTCGTCGGCCGGGGTTTGCCTGCGTTGCGTATGTCTGGCCGGTTGCGGTTGTGCTTGCTGGGCGGGCGCTCGCTCACCGGCGGCCACAGCTTCCCGCACGGCGGCGGTGATGATCCGGCTGAGCGTGACGGCGTCCTGCCGCATGGCTTCGGGCGCGAGCCGCACTTCGCTGACAACACCCCCGGGCCCGGCCAGCACGGTGACGGACCGATCCGGCGAGACGACGGTGGTATGCGCACTCCTGGCGATACTCGCGAGGAGGCGCTGGTTATCGGCTTTGCGGTCTTCGATCTGTCTTAGCTGCCAGCGCATTTCTTCGATCAGCTGTGGGTTGTTCATGGCCTCCCCTGGTGTCGCAGGAATTCGTAGCGCGAAGCCGCCCCGTTCGGGGCCATGGCGTAACCGCGGGCCTGGGCGGTGCTCAGCACATCTGGAGCGGGCAGGCCGCATTCGGCGTAGGGCACGTATACCAGCGGGCGGCCGTCCAACTGCTGCGCGAGACGCTGAATGCGCGCTTTCTTCTGCCTGCTCTTCACGAAGAGGTACACACCGACGGCGGTAAGGACGATCGCGGCCAAGACAGCGAGTGTCCCGAAGTACTCCGCGTCGCTGCCGTTGAACTTGGAGCCCGCGAGGTCCATGTCCTCGAACTCGTGAAACACATTCAAATCGCCCACGGCCCCGGCCTCCCCGCCTGGTGCGGCGCGTACACGAACTCGTAGTATTTGCCCACCTTGTGCTCGATCAGGCCGTAGCCTCGGCTGTACCCCACACGACGAAGGTCCTCCTGCGCCAAGCCGGTTTCGTCGAACCGGACGTAGAGCTGGCGACGCCCGTCGAGCCGGGCGGCAAGGAGCGCCATCTGGTGTTCTCGCGGCTTCCTGGACTTCCTGAACCGTGTGACGTTCACCGTGACACTGACGACCACGATCGTGCCGAAGACGAGGATGCCGAGCACGTAGGCGGCCGGCGAAGCCGGGGAGTCCGCTGCCGCGGCAGCCATGAAGACCGTCATCCGGCTGCCTGCTCGCTGCGCAGGCACGCGGCCTTGGTCTGGGTGTGCCCGTCGCGCTGCGGGTTGTTCATGACGTCCCCTGATGCCGCATGAATTGGTAGGCCCGGTCGCCTTTCTGAACGGTGTATCCCCGGCTGTGGGCGACGACCATGCCGGTGAACGCCGTCTGGGGCGCCCCGAGCGCGAATTCGTAGCGCAGAGCCGCCGGGTTCGGTGTTAATGCGTAACCACGCGCCTGGGCCATGCTCAGCAGATCAGGCACATTTATCGCACTTTCGGCGTACGGAAGGACGGCGAACGGACGGCCGTCGAGCAACTGCGCGACGGGCGCGATCCCCGCCAAGAGCACACCGACGATCACCATCATCTCGGTGAAGCTCCCGTGGAACTGCGAGCTGGCGATGGTCACGGCGACCACGGCCCTGGCCGTGCGGTCATCCGCCCACCGTCCCGCTTCGCAGGCTCCAAGCCACCTTCGCCGTCGCTTCGGCGACGGCCGGCCAGGCGTCCTCGGACTCGGCGACCACGGAGAGGATCACCACGGACCGGCCGTCCGGGAGCGGGATCTGGTACTCGGCCTTGATCTGGGTCCGGACGTCCCGCTCGGGCAGGCGGAACTCACCCCCGCTGATCGCCACGATCGCCGGCCCGATGGGCAGGCGCACCGGCTGGACCACGGCGTACTTGTGCCGGCTCCGGTACTGGTCGGCCATGGCCGCCACGACGGCGTCCCGGTTGCCAGGTGCGGTCTCGGGCCACTGCACCACGCCCAGCGTGAGGGTCGCGACGTCGCCCTTGCGCCGGCCGACCGCGAACTTGCCGAACACCCGGATACCGTTCGCCTGCATGGTCGGGACCAGGGCCATCAGGTAGCTGCCGAACTCCTCGACGGACGTTCCGGCGCCGGTCGCCAGGCTCTCGGCGATGGTCCAGGCGTGGCCGCGGTTCATCTTGTCGTCGGCGCCCACCGGCATGCCCGCGAACCCGGGTGGGAGGTCGATTTCCAGAGGCATCAGTTCCACACCTCGTCTTCCGCGCGCTTACGACGCCGCTCCGGCGCGTTGTCGGCCTGCATACCCGCCTCGGTCGCGTTGTCCAGCGCCACCGCCGCCCACGGAGCGGGCCCGGCGATGAGCGCCGAGCCTGCGACCGCCCATTGGCCGACGTCCTTCGGAACCCAGTAGCTCCTGAAATCTCCCCACGGACCTTCGAAGCTCTTGCCGGTGGCTCCCGCGATGGTCTCGCCGGCGAGCTGCTCCGCCACCGGACCGTAGGTCCCGAGTTTGAGCGCCCACGTCGGCACGCCGGGCACCATGCCCGCCAGCGACGTGACCGCTCCGACCGCGTCGAAGGTCAGCGTCTCGGGCGCGACGTCCGCCCCCGCCGCCTTGGCGAGGGCATGCCCGCCCAGCGCGCCCAAGCCCACGCCGGTGGCGACCGCGCCGACGGCCTCGCCGACCGGATCGGGGAGCCAGTCACTCAGCAGTCCGAGGCCGTTGCCGATATCGCCCATCACGTCCGAGAGCTTCGAAATCAGCTCCGCGTGGTCCTGGACGAAGTCCCACGCCTGGTCCGCCCCATCAACGAGGGTGTCCGCCAGGTCACCCAGGACACCACCCATGGCGTCGCCCAGTTTGTCGAGCAACCCCGGCTCGTCCGGCGCCAGCTCCTTCGCCTTCCGCAACGCCTCCGCCACCCGACCGGCCGCGTCCGCGTGCTCCTGCTGCAGTTGTTTCGCTGCGTCCTGGATGTTTTGGCACCCGTCGATCGCCGACTGGAGTTGCCGGCCTGCGTTGTCCAGGAGCTTCTGGGCGATCTGCAGTGACTGCTGATCCGGGAACGTCCGGTTCGCCAGCGCCAGGTCCGGGTTCGCCCGCGCCGCCTCCGCTGCCTTGGCCGCCGCCTCTGCTCGGGCCTCCAGGTCTGCCGCGCGTTTCTGCAGGTTGCCGAGGTCCTGGGACCACCTTTCGAGCGCGTCCGCGGCCTCGCCCATCGACCGGGCCGCGCCCTCGAGGTACTGCGGGAGCGGGCCGACGCGCCGGGCGAACGCCTCGCTCGCCTCGCCCTGCCAGATGCCCTGCTTCCGGACGATCTGCCGGACCGCGTCGTCGGCCTCGGTCAGGTCCTTGCTCACCGCGCGGTACTTGGCCGCCAGGTCGGTGACGCCGTCGAGGTCGCCCGGCGCCGGGTCGAAGCCCAGGGCCGGGAAGGCTTGCGTGCTCATCCGTCGAGTCCGTCCAGGATGCCGGTGATGCCGCCCGTCGCGCCGCCGCCCACCATGCCGCCGTCACCCACCGGGGCGTCGCCGGACGGCTGCCCGACCCGGGGTTGGTTCCCAGGCTCGTCACCCAGCACCGCGGACCCGAACTTCGTCAGCTGACCGCCGAACTCCGCCTCGATCCGCTCGTACTTCTCCTTGGCCGCCTTCAGCCGCTCAGTGATGTCCCCCGCCGCTTCACCCAGGCGCCCGATGCCGAACCGCCAGGCCTCCTCGAACTCGACACCCGCCTTGCCCAGGTCCGCCGTCCCCAGCGACCCGAACGCCCCACCGCCGCCGAGCTTCTTGTTCGCGTCGGCCATTCGACCCGCCGCCGTGTCTAGGTCGTTGATGAGCTTGCCCAGCTCCTCGACCTTCACCGCATACCCGTCCACGCCACCCTCCCCTGTGGTCCTGTCCACCGTAAGACGGCCGTCAACGCCTCGTGGTTTCCTCGTCACCCAAAGGAGCTAACACGCAAAAGGCCGCCACCGGGCGAACCCGGTGGCGGCCTCGAAATCCGCGGACTAGTGCCCGAGGATCTGCTCCAGGTAGTCGAGCAGATCGTTGAGCGCGTCCAGGATCGTGTTGCCGGTGCTCGGCCGGAACCGGATCACCTGCGGGTCGTGGTCACTGGCCTGGTCGGCGAACTCCGCGTTGATGTGGACGACGTCGTAGTCCACTCCGCGCGGCGCCTTCGACGCCAGGATGTGGTCCAGGACCTGCGACTGGCCCTCGAAAACGTAGCTGTACCGCTCGGCTTCCGGCACCGACGCGATCAGGTCCTTCAGCACGCCACCGGCGGTGAGCGTCTGGACCGCGGGCGAGAACGGGTAGTCGTTCAGGTCACCCGCCACGACGATGTTCGCGTTGCGGTCGGCCGACAGCAACGAGTCGACGAACCCGCGCAGCACCGTGGCCTGCTTCGCCCGCTGCACCTCCGAACTGCGCACCGGCGGCTGGTTGCGGCCGTGCGTCGGCTGGTCGCCACCCTTGGAGTTGAAGTGGTTGGCGATGACGAACACCGTGCGGCCCTTGAAGACGAACTCGCCGGCCAGCGGCTTGCGGCTGGCTTCCCAGGCCTCGTTGGCCGGGTCGACACGACCGGGCGACGCCGTCAGGTGCGCCTTGCCGTGATCACGGACGACACCCACCGGCGAGGTCGACGAGCCACCCGGACGATCCACAAAGGACACTCGCGCCGGGTTGAACAGGAACGCCACACGGATGTTGCCGCCCGGCTGGCCGCCGTCCTGGTCGTTCACCGGGTCGATCGAGCGCCACTGGTAGCGCGGCCCGCCCTTGGCGACGATCGCGTCGGCGAACTTCTGCAGCGTCTGGTCCGCCGCCACGGTGCCGTCGTCGGTCGCGCCCGTGTTGTCCTGGATCTCCTCCAGGTTCACGATGTCCGGCGTCGCCAGGTGCGTCACGATCGCCTCGCCGAGCCGGTCGTACTTCGCCTGCGGGTCGCTCGGCGCCAGGTTCTCGACGTTGTACGTCGCGACGGCGAGCTCGCCGGAACGCTGCTTGCGCGTCGTCTCGGCCTGCAGCCCGTTGTCCTTTTCGGTCCCGAGCACACTGGCGAACAGCGTGTATCCACCGAAGTTGCTGTACTCGACCGGGCCGGACGTGGTGCCGGTCAGCAGGTCGCCGACGTTGAGCTTCGGGAACGGCCGCTGCTCGAACGGGATCAGCGACGACACCTTCATCACGCCGCTATTCAGCTGGTCGTACCCCAGGTAGACACTGCCGCCGCGGACCGACTTGTGCTGGTCCGGCTTGGACGTCACGTACAGCTCGTTGAACGAGTTCGACGGGCCGACGACGCGAGCGTCGCTGATCGAAACGATCTCGCTCTCGTGCGCCTCCCAGAAGTCCAGCGCGTACTTCGCCGGCTCCAACGGGAGCGCCTCGATGTTCCCACCGGGCGCGGGCGCGTAGGAGACCGGCACCGTGTCGGGGTTCAACACCGTCGGCGCGGGCAGGGCGTTTCCGTGCGAGCCGACCGTCCACTGTGCACTGCTCAGCTCGGTGAGCGACTGGTAGTTCGACATCGCCGGCGCGTCCGGGTAGAACTCGCGGACGGTGCCGGTCGCGGTCACCGCGTCGCCGACCGCCACGGCCGGGCTGGTCGAGCCGGTGAACACGAAGAGGCCCTCGCTGGTGCGCGGGTCGTTGTCCGGGTTCGGGTCGGTGAGCCAGAAGCCGCGCACCGAGCCGAACGTCCGGGTCGCGGTGACGACGCCGGTGACGTCGCTGACCTTCTTGTCCTTGAAGGGCGAAAGGCGCGTGGTGCCCTGGATTTCGTGGATCTTCGCCGGCGTGCCCGGCTCGCCCGGGTTCCCGCCGCCGGTCGTCTCGCCCTTGGTGTTCGTCGGGGACGGGTCGCCCGTGGTGAAGTCGGCGGCGTTGTCGTCGGTGTCGGCGAGCGCGGTCCCGCGCGCGACGGAGGTCGAGTTGGACGGCGCGGCGGTCGGGCTGCCCTCGCGCACGGTCGCCGTGCCGAAGCCGACCAGGTCCTTGATCCGCGGGTCGGCGGCGCAGTCCGCGGCGGTCTTGCAGGTCAGCGCCGTGGTGCCGGAGACGAGGGCGATCGTGCCCGCGGTCGCCGACATCGCGATCGTGCCGGTCGCGTCCGGTGCAGGCAGCGCGACGGTGCCCCCGGAACCCTTGCCCTCGGCGACGAGGTAACGCCCGCCCGGCGCGACGCTGCCGGCCAGCTGCGTCACCTGCCAGGTGCTGGACGCGCTCGGCGCGCCCGGCAGGTACTGGACGCTGAAGCCGTCGACGCTCGTGGCGGCGGTACCGTGGTTCGCGAGCTCGACGAAGTCGTTGGTCAACGTGGCGCCGGAGTTGCCGCCACCGCCGTAGACCTCGGCGATGACCGCGTCGGCGCTGGGTGCCGCGAAGGCGGCCGGCGCGGCCACTCCGCCGAGCACCAGGCCCGACGCGACGGCCACCGTCAGCGCGGTCTTGGATCTGTGGGTCTTGGTCACCCTGAGTCCCCTTTGTGCTTGAACAGTCGTGGCATAGTCCCCCGAACAGATGAGGAGGAGGAAGACAAAGATGCAACGATTCGTAACAACTACTTTCGTCGTCACTCGATCGGCAGAAGCTTCGTGATCACGCTGGTACTCGGCGGAGACGTCAACGTCCAGGGCCGCGTGAAGCCCGCGGAAGCGTTCGCCCGCCTGGAACCCCTGCTCGAAGGCGCTGACTTCCGGTTCGTGAACCTCGAAGGCCCGGCCGACGCCGCGCTCGCCGAAGCGCTGACGTCCGCCCGCATCAACGTCGTCTCCTGCGCCAACAACTTCACCCACCTGCCGAGCCTCGCGGTCCTCGACCGCGCGGGGATCGCGCACTGCGGAGCGGGCGCGAAAGCCGACATCGCGCACGCACCCGCCGTGGTGGAGCAATCCGGGGAGAAGGTCGCATTCCTCGCGTACACCTCACTCCGCTCGCCCGGCCAGGTCGCGCAACCGGACTTCCCGGGCGTCGCGCAAGCGTTTGCGACCACCGCTTACCAGCCCGACCCCCGCGTGGCGGAGGTCCCGGGCCGGCCGCCACTCGTCCGCACCACGCCGCTGCCCGAGCACCTCGACCGGCTCGTCGCGGACGTCAAGCAGGCCAAGGCCGGCAACAACCACGTCGTCGTCTCGATGCACTGGGGCCTGCCGGGGCCCGACCTGGCCGAGTACCAGGTCACCTACGGGCGCGCCGCGATCGACGCCGGCGCCGACCTGGTGGCCGGGCACGGGCCGCACACGATCCAGGCCGTCGAGGTGTACCGCGGCCGCCCGATCCTCTACAGCCTCGGCAACCTCGTCTTCGACTGGCCGGCGATGCGCGGGCGGCACCTCGACGGGCTGCTGGCCGGCTGCATGTTCGGCGACGAACCACGGCTCGAGCTCATCCCGGTGCGGCGCGGCGCCGACAACGAGTGCGAACCGCTCGCCGGGGACGAAGCGGCCAAGGTGTTGCGGCACGTCGCGGACCTCTCCGCGCTGCGCTCCACATCGGTCACTGTCCGGGACGGAATCGCTTCGGTGGCCGGGTTGGGTGTTGGTGCGTAACGGATCGCGCGCGAACTGTGACGACTCGCGCTGCGCGTGTCACCCATCCGGCGCATCTGCCTTAAATGCTCCCTAAGGACCGGAACAACCCGCGTGAAGCGGCGGTACGGTCTGCGTGAGCCGCCGGAAAAGTGGCACAGACCACTCCCCGACAGCTCAACCGGCACAATCACGTGGGGGAGGGAGAACCATCATGTGGGGGCTGATTGTTCTCAGCTGCGTGTTCGTGCTGGTGCTGGGGATAGCCGCGGTCGTGGACCTTCGGGACCACGACCGCGGCGAGCACCGGGCCTAGCGGACCGCCGCCCTTCCCTTGTAGCGGCCGAGGAGCGTGCGCGCGCCGGCCAGTGCCACCCGCCCGGCGCCCTTCGCGCTCGCCGCCAGGACCGTCGTCCAGTCGAAGTAGTCGCGCCAGAGCACGATCCGGCCGCCTTCGACCTCAAAAGTGCCGCACACCCAGAACTCCGCTTCCCACGCGCCGCGGCGCAGGACGTCGGTGCGTTCGGTGAGGACGATATTGCCGTCCGCCGCGATGTGGTGGGTGCGCGCTTCGAACCCGGAGCCGAACCGGGCCATGAGACGTAGCTGTTTCTCGACCGCGGCGACGCCGCGAGCGGGCGGCAACGGCACGTTCTGGTACACGATGTCACTCGCCGCGAACGTCAGCGCGCGGTCGATGTCGAGGTCTTCGAGGGCCTTGAGGAAACCGGTCACCACTGCCTGGGGTTCATCGGTCATGCCCCCAGGCTAAGGCTCAGTACGGCCGGTCGCCCGCGATGGCGACGCGCTCCGCGATCCGGACGTGCGGGTGGTAGTCGTTGACCGCGTAGTGCTGCGTCGCGCGGTTGTCCCAGAACGCCACCGAGTTCGGCCGCCAGCTGAACCGGACCTGGAACTCGGGCGTGTGTGCCTGCAGGAACAGGTACCGCAGCAGCCGGTCGCTCTCGGCGCGGTCGAGTCCGACGATGTGCGTCGTGAACGCCTGGTTGACGAACAGGGTGCGCCGGCCGGTCTCCGGGTGCGTCCGGACCACCGGGTGCTCCACCGGCGGGAAGCGGTCCTGCCACTGCGCGAGGAGCGCAGGATCGGAGAACCGGTCGAAGCCGGGGAGGTAGTCGTGCACCGCGGTGAGCCCGTCGATGCGGGCGCGGACGTCTTCGGGCAGGTTGTCGTAGGCGGCGGCCATGTCGGCCCACATCGTGTCGCCGCCGACCGGCGGCACCTCGATGAGCCGCAGCACCGAGCCGAGGGCGGGGTTGGGGCGCCAGGTGACGTCGACGTGCCAGATGTTCTCGTAACCGGGCATGGCGGCGGTGCGCTCGAAGCGTGTGATGGCGTCGTCGTCACCCTTCGGGATGAACGGGTTGGTCTCCAGCTCACCCCAGTTCGCGGCGAAGGCGCGCTGCTGCGCCGACGTGATCCGCTGGTCGCGGAAGAAGACGACCTTCCACTCGAGCAGGGCGCGGTTCAGCTCTTCGCGCAGCTCAGGGGTCAACGGCTCGGCCAGGTCGACGCCTTCGACCTCGGCGCCGATCACCCGGCCGAGCGGCCGGATCCGGAAGAGCTCGTACGGTTCGCTTTCGACGCGGTGCAGGACGCGCGGGCCTTCGACGATCCCGGCGTCGGGCGTGGCGGCCTCCCGCAGCTGGATCCGGGCAGGCAGATCT
This sequence comes from Amycolatopsis sp. NPDC104819, assembly GCF_055583145.1. Classification (NCBI taxonomy): domain Bacteria; kingdom Bacillati; phylum Actinomycetota; class Actinomycetes; order Pseudonocardiales; family Pseudonocardiaceae; genus Amycolatopsis; species Amycolatopsis sp. NPDC104819. The sequence continues at coordinate 609,626 of NZ_JBVJON010000001.1, read as the reverse complement.
ACGGACATGGTTGTGCTCCAAGGGTTTTCGGGAAAAGCGGACGCTGGGCCGGCGTCAGGCAGGGGGCGAGCCCAGGCGGCCGCGGCGCAGGAGCAGCTCCACGGTGCCTTCCCCGACCGACCGCTTGGAGGCGCGGCCGAGCCACCGGACGATCAGGCGTTCCGAGGTGGCGGGCATGCGCTCATGGTCACCTTCTTCCCGTCCTGCGGTCAAGCCGTCCACTTGGTGGAACGCGATCAACACCGCAGGTCACCGCGATGCGGGCCGGGCGGGACCATGAGGCAAGATCTTCACGATCGGGTGAGCGCCCTTGACGACGGAGGTCCCCATGCCGGAAGGCAGAGGCTCGCGGATCGACAGTGACATCCCGGGGCTCCGCCCCGGGGCCGGGGGCTTCGCCACCCGGAACCCCCCAAAGCGGCCTGACCAGCTGCGCACGGCGGCTGACCTGCTGGATCAGGCAGCGGCAGCCGACGACAAGGCGGCGGGCCGGTTCGCCGAAGCCCGCGTCGAATCGACGCCGTTCGGCATCTCACCGCAGGCCCGCGAGCTGGCGGCGCGCTGGGCGTCCGCCCTCGCAGCACGCGAAGCGGACGCGCGCATCCTCGGTGATGCGACGTCCGACCTGGCCGGCCGGCTGCGCATGGCGGCCGAGAGCACCCGGAGCACCGGCTTCCGGGGGCGGTTAGCGGTGGCGCCGTGACGCTCGAGCTGTTCGAACACCCGGCGCTGACGTCAGCGGCTGCTTCGCTGGCGTCGCTGCGCGCGGCGGCCGGCCGCATCGGCGCCCCGGACCCGGTCGCGGCGCTCCGGCACCTCGACTGCGCCCCGGCGTCGGTCAGCACGTCCGCGTCGACGGTCGACGCGGGCGCCCTGCTGATGACGTCGGCCCAGGCGGAGTTCCGCGGCGGCGTCGAGCGCGCCGAAACGGGCGGCAGCGCGGAGACGTTCGGCACCTGGGCGGACACAGTGGACGGTCAGTACACGTCAGCGGCCCGGGCGGCCGCGTCGACCGCCGCGCTGGGGGTCCGGATCGCTGCGGAGCTGGACGCGCTGGCTGTTTCGGCGTCCGAAGAGGTGGCCACCATCGCGTCCGGTGTTTCGCCGTCGATCGCGGCGGTGCTTTCGGACGACCGGTCCGCCGAAGTGGTGAGCGCGGTGAGCGCGGCGTGCACTTCGGTGCTGCGGGTGGTTTCGGCGAAGGTGGCGTCGTTGTCTTCGCTGGCCGCGGAACTGGAGCCGTTGACGGCGCCGGCGGTCCAGCTCAGCTGAAGCGTTCGCGCGCCCATTCGTCGAAGCTCCTCGCCGGATGCCCGGTGACGGTGGTGACGTCCAGCGAGACGGGCTCCGGATCGTCGACGAGCGAGGCCCAGTAGGGCAGGGCGCTTTTCGCGAATTCCTCGCCGAGTTGTGTTGTTGCTTCTTCGAGCGGTTGTTCTTCCCATTCCACGGGGATTCCCAGTGCTTTCCCGATGGCCTTCACCTGGTCTTCCTGGCTGATGGCTTCCAGCCCGGTGACGAGGTAGATCTGCTTGGCGTGGTCTTCGGTGAACGCTTTGACCGCCATTTCGGCGACGTCTTTTTCGTGGACGAGGGATCGTTTGGCCTGGCCGTAGGGTGCTCGCACCTTGCCGGTTTTCGCCTGCTCGACCCAGCCGAGCGTGTTGGTGGCGAGGCCGGTGACGCGGAGGAAGGTCCAGTCGCCGGTGACGTGTTCGATGGCCTTCTCGACCTCTCCCCAGACCCCGCCATGTTCCGCGTTCATCGCGGAAAGATAGACGATCTTCTTGCCCCGCATGGGTTTCACGGCGGCTTCGATGCCTTCGGCACTGTAGGACGGCCAGAGGAGGTAGACGGCGTCGACGCCTTCAACAGCCTCGGCGGGATCGGCGATATCGCCGTGAACGACTTCGACGCCGTCGGGCGCTTTGGCGGGGTCACGAACAAGAACCCGAACGTCGACGCCGGCGTCGAGCAGACCGCTGACGACGTGCCGGCCGGTGTTTCCGGTGGCCCCGGTGACAAGAACCTTCATGGTGCGCTCCTCGATCAGCTGGTGCCGACCACGGTCACACTTCAAGTCCCCTTCAAGTCAAGCCGCTACCAAGTACCGTGGGTCGCCTGCCAGCGACCGATCTCGTAGCCGAACAGGTTGATGGACGAGGTTCCGGTCGCACGGAGCCAGGCCAGCCCGGCGTCGAGCATCGCTTCGCAGTTCGGATCACCGAGGTGGTCGGACGTGAGGAGGTCCCAAACGACCCGGGCGCCCCCACGCGACGCCTCCCCACCTGCCGGCAGAACCGTCGCGGCGAGCTCTCTGATGAACAGCGCCGGGTCGGCCTGCGCCGTCGAATGCAGGCTGTAGATCAGTCCCGGCGTGTCGAACGAAGCGGGCGCGTTCGGCGCACGTACCTCGGTCCGCAAGTAACCCACGACCCGGTCGACCATGTCCGCCGGCAGCAGAGAGCCGTTTTGCTTTCGCGTGAAGAAACCCATGTTTTCTCTCCTGGAACCGATTCGAGATGCACGACTCCCTCCGGTTCGCTCTTGCGACTGTTCCTGTTGCGTCGCACCACGCAGGTTCACCCGGACGCACCAACGCCGAACAGCGTGCGTAACAACACCACCTGGACCGCCGACTCCGGGCTGCGTGAAAGGCACCCCGGAGATCCTCCTTCTCACCCATTCCAGGGACGGCTTGAACACGGAGTCGGTACTCACCGAAATTCTGGCGCGAGGCGGGCGGGTCCTGCGGCTCGACGTCGACCTTCTCACCCGCGGCGACCTCACCCTCGGCTTCCGGACCGGGCACGGCTCCGGTCCGCTCGTCACGATCGGATCCGAGGACCTGCGCTCCGTGCGCTCAGTTTGGTTCCGCCGCCCGCACACGTACGACTTCCGGATCAAGGACACCGTGCAGCGGTCGGTTGCCGAGGAAGAGATCCGAGACGTTCTCGACGGCATCTGGGAGACGCTCCGGGACCGGTACTGGATCAGCCCGCCGCAGTCGATCCGGCGTTCCAGGCTGAAGATGCACCAGCTCGCCACCGCGGAGCGCTGCGGCCTCAAGGTCGCCGAGACCCTGGTCACGAACGACCCCGTTCTCGCCCGCGAGTTCTGCGCCCTTGCCCCGAGCGTCTACAAGCCGATCAGCGGATACCACTTCGAGTACGAAGACTCCACGTATACGGCTTTGACCACTCGCGTGACCAGAGAACGGCTCGCAAAGATCGACTTGGTCAGAAATCAACCGGTGATGTTCCAACGCTGGATCCGGAAATCCTTCGAGGTGCGCGCCACCTACGTCGGCGGAAAGTTCTACACCTGCCGCATCTCGGCACCCGGCTTCGAGGAGATCGAGGACTGGCGAAATCCCGAGGTGTTCACCACGCTGAAGTACGAGGTCGACGAGCTTCCCGACGGACTGGCGAAAGCTTCTCGGGAACTGCTCGAGGAGCTGGGACTGGAATACGCCGCAATGGACTTCGCCGTCGACCAGGACGGCGAATACGTCTTCCTCGAGGTCAATCCGGTAGGTCAGTGGCTGTGGATCGAAGAAGAGACCGGTCTGCCGATCTCGCGAGCCCTGGCAAGTCTGCTGATGGAGCGGAGAGGAGGTGATCGAAGGTGAAGATCGAGGAGCCTGAGACTTTCGCGGCACTCTGTGCCACGCACTATCCGGCGACCGATGCCCCGAGCATGGGCAACACACCCACGACGTGCCAGTCGAAGAACGGCTGGCGCACCGACGACCACAAGTAGCCGGAGACCCTCGAGAAACGCCGGACCCCCGGTCAGCTGGGCTGACCGGGGGTCCGGCAGAGCGGTGGCGGTGGGATTTGAACCCACGGACGGGGATTAGCCGTCACACGATTTCGAGTCGTGCTCCTTCGGCCGCTCGGACACGCCACCGCCGAGAACAATACCGGAGCACCTACTTGAGCCTCACGAGGGGTCGCCGGGGCGAGGGGAACGGCGCCTGACCTGGGCCTCCCGGAAGCGGTCGCGCAGGTCGTGGGCCACCTCGGCCACCTGGGCGCGGCGGCGCTGCATGCGGCCCGAAGCCTCCAGGCGCCGGTTGCCCGTCGCCGCTCCGAGCTTGGAGCGTGCGCCGCCGACCGCCTGCTGGACCTTGTCCTTCATAGTCATGTCCACCGGGTACCCAGCGGACCGCGACGGTCAGCGCCGCGTGGCGAAATACGTCTCCAGGATGGCCGCGCACTCCGCCGAAAGGACGCCTCCGTGGACCTCCGGACGGTGGTTCAGCCGGCGGTCGCGGACGACGTCCCACAGCGAGCCGACCGCTCCCGTCTTGGGCTCCCACGCCCCGAACACCAGCCGCGAGATCCGGGCCAGCACCAGCGCGCCCGCGCACATCGTGCACGGCTCCAGCGTCACCGCCAGCGTGCAGCCCTCCAGACGCCAGCCGTCGCCGACCACGCGCGCCGCCGCGCGCAGAGCGAGGACCTCCGCGTGCGCCGTCGGGTCGCCCAGCTCGACCCGCGCGTTGCGGGCCGCCGCGAGGGGCTTGCCGTCGGGGTCGAAGACCACCGCCCCGATCGGCACGTCCGCGCCGGGGGCCCGCGCCGCTTCCAGCGCAGCCTCCACGGCCTCGGTGTCGGACGGGCGTCTCAGAGCTCGTCCAGGAGCTTGGCGAACTCGCTGCCGAACCCGACGCGCTGCGCGATCATCTGCAGCTGCTCGTCCGGGTAGAGGTCGACCTCGCCGACGATGACCTCCAGCTCCGGTCCGGGCAGCCCGAGGTCCGTCAGGATCTCCAGGTCGCCCTCGGGCCAGACGGAGTCGTCCTCTTCGTCCGGCGGGTCGACGCGCAGGACGTCGAGGACGTCCGCCGCGATGTCGTAGTCCAGTGCCGCCGCCGCGTCCGACAGCAGCAACGACGGCCCCCGTGGGCTCGGCCGGACGATCACGAAGAACTCGTCATCGACCGCCAGAAGCCCGAAGGCCGCACCGGTGGAACGTAGTTTGCCCAGTTCAGTGATCGCCGCGTCCAGCTCGGTCAGCGCCCCCGGGTCGAGCGCACTGCACCGCCACCGACCGTCTTCCCGGACCACGGCTACCGCGAAGCCCGTGACCGGCTCATCCACCGCCATGCGCACACCGTATTCCGCTGCCCGACCGAGCGCACGCACGGTGCGCCCGAAGCGCCCCATGGGGCACTATCGGGAGCATGACCGGCCCCACTGACCTGCCCACGCTGCCCGGCACGCCGTTCGACGGCCTCCTCGACGACGCGAGGGCGCTGCAGGACCGCACCGTCGCCCTCCGGCGCGCCGTGCACCGGCACCCGGAACAGGGCCTCCACCTGCCGATCACCCAGGCCGCCATCCGAGAGGCGCTCGACGGCCTGCCGCTGGAGATCACCGAAGGCAAGGCCACGACGTCGCTGACGGCCGTCCTGCGCGGCGCCCGGCCCGGCCCCGCGGTGCTGCTGCGCGGCGACATGGACGCGCTGCCACTGACCGAGGAGACCGGGCTGGACTTCGCGTCCGAGGACGAGACGTCGATGCACGCGTGCGGGCACGACACCCACGTGGCGATGCTCGCGTCCGCGGCCCGGCTGCTCTCGGAGCGCAAGGACCGGCTGGCCGGCTCGGTCGTCTTCATGTTCCAGCCGGGCGAGGAGGGCCACCACGGCGCCCGCTTCATGATCCACGAGGGCGTGCTCGACGCCGCCGGGACGCGGGTCGAGCGCGCGTTCGGCGTGCACATCCTGGCCAACGCCCGCAGCGGGCTGCTGCAGCTGAAGCCCGGCCCGCTGATGGCGTCGGCGGACTCGTTCACCGTGCGCGTCACCGGCAAGGGCGGCCACGGCTCGGCGCCGCAGCACACGATCGACCCGGTGCCGGCGGCCGCGGCGATGGTCGGGGCGCTGCACACGATGATCACGCGGCGGGTCAGCGTGTTCGACCCCGCCGTGCTTTCGGTGACGCGCATCGAGGCCGGCACGACGACGAACATCATCCCGGAGACCGCCGAGCTGCAGGGCACGATCCGCACGCTGTCCGAGGCGACGCGCGCGCTCGTGCGTGACGAGCTGTACAAGGTGTGCGACGCGGTCGGCACGGCGTACGGCTGCCGCGTGGTCGCCGACGTCGAGCCGGGTTACCCGGTGACCGTCAACGACGACCGCGTCGCGGGCGAGGTGCTGCGGCTCGCCGCGAGCGTCCTCGGGGCGGAGAACGTCGAGCTGATGGCCGACCCGCTGATGGGCGCCGAGGACTTTTCCTATGTCCTGCAACGCGTTCCGGGCGCGTACGCGTTCCTCGGCGGCTGCCCGCCCGGCGTCGACCCGGCCGAGGCGGCCGCGAACCACTCCAACCGCGTCCTCTTCGACGAGGACGCGATGCCGACCGGTGTGGCGATGCTCGCCGCCTTCGCGCTGGACTCCCTCCGCTAAGGCCCGGTGCGCGACGGGCCGCCGTCCTCGAGGTGGCCGGTGAAGCGGCGGCGCCACCCCGGCGTCTCGAAAGTGACGTCGTACCAGCCGTTCTTCGCCGGCACCGGGAAGTCGTGCGAACCGCCCGGCGGAAGGGTGACGTCGTTCAGCGTGACCGGCGCCGCGCCGCTGTTGGTCACCGTGACCCGCAGCGCGGGCGTGGGCAGGAACGTGACGGCGGCGTCGAGGCCCACGCCGCCGGACGCCTCCACAAGGAAGCCGTTCGGACCGTGGATCGCGACGTCGTACGTGCCGCTGTGCGCGATTTCGCCCGTCACCGAGCCGCTCGGACCGACGTCGAAGCGTTGTGACGTCCCGCCCGCGTGGTAGGCGTACGCGGCGAACTGCAGCGCCTGCGTGCCGTGGTTGGCCAGGTGCAGCTTCACCGCGGACGGCTCGGCCGAAACCCAGGCGACCGGCTGGTACGGCAGCGGGCGCGCCTTCGCCGTGCCGGGCTCCTGGACCAGCGCGCCCGGCCGCAGCCCGGGCTTCGGCAGGCGTCTCTGCGTGCGGTCGGCTTCGGCGCGCAGCACGTCCGCGTCGGGCAGCAGCGGGATCGACGTGTCGTGGGTGCGGAAGTCGAAACAGCTGGTCAGGTCGCCGCAGAGGGCCCGGCGCCAGGCCGAGATGTTCGGCTCGCGCACCCCGGTCCACGTCTCGAGGAACCGCAGCACCGACGTGTGGTCGAAGACCTGGGAGTTCACCCAGCCACCCCGGCTCCACGGCGAGACGACGGTCATCGGCACCCGCGGCCCCAGCCCGATCGGCGTCGGCGCCCCGGACGGCTTGCCCTGCCACGGCTGGTGCGCGGGCAGGAACTCCCCGGGGGTGCCGGGCGGCGGCGTCGGCGGGAGGACGTGGTCGAAGAAGCCGTCGTTTTCGTCGTAGTTGAGGAAGACGACGGTTGATTCCCACAGTTCCGGCTTGTCCCACAACGCTTTCAGCATCCGCTGGATGTAGGCGGCGCCGTCGACCGGCCGGGCCGCGGGGTGCTCGCAGTAGCCGTACGGCGCCACGACCCACGACACCGCGGGCAGCGTCCCGGCCGCGCAGTCCGCGAGGAACTCGGCCAGCACGTGGTCGAGGTCCTCGCCCTGCCCGGAGTCGGGCTTGAGTTTCTTGCGCAGGTTCGCGCGCTCGGCCAGCCGCCGCTTCACCGGATCCATCGAATACAGCGCGTCGTGGTAGTTCTGGAACAGCCACAACGGGTTGTCGCCGTAGTCGCCGACGAAGTGCTCGGGGACGCCGCGCTCCTCGTCGTTGGCGTAGATCCGCCAGCTGATCCCGGCCGCTTCCAGGCGTTCCGGGTACGTCGTCCAGCGGAACGACGGCTCGTAGTCCGGGAAGTTGTGCGTGACCGGCCCGCCGGCCCGGCCCTCGGGGTCGATCGTGCCGGTCCAGTGGAACAGCCGGTTCGGCTGCGTCGGGCCCTGGATCGAGCAGAAGTAGTGGTCGCACAGGGTGAACGCGCTCGCCAGGGCGTGCTGGAACGGGACGTCGTCGCGCGCGAAGTGCCCCATCGTCATGGGGCTCTTGGCCGTGACCCAGCCGTCGTACGCGCCGTTGTTCCACGCGCGGTGCGTGCTGTTCCAGTCGTGCGGCAGCTCGCCGAGGTCCTGACCGTCCACGACGGACGTGTCGATCCGGAACGGCAGCACGGGTCCGTCACGGCCGCGCTGGCGGAAGACGTCGCGCAGCGCCGCGCGGTCGCCGAAGCCGCGTACGCCGGCCATGGTGCCGTAGTAGTGGTCGAACGACCGGTTCTCCTGCATCAGCACCACGACGTGACGGACGTCGTCGATCGTGCCCGTCCGCGCCGGGACGGCACAGGCCGCGGGCAGCGCGCCGGCCACGGTGACCGCGGCCGCGCCGCCGAGCACCGTGCGTCGCCGGATCCGGCCCATGCCACCTCCTCGTCCCCCTGTCAGCGGGCCTGACAAGGGGTACCTTTTCCGCCGAGAGAGGTGGTGCCCATGCTCGGCTCAGCGGATCTGGTCGCCTTCGCGCCTTCGACCGACCTCGAGCGCTCACGCGCCTTCTACACGGACGTCGCCGGCCTCGAGTTCATCGAGCAGTCCCCCTTCGCGGTCGTGTTCCGGAGTGGCGGCACCATGCTGCGGGTGACCGCCGTGGCCGAGTTCACGCCCCAGCCGTTCACGGTGCTCGGCTGGGCGGTCGCCGACATCCGGGCGGCGGTGGCCGGGCTGCGCGGCCGGGGCGTGGAGTTCCTCACGTTCGACACGCTGCCACAGGACACCGACAAAATCTGGACCACGCCGGGCGGGCGGATCGCCTGGTTCCCCGATCCGGACGGGAACGTGCTCTCCCTCACCGAGTTCGCTGGTAATTAAACAACAGTGTTGATTTAATAGCCGCATGACCGAAACCGACCGCCTCGCCCAGCTCGCCGACCAGGAAGAACGCCTCCAGTTCACGAAGTTCGACAACGAGACCGCGCTCGCCCTCGGCCAGCAGCTCCTGGCCGCGGCGCGCGAGCGCGGGCTGCCGGTGACGATCTCCGTCCGCCGCAACGGCCAGCGGCTCTTCCACGCGGCGCTGCCCGGGACGTCGGCCGACAACGACGCCTGGATCGAGCGCAAGAGCCGGGTCGTCGACCGCTACGGCCACAGCTCGTTCATGATCGGCACGCGGTCCCGCGCGAAGGGCAGCTCGTTCGAGGCGGACTCCCGCCTCGACCCGGACGTCTACGCCGCCCACGGCGGGGTGTTCCCGGTGCTGGTGCGCGACGTGGGCGTCGTTGGCACCGTCGGTGTCTCGGGCCTCCCGCAGGCCGATGACCACGCCTTCGTCGTCGAGCAGCTGGAGCTTTTCCTGGCTTCCTGAATATGTCGATCCGGCGCTTCCTCGCGCGACGGGTGGGTGAAGACCCGCAACCGAGGAGACACCATGAGCAAGCTGATCGCCACCACCTTCCTTACCCTGGACGGCGTCTACCAGGGCCCCGGCGGTGTCGAGGAGGACACTTCCGGCGGCTTCGACCAGGGCGGCTGGGTGACGCCGTTCTACGAGGAGGGCATGCAGGAGCTCGCCACGGAGTGGATTTCCCGCGCCGACGCGTTCCTGCTCGGCCGGCGGACCTACGACATCTTCGCGGCGTACTGGCCGAAGGTCACCGACCCCGGCGACCCGCTCGCGTCCCGGCTCAACGGCCTCCCGAAGCACGTCGTTTCGCGCACGCTGCCCAGCTCGACCTGGGCGAACACGTCCTTCGTCGGGGGCGACGTCGTCGAGTTCGCGCGCGACCTGAAGGCGCGTCCGGGCCGCGAGGTCCAGGTCCACGGGAGCGGCGAGCTGCTGCAGACGCTGATCGCGCACGACCTCGTCGACGAGTACCGGCTGTGGCAGTTCCCGGTGGTGCTGGGCCAGGGCCGCCGGCTCTTCCCGGACGGTGTCGTGCCGAAGGCGTTCGAGCACGTCGAGACGCGCCACACGGCCGCGGGCGTGAACGTCCTCGTCCTCCGGCCGGCGGGCAAGCCGCGGTTCGACACCTTCCAGCTCGTCACGGAATAAGGAGTCGCGCGCGCTGCTACCGTCGATCCCATGAAGCGCGCTGCGAACACGACGACGCCGGAGAGTGTCCCGGCGCGCTGATCCATGGTCACGAAAGCCCGGGGCGGTTGCCCCGGGCTTCGTCTTGTGGTCACCCGCCTCGCCCGTCACGAGGAGTCCACGATGCACGACCACCGCAAGCTCGGCCGCGAGCTCGGCCTGTTCGACACCGACCCGCTCATCGGCGCGGGCCTGCCCTACTGGCTGCCCGACGGCGCGCTCGTCCGGCACAGCCTGGAGGAGTACGTCCGCGACCTCGAACGGCGCGCGGGCTACCGGCACGTCCATTCGCCGGTGCTCGGCAAACGCGAGCTGTACGAGATCTCCGGGCACTGGGCGCACTACCGCGACGACATGTACCCGCCCATGGACGTCGGTGGGGAGCAGCTCGTGCTGCGGCCGAGCCTGTGCCCGCACCACGCGCTGATCTACCGTTCGCGCGGCCGCAGCTACCGCGAGCTGCCGCTGCGGATCGCCGAGCTCGGCGGGATGTACCGCGCCGAGCTGTCGGGCGTGCTCGGCGGGCTGAGCCGGGTGCGGGCGATCCAGCTCAACGACGCGCACATCTTCTGCACCCTCGATCAGGTGGAGGACGAGGCGGTCGCCGCCCTCTCGATGATCCGGCAGGCCTACGACGCGCTCGGCATCAGCCCGGCGCGCTACCGGCTTTCCCTGCCCGGCGACGGCGAGAAGTACGTCGGGGGTGATGGGGATCGTGCCGCGGACATCCTGCGGTCGGTGCTCGATCGCAGCGAGCTCTCATATGACGCTGTCGAGGGCGAAGCAGCCTTCTACGGACCGAAGATCGACGTCCAGATCGCCGACAACGCCGGTCGTGAGTCGACCCTGTCCACCGTTCAGGTCGACTTCTCCCAGCCTGCGCAGTTCGGCCTCGAATACGTCGGCGCGGACGCGGCGAAACACCGGCCGGTCATGGTGCACCGCAGCATCATCGGCAGTGTGGAACGCGCGATGGCCCAGCTCGTCGAGGTCCACGGCGGGGCGTTCCCGGCGTGGCTCGCGCCGGTGCAGCTCCGGTTGCTGCCGCTGTCCGACGCGGAACTGCCTTACGCGCACGAGGTTCTCGACGACTGTGGAGAACTGCGCGCGGAGGTCGTGTCGGAAGGCAGCCTGGGCGCGCGGATCCGGGAGGGACGGCTGGTGCCGTTCCAGGCGGTGCTCGGGCCGGCGGAGGCCGCCGCGGGACAGCTTTCCCTGCGGCTGCGCGACGGAAGCCGGCTCGACGCGCAGCCGGCGGCGGAAGCGCTGGCCCGGATCAGCGAGCTGTCGCGGCGGCCAGCCAGTCGAGCGCCGGGGTCAGGCTTTCCGGCGCGGCCCAGCCGTTGACCACCGCGAGCAGCTCCAGGTAGCGCTCACGGCGTGGGTCGTTGACGACGCCGAGCCAGTCCCGCAGCTGGGCGGGGGTGCGCCCGAGGCCGTCGACGATCGCCGCCGCCTGCGCCGAAGCCGGGGTCAGCCCGGCTTCGAGCGCGGGCGTGACGGCGTCGCGCACGTCGGCGGCCAGGTCGCGGCGCAGACCGCCTTCGTGCTGCTCGACGAGCCGGCGCAGGACCGCACGGAACCCCGGGTCCTGCGTCAGCTCGGCCAGCTCGACCCAGGCCTCGATCTGGTCGGGGCTCGGGTTTCCGGACAGCTCGGGGGTCAGCGTGCGGGCGACGCCGGCCAGGTCGGGACGGTCGCCCAGCGCGTCGGCGAGGAAGTCCTCGACCAGGCGTCGGCGCTCCACTTCGGACAGTCGGGCCAGTTTGTGCAGCACGCTTGTCTCCTCGGGGGTCGAGCCGCGCCGGGCCACCGCCGTCAGGACCGCGCGGCGCATCCGCAGGACGCGGATCTCCACGTCCAAGGCCTCGGCGTGCTTCGCCGCGACCTCAGCGACCGTGGTCTCGCCGTCGGTGATCCGGCGGATCGAAGCGAGGTCGAGGCCGAGGTCCCGGAGGGTGCGGATGAGGTCGAGCCGGGCGAGCGCGGCGTCGTCGTAACGGCGTTGACCTGCGGTGTTGCGCCCCGACGGTGGCAGGAGACCACGGTCGGAGTAGTACCGGACGGCCTTGGTCGTCAGCCCGGTGCGCCCGGCCAGCTCGCCGATCGAATACCGCATGCCGCCAGCCTCGCACCTCCCCTCGGGGGAGCCGCAAGCCCGACTTCCACCCGATCGTGTCGATCATTTGTTCGATGATCGGCGGTACAGTCGATCACATGAGCGAACGAGCTAGGCCTCCTCCCGGATCCGGGTGACCAGCTGGGTGGGGTTCACGAACCGCAACGCGACGATGAGGAGTAGGAGCATGGAAGCCGTGTAGATGGTCGCCATCGCGTCCACCGACTGGTTGGCCCGGATGCCCGCGGCGAACACGGAGTTGTAGAGCGCCACCACGAGCGTCGTCGAGTCAGGGCCGGCGGTGAGGAACGTCAGCTCGAACATGCCGACCGTGCGCACCAGCACGAGGATCGACGCGGCCAGGATCCCGGGCAGCAGCAGCGGGCCGAGGATCCGGGTGAACACCGAGACCGTCCGCGCGCCGGACATGCGGGCCGCGGCCTCGATCTTCGGGTCGATCTGCTCGATGAACGGCGTCATGGTCAGCACGACGAACGGCACCGACGGCACCAGGTTCGCCAGGATGACGCCGGTCGTCGTGCCGGCGAGGTGGAACTTGTAGAGCACGGTGGCGAGCGGGATGCCGTAGGTGATCGGAGGGATCAGGATCGGCAGCACGAACAGCAGCATCACCAGGCGCTTGCCGGGGAACGAGCGGCGAGCCAGCGCGTAGGCGGCCGGGACGCCGACCGCCACCGAGACGGCGATGACCACGAGCGCGACGACGGCCGTCGTGAGGAGGACGTCCGAGAGGCCGAACTCGCGCCAGGCGTCGGCGTACCAGTGGGTGGTGAAGCCGTCCGGGAGCCAGGAGCCGAACCACTGCGTGCCGAACGAGTCGACGACCACCGAGAGCACCACGCCGGCGAGGTTGACGAAGAAGAACACCACGACGGCCCAGACGACCCAACGTCCGGGACGCGCGACCCAACCGGTCATCCCTTGCCTCCGGTCGCTCCGCGGTACAGCGTGCCGCGCCACGCCATGACCAGGCCGATCACGATCAGCATGACCACCGCCATGAGCATCGCGACGGCCGAGCCCATCGAGTAGTCGTACTCCTCGAAGGCGGCGTGGTAGGCCGCGATCGAGATGACGCGGGTCTCGTTCGCCGGGTCGCCGACGAGCTGCGCGGAAGGGAACACCGAGAACGCCATGACGAACGAGAGACAGAAGGTGATCGCCAGGCCGGGCGCCAGCAGGGGCAGCGTGATGCGGCGGAAGCGCTGGACCCAGTTCGCGCCGAGCGTCGCGGCGGCCTTCTCCAGGGAGGGGTCGATGCCCGAGAGATAGGACAACGTCAGCAGGAAGGAGAACGGGAAGCCGCTGATCACCAGCGACAGCAGCACGCCGGTGTAGTTGTGGATCAGCGGGAGCGGCTGGTCGGTGACACCGAGCACGGTGAGCACCTTGTTCAGCCAGCCCGCCGGGCCGCCGTACATGATCAGGCCCTGCGCGGTGAGCACCGTGCCGAGCGTGATCGGGACGACCAGGATCGTCGTCAGGAGGCGTTTGCCGCGGACGCGGCCGCGCATCACGTAGGCGATCGGGATGCTGGCGAGCACGTTGACGAACGTCGCGGGCAGCGCGATGCCCAGCGTCGTCCAGACCGTGTCGCGCAGGTACGGGTCGCCGAAGAACCGCGCGTAGTTGGCAAAGACACCGCCCTGGCGTGGGGCGAACGACAACTGGAGGCCGTAGAGGAAGGGGTACAGGAAGAGGCAGGCGGTGACCAGCAGACCGGGCACCAGGAGGAGCAGAGTGCGATCGATGCCGCGTTCGGCCAGGCGGTGACGCAGGGCGGGGCGGGCGGCTCCGGTGGCGGTGGCGGTCATGGCGCGAACACCAGGACGCGGTCGGCCGGGACGCCGATCCGGACCGTGTCGCCGGGGGCGAGGCGCTTGTCGGTCCGGAAGTGGACCGGTGTTCCGGTGGGCAGCCGGGCCGAGACGGACAGCTCGCGGCCGTGGTACTCGACGATCTCGACCGTGACGTCGAGGGCGTTCTCCGCGGCGTCGCCGATGACGAAGTCCTCGGGGCGGATCGCGACCTTCGCCGGGCCCTCCGCGAGCGCGCCGCGGCCGGACAGGCGGACTCCGTCACCCTCGACGGTCACCGACGTCCCCGAGGCGCGGGTGACCGTCAGGTCCAGGAGGTTGCGGTAGCCCATGAACGACGCGACGTAGCTGTTCACCGGCTGGGCGTACACCTCCTCGGGGGTGCCGACCTGCTGGACCGTGCCGTCGCGCAGCACCACCAGGCGGTCGGCCAGCGAAAGGGCCTCCTCCTGGTCGTGGGTGACGTACACCGTGGTGAGCCCGAGCGTCTGGTGGAGGCGGCGGATCTCCATCCGCATCTCGAGCCGGAGCTTGGCGTCCAGGTTGGACAGCGGCTCGTCCATCAGGACGACCGCCGGCTCCAGCACGACGGCGCGGGCGATGGCGACACGCTGCTGCTGGCCGCCGGAGAGCTGGGCGGGGAACTTCGCCGCGTGCTCGGTGAGCTGGACCAGGCGGAGCGCTTCGTCGACCCGTCGACGGGCCTCGGCCCCGCCGACCTTGCGCATCTTGAGGCCGAAGCCGACGTTCGCGCGCACGGACAGGTGCGGGAACAGCGCGTAGTTCTGGAAGACCATCCCGAACCCGCGCTGCTCCGGCGGGCGGCCGTCGATGCGGGTGTCGTCGAGCCAGATGCTGCCGCCGGTCAGCGGGAGCAGGCCGGCGAGGCAGTTGAGCGCGGTCGACTTGCCGCACCCGGACGGGCCGAGGAGGGCCACGAACTCGCCGCGGGTGATGGCGAGGTCGAGGCCGCTCAGCGCGTTCGCGGAGCCGAAGCTGCGCGAGACACCGTCCAGGCGAAGCTGCCCGAACGTCACTTCTTGCCGACCTTCGAGCCGCCGACCAGCTGGTTCCACTTGTCGAACGCCTTCACCTGCTGCTCGGCCGGCAGCGACGTCTCCTTGGGGTACTGGGCGATCCACTGCTCGTACTCCGGGCGGCCGAACTGCTTGATCGTGTCCTGGCTCTTCTGGGGCGCCATCTGCAGGGTGACGTCCTTGACCGCCGGGCCGGGGTAGAAGTAGCCGTCGTCGTAGGCGATGGCCTGCTGGTCCGGCTTCAGCATCCACGCGATCAGCTGCAGGATCGCCGACTCCTGGTCAGGCGAAAGCCCCTTCGGGATCAGGGCGTACTGGGCGTCGGTGACCCAGTGCATCGGCTGCATGATCGCCGTCTTGACGGTGTTGGGCACGGTGCCGAGCTTGCGCGGGTTGATGTCCCAGCCGGTGGTCGACATGACCATGTCCACCGAACCGGACGCGAGGTTCTTCATCGTCTCCGTCGTCCCGGAGGGGTAGTACTTCACGTACTTGCCCAGCTCCTGCAGGAACGCCCAGGTCTTGTCCCAGCCCTTGTCCGGATCCTTCGGGTCCTTGTCACCGAGGAGGTACGGCAGGCCCATCAGGAAGGTCCGGCCCGGGCCCGAGTTCGACGGCTGGGCGTACTGGAACTTCTCCGGGTGCGCCTTGGCCCAGTCGAGCAGCTCCTGCGGGGACGCCGGCGCCGCGGGCACCGCGCCGGGGTTGAACTCCAGCAGCGGGCCGGACGGGTAGTAGACGACTTCGACTCCGTAGCCGTTGGCCAGCTCCTGCATCTTGGCCGCGGGCTCGAGGTAGTTCTGCATCAGGTTCGGGAACCGGCCGGCGAAGTCCGGGAGGACCTTCGCCAGGGTGCCGTTCGCGATGCCGGCGGAGAGGCCGTCGGTGCCGCTGAGGACCAGGTGCGTCTGGGCGACTCCGCCGTCCTGCTCGGCCTTGAGCTTGCCCGCCATGCTCGGGGCGGGCGCCGTCGAATAGGTGACCTTCGAGAGCACTTCGGGGTGCGCGGCCTTGAAGTTCTCGATCATCTGCTTGGTGAGCTGCAGGTTGCCCGCGATGTCGAGGATGTTGAGGTCGACGGGCTTGGCCGGCTTGTCGGGCACGGCCGACGGGTTCGCTGCCTGGCCGCCGTCACCGCCCGGGGCGCCGCAAGCTGCCAGCCCGGCGGCGAGGCCGGCCGCGAGCAGCACTCGTCGGAATCGGAAGCCGGTGCGACGCTGCATGGCTGCTCCCTGGGTCCATGATAATGTTGTATGTCGCATCGTATATCAGATCGGACATGCCAGTGGCGAGCACTTCTTCGGCGCGGAGGCCGCCGCCGCCCGTCTCGCGCACCGATTTTGTCCGCGACACGATCAAGGAAGCGATCTTGAGCGGGGAGTTCGGGCCGGGCGAAACGCTCGTCGAGGCCGAGGTCGGAGCCTCGCTCGGGGTTTCGAAGACGCCGGTGCGCGAGGCGCTGCGGATCCTGGCCGGTTCCGGTTTGGTCACGATGAGCACGTACAAGCGGGCGGCGGTCCGCGTCATGGACGCCGAGAGCGCGTGTGCGGTGTACGACCTCCGCGCGATGCTCGAGCCCGAAGCCGTCCGGCGCGCCGTTGAGCGCGGGGCGGACTTCAGTGGCGCGCGGCGGGTGCTGGCCGAGGTCGGGAGCGGCGCGGCGGCCGCCGACCGCGCGAAGGCCAGCCTGACCAACCGGCTGTTCCACCGGGCGCTCTACGCCGGGTGCGGGAACCCGTTGCTGGTCGAAACGCTGGACGGGCTGCGTGACCAGGCGGCGCTGATCACCGTCACCGGCTGGGGCATCAGCCCGACGTGGCAAGGTGAAGCCGCCGAACACCGGGCGATCCTGACCGCCGCCGAGAGCGGGAACGCCCGGCAGACCGAACACCTGCTGCGCAGGCACATCACGGATTTCCTCGACCGGGTCGCCTTCGGGCTCACGGGCGAGCGTGCCGCACCGACCGACGATCCGAAGGGGGCTCGATGACGTTCGAGCAGCAGAAGCGGCGGCTTTCCGGGGTGGTGGCCATTCCGGTCACGCCGTTCGACGCCGAGGGCGCCGTCGACGGCCCGACGTACGCGAAGCTCGTGGACCGGCTGATCACCGGCGGCATCGAGGTCGTGACGCCGAACGGGAACACCGGCGAGTTCTACGCGCTGGACGCGAACGAAGCGCGGCAGTGCCTCGAAGCCACTGTCGAAGCCACCGCCGGCCGGGCGAGCGTGCTCGCCGGGATCGGGCACGACGTCGCGTCGGCGACGCGGGCCGCGGCGCACGCGCGGGACGCCGGCGCCGACATGATCATGATCCACCAGCCGGTGCACCCGTACATCTCCGGTGACGGCTGGGTCGACTACCACGCCGCGATCGCCGCTGCGGTGCCGGAGCTCGGGGTGGTGCTCTACGTCCGCAACCCGGCGATCTCCGGCGAGCAGCTGCGGGCGCTGGGCGAAGCCGCGCCGAACGTCATCGGGGTGAAGTACGCGGTGCCGGATCCCGTGCGGTTCGGCTCAGTCGCGCGCGACGCGGGCTTCGAGCGGTTCGTGTGGATCGCCGGCCTGGCCGAGCTTTCGGCGCCCGGCTACTTCGCCGTCGGCGCCACCGGATTCACCTCGGGGCTGGTGAACGTCGACCCGGCGATCTCGCTGGAGATGTTCCGCGCACTGTCCACAGGGGACTATCCGGCGGCGATGACGGTCTGGGAGCGGATCCGCCCGTTCGAAGAGCTCCGCGCGGCCAATGGGAACGCCAACAACGTCAGTGTGGTGAAGGACGCGCTCGGCCAGCTCGGGCTGTGCCGCCCCGACGTCCGGCCGCCGAGCCGGCTGCTGACCGCGGGCGAGCGGGAGCAGCTCTTCGGCTTGCTTTCTTCGTGGGGGCTCTCGTGACGGCGGCAGCTCGCCGATCCGTCCGGGCGTCGTGACGCCGGACCGCCGGTGAGCCACCGACAAGGGCTGAGCCGACCAGAAAACTCGCTGTGGCAACCTGATTGGGCACCACGAGCGTCGCTCCACGCGACTGCGGGCGGCTGCTCGCCGGTCGATCGACCGGCACGGTTGCGGTACGAGCGGGTTCCCGGCCCGGGCTCGGCTCCTGTCTCCGGCCGGAGCGATCCGACCGGAAGTTCACGTGTGTCGTAAGTCACCGTCAATCCCGATGTGGCTGACTGTACACCTCTTCGGCGACCCGCGGGCGATTGCCAATCGGGCGGTGGGGTGGGACGCTGGACGGAGGACGCGGTACCACCGCGACCAGGCCCCAGTGCCCTTTTCCCGGACCGGACCCGGACCCCGTCGGGGCCGGAAACCGTTGCTGGACAAGCCTTCAATGACTTATCCCAGAGCGGTGACGCCGATGACATCCATCCAGGTTCCGGATTCGCCGGCGACGGCGGGCAGTGACTTCGCCGAGCTGTCGCGACTGATCAAGGCCGCGGGACTCCTGCGCCGTCGAAGGCGCTACTACGCCGTGCGGATCGGGCTCAACCTCGCGGCCTTCGGCGGCGGCTGGGTCGCGTTCGTGTTCCTCGGGGACTCGTGGTGGCAGCTGTTCCTCGCCGCGTTCTTCGCGATGATGTTCGCGCAGCTGTCGTTCATCGGCCACGACGCCGGGCACAAGCAGATCTTCAGCAGCCGCAAGGCGAACGACGCGACCGGGTTCGTCCACGGTGGACTCACCGGGTTGAGCTACGGCTGGTGGATCGGCACGCACGCGCGCCACCACGCGAACCCGAACCACGAAGACGAAGACCCGGACGTCGACATCGCCGCGCTCGCGTTCAGCAAGGCGCAGAGCGCGCAGAAGCGCGGTTTCCTGCGCTGGGTCGCGAAGTACCAGGCGTTCCTGTTCTTCCCGCTGCTGCTGCTCGAAGGCCTCAACCTGCACGTGTCGAGCGTGAAAGCCGTTATGCGCAAGGACATCCGGCGCCGCAAGCTGGAGTCCGCGCTGCTGATCGCCCACCTGGCGGCCTACCTCGCCGCGGTGTTCATCGTGCTTTCGCCGCTGACCGGGATCATCTTCATCCTGGTGCACCAGTTCCTGTGGGGGCTGTACATGGGCTGCTCGTTCGCGCCCAACCACAAGGGCATGGAGATGCTGTCGGCCGGGCACAAGCTCGACTTCCTGCGCAAGCAGGTCTTGACCTCGCGCAACATCCGCGGCGGCCCGGTGGTCGACTTCGCCCTCGGCGGGCTGAACTACCAGATCGAGCACCACCTGTTCCCGAGCATGGCCCGGCCGAACCTCAAGCACGCGCAGGTGATCGTCCGGGACTTCTGCGCCCGGCACTCGATCTCCTACGCCCAGTGCAGCTGGGCCCGGTCCTACGGCTACGTGCTGCAGCACCTGCACGAAGCGAGCGAGCCCCTTCGGCGCCAGCGGGCGGAGGCGACGGCGTGACCACCCCCGCACCGGACGCGCCCGAAGTGGCACACCCTGGCACCGGGTGCCCGAGCTGCCCGCACCCGCTCGGCACGCACGACGCGATCGCCCGCCGGTACTGCGCCGCCACCGCCGCGAGCCGGGCGACCGACCGCGGCTGCGTGTGCGGCACCCCCGCCGCGAAGCCACGCTGACGACCGGGAGTTTCCGAACGGCAGACTCTTCGCAGGTCAGCCAGCGTGTGGCCGAGGTTACTCGGGCGTTAACAAGGCGTCAGCGGCCTGTCGAAACCCGTCAGGACGGCATTCACGGGTGATCTCCGGGCGCACGAAGGGCGGTGTCCTGACGGAGTCCGATCCGTCGTGATGCCCGGAGGCACCCGTGACGCTCAGCGAGCTTCTTCCCAGCCTCGGCTGCGAAGCCGCCGATCACCTCGAGCCAGGAGTCTGGCCGCGAAGCACCCGACTCGGCGAAGACGGCGAGCTGCTCCTCGCCGGTGCGAAGGTCAGCCACCTCGCCGCCCGCTTCGGGACGCCGGCGTACCTCATCGACGAGCAGCAGGTCCGCGACACCGCGCGTGAGTACCGGCGCGCGCTCCCGGACGTCGAAGTCGCGTACGCGAGCAAGGCGCTGTGTACGCGGTCCGTACTGCGTTGGGTCGCCGAAGAGGGGTTGTCGCTCGACACCTGCTCCGCCGGCGAGATCGCCGTCGCGCGCGGAGTCGGCTTCCCCGCGGAGCGCATGCTGTTGCACGGCAACGCGAAGACACCCGAAGACCTGAAGGCCGCTCTCGAGTACGGCGTCCGGCGGATCGTCGTCGACTCGCTCGACGAAATCGAGCAGCTCGGCGCGCTCGCCCACGGCGCGCAGCAGGTGATGATCCGCGTGACGCCGGGTGTCGCGGCCGGGGCGCACAGCGCCATCAGCACCGGCGCCGAGGGCCAGAAGTTCGGGTTTTCGCTGCTCGACGGCGTCCCGGACAACGTCGACGCGGCCGTGCGGGCGGTGCGGAACCAGCCGGGGCTCCGGCTCGCGGGGCTGCACTGCCACATCGGCTCGCAGGTCACCCGCGTCGACCGGTACGAGGCGGCCGCGCGGCGGATGGCCGAGGTGCTCGTCCGGATCCGCGACGTCCACGGCCTCACGCTGCGGGAGCTCGACCTCGGCGGCGGGCACGCGGTGCCGTACGTCGGCGGTGAGCCCGCGTTCGACCTCGGCGGGTACTCACGACGGCTGCGCGTCGCCCTCGGCTACGAGTGCGCGGCGCACGGCTTTCCCCTGCCCCGCTTGACGATCGAGCCGGGCCGGGCGATCGTCGGGCCGGCCGGGATCACCGTGTACCGCGTCTGCGCGGTCAAGCGCGGCAGCCGCACGTTCGTCGCGGTCGACGGCGGCATGAGCGACAACGCGCGGCCGTCGCTCTACGGCGCGCGCTACACGACCCGCCTGGTCGGGCGCCGGTCGAAGGCGAAGCGCACGCCGATGACCGTGGTCGGCCGGCACTGCGAGTCCGGCGACGTCCTCGCCGACGGCATCCTCCTGCCCGGCGACCTGCACGCCGGTGACCTGCTGGCCGTGCCGTGCACCGGCGCGTACCACCACTCGCTGGCGTCGAACTACAACCAGGTCGGCCGGCCGCCGCTGGTCGGCGTCCGGGACGGCGTCGCGACGCTGCTGGTGCGCCGCGAGACCGAGGAGGACCTCAGCCGCCGTGACCTGGGCTAGGCCGGGGCACTGAGGTCGTCGTGCGAGTCCGATGTGGACGGTGTCACGGCGGCCTCCGGCTGCCGGGCGAGCACCCCCGGGACCAGCGGATCGACGCCGTCCCGGTGCCGAACCTCCGGCCCGGCGCCTCGAAGCCGGTGCGCGTGCCCGCAAACCGCCTCGGAAAGCCTCGTGACGCCCCGGCGTCGCCACCGATTCCTCGGCGAATCACGATCCTGGCGCCGGATCACGTGAAGCTGGCCTGAGGGTCTCGCTTTCTGGTCAGGTCTCGATACGCTGCGCACTTGACAAATCACATGCCGAAACACAGGGAGGGACGGCATGGGTGACGAATCACGTGCGCGCGCGCTGGACAATACGGACAGATCGCTGATCGCCTTGCTGCAGCAGGACGGCCGGGCCTCGTTCACCGCGCTCGCCAAGGCGGTCGGGCTTTCGGAGGGAGCCGTCCGCCAGCGGGTGCAGCGGCTGCTGCGCGACGACCTGATGCAGATCGTCGCGGTGACCGACCCCGCCAACGTCGATCTGACCCGGCAGGCCATGGTCGGCATCAGCGTCGACGGCGCCGATCCGCGCGAGGTCGCGAACAAGCTGTCGGAACTGGCGAACGTGCACTACGTCGTGCTGTGCGCCGGGCGCTACGACCTGCTGGCCGAGCTCGTCTGCCGGGACGACGACCACATGCTCGAAGTCCTCGGTGACGAGATCCGCAAGATCGAGGGTGTCTCCGGGACCGAGCTGTTCGTGTACCTCAAGCTGGCCAAGCAGAACTACGCCTGGGGCCGGCTCACGGCGTGACCGGCGGGGGATGACGGGCCCTCGCCCGCCACCCCCGGCCGGCCTACAGGAACCGGCGATGGCCGGCCCGCACCGGCGCCCCCGCTTCGGCGAGCCCGCGCAGCGCCGCCGGCAGCGGATCCCGGTGCAGCACCCCGAGGCGCTGCGTGGCGCGGGTGAGCGCGACGTACAGCTCCGCCGCGCCACGCGCGCCTTCGGCCAGGATCCGCTCCGGCGCCACGACGAGGACCGCGTCGAACTCCAGGCCCTTGGCGGCCGACGGCGGGATCGTGCCCGGCACCCCCGGCGGGCCGAGCACGACGCTGGTGCCCGCACGGCCGGCTTCGTCGCGGGCGAAATCGTCGATGGCGTCCTGCATCTCGCTGTCCGCAACTCGTCTGGACCACGGCCGGACGCCGCTCGCCCGCACCGGTTCCGGCTGCCGCGCGCCCGGCGCGAACTGCGCGAGCAGGGCGCCGGCGACCACCATGATCTCCGCCGGCGTCCGGTAGTTCACGGTCAGCTCGCGGTACACCCAGCGGTCGCCGGCGTAGCGCGCCAGCATCGTGTCCCACGACGTCGCCCCGGCCGCGCTGCGGCGCTGCGCGAGGTCGCCGACGATCGTGAACAACCTGCTCGGGCACCGCCGCATCAGCACCCGCCAGTCCATTTCGGACAGTTCCTGCGCCTCGTCGACGACGACGTGCCCATACGTCCAGTCGCGGTCCGCGGCCGCCCGTTCGGCGAGGTCACGCGTGTCGCGCTCGGCGAACCGGCCGGCCAGGTCCTCGGCGTGGAGCAGGTCGGTGGCGACCAGGCCGAGGTCCTCGTCCAGCTCTTCCCGGTCCAGCTTGATGAGGTCCATGACGCCTTCGGCGTACTCCGCGTCCTCCTCCGCCCGCCGGCGCGCCGCCGCGCGTTCGGCCGACTCGTCCCGGCCGAGCAGGTCCGCGAGCTCGTCGAGCAACGGCACGTCCGACACCGTCCAGGCCGCGCCGTCCGCGCGGAACAGCGACGGGTCGGCGCCGGCCGCCTGCAGCCGCCGCGGTGACATGTACAGCGGCGCCAGCAGCGTCTCCGGCGTCAGCTCCGGCCAAAGCCCGTCGAGGACGGCGCCGAGCTCTTCGTGGTCCGCCAGCTCCTCGAGGACGTCGGTGCGCAGATCGGCCCACGCGCCCCGGTCCTCGCCGGTCAGCCAGCCTTCGCCGATCTTCGCCAGCGCCCGCTCGGCGACACCCGCCACGACGTGCTCGCGGAACACCGCGCGGGCCTCGTTGTGCGGCAGGCCCGACCGGCGGGCTTCGAGCCGGGCCTCGGCCGCGATCCCGGCGTCGAAGTCCACGGTGACGTCGGACAGCTCGACCGGCACCGGCTCCTCCGGCACCTTCTGCCGGTCGGCGACCGCGGCCGCGAGGACGTCGAGGATCTTCAGCGATCCCTTGCGCACCGCCACCTCCGGCGGGTCTTCGGCGGTGACGCTCAGCCCGGGCACCAGGCCGCCGGTCGTCCGGAAGACGACGTCCGACTCGCCGAGCGAGGGCAGCACCCGCCCGATGTGGTCGAGGAACAGCGGGCTCGGCCCGACGACCAGCACCCCGCTGCGCGACATCCGCTCGCGCTGCGTGTAGAGCAGGTAGGCGACCCGGTGCAGCGCGACCGCCGTCTTGCCGGTGCCCGGGCCGCCTTCGACGACCAGCACACCCGCGTGCGGGAACCGGATGATCTCGTCCTGCTCGGCCTGGATCGTCGCGACGATGTCCCGCATGCCCTCCCCGCGCGGCGCGTTGACGGCCGCGAGCAACGCCGCGTCCCCGCGTTCGCTGAAACATGCCTGGGGGGACGACCCCCCAGACCCCCCGAAGTCCTCGGAACCAGGACGCCCGAGGACCTCGTCCGTGAAATCGACGACCCGGCGCCCCATCGTGTGGAACTGACGACGGCGGCGCATGTTTTCCGGCGACGCCGCGGTGGCGACGTAGAACGGCCGCGCCGCCGGCGCCCGCCAATCCAGCAGAAGGGGTTCGTAGTCGTTTTCGCCGTCGAAAAGCCCGATCCGGCCGATGTAGCTCCGGTCGCCCGAAAGGGCGTCCAACCGGCCGAAGCAGAGGCCGTTGTCGGCGACGTTCAGCCGGGCCGTCTCCCGGCCCCGGATCCGGACGTCGGCGTCGCGCTCCACCAGCGTGGTGCCCGGTTCCCCGAGCGCGGTGCGGTAGCGGGCCCACGCCTGCTCACGTTCGCGGTCGAGGCGCGCGTACAACCCTTCGACGTACGCGCGCTCGGCCCGCAATTCCTCGTCGTACCCCTGGTTTGACAAATTCCCCTCACAGCGGTTAGACTGACGCTACATTCGGCGGATCTTCCTATTTTTCTCGGAAGGCACGTCGATTTTTTATTGTCCACCCGCTGTCAAGAGCGCCTCAGCCCAGCATGAATTCCCGCACGCTCAGCGGACGGTCCACCACGCGCACGTCACCCAGCAGCCCAGCGAAGCTCCGGTCGACCCTCCCCTCGTACGACGAGGCGCCGACCAGCCACGAGCCGCCCGGGTTCGCGAGGCCGACCGCCGGGGTGGCCGGGTTCCGCACCACCGGGCAGCCGTCGACGAACACCGTCGTGCGGCGGCCGTCGTTGACCACCGCGACGTGCCACCACTTCTCGACCGGCAGCTCGTGGCCCCAGTTCGTCGAGATCCGGTCCTGGTTGAGCGGGAACACCGCCCACTGCAGCTCCCCACCGTCCGAAAGGGACAGTGTGGCGGCCGACTCCTTCGGGTCGTCGCCGGTCTTGCCGGCGGCCGCGCCGCTGCCCTGCCGGGCGAACAGCCCGCACCAGCCGTGGTGGCCGTCCTTGAAGTCCGCCGGCAGCCGGAAGAACGCCTCGACGGTGTACCCGCGCTCGAACCTCAGCTGGTTCATCGGCGCCGCGTCGACCGTGCGCAGGTACGCGCCGCGGCTCGGGTCGCGGCCGCCGTCGAACCGCAGGCTCGCCCGCGACGGCTGCCGCGGCGAGAACTCGCCGGAGAACTTCAGCACGTCCGGTCCGCTGCCGGGCGCGGTGACCCGCGTGAGGTGGTTGCCGCGGCCGGTCTGGTCGCGCACGACGACGTCGGCCGGCACCGGCTTGCCGTCCTGCCCGCCCTCGAAGCGCCAGTACGCGACCGTGCCCGGCACGAGCAGCTGCTTCGCCGGCCGCGCCGCTGCGCTCGACCTCGATCCGCTGCAGCTCGCTCAGGTGGTCCTGCGCGGCGAGCCAGGGCGACAGCGTCCGGACGTCGACCACACCGCGCGCGAGGTCGAACCGGTAGAGCCGGATCATCGCGCTGCCGCCGTAGTAGCGGTCCTGGTAGTTCGCGAGGTGGACGTGGACGTCGTGCCCGGCGGCGTTCTTGCGAACCGTGCGCCCGGTCGGCCAGTAGTGGCCGTTGAGCGTCAGGAAGATCTGGTCGTTGCCGTCGACGAGCTCCTTCCAGACGAGCTCGCCGAACGTCGAAAACTGGGCCTGGTGGTCGTCGTCGGCCCAGACGAGCTCGTGGATGGTGAGGATCGCGGGCAGCGTGGGGTGCTGCGCGAGAACCTGCTTCGCCCAGTTCAGGCCGCCCGCCGAGGGCCGCCAGTCGAGCGCCAGCAGCAGCCAGTCCCGGCCGCCGCCGCGGAAGACGTGGTAGGTGTTGTAGCCGTCCTTGGACGCGCCCTTGAACGTCGGCGAAGAGCGCTGGCGCTGCGGGCCGAACGCGTCGAGGTACGGCGAAGGGCCGCGCTGGTCGTCCTTCGAACCGTCGATGTCGTGGTTGCCCGCCAGCGTGCTGTACGGGAACCGGGCCCGGTCGAGCGCCTGGAACGACCGGCTGATGCGGGCGAACTCGTCCGCGCGGCCGTTCTGCGTGAGGTCACCGAGGTGGGCGAGGAAGACAACGTTGTCATCCGCCTCGTCGAGGACGTAGCGCAGCGAGGCGTCCAGCGGGGCCGCGTCGCCGCGGTCCTCGTCGAACAGGTACTGCGTGTCCGGCATGACCACGAGCGTGAACCGCGGATCTTCGGCGTCCGGGCGGTGCCGGCCGGTGGCTTCGGCGACGGGCGCGGCGAGGACGTTCGGCAGGGTCGCCGCCGCGGCCGCGCCCGCACCGAGGAGGAAGGTCCGGCGAGAGGTGTCAGTCACGGGCCGGAAGCTACGGGCGCCGGCCGTCCGCACCGGCAACGGCCGCCGAACGAGGGATGAACAGCGGTACTGTGCGCGCATGAGCGGACCGCGGGTCTTCCGGCTGATCCAGCCCGTCGACGACATCGAGGTCGCGGTCGCCTTCTACGCGGGTGTCTTCGGGGACCCCGGCGAGCGGATCGCGCTCAACCGCCACTACTTCACCTGCGGCGGAGTGGTGCTCGCCTGCGTCGAGGCGCCGCTCGAACACCGCGAGCCGCGGCCGCGGAAGGACCCGCGGATCGTCTACCTCGCGGTCGACGACGTCGACGAGACGTTCCGGCGGGTGCGCGCCGCCCACCCGCGCTGGATCGACGACACCATCGAGACGCAGTTCTGGGGCGAACGCTCCTTCTACGCCGACGACCCGTTCGGCAACCCGCTCTGCTTCGTCCAGGAGGACACGCTCTACCTGGGCGGTCCCGTCGGCTGATCGCCGTTCTCCGGGTTCAGCCTGACCGGCATGACGAACCAGAGGATCCCGAAGAGCAGCAGGGAAAGCACGGCCATGACGATCATCGCCGCCTCGCCGTAGACCACCTTCGCGATCAGCGCGACGGTGGACGTGATCGCGAGCGCGAGGCAGACGAGCCCGACCAGCACGAGCCGGTTGCCGACGGTCAGGATCCGCTCCCGGCTGCCGGTGCGGAAGAGCAGCCGGTGCCACGCCGCGGGCGCGGTCAGCAACGCCGTCGCCGCCACCGCGAGCACCACCGCGGCCAGGTGCAGCGACTTTTCGAACCCGCTGGCGTCGTGGAACCGGTCGGTGAACACGACCGACAGCAGGAACCCGAAGAGGATCTGCACGCCCGCCTGGGCGACCCGCAGCTCCTGCAGCAGCTCGCCGATGTTGCGCGTCAGCTGCTGGTTGTGGGTTTCGCCGGTCTGTTCGGCCATCCGGAAACCATAACCTCGGCCAGGACCTCCCACTGGATGGGAGAAAAGTGACTTTTCTCCCCCAAGCGGTCACTCTTTCGCGTGAAGATCATGGCTGCGCCCGTTCGCGCTGGTTAGAGAAGGACCATGCGTCTTCTCCCCGCTCTCGCTCTCGCGGCTGCCGCCGTTGTGCTGGCCCCTGCCGTCGCCTCCGCTTCGCCCGTGCGCGTGGTGACCGCGCACGGCCCGCTGACCACATACCGCGCCGACCTCGTCCCGGCCGGCGCCCGCGCACACGTCTTCAGCCTGTCGGCCGGCTCGGGCACGAAGACGACCCTCGTGGTCACCGGCCTGCTGCCGAACCGGGCCTACGGCGCCCACGCGCACGAGAAGCCGTGCGGCGCCACCGGTGACGCGGCCGGGCCGCACTTCCAGCACGTGCCGGACCCGGTCAAGCCCTCGGTCGACCCCGCCTACGCCAACCCCCGCAACGAGATCTGGCTCGACTTCACCACCGACCGCCTCGGCACCGGCCGCGGCCGGTCCACAGTGGACTGGACGTTCGGCGCGCGGCGGGCCGGCTCCGTGGTCGTGCACGAAACCCACACGCACACCGACCCCGGCCACGCCGGCACGGCGGGCGCGCGGCTGGCCTGCCTCGACGTGGCCTTCTAGAACCCCCAGGAGCGCTCGGGCACCACGCGGATGCGGACGGAGTACTCGGCGTCGAACGACTCCGCCGTGAAGCCGATGCCGGGGTAGGACGAGGCGTACTTGCCGAGGTACCCGGGCGCCTCGGAAGCCTTGCCCGCCTCGACGACGGCCTTTCCGTTCACCACGAGGATGTCGCCGCCGGACTCGCCGCTGTTGAGGTGGAAGCTCACCTCGGGGTTCGCTGCGAGGTGCCGGAGCTTGGCGGTGCCGGGCTGGCTGAAGACGAGCACGTCGTCACCGTCGAGGACGAACCACACCGGTCGTGGCGCGGGCCGCCCTTTCGGCGTGACGGTGGTCAGCCAGCCGATTTTCTCGTCGGCGCGGTCGGAAAGCTTCGGTGTGGCCATGTCGGCGCCCCCTGGTCGTCGGTCGTGTGATCCAGACAACCACGGGGCACCGACAGTTTCTTCCCGGTCTACCGCGAGGCGACCCGCCGCGCGTACCGCGAACCCGCGGCCAGCAACACCAGACCGGCGCCGAGGAACGCGCCGACCCGGGCCAAGCCGTCCAGGGCCGCCAGGTCGAACAGCACCAGCTTCAGCACCGCCGCGCCGACCAGGACCAGGCCGGTCACCCGCAGCGCCACGACCTCGATCCCGCGCAGCAGCAGGACCAGCGCCGCGACCGTCCAGGACACCGTGATCAGCGCGTGGCCGACCAGGAACCCGGTGCGGCCCGGGATCGCCAGCAGCGAACCGCACAGCACCACGCCGGCGGCGCCGTAGAGGGCCGCGACGCCGGCGAGGAGCCACACCGGCAGGTCGTCGGACGGCCCGCGGAACACCGCCAGCCGCATCGCCGCCCAGGGCAGCGCGACCGACACCGCGAGGATCAGCACGGCGACCGCCAGCGCGCCGGCGAGGTCACCCGCCGTCTGCGTCCGGTACACGATCAGCAGCACGGGCGTGACGTCGAAGACGACGCCGATCAGGCCGCCGAGCGCGGCGAACCCGAGCGCGGCGCCCAGCGCGAACCGGTTGCGCCCGCCGAGCGCGGCCACGACCAGCAGCAGGGCCTCGCCGAGCAGCACCGCGGCGCGGGCCGGACCGTCGAACTGGGTGACCGTCGCCTGCAGGATCGCCAGCAACCCGGCCAGCCCGGCCAGTTGCCCGGCGAGCCCGGGCCACCAGCGGCGCGCCGCCCACACGGCGAGCAGCACCACACCCGCGCCGGCCGCGATCGGCACGGCCTGCACCTTCGGCAACAGCGCCGCGGCGATGAGCGTCGGCAGCACGGACGTCGCCAGCACGGAAAGCGCGGCGGCGTCGTTCTCGCGGCGGCGCGCGACGATCAGCGCCAGCGTGACACCGACGAGCGAGGCGGCGCCGGCCGCGGCCGTGTTGGCCCAGCCGCCGCCACCGCCCACGACCGCCGTGCTGATCACGGCGGCGAAGAGCGGCGGGATGCCGGCGGACAGCGTCAGCGACGACCAGTCGCGGCGCAGCTGCACCGGTGCCGTCGCGAGCTGGACCATCAGCAGGAACGTGACCAGTTCGGGGGTGAACCCGCGGGTGATCATCGGCGCGCAGACCACACACCCGACGACCACGGCGGAGGCGAGCAGCGGCGAGTCCCAGCGCACGGCCACGAGCAGGCCGCCGACGGTGATCACCAGCCCGGCGGCGAGCCCGGCGAGCACCGGCAGGAAGTCGTAGAGGGTTGTCGCCGCGACGGCGTCCAGGTAGAGCGTGGCGATGCCGGTGGCGGCCAGCGCGAAGGCCCCGGTGCGGCCGGCGGGCTTGCGGTGCAGCCAGACGCCGGTGCCGGTCAGCGCGAGCCCGAACGCGGCGCCGACGAGCACCCGCGGCAGCGGCCCGAGCCACCCCCGCTGGACGGCCAGCACGAGCAGCAGCACCACGCCGAGCAGCGTCACGGCGCCACCGACCCAGGCCAGGACGCGGCTGCCCGCGCCCTCTTTGCCGAGCTTCTCACCCAGCGTCTGACGCGGAACGGGCTGGTACGGCGGCTGCGGCGGCGGGAAGTACGGCCGCTGGGGCGGCGGCTGCCACTGGTACTGCGGCCACGGCATCTGCTGCTGCGGCGGCGGCATCGGCTGGGGTTGCGGCTGAGGCTGTTGCAGCGGCTGTTGCGGCTGCGGCTGCGGCGTGGCTTGCTCGGGCTCCGGGGCCGGCTTCGGCTGTTCGGCGCGGGCGGTCCGCAGTTCGGAGCCCACCAGGGCGAGACGACGCCCCAGGTCGTCGATCTCGCCGGCGAGCCGGAGGAGCACATCTGCTTCGGTGGTCATACCGGACAGCGTCGGCCATGGGCCCCCACCTGCGGATCCGTAGCACTACTCAAACCCGGGTCACGTCCTGGTCGCGGCGAACACCTCGTCCATCGTCACCATGATCGAGACGGTTTCGTCCAGCGGCATGAGCGCGCTTTCGGTCTCCCCGGCGGCGAGCAGCCGGGCGACCTCGTCGGCCTCGTGCCGCAGGCCCAGGCCCTCGTCGACGTACTCGTAGCGGGCTCGATCGCCTTCGCGCGGAATGAAGGTGAACGACGCGGGCGCGTAGAACGGCCCCTCGATCTCGATGCGCGCGGCCGTCCCGACGATGGCCGCCGTGGTCGGCGACACCGCGCTCAGCGTGCAGCCGAGCAGCGCCTGCGCGCCGCCCGCGTAACCGAAGAGCATCGACATCTGCGCGTCGACGCCGGTGAAGGCGGGGGTGGCCATGGCGGCGATCCGCTCGGGCGCGCCGAGCACCATCGACGCGAACGAGACGGGGTAGATCCCCAGGTCGAGCAGGGCGCCACCGCCGAGTTCGGGGGCGAAGAGCCGGAACTCGGGGTCCTCGGCGAACCACTGCCCGTGGTCGGCGGTGACCGTGACGACGTCGCCGAGCCGCGGCAGCAGCTCCCGCACGTGCCGGATGTGCGGCAGGAAGCGCGTCCACATGGCTTCCATCAGGAAGAGCCCGCGCGCCCGGGCCAGCGCGACGAGGTCCCGCGCCTCCTCGGCGTTCATCGTGAACGGCTTCTCGACCAGCACGGGCTTCCCGGCCTCGAGCGCGAGCCGGGCGTTGCCGTGGTGCATCGGGTGCGGCGTCGCGACGTAGACGATGTCGACGCCGGGATCTTCGGCGAGGGCCTCGTAACTGCTGTGCCGGGTGGTGACGCCGAGCCGGTCGGCGAACCGGTCCGCGCTTGCGGCCGTCCGGGACCCGACCGCGGCGACCACGCCGGAGCCGGTCAGCCGGAGGTCTTCCGCAAAGGCGCCCGCGATGCCACCGGTGCCCATGATTCCCCAGCGCAGGGGTTCGTTCGTCATGATCCGAACCCTACGGCGGTGGCGGCAAAAGCACCGTGGACGCCGACCGTGCGGCGGGGCAGGGTTGGCGGTTCCCGACTCGCTCGGAGGCTCACCGTGCCCCGTCGTCGTCTGCCCGAACGCGCCACCCCGACCGGCGCCGGCCGGATCTTCCTGCCGGTGATGCTGGTCGTCTTCGGCCTGGGCACGATCGTCCTGCTGGTCGCCGGGACCACGGTCCTGGCCGGCGACCTCGCCCACGGCGGCGAGACGTCACCGTGGTTCCTCCTCGCCCTGTTCGCCACCGCGGTCCAGCTGATCGCGGTGGTGGCCCTGGCCTTCCGCCGCCGCTGGGGCGCACGGGTGTTCGGCGTGGCGTTCGTGGTCGGCGCGGTGCTGGACCTCCTGTCGTTCAGCGGCGTGAGCGGCGGGCTGGTGATCATCAAGATCCTGGCCGCCGGAGTCCTCGCAGCGGCGATCCTGGTCCGCTGGGACGACCTCGTCGCCTGAGCCGATCCGGCCCCTGGTCGACGTGATCGACACCACAGGCGACAATGGAGACGTGACCGCCACCCTGAGCAAGCCCGCCCTGAAGATCGGCCCCTACCAGGTCGATCCCCCAGTCGTGCTCGCTCCGATGGCCGGCATCACCAACGTCGCCTTCCGGCAGCTGTGCGCCGAGTACGGCGCCGGGATCTACGTGTGCGAGATGATCACCGCCCGCGCCGTGGTCGAACGGCACCCCGGGACCATGCACATGATGACCTTCGGGGCCGACGAAAAGCCCAGGTCGATGCAGCTTTACGGCGTCGACCCGAAGACCATGGCCGAAGCCGTCCGGATCATCGTCGGCGAGGGGCTCGCCGACCACATCGACTCCAACTTCGGCTGCCCGGTCGCGAAGGTGACGCGCAAGGGTGGCGGGGCGGCGCTGCCGTTCAAGCGGAAGCTGTTCGAGGCGATCGTCCGGGAGTCCGCCCGCGCGGCGGGGGACGTGCCGTTCACGGTCAAGTTCCGCATCGGCATCGACGACGACCACCGCACCTACCTCGACGCGGGCCGCATCGCCGAGGCCGAGGGCGCGGCCGCCGTCAGCCTGCACGCGCGGACCGCCGCGCAGCGTTACTCCGGCCAGGCCGACTGGACCAAGATCACGGCGTTGAAGGAGGCGGTGACCAGCATCCCGGTGCTCGGCAACGGCGACATCTTCAGCGCCGCCGACGCCCTGCGCATGGTCGACGAAACCGGCTGCGACGGCGTCGTCGTCGGCCGCGGCTGCCTCGGCCGGCCGTGGCTGTTCGGCGAGCTGGAGGCGGCCTTCGCCGGCCGCGCCCTGCCGACACCGCCGAACCTCGGCGAGGTCGCGCGAGTCCTGCGCCGCCACGCCGAGCTGCTCATCTCCCACGACGGCGAGACCAAGGCCCTGCGCGACCTGCGCAAGCACATGGCGTGGTACTTCATGAACTTCCCGGTCGGCTCCGAGCTCCGCCGCGGCTTCGCGATGGTGTCCAGCCTGACCGAGCTCGACGACCTGATCGGCCGTTTGGACCACGACGCGCCGTTCCCCGACAACGCCGACGGCCCGCGAGGCCGTCAGGGATCACCGGGCAAGGTCACGCTGCCCCACGGCTGGCTGGACGACCCGGACGACGACTGCGTCCCCGAGGCGGAAGACATGCACTCCGGCGGCTGAACCACCCGCACGAGTCAGGACAGCTGCTCGTCGTAGTCGGGCAGCTTGAAGCCCTTTTCGTAGTTCCCGCCGGTGAAGTCGCCCGGGCGGTTGCCGACATTCGCGATGATCGTGTAGCCCGCGGCCGCGTACTCCTTGCGGCAGCGCTGTTTCGTGTCGGTCGCGTGCTGCTCGCTGCTCTTGCGGACGCACACCCGGTCGACGGGATAGCCGACGCTCGTCAGAGCCTCCTTCGCATCCGATGCGTCGCTGCGGAAACTGGCGACGAGCACGCTGACGCCGAGACTTTTGGCGTGCCGGGCGAAGTCGAGGACGTCCTGGGTGGCGTGGCCGGGCCGGTAGTGGGTTTCGAGGGCGGTGTTGTCGATGTCGGTCACGATGGCGAGCTTCGAACCGCCCCGGGAAACCCGGGTGTCGAGGTAGCCGGTCCCGCCGGCCATGGCCTGGTGGACGTCGGCGAGCCAGGTATCGAAGCTCGGCAGCCCGCTCGCCGAGGCGGGCGCGGCGGCTCCCGCGGCGACGGCGACGCAGGCCAGCGCGCACGCAGCGACGCGGGTGACAACGGTGTTCCGCATGGTGTCGTCCTTCGTGGTCGGCGGCGATTCGTTGTGCCGCAGCGGTTTTGACGTCGATGATGCTACGAGCGTCGCCTCGTCGGGGTACCCCGCGAAAGTCGTTAACAGTTATTCGGGACTCGTGCTCCGCGACCGGAACGTGGATCATCGACGCATGCCTGAGACGTCCTTCGCCTGCGCGCTCAGCACCGCCATCAGCCGTGCCGGGCTCAGCCTGCGCCAGCTCCAGCGTGCCCTCGAAGTGCGGGGGACGAAGGTCAGTCTCGCGACTCTGAGCTACTGGGGCAGCGGTCGCAGCCGGCCCGAACGAGACGTGGATTCGGCGTTGGCCGCGTTGGAGGAGGTTCTGCAGCTGCGTGACGGCGAACTGTCCGCGTTGCTCGGCGCCCGCCGCGGCCGGGGCCCGGCGGCACGGTCCACTCAGGACGTACACCGGATGGCAAACGCCTGGGGCGCCCCGGTTTCCCTGCGCGACGCGCTGGCCGAATGCGCTGTGCCGCCGGTGCGCGCGGTCACCCGTCACGACACCCTGTACCTCGACCGCGAGGGCGTGAACCAGCGACTGGTCGCGGCCGTGACACTGCTCGCCACCGAGGCTGCCCGCAGTGCCGTCGTGCTGGTGCGAGGTGCCTCCCGTGAGCGGATTCCCGTGCTCGGCAGAACGCGCGGCTGTGTCCTGCGCAGCTACCGGGTCGTCGCCGGGCAAGGGCTCGCGTTGATGGAACTGGAACTGGACCGGCCGCTGCTCGCGGCCGAAACCGGCCGGATCGAGTACGAGGTGCTGTTCGACGACGACGTCCGCAATGACCACTGGTTCCTCCGGACCCACCGCACGGTGCGGGATCTGCGGCTGACCGCGGTGTTCACACCACCGATGACGCCGGCCGCGGTCGCCGTCGTGGCACCCGGCCCGCACCGCGGCGTCCGGCGGACCGCGACGGGATTCGCGGCCGCGGCGGGCAACGTGCGCCCGGGGTGTTTCGGGCTCCGCTGGAACTGGCCCGACACCGACGCGGCGACCGCTGCCGAACGTGGCGCGGCCGGAGCGGATGGGTGAGACTTCATCGATGGTTTCCGAATACGTCCAGAGCGACCAGTTCCGAGGTGCTCGCATCCACCTGTGCGACCTCGCCGGCCTCGAGATCCGCGACTGCGAGGTGAACGGCCTGAAGATCGTCGACTGCTACGGCAGCGACGTCTACCTCGGTGGTTACTTCGAGCGCCTCGTCGTCAACGACGTGGACGTGACCGCCTACGTCGAGGGTGAGCTCGACGCCCGGCACCCGGCGCGGGTGCTGGCGCGGGACGCGGCTTCTCCCGAGGACTACCGGGCTGCCTGGGACGCCATCGAGACCGCGTGGAGCTCGACGCTCGACCGGGCGAGACTGCTGCCCAACGCCAAGCTGCACGAGCAGGTCGACGGCGAGTGGTCATTCGTCGAAACCCAACGTCACCTCCTGTTCGCCTCCGACGCCTGGCTCGGAAACGCCGTGCTCGAAGAGGATGCGCCCTACCACCCGCTCGGCTTCCCGGCCGGAGGAACACCGCCCGAGGACGCGACGAAGCTCGGCCTCACCCTCAGCGCAGACCCGCAACTCGACGAGGTGCTCGCGCCCAGGCTCGCCCGCATGGCCACGATGCGGCGTGTCGTCGACGGGCTCACCGCTGCCGAGCTCGACCGGGTGTGCGGTCGCAAGCCTGCCGAGATGTATCCCGACCAGGAGTACGTCGTACGCCGCTGCCTCAAGGTGGTGCTGAAGGAAGAAGCCGAGCACCACCGTTACGCGGTGCGCGACCTCACGGTGCTCGAAGCAAGCATGTCTGAACGGCACCGTTGACCCGACCATGCTCGACCGGGCCGTTGCCGACGACGCACCGGACGCAGTCGGCGCGGTACTGACCGGTCCGAACACCGAAGCAGAGGAAGGTGGTCGGCAGCGGGCCGGCGCGGCATCGGCCTCCGGCGGGCTCGCGCAGCCTCACCGTGCTCCAGCACCTCCTGCCGCGAAGCCAGTGGTCCGCCTCGACGCGAGCGGAACTCCTGAACGGCGGCTGAGCTGCAGCAGACTGAACCCGAACAACGCCACGCCCAGCGGCACGTGCACCACGGTCACGTGCGCGATGCCCAGCACCACCTGCGCCAGCACCAGCCCGAGGAACACCACCGCCGAGACGATCGGCCGGGGTGAGCCTCCGCCCGGGCGCCACGCCAGAACCGCGGCCACGACGTGAACCATCGCCACCACGAACACCGTGTACGCGGCCGCGCTGTGCAGCGAATGCCCGTTCGGTGTGGTCAACAACAGGCCGGCCGTAACCGGCGAGAGAAACACGGCCAAGGTCTGCAGGCCGATCGTGAAACGCAGAAATGTCGCCATACCCGTTCGACGACCCGGCCGGGCCGAACGTGAGGTCGTGACATCTGTCATCCCCCGATCGTGGCGGATCGCATCTCCACGAAACCCTTTCCAGCGACAAGCTTTTCCCATGACCACGAACGAAGCAGGCCTCGGTTCCCTCCTCCGGACGCTCGGCGTTGAGATCGCCGTGCCGCTGGGCGTCTACTACGGACTCCACGCCCTCGGGGTGAACGACTTCACCGCGCTCGCCCTCTCCGGCGTGGTCCCGCTCGCCCGCACCCTCTTCGAGTTCGCCCGGCACCGCACCATCAACGGCCTCGCGCTGGTCGTCCTCGTGACCAACGTCGTCGGCATGCTGCTGACCTTCGTCGCCGGGGACGCGCGGCTGATGATCGCCAAGGACTCGATCGGGAGCGGGTTCATCGGGCTGGTCATCCTGATCTCCGCGTTCACCGCACAGCCGATCATGACCAAGGCCATGCGCCCGTTCCTCACCCACGGCAAGGCCGATCACGAAGCCGCGTGGGAACGTCTCGAAGGCAACGCGCGGTTCAGCACCGTCCTGCGCCGGGCCAGCATCATCTGGGGTGTCGGGTTCATGCTCGAAAGCGCCGCGCGGGTGGTCGGCGCCTTCACCCTGCCCATCTCGACCATGGTGTGGCTGAGCACGGTTCTCTTCGTCGGCTCGTTCGCGGTGATCATGGTGGTCGCCGGCGCCGCGGCCAAGGAAGCCGGTGAACTGGTGGCCCGGGAAGCATCCGCCGAGGTCAGGACGCTCGTCGCCGCTTGACCAGACCTCACTGTCGGTGTACAGGTGTGTACATGTACGGCAAGAAGCAGCACCTGGTCGGCGACCTCGCGGAGCTGATCCGCTCCGGGCGCCTCGCCCACGGCGAGCGCCTCCCCGGCGAGAACCAGCTCGCCTTGCAGTACCAGGTCAGCCGCGGCACCGTCCGCAGCGCGCTCTCCGAACTGCAGCAGCTCGAGCTCATCTCTACCCAGGCCGGCGTCGGCTCGTTCGTCACCTTCGACGGCGTCCAGCTCGACCAGCGGATCGGCTGGGCCCGCGCCCTCGCCGACGCCGGGGCGCCCGTCACCACCGAGCTCCTCGGCATCGAGACCGTCGAAGACCAGGCCCTCGAAGAGGAGTTCGGCGAGAAGACCTACGTCGCCGTGCGGCGGCTGCGGCGGGAGCACCATCGCGGGGTCTCGCTCGAAACCGCCACCGTGCCGGCGGTCGGCCCGCTCGCCGAGCTCCCCGAAACCGGCCTGCGCGACGGCTCCCTGACCAAGACGCTCGAAGCCGCCGGCCGGATCTCCGTCGGCGGTGACCAGTGGATCAGCACCGAACGGCTGGACGCCGGCGCCGCCGAGCTCCTCGGCCGCTCCATCGGCGAGCTGTTCCTGCGGGCCGAACGCACGTCCGTCGACGTCGAGGGCCGGCTGGTCGAGCACGTGGTCAGCCTGCTGGACCCGGACCGCTTCCAGTTCCACCTCACCTTCGGACACCGGTGAACGCGCGGGACCGGGCGCTCGGCGCGTTCACCGGGCTGGCCGTCGGCGACGCGCTCGGCATGCCGACGCAGTCGATGTCCCGGGCCGCGATCGCCGCCGCCTACGGGCCGGTCACCGGGCTGCTCACCGCCGTCGCCGAGCAGCCGGTCGCGCCGCTGATGCCCGCCGGCTCGGTCACCGACGACACCGAGCAGGCCGTGCTGCTGGCGCAGCTGCTCATCGACGGCCGCGGCATCGTCGAACCGCACGTGTTCGCCGACGCGCTGCTCATCTGGGAAGCCGACATGGTCCGCCGCGGCTCCGCGGACCTGCTCGGCCCGTCGACCAAACGCGCGCTTTCCCGCCTGCAGGACGGCGTCCCGGCCGACGAAGCCGGACGCACCGGCACTACCAACGGCGCCGCCATGCGGGTCACGCCGGTCGGCATCGCGACCCCCTCGGACGACCTGCACCGGCTGGTCGACGCCGTCGTCGCGACCGCACGCGTCACGCACAACACCAGCCTGGGCATCGCGGCCGCCGCCGCGGTCGCCGCCGTCGTCTCGGCCGGGGTGGACGGCGCCGAGCCGGCCGAAGCGCTCGACGCGGGTGAGCGCGCCGCCGTGGTCGGCGGGGAACGCGGGCACTGGGCGCCGGGCGGGGAGATCGCCGCGCGGATCCGCTGGGCACGCGGCTGGGTGCGGGGCATGGCGCCGGCCGCCGTCGCCGACGCGGTCGCCCGGGTGATCGGCACGTCGGTCGCGTCGCAGGAGTCCGTCGTGGCCGCGTTCGCGCTGGCCGAGGCCATGGGTGACGACCCGCCGGCGGCGCTGCGCCTGGCCGCCGGGCTCGGCGGTGACACCGACACCGTCGCGGCGATCTGCGGGGCGATGCTCGGCGCCACGCGCGGCGTCGGCGCGTTCCGCCCGGACGTCGTCGAGACCGTGCTTTCCGTTAACCGGCTCGAGTTCGGGCCGCTCGTCGACGAGCTCCTGCGGCTGCGCCGGCGATGACCGGGCGGCTGGTGCACACCGGGCAGGTCGTCCTCGACCTGGTGATGGTGGTGCCGGCCCTGCCGCCGCCGGGCGGCGACGTGCTGGCGTCCTCGACGAACTTGGTGCCAGGCGGCGGTTTCAACGTCATGGCCGCGGCCGCGCGGTCCGGCGCCCGCGTGCTCTACGCGGGTAGCCACGGTGTCGGTGGCCTCGGCGACCTCGCCCGGACCGCGCTGGCCGCCGAGGGGGTCGAACTCGCCCACGAACCGACGCCGGACCTGGACACCGGCGTGGTCGTCGCGCTGGTCGACCCGACCGGCGAGCGCACCTTCGCGACCGGCACCGGCGCCGAGGGACGACTGAAGGCGCTCGAGGATGTCGTCCCAAAGGATGACGACATCGTGTACGTGACCGGCTACAGTCTGTTGCATAAGACCAACCGTGCGGCGCTTCTCGACTGGCTGCCCCGGTTTCCCGGCACGCGGATCCTGTTCGATCCCGGCCCCCTCGTCAGCGACATCACCCCTGGAGACCTCCATGCCTTACTGTCCACAATAGACATACTGAGCTGCAACGCGCGCGAAGCCGCCGTGCTCGGCGAGCTTCCGCCGGTCGCCGTCGTCCGCGATGGCGCGAAGGGCTGCCGGGTCCACGAGCGCGGCCGGACCACCGAGGTCCCGGGCTTCGCGGTCGACGCCGTCGACACCAACGGCGCGGGCGACACGCACTGTGGCGTTCTGGCCGCTGAGCTGCTCCGCGGCAGTACCCTCCTCGACGCCGCCGTGCGCGCGAACGCGGCGGCCGCGCTCTCGGTGACCCGCCGCGGCCCGGCGACCGCGCCGGACCGCGCGGCGATCGACCACCTACTGACCAGGGACGGGTCATGACCGGTACCGAACGCAAGCTCAAGGTGGAGACCAACGGCCTCGACGTGATCACCGACGCCGAGCGCCGCGGCACGCCGCGGCAGCTGTTCTGGCCGTGGTTCGGCGCGAACGTGTCGGTGCTGGGGCTGAGCTACGGCTCTTTCACGCTCGGCTTCGGCATCTCGTTCTGGCAGGCGCTGGTCGCGGGCGTGGTCGGCATCCTGTTCTCGTTCCTGCTGTGCGGGTTCATCGCGATCGCGGGCAAACGCGGGTCGGCGCCGACGATGCTGCTCTCGCGCGCGGCCTTCGGCGTCCGCGGCAGCCGGCTGCCGTCCGCGATCTCGTGGCTGCTCACGGTCGGCTGGGAAACCGTGCTGACCGCGCTCGCGACCCTGGCGACGTCGACGGTGTTCGAACGCCTCGGCTGGGGCGGCGGCACGGCGACGAAGGTGGTGGCGCTGATCGTGGTCGCCGCGCTGACCGTCGCCGCCGGCGTGCTCGGGTTCGACGCGATCATGAAGCTGCAGACGTGGATCACCTGGATCACCGGGGTGCTCACGGTGGTCTACGTGGTCCTCGTGGTGGGCGACATCCACTGGGACGCGGTGAGCGCGCTGCCGTCCGGGTCGGCGCAGCAGTGGGTCGGCGCGCTGGTGTTCCTGATGACCGGCTTCGGCCTCGGCTGGGTCAACGCGGCGGCGGACTACTCGCGGTACCTGCCGCGCTCGTCGTCCGGGCGTGGCGTGGTCGGCTGGACGACGTTCGGCGCGTCGGTGGCGCCGCTGGTGCTGCTGGTGTTCGGGCTGCTGCTGGCCGGGTCGTCACCCTCGCTCAACGACGCGATCGCGAAGGACCCGATCGGCGCGCTGACGACGTTGCTGCCGCTGTGGTTCCTGGTGCCGTTCGCGATCGTCGCGGTGCTGGGCCTGGTCGGCGGCGCGGTGCTGGACATCTATTCGTCCGGGCTGGCGCTGCTGTCGGCGGGCCTGCGCGTGCCGCGCCCGGTCGCGGCACTGGTCGACGGTGTGCTGATGATCCTCGGCACGGTCTACATCGTGTTCTTCGGCGGCGAGTTCCTCGGCCAGTTCCAGGGGTTCCTGGTGACGCTGGGCGTGCCGGTGGCGGCGTGGTGCGGCGTGATGCTCGCGGACGTCCTGCTGCGGCGGCGCGACTACGCCGAGCGGGAGCTGTTCGACCAGGCCGGCCGCTACGGCGACGTCCGCGTCGGGCCGATCACCGTGGTGCTGGTGGCGACGGCGCTCGGCTGGGGCCTGGTGACGAACACGTCGGCGGACTGGCTGAAGTGGCAGGGTTACCTGCTGGAGCCGTTCGGCCTCGGCGGCCGTGACGGCTCGTGGGCGTTCGCGAACCTCGGCGTGCTGCTGGCACTGGCCCTGGGTTTCTTGGCGACTTTTCTTACCCGGCAACGCATCCGGGCACAGGAGGCCGTGTGAGATCGGTACTGGCGGTCATCGACCTGCAGAACGTGTTCGCCGACCAGGCGAGCCCGTGGTTCACACCGCGGTTCGCCGAGGTGGTCCCCCCGATCCAGCGCCTGGTGACGGCCTTCGGCGACAACGTGGTGTTCACGCGGTTCGTCGCACCCACGCGCCCGGAAGGGGCGTGGAAGCAGTATTACGAGCGGTGGCCGTTCGCGTTGCAGCCACCGGATTCACGGCTGTACCAGGTGGTCGCGAGATTCCAGCCTTCGTCCACAGTGGACGCAACGACGTTCGGCAAGTGGACCCCGCGGATGGCAACCCGAGTCGGTGGGTCCCGGCTGGTGCTGGCGGGAGTGTCGACGGACTGCTGCGTGCTGTCGACAGCGTTGGCGGCGGCGGACGCGGGCGTGTCCGTGACGGTGGTTTCGGACGCCTGCGCGGGTGTCGACGACGAGAGCCACACGAAGGCGTTGGACATCATGAGGCTGTACGGACCTCTGGTGACGGTGGCCACAACGGAGGAGGTGCTCGGCTAGGCTGGGCTCGGTGAGCCTCGAAGCCTCGGCGATCGCGTTGACAACTGCGGTGGTGAAGGCCGCCGCGAAGATCTGGCTCGGCGACCGCCCGATCGCCGCCGACGCGTCGGCCAAGGTGTTCGACCTGCTGGAGAAGCAGGTCACCGGCCTCAACGACCGCCGCAAGCTCCGGCTGCTGTTCACCAACCTCGAGTCCCGGGTCGCGGACCGGCTGCTGCCGTTCATCGACGTCGAGTTCCGCGCCCTGCCCGAGAACGAGCGGGCCGCCGCGGTGGAAGCGGCCCGCGAGACGATGGACAGCGCCGCGTTGACGGACGACGACCTGTTCGCGTCCGACCTCGACGCGGCCTACCTGTACCGCTACCTGCTGCGCACGGTCCCCGACGTCACAACGCTGCTGTCGAGCGACGCCGTCGAGCTGTACCAGCGGGTCCTGCGGGAGTGCTGCGCGTACCTGGTCCAGGTGACGAGCACGCTGCCGCGTTTCCAGCCCGGCGCGCTGGTCGAAGTGCTCCGCCGGGAGACGGAGATCCTCGAGACGGTCCGCACCGTGCTGGCCGCGTTGCCCGAACGCCGCCACCCGGACGACTTCGCCGCGGACTTCCGCCGCCAGGTGGTCACAACACTGGACCGCATGGCCCTGTTCGGCGCCGGCCTGTCCGACGCAACCCGGCTCTACCCGCTGTCGGTCGCTTACTTGAGCCTGAGCGTCAGCTCGGAAGACAACGTCGCGGCCGGCGACCGGATCGAGCAGGTCCTGCCACGGACGTCGAGGATCCTGCTGCGGGGCGAGGCCGGCTCCGGCAAGACGACGCTGCTGCAGTGGCTGGCGGTGCAGTGCGCGAGCCGCCGGCTGGGCGACATCGAAGGCTGGGACGGCCTGGAGCCGTTTCTCCTGCGGCTCCGCCGGTTCAGCCAGGCCGCGTTGCCCACCCCCGAGCGGTTCCTGGACGAGATCGGCCGGCACATCGCCGACGAGATGCCGCCCCAGTGGGTGCACCAGCGGCTGCGGCTGGGCCGGGCCGTTGTCCTCGTGGACGGCATCGACGAGCTGCCCGAGAACCGCCGCGAAGAGGTCCGGGCCTGGCTCGGCGAGCTGATCAGCGCGTTCCCGCGGGCCCGGTACGTGGTGACGACCCGCCCGGCGGCGGTCGACCCGAACTGGCTGGCCACCGGGAACTTCACCGAGGTCCGCCTGCAGCCGATGACCCCGCGCGACGTCCGGACGTTCGTCGCGCGCTGGCACCGGGCGATGCCCGCCCTCGAAGGCCGTGGCGACGCGCTGGTCGCCGCGATCGGCGCGCGGAGTGCGTTGCGCCGGCTCGCCGAGAACCCGTTGCTGTGCGCGTTGCTCTGCGCCCTGCACCACGAGGGGAACGGGCAGCTGCCGGACAACCGGATGGAGCTGTACGACGTCGCGCTGCGCATGCTGCTCGACACCCGCGACCTCGAGCGCCACGTCGAGCTGGACGTCCGGCTGTCCTTGACGGACAAGCTCCTGCTGCTGCGCCACCTCGCGTACTGGCTGGTCCGCAACGGCTACAGCGACATCTCGGCGGCGGACGCGGAGGCCCGGATCGCGGCGAAGCTGACGTCGATGGGCCAGATCGCGGCCACCCCGCACCAGGTGTTCCGCCACCTCCTCGACCGCGGCGGTGTGCTGCGCGAACCGGTGGTGGGCCGGATCGACTTCGTCCACCGCACGTTCGGGGAGTACCTCGCGGCCAAGGCGGCGGTCGAGGAGGACGACATCGGGGCGCTGGCGGCGAACGCCCACCTGGACGAGTGGCGCGAGGTCGTCGTGCTGGCCGCGGGCCACGCCCACCCGGCGCAACGCGAACGGCTGATCGAAGGGATTCTCGAGTCGACCGGCCCGAACGCCGACCTGATCGCGCTGGCCTGCTTGGAGACGTCCCCCGAGCTGCCCGGGCGGTTGCGCACCGAGATCGAGCAGCGGACGGCGTCACGGATCCCGCCCGAGAACTTCGAGGTCGCCGAATCCCTGGCGATCGCCGGCGAGTTCGTGCTGGACCTCCTCGCGGCGCGCGAGCCGCGGGAGCCGCTGACCGTGGCG
Organism: Amycolatopsis sp. NPDC104819; assembly: GCF_055583145.1. Lineage (NCBI taxonomy): Bacteria > Bacillati > Actinomycetota > Actinomycetes > Pseudonocardiales > Pseudonocardiaceae > Amycolatopsis > Amycolatopsis sp. NPDC104819. Next base: position 566,647 of record NZ_JBVJON010000001.1, on the reverse strand, counting down.
TCGACGGTCCGCGCCGCGGCGCTGATCGGCGGCGCGGGCGCGCTCGAGCTGATCACCCGCCACCGCGGGAACGCTCACCGGGCCGTGACGGCTGAGCTGCTCGCGGCGCGGGAGCGGTTCGACCCGGCCGAGTACGCGGAGCGCGTCCTCGCCGACGTCGAGCTGCCGGACCGGCAGCTGGAGGTGTCGGATCCCGCGATGCTCGCCGGCCTGCCTCACCTACGCCACCTCGAACGGCTCACTTGCCGCTTCGCCGAAGGCTACGACGACCTGGACGGGTACGACTTCCGGTTGCTGGCGGGCGCGTCGCTGCGCCACCTCACCCTCACCGGGAAGCTCCCGGCCCGGTCGACCGACCTCGGCCCGCTCGCGGACGTCCCCACGCTCCGCGAAATCGACGCCGAGGTGCAGACCCACGGGTGGGGCCGGCTGGGCGAACTGCCGGACCTGATGGCCCTGAACCTGAGGTGGATCGACGACGTGCGCCGGCTCGACGAGCTTGCGTCCGCGGTGCGCCTGCCGTCGTTGCAGCTGCACCGGGTTCCCCGGCTCGAAACCCTGTCCCCGCTGTCGTTCCTGGAGCGGCCGCGAAGCCTGCGGTTCGTCAACTGCCCCGCGTTGCGCGACATCTCCACCCTCACGAACTGGGCCCACAGCCTGAACGAGCTCAGGCTCGAGCTCTGTCCCGAAGTGGACCTGACTCCCTTGGCGGCGTTGACCGAACTGGGCTCGCTCTGGCTGCTGGACATCCCGACCATGGACCTGAGCCCGCTCGCCGGGCTCCGGGGGTTGAAGAAGCTCTGGCTCGGCAACAGTTACGGCGACGACGTCGACCTGCGGCCGCTGGCCGGGACCTCCGGTCTGAAGGTGTGCGTCGGCAAGAACACCCGGCTCGTCGGCGAACACCTCCTCGGACCACGGTGCCGCATCGAACGGTTCTGACCGGCCACCACCCGTTCAACCGCGCGAAGTAGATTCGGGCGCGTGATCGACCACATCAGCATCCCCACCGAGGCCGGTTCCTTCGACGCCATCGCCGCCGGGCCCGAAGACGGGCGGCCCGTGCTGTTGCTGCACGGGTTTCCCGAAGCCGCGACCGAATGGGAGCACCAGGTCGCCACCCTCGGGGTGCTGGGGTACCGGGCCGTCGCGCCCGATCAGCGGGGTTATTCGCCTGATGTGCGGCCCGAAGCGGCCTCCGACTACTCGATCGACCACCTCGTCGGGGACGTCGTCGCCGTCGCCGAACAGCTCGGGTGGGGGCAGTTCGACCTCGTCGGGCACGACTGGGGTGGCGCTGTGGCCTGGTGGACCGCCGACATGCACCCCGAACGGCTGCGCAGCCTCACCGTCGTCTCGACGCCGCATCCCGGCGCGCTCGCCGATGCCATGAAGAACGACGAAGACCAGTACCTGCGGACGCAGTACATGACCGAGTGGCGGCAGACGCGCGTCACCGAGCGGCGGATGCTCGAGAACGACGCCCGCGCGCTGCGGGACATGTTCGAGCGGCGCATCTCGCCGAGCAAGGTCGACGACTACGTGCGGCGGCTGTCCGAGCCGGGCGCGCTCACCGCCGCGCTCAACTGGTACCGCGCCGGGCGGCCGGGCGGGAAGATCGGGCCGATCTCCGTGCCGACGCTCTACATCTGGAGCACCGAAGACGTCTCGTTCGGCTCGACCGCCGCCCTCGACACCGCGAACCGGGTCACCGGGCCCTACCGCTTCGAAATGCTCGAAGACGTCACACACTGGGCGCCGGAAGAGGCGCCGGAAGCCGTCACCTCGCTGATCGTCGAGCACCTCGACGCGCGGTGACGGCCCGTCACCCGGGCGGGCGGACCGCCGGTAACCCACCCGCCTTGCGGTACGAGGCGCTCGGGCCCGTCGTGTTCACTGGGCGCGTGGATACCGCGACCGAACCCGAAACCGAGCAGGTCGTCTTCGTCACCGAGGACGGCGTGCCCACCGGCGAGACCGGCCCGAAGCTCGCCAGCCACCACGAGCACACCCGGTTGCACCTGGCCTTCTCGTGTTACGTCCTGCGTCGCAGCGACAACGCGCTGTTGATCACGCAGCGCGCGCTGCACAAGAAGGTCTGGCCGGGGGTCTGGACCAACAGCGTCTGCGGCCACCCCGCGCCCGGCGAGTCGCTCGAGGACGCCGTCGGCCGGCGCGCCGGTTACGAGCTCGGGCTGCCGTCGCTGTCCGGGCTGCACTGCGTGCTGCCGAAGTACCGGTACCGGACGCCGCCGTTCGAGGGGATCGTCGAGAACGAGTTCTGCCCGGTGTTCGCCGCCTGGGCCGACGTCGAGCCCGAGCCCAACCCGGCCGAGGTCGGCGACTGGCGCTGGGTCGCCTGGAGCGACTACCAGCAGTTGCTGACCGACAAAACGGCTAATGTGAGTTACTGGGCCAAGGACCAGTATTCCCAGCTCAAGGGCCTTGAGCCCTTCGTCGGACTCTGAGCGCGCAACTCCTCAGAGTAACTATCATCGTCCCGTTGAGCTAAATTCGCGTTTCGGCCGGACCGACACCTCAAGCGCGGTCTCCACTGCGACGACAACCAATGCGTGGTGGAGGTGGGCATGGTCGCCGAGGACGACGGCGCGCTGCGCCGGAGCCCGCGGGCGCCGGACCTGCTCAGGCTCCACGAGGCCATCGCCGGCCTGTTCGCCACCCAGGGCGACTGGCGGCGCGCCTACCAGCACCTTCTCTCCGCGCTGGACATCGCGCGCGACGGCAGCCTGCGGGACGCGCTGACGTCGAGCTACAACCGCCGTTACCTCGACGAGCGGTTGTACGGACCGTTCGCCGACCGCCAGACGGCCCGGCCGCGGCCGCCGTTGGGCCTCGCGCTCATCGATCTCGACCGCTTCAAGCGCGTGAACGACACGTACGGTCACCTCGTCGGCGACCGCGTCCTCCGCCGGGTGGCCGACCTCCTCCAGGAGGAGCTGCCGCCGGACGGTTTCTGCGCCCGCTACGGCGGCGAGGAGTTCGTGCTGTGGCTGCCGGGGGTCGACGCCGGGCAGGCGGTGCGCATCGTCGACGCCGCCCGGCTGCGGGTCGCCCGTCACCCCTGGTCAGAACTCCAGCCGGGACTGAACGTGACCATCAGCGCCGGACTGGCGCACGCGGGCGCGCCGACGTCACCCGAGCGGCAGCTGCGCAGCGCGGACTCCCTGCTTTATGCGGCGAAACGTGCGGGCCGGAACAAAGTCGCCTATCACGACGCGCAAAGCACGCAGTTAATAACACACTCTGAGTAACGTAAACGCGGCATTACTCCGGATTGCCGATGCCGGCCTTCACCCGTTTGTCGACGCCCAGCGGCCGTTCGTCGACTCAAGGTGAAGAAAATTCCGGGAGGGTGTCGTCACGAACGGGGGGTATCCGTACGATAACGAAAACCGCCGGGGGAACGATCACCTCCTGCGGGGGAAGACGGCCAACCAGAGCCCAACCCCTCGACCGTGCGAAAGGAGACCGAGTGCCGGACGAGCACGACAGCCCGGGAACCGGTCGCCGCACCGATGGTCCCGCGCGTCCCCGCACCGGCAGACGCCGGTCGATGGAGGACCAGGGCGGGCTCAGCGTTTCGGACGTCGTCGCGAAGACCACCGGGGTTCGCCCCGTGCCCCCTGACCAGCCAGGACGCCGGGCCGCAGAACCCGCTCCGCAGCCGCCGCGCACGCCGCGACAGGCCCCCGCGGAGAACTCAGTACCCACGGACGCGACACGTCAACCGCGCCCGCCCCGCCCCCGCCAGCCCCGCCGCACGACGGCGGCGGCCCCCCAGCCGGAGGCCCCTCTGCAGCGCCGCCCGCCGGCGGCTAACCCGGGCCCGCAGCAGACCTCGGCGGCACCCCAGCCCCCACGCCGAATGCGCCGGCCGGCGCCTGAGGGCACGGAGGGGACGGCTCCTCGCCGCCCGGGTGCGGCTGCCGAGGAGGCTGAGCAGCCTCGACGTGCGGCTCCGGCTGATGGTCGCGCGGCGGCCAGGCCCGCGCCTCGTCGCGCTGCGGCTGCTGAGAGTGCGGGTTCGCCGGGCGAGGGCGCTGGTCCTCGACGTGCGGCTGGTCCGGATGGAGCTGCGCCTCGCCGCGCCGCCGAAGGTGCTGGCTCGCAGGCCGAGGCTGGTCCTCGCCGGGCCGCACCTGACAGCCCGCCGGGCCGCGGCCTAGCCGAGGGCACTGGTCCCCGCCGGGCAGCCGGTCCGGATGGACCTGCGCCTCGCCGCGCCGCCGCCGAAAGCGCCGGTTCGTCGGCCGAAGGCACCGGTCCCCGCCGCGCAGCCGGTCCCGATGGACCTGCGCCTCGCCGCGCCGCCGCCGAAAGCGCCGGTTCCTCGGCCGAAGGCACCGGCCCGCGCCGGGTCGCACCTCGCCGCGCCCCCGCCGATGGGCCTCGCCGCCCGGGCGCGGCCTCCGAAGGCGCTGCTCCCCGCCGCCCGGGCGCTCCCGAGAGCGAGCCGCAGCGACCCGACGGTCCCGCGCCGCGCCGCGCCGCCGCAGCGGCAGCCGCCACGGCCGCTCGCGAAGGCGCCGTACCCCAGCGCCCGGCGACCCCCGACAGCCCAGGACCCCGCCGCACCACCGAGGCCGTGTCCCCGGACGCGCCGACCAAACGACCGGCGAACGCCGTCCCACCTCGGTCTGCTCTTGATCCGCTGACCATGACCGACGAGATGGAAGCGATCGACGAGGCGACCCAGTACCGCCGCAAGATCGACCACACCCTCGCCCGGTTCTCGGCCGCGCACGACGAGATGGAAGCCGAAGAAGCGAAGCGGCGCGAACGCCGTGAGCGCCTCTCTCCAGCTTCGCTGATCGAGAGCACTCGCACGGCGCTTCAGCGCGTCGTCACCACTGCCCCTTCTCCTGAAGAAGAGGCCGAGCAGGCCGCGCAGACCCGGCTCCAGGAGAAGAAGCAGCGGAAGATCGAACGCTCGATCCGGTTCGGCCGGATCGCCGCCGCCGTGATCGCGGGGCTCGTTTTCCTCGGGATCGGCGGGGCGTGGGGCGCGCAGACCTACTTCGACGCCAAGTTCACCCAGATCTCCGCGCTCGACGAGAACTCCTCCGACATCCAGGACGCCGCCGGCCAGGCCAACGACGAGAACTTCCTCATGGTCGGCTCCGACACGCGGGACGGCGCGGCCGCCGAGGAAGGCGTCGGCACCGCCGACAGCACTCCCGGCGCCCGCAGTGACACCGTGATGGTCGCCCACATCCCGGCGGACCGGCAGCGGGTCGTCGTCACGTCGTTCCCGCGCGACCTCGAGATCAACCGGCCCGACTGCCAGCGCTGGGACCCCGCGCAGAACAAGAACACCGACGAAAAGGTCCCCGGGCAGAAGATCGCCAAGCTCAACACCGCGTACGCGGTCGGCGGCCCGTCGTGCGTGACCAAGGTCATCCAGCAGATCACCGGCCTGCGGATCAACCACTTCGTCGGGATCGACTTCAACGGCTTCAAGGAGATGGTCGACGCCGTGCACGGTGTCACCATCCACAACGAGATCCCGATCGACGACACCATCCTCGGCAAGGTGCTGCTGGAGACCGGCGACGTCACGATCTCCGGCGACCAGGCGCTGAACTTCGTGCGCGCCCGGCACGTCAAGGGCGACCCGACGTCCGACTACGGCCGGATCAAGCGGCAGCAGGAGTTCATCGGCGCGCTGCTGAAGAAGGTCATGTCGTCGGACGTCGTGCTCGATCCCGGCAAGCTCAGCGACTTCATCACGGCCTTCGCGAAGGCCACCTTCGGCGACAACCTCGGTGTCAAGCAGATGATGACGCTGGCGCAGTCCATGAAGGGCCTCGACCAGTCGAAGATCACCTTCCTCACCGTGCCGACGACCGGGGAGGCCAACAACCGCGGCAACGAGGTCCTCGTCCGCAGCAAGACGAAGGCCCTCTTCGACGCGCTGCGCAACAACACCCCGCTGCCCGACCCGAACGCCCCGATCCCGGCGAGCGAGCAGGCTCCGCCGACGAGCACGTCGAAGTCGTCGTCCAAGACCACCTCCAAGACGACGACCAGCAAGAAGACGAGCAGCACGGGCTGACCCGCGAGGATCGTTAGTCCGGGTTCACGTGCGGTTCACCCGGCGATGCGGTGTTTGGTCACGGTTGCCCGTAGGGTTGGGCCATGCGTGAGGCTTACCATGTCGAACTCGAACAGCTCGCCGACAACCTGGCCGCGATGTCGGTCCAGGTCGCCGACGCCATGGAGCGTGCCACGCGGGCACTGCTGGAGACCGACCTCAGTCTCGCCGAACAGGTGATCAGCGACGACGCCAAGGTCGACGACGCCCGCTCCCTCTGCGAGGAGCAGGCGTACGCGCTGCTCGCCCTGCAGGCGCCCGTGGCGACCGATCTCCGCACCGTGCTCGCGGCGATCCACGCCGCGGAAAGCCTCGAGCGGATGGGCGACCTGGCCCTCCACGTGGCGAAGGCCGCGCGGCGGCGCCACCCCGAACCCGTGCTGCCGGACGCGGTGCGCGGGTACTTCGCCGAGATGGGCGAGGTCGCGGTGAAGCTGGCCCGGCAGACCGAGCAGGTCATCAAGTCGAAGGACGTCGAAGCGGCGAAGACGCTCGAGTCCGAAGACGACCAGGTGGACGACATCCACCGCCACCTCTTCACCGTCCTGATGGACCGCGAATGGCCGCACGGCGTGGCCGCGGCGGTCGACGTCACGCTGCTCGGCCGCTTCTACGAGCGCTACGCCGACCACGCGGTGTCGGTCGCCAAGCGGATGATCTTCGTGGTCACCGGCCGGATGCCGGGCTACGGCACCGACGACGACATCTGAGCACTGCGCGAAAAGCCCCTGGCCGTCCGGCTGGGGGCTTTTTTGCGTGCCGGCCGGCGCACCTGGCCGGCCCAGCGGACGAGCTGGACTGGCTGCTGCCCGATCCGGCGCTGAACGTCGCCCTGTCGAACGAGATGTGGTCCCGCTGCGACACGACCTGACGGGCCGGAACTTCCACCATGGCAGCGAGCAGAACTTCCGCGCCCAGGCGACGGACCCGGCGAGCCCGACCGAGCTGGCCGACTTCGCCGGCTGGATGACTTCGACGCCGCAGGTGGTGTTCTCACGCTCTTCGGCCGAGGTCGCCGCTCCCCACCGCCTCGCCGGGCCGGACCTCGCGGCCGAGGTGGCCGAGCTGAAGGCGTTGCCGGGCAAGGACATGGTGCTCTACCCGACGGCGATCGGCGCGGGACAACCGCTTTTCCAGGACCGGCGGACAGAACTCACTCTCACGGAAAGCAAAGCCTGGGATTCGGGAATCCTGACCCTGCGCTATCTCCCGGCGACCTGATCCACAAAGGACGAACAAAAAAGAAGAAGGCCTTTCTCGCCGACCCCGAGCACCGGCGAGAAAGGCCTTCGACCACAACGACGACTCAGCCGAAACGGCCGGAAATGTAGTCTTCCGTAGCCTTTTCGTCCGGGTTGGAGAAGATCTTCTCCGTGTCGTTGAGCTCGACCAGACGTCCCGGCTGGCCCACCCCGGCCAGGTTGAAGAACGCCGTCTGGTCGGAAACCCGGGCCGCCTGCTGCATGTTGTGCGTGACGATGACGATCGTGTAGTCCTTCTTCAGCTCCCCGATCAGGTCCTCGATCGCCAGCGTCGAGATCGGGTCCAGGGCCGAGCACGGCTCGTCCATCAGCAGGACGTCCGGCTGGACCGCGATCGCGCGGGCGATGCACAGCCGCTGCTGCTGCCCACCGGAAAGCCCGCCGCCCGGCTTGGTGAGGCGGTCCTTGACCTCGTTCCAGAGGTTCGCGCCGCGCAGGGCGCGCTCGGCGATTTCGTCGAGCGTCTTCTTGCCCTTGGTGCCACCGAGCTTCAGGCCCGCGACGACGTTGTCCTTGATGGACATCGTCGGGAACGGGTTGGGGCGCTGGAACACCATGCCGATCGTGCGGCGCACCTGCACCGGGTCGACCGACGACGCGTAGATGTTCTCGCCGTCCAGCAGGACGTCACCCTCGACGCGGGCGCCGGGGATGACCTCGTGCATGCGGTTCAGCGTGCGCAGCACCGTCGACTTGCCGCAGCCGGACGGGCCGATGAAGGCGGTGACGTTGCGGGGCGGCACGGCAAGGGTGACACTGTCGACGGCGTGGAACTTGCCGTAGTAGATGTCCACGTCCTTGACGTCGATTCGCTTTGCCATGGCTAGCTCACTTCTTCTTCGGGGCGACAAGGCGCGCGAACACGGTGGCGAGGAGGTTGATGATCGCGATGATGAGCACCAGCGTCAGCGCCGCACCCCAGATCCGGTCGAAGCCGACCGAGCCGGGGTCCATCGAGTTGGTGACACGCTCGTTGTTCATCAGCAGGGGCAGCGCCGCCTGCTCGCCGTGGAAGATGTCCCAGTTCGTGTAGGCCGAGTAGCCGACCAGGACCAGCAGCGGCGCGGTTTCGCCCATGACCCGGGCCAGCGCCATCATGATGCCGCCGATGATGCCGGACAACGCCGTCGGGAGCACGATCTTCATGATCGTCTTCCACTTCGGCACACCCAGCGCGTAGGAGGCCTCACGCAGGTCGTCCGGGACGATCCGCAGCATCTCCTCCGACGAGCGGACGACCACCGGGATCATCAGCAGCACGAGGGCCAGCGACACGGCGAAACCACTGCGCGGCAGGCCGAACGTCGTGATCCAGAGCGCGTAGATGAACAGCGCGGCGACGATCGAAGGGACACCGGAGAGGATGTCGACCATGAAGGTCGTGGCCTTGGCGAGCTTGCCCCGGCCGTACTCGACCAGGTAGATCGCGACGAGCATGCCGATCGGCACCGCGATGATCGCGCAGACGAGGCCCTGCAGCAGGCTGCCGATGATGGCGTGCAGCACCCCGCCACCGACCTCGTCGGACAGGTAGTTGCCGAGGTCCTGGCCCCACCAGTTCGAGTACGGGATGCGCTTGATGCCGTTCGCGACGACCGTGTAGAGCACCCACACCAGCGGGACGACGGCGACCAGGAACGACAGCCAGACGAGCACGGTCGCGAGGCCGTTCTTGACCTTGCGAGCCATGCTGACCTGCTGGAACGCCGGCGCCGTGGCAGGGGCTTCGAGCGTGGTGGACATTGCTCAGTCTCCCTTCTTGCCGATGACGGACCGGGCCGCGAAGTTCACCAGGAAGGTGAGCACGAACAGCACGAGGCCGGCTGCGATGTAGGCGCCGGCGGAGATCTCGTTGTTGAACTCGCTGTAGTTGGCCGCGATCTTCGAGGCGAACGTCGACCCGCCGTCGAAGAGGCTCCAGTCGAAGTTGCGGCCCTGCGGGATGAGCAGGATGACGGCGAGCGCGATCGTCTCACCGAGCGCGCGGCCGAGGCCGAGCATCGACGCGCCGATGTAGCCGGCCTTGCCGAACGGCAGCACCGTGGTGCGGATGACCTCCCAGCGCGTGGCGCCGAGCGCCAGCGCGCCTTCGATGTGCGGGACCGGCGTGCGCTCGAAGACCTCGCGCGAGAGTGACGTGATGATCGGCAGGATCATCACGGCCAGCACGATGCCGGCGGTGAAGATCGTGCCGCGCACGCTGGGCGCCACGTTGCCCGGCGCGAGCAGCGGGAACCACGAGAACGTGTCGTTGATCCACTGCGAGAACGGCTCGATGGCCGGCGCGAAGACCAGGATTCCCCAGAGGCCGAAGATGATCGACGGCACCGCGGCGAGCAGGTCGATGACGTAGGCGAAGGGCCGCGCCAAGCGCTTCGGCGAGTACTGCGTGAGGAACAGCGCGATGCCCAGCGAGACCGGCATCGCGATGACCAGCGCCACGAGCGACGTCGCCACCGTGACCTCGAGGAGGTCGAGGATGCCGAACGACATGTTCGCGGGGTCGTTCGTCGACCAGCCGTGGTTGGTCAGGAAGTTGACGTTGTCCGCCTGCAGCGCCGGGATCGCCTGGATGAGCAGGAAGAGCCCGATCAGGCCGATCAGGGCGACGACGAAGATCCCGGCCCCGGTGGTCAGGTTCTGGAAGATGCGGTCACCACGCCGCACCTTCTTCGGTTTGTCGCTCGCGGGCGGCTCGGGTGCCGCCGCCGAGGCTGGTTGCTCCGAAATCGGATCCTCCGGGGGCGTTGTGGCGGACGACGAACGCCCACCGGGGTCGCCGGTGGGCGTTCGCGTCGAGGATGACTCGCTCATCGACTAGTTCTGTCCAGCCTTGTCATTCGTGACGCGGGTCAGGCGATGGCCTTGATGGAGTCCAGGACCTTCGTCTGCAGCGACTGCGGGATCGGCACATATCCCTTGGCGGACAGCGGCTGCTGGCCGTCGGTGGCCGACACCGTCAGGAACGCCTTGACGGCCTTCGCGACGTCCGGGTTCGCGTACTTCGAGCACACGATCTCGTAGGTCGTCAGCAGCAGCGGGTAGGCGCCCGCGACGTTGCTGGCGTAGATGCCGTTGAGGTCGAGCGCGAGGTCCTTCGAGCCGTCCTTGAGGAACTTGGCCGCCTCGAGGGACTTGGCCACGTTCGCCGCGTTGAGCTCGACACCGCCCGAGCCGCTGTCGATCAGGGCCGGGGTGAGGCCGTCCTTGGCGAATGCGCCCTCGACGTAGGTGATGGCGCCGTCGCCGGCCTTCACCGCGGTCGCGACACCGTTGGAGCCCTGCGCACCGTTGCCGACGCCACCGTTGAACTTCTTGCCGGCACCCTTGGTCCAGTCGGCCTTCGCCGCCGCGCCCAGGTACTTCTGGAAGTTGTCGGTGGTGCCCGACTCGTCGGAGCGGGAGACGACCTGGATGGCCTTGTCCGGCAGGGTCAGGCTCTCGTTGCCCTTGACACCCTTGATGGCCGGGTCGTTCCACTTGGTGACGGAGCCCGAGAAGATCTTGGCGATGACCGACGGGGTCAGCGTCAGCTTGTCCACACCGGACAGCTTGTAGGCGACGGCCACCGGGCCGACGACCATCGGGATGTTCCAGGCGTCACTCGCGCAGCGCTTGTTGGCCGCTTCGAGGTCCGCGCCGGTGATCGGCGAGTCCGAGCCGCCGAAGTCGATCTGGTTGGCGTTGAACTGCTTGACGCCCGCGCCCGAACCGCTCGGGTTGTAGTTGACCTGCTGGCCCGCGCACTTCTTGCTGTACTGCTGCGTGAAGATGTCGATGGCGTTCTTCTGGGCCGACGAGCCTTCCGCGGAGAGCGGGCTCTTGCCACCGCACGCCACGTCGGCAGTGCCGGTGGCGGCCGGGGCGGCAGCCGAGTTCGAGGCGGCGCTGTTCGACGCCGCGGGATCGGTACCACAGGCGGCGAGCACGAGGGCGGCGCTCGCGACGATGCCCACCGCGCTCAGGGGCCGCATGATCTTCACTGCTGTTTCCTCCATCAGGAGCTCGACCGGGTCGTCGCGACGTGGTGCCGCGCCGGATCCGGACATTAGGCAGCGCTGGTGGACGATCGGCTCTGATCGAATGAACGGAAAGTGAACAAGGCCTCGGATGTGAGCAGTGCTACTAACCCGAAAGGACGCCGTGTCCCGGCCGTGACCTGGGCATTCGCACACCGTGACGAAGCGCTCGCACGGCGTTGATCGTTGTCACCGTCCGTATTGCACGTCGGTTTCGTGACGCGCAAACCCCAGCTTGGTGTAGACCGCCAACGCCGGTGCGTTGTCACCCTCGACGTACAGGATGATCTGCCGCAGCCCGCGCCCGGCGAGGTACCGCAGCCCGGCGAGCGTCAGCGCCCGGCCGAGCCCGCCGCCCTGCGCGGCCGGGTCGACGCCGACGACGTAGACCTCGCCGACGCGCTCGCCGCCGAACCGGCCCGGTGTCGGCTCGTGGACCTTCGTCCAGTGGAAGCCGATCACCTCGCCATCCTGCTCGGCGAGGAAGAAGCCGTCGGCGTCGAACCAGGCCCGCGCTTCGTCGGCGCGGACGTCCTCGGCGGTCAGCGCGCCCTGCTCGGGGTGCCAGTCGAAGGCCCGCGCGTTGACCCGGACGACGGCGTCCTCGTCCTGGCCGGGCACGAACGTCCGCAGCGTGACGCCTTCGCGCAGCACCGGCTCGGGCCAGTCCGCGCCCTCGACGTCCGTGTGCAGGATCAGCAGCTCGCGCTTGCGCTCCAAACCGGCCTTCACGGCCAGCTGGAGCGCCGCGGGGTGGTCACCGTGGGCCCAGGCCCGGAACCCGACCGCGGCGCGCTCGTCGAGCGCCTGAAGCAGCTTCGCGCCGTACCCGCGGCTGCGGTGGGCGGGGTGCACGAACAGCTCGGCGACCTGGTGGCCGAAGGAGTCGCCGGTGGTGTCGAGGTGGACGTACCCGACGACCTCGCCCTCGACGCAGGCGACGAGGTGCTCACCGCCGTCGAACTCACCGGGCAGCGGGCCTTCGGCCGCGACCTCGGGCCTGCCGTCCGCTTCCCGCACGGCCAGCAGCAGCCCGCGGACGTCCTCGAGCTGCTTGTCGTCCAGTTCCTGCCGCCATTCGCCTTCTCCGGTCACCCCGTGACCGTACCCGCGCGCGAGGCAACGCGACGGGTGCCGAGGCGTCTCCGGAGTTGTTCGGGGGTCCGGGTGGCGGAGCCCCCGGCCGGGGCGAAGCCCCGAGAATCACAGGAGGTGGCGTCAGTGTGCGAGTTCGGGGGTCTCCGCCGGGACCTCGGCCGGCGCCGGCGCGGCCTGACGCGGCATGGCGCCCTTCGCGGGCCGCTCGAACTTGTACCCGACGTTGCGCACGGTGCCGATCATCTGCTCGTGCTCCGGGCCGAGCTTGGCCCGCAGCCGCCGCACGTGGACGTCGACCGTGCGCGTGCCGCCGAAGAAGTCGTAACCCCAGACCTCCTGCAGCAGCTGGGCGCGGGTGAACACCCGGCCGGCGTGCTGCGCGAGGTACTTGAGCAGCTCGAACTCCTTGTAGGTCAGTTCGAGGGTGCGCTTGCGCAGGCGGGCGGTGTAGGTCGCCTCGTCGATGACCAGCTCGCCGACCCGCAGCTCGGCGTCGACCTGCGCGGAACCGCCGTCGCGCGTGGTGACCAGCCGCAGCCGGGCATCGACCTCGGCCGGGCCGGCGGTCGGCAGGAGGATGTCGTCGGTGCGCCATTCGGCGCTCACCGCGACGAGCCCGCCCTCACCGACGACCGCGATGATCGGGGTGGACGCCTCGTCCTCGCCGGCGCCCTTCAGCAGGCGGCAGAGGCTCTTCGCCGAGGCCAGGTCGCTGCGCGCGTCCAGGACGATGACGTCGCGGTGGCCCGCGTCGAGCAGGGCGGTCACCTCGGGAGCGCGTACGCGTACGGTGTGCGGCAGCAGGTCCAGGGCGGGCAGCACCGAAGTGGCATCGGCTTCCGCAGTCAGCACCAGAAGGTCCAGGCTCATGAGCCGCACCGCCTTCACAAATCGTCGCCTCACGGTGGCGTTGTTCGGTGCTAAGTGAGAATAGCGGCTCGACGGCCGGGCACCTAACCCTTGCTGGATCGATCACACCGGGGGAAACGCCGGTGGACCCGACGAACAGGAGTACGGACGCGATGGTGAGCAGGCCCGTGACCCGGGACGACCGACCCGCACCGAGGCCGGACGCGCGGCGCCGGGGGCGCCGGCTGCGCCGCTGGGTGATCGCCCTCGTCGTCCTGGCACTCCTGCTGGTCGGCGCCGATTTCGGGGCCGCCGCGTACGCCGAGCACATGATCTCGCAGAAGGCGCGCACGCAGCTGCAGCTGACCGACGACCCGTCGGTGACGATCCACGGCTTCCCGTTCCTCACCCAGGCCCTCGGCGGTGAGTACGGACACATCAGCGTGTCGGCCGCCGGGGTGCCGGTCGCCGACAAGCTCCAGGACGTCGCGGTGAACGCCGAGCTGGAGAACGTCACGGCGCCGCTGTCGGACATCACCTCCGGCAACACGAAGGCGATCACCATCGGCCAGCTGACCGGCTCGGTCACCATCAAGGCCGCCGACCTGTCCCGCCTCGCGCCGCTGGACAAGATCAAGGACCTGCGGATCGAGCCGGCGACCACGGACTACGTCGAGAACGGCGACTCCGGGCAGGCCGAGGCGACCCCGACCCCCACCACGACGACCGACGGCCAGACCGTCGACGAGTCGACCACCGGTGTCCGCATTTCGGGACACCTTTCGTTCGCGGGCAAGGACCTGGAAATCTTCTGCTTCGCGATGATCGAGGCCGACGCGAAGGGCGGGACCATCAACTTCGTGCCCAAGCGGCTCCAGTTCGGGAACGACCAGGAGACGACGGTCGTTCCGCAGGCGGTGCAGAACGCGCTGCTGCCGAACTTCAAGGCGTCGATCAGCACGAAGGACCTGCCGCTGTCGGTCACCCCGACCGGCGTGCGCGTCCAGAGCGGTTCGGTGACGATCAAGGGCGAGGCGACCGACGTGTCCTTCGCGGACTTGAGCAAGTAGGGAGCGGTGCGTGACGGGGCTGTGGGTGCTTGTGGCGGTGCTGGTGGCCGGATCGGCCGCCGGGCTGCTGCTGCGGGCGCGCAACGGCCGCGTGCGGGCGGCGAAGCCCGTGCGTGAGCTGCCCGGTCCCGTCACCGCCGTGCTCGACCCGGCGTCCGCGGTGACGCTGGTCCAGATCTCCACCACCTTCTGCGCGCCCTGCCGGCACGCGAAGGCTGTCCTCGCGCCGCTCGCGGAGCGGACCGACGGCCTGCACCACGTCGAGCTCGACGTGACGAACCAGCCCGAGGTCGCCCAGTCCCTCGCCGTGCTGCGGACGCCGACCACGATCGCGCTGACCCGGGACGGCCGGGAGCTGCTGCGCGTCGGCGGTGTCCCCAAGGGCCCCGAACTGCTGGACGCGCTGCGCCCCCATCTCACGGCTCGGACCCCCTGACCAGGGCTGTGTCCCAAATCGCGGAACTTCTCCCAGGGTGTGAACGTGGTTCCCACTCTGAGGGAGAGCTGGGTACGCTCGCACCCGTGACCAGGCTGACCAACTTCCTCACGCAGCGACGCGCAGTCGACCTCTGCCGCGTCCGCAGCAGCCTGTGTCGCGTTCCGTCCGACCGGCGCTGAACCACGCCCGGAACCAGCCAGCCCCGAAGCCGCTGAAGCGTGCCGTCCGCACGCACCCCCTCTGCTCCAGCTGGAGGAACCATGTCCGCCGGACCGGCCGTCGACCCGCGGGGCCCGCGGTTCGCCGCCATCCTGACCACGGTCGTGCTCGCGGTCGTCCTGGTCACCCAGTGGTGGCCGTTGCTGGCGATCCAGACCGTCGTGTTCGCCATCGGCGCGTTTGTCGGGCTCAGGCCCGCGCCCTACTCGATCGTGTACCGCACGCTCGTCGCCCCGCGCCTCGGCCCGACCGACGAGCGGGAGGACGCGGCGCCGCTGCGGTTCGCCCAGGCCGTCGGATTCGTCTTCGCGCTCGTCGGCACGATCGGCTTCGCTCTCGACGTCACCCCGCTCGGCATCGTCGCGACGGCCTTCGCGCTCTTCGCGGCCTTCCTCAACGCGGCCTTCGACTTCTGCCTCGGCTGCGAAATGTTCTTGCTCCTCAAGCGCTTCACCCCCGCCCGCGCGTCCTGAAAGTTCAACCCCAGAAAGAGAGTCCGTTCCATGAGCCGTGAAGACGTCCTGGTCACCACCCAGTGGGCCGAGGAGAACCTGGACACCCCCGGCGTCGTGTTCGCCGAGGTCGACGAGGACACCACCGCGTACGACGGCGGACACATCCGGGGCGCGGTGAAGTTCGACTGGCGCAAGGACCTGCAGGACGGCGTGCGCCGCGACTTCGTCTCCAAGGAGGGCTTCGAGAAGCTCCTGTCGGAGAAGGGCATCTCCAACGACGACCGCGTGATCCTTTACGGCGGCAACAACAACTGGTTCGCCGCGTACGCGTACTGGTACTTCAAGCTGTACGGCCACCAGAACGTCCAGCTGCTCGACGGCGGGCGCAAGAAGTGGGAGCTCGACGGCCGTGAGCTGAACTCCGACGAGGTCAAGCGCGACTCCACCGACTACAAGGCCCAGGACCAGGACCTGTCCCTGCGCGCGTTCCGCGACGAGGTCGTCCAGTCCATCGGCGCGAAGAACTTCGTCGACGTGCGGTCGCCGGACGAGTTCTCCGGCAAGCTACTCGCCCCGGCGCACCTGCCGCAGGAGCAGTCCCAGGTTCCCGGCCACATCCCCGGCGCGCTGAACGTGCCGTGGGCGAAGGTCGCCAACGAGGACGGCACCTTCAAGACCGAGGCCGAGATTGACGAGCTCTACAAGGAGCAGGGCATCGACGCGGGCAAGGGCACCATCGCCTACTGCCGCATCGGTGAGCGCTCCTCGATCGCGTGGTTCGCGCTGCACGAGCTGCTCGGCCACGAGGACGTGAAGAACTACGACGGTTCATGGACGGAATACGGCTCGCTCGTCGGCGTGCCGGTCGAGTTGGGAGCCAAGTGATGGCGGTAGACGACAGCTGCGGCGCACCGGTCCAGGAGGCCACGCCGGCGGACTACGACACGCGCGGGCAGGTTGTGCTCGCGGGCAAGGTGACCGGTGCGGACGGGCCGGTCGGCGGCGCGTTCGTCCGGCTCCTGGACGGCGGCGGCGACTTCACCGGCGAGGTCGTCTCCTCGGCCGACGGTGACTTCCGCTTCTACGCGGCGCCCGGCGACTGGACGGTGCGCGCGCTGCACCGCACCGGCAACGGCGAAGCGTCCGTGACGGCCGACGGGCCGGGCGTGCACCAGCTGGCCATCTCCGTCGCCTGACGTCCTTTTCGCGAAGGCCTCCCTACTCCGGTGGGGAGGCCTTCGCTGCGTTCAGGACCCGGTCGGTGTGGTCCCGCAGCGAGGGGCACGTCTCGATCGGGTGGTCCCGCGGGCAGCGCAGGAAGTGGTCGAGGAACGTCTCCGCGACCGCGAGCTTCCGCCGCCGCTCGGCGAGCTCGGCGATCCGGGCACGGACCACGGCCCGCCAGTCGCCGTGCTCCGGGCCGCGCAGCACGGCGGCGATCTCGTCGAGGCTGCAGAGGCCGGTGTCCTGCAGCATCTTCGCCGCGGCCAGCCGGTGCAGCTCGTCGGGGCCGTAGAACCGCTTGCCGCCGCGGCGCGCGGCGGGGCGCACGATCCCGCGCTCGTCCCAGTAGCGCAACGCGGACACCGCGACCCCCACCGTCGAGGCCGCTTCACCGATGGAAAGCATGCGATGAGTTGACCTCAAGCCGGGTTGAGGTCGCAAGCTGTTTAGGTGACCCTTACCGCTCCCGTGACGCGCCGCGCCGGCCTGCTCGCCGCCGTCTTCCTGGGCAGCTTCATGGCCCTCCTCGACGTCAGCGTCGTGAGCGTCGCGCTGCCGACCATGCAACGCACGCTCGGCACGAGCTTCAGCGGGCTGCAGTGGATCATCGACGGCTACACGGTCGCGCTCACCGCCGTGATCCTCTCCGGCGGCACGCTCGGCGACCGCTACGGCCGCAAGCTCGTCTACCTCACCGGGTTGTCGCTGTTCACGGTCGCGTCGGTCGGCTGCGCGCTCGCGCCGACCCTCGAGCTGCTGGTCACCGCCCGGATCGTCCAGGGTTTTGCCGCGTCCGCCGTGATCCCGGGCTCGGTCGCCTTGCTCGCGCACGCCTTCCCGGCGCCGGCCGAGCGGGCGCGCGTGATGGGCCTGTGGGGCACGGTGGCGGGCTGCGCGCTGGTGCTGGGCCCGCTGATCGGCGGCCCGCTCACCGACGCCTTCGGCTGGCCCGCGATCTTCCTGGTCAACCTGCCGATCGGGGTGGTCGCGGTGGTCCTCGGCCGCCGCGGGATCACCGAGTCGCGCGACCCGGCGCACGGCGCGCTCGACCTGACCGGGCAGGTGCTCGGCGCGCTGTGGATCGGCCTGCTTACCTTCGCCGTGATCGAGGCCGGCCGGCTCGGGCTGAGCACGTCCGTGCTGCTCACCGGGGTTCTCGGGCTCGCCGCGCTGACCGCGTTCATCGTGGTCGAGCTGCGCGTGCCACACCCGATGCTGCCGGTGCGGCTGTTCGCCGGGACCCGGTTCTCGGTGGCGATCTTCGCCGCCTGGAGCCTCGGGTTCGCGGCCTATCCGGCGGTCTTCCTGATCGGCGTCTACCTGCAGCAGGCCCGCGGCGCGACGGCGACCGAGGCGGGCGTCCAGATGCTGCCGTACGTGCTCACGAACGTCGTCGCCGCGTTCACCGCCGGACGGCTCTCGGCGCGCTACGGCGCGGAGCGGCTCCTGCCGGTCAGCTACCTCGTCGCGGCCGTCGGCTCCTTCACGTTCCTCCTGCTCGACGCCGAAAGCCCGTACTGGCTGGTGGCGGTCGCGTTCGCGCTGGCCGGCGCCGGGGTGGGGCTGTCGGTGACGCCGTCGAACATCGTCGGGCTGGCCGGGCTGCCGGGCAACCGCAGCGGGATCGCGTCGGCGACGGTCAACGCGGCCCGCCAGACCGGCACCGCCCTCGGGGTCGCCGCGCTCGGCGCGCTGCTGGCCGCCGGTCCGACACTGCCGAGCGGCCTGCACGCGGCGATGGGCGTGGCCGGGGTGGTGCTGCTGGCGGTGACCGTCCTCACCGCGACGACCCTGCGCCGGGCCGGGTGAGCGGCGGCGGACTATCCTGCTGGACGTGGAAGCTCTGTTTACGACCTTGCTGGTGCTCGCGGGCGTCGCCATCACGTGGTTCGCCGTGTACGTCGTCTACCGGCTTTACGCGGACCAGCGCTGACCCATGACCGCCAGCGGCGACGACGCCATCGCAGCAGCGGAGATGCGCGCGGAGAGCACCCGCGAGCGCAACCTTCCGCTGTGGGACGACCTGCCCATCCCCAACGACACCGCGAACCTGCGTGAGGGGCCGAACCTCAACGACGCCTGCCTCGCGCTGCTGCCGCTCGTCGGTGTCTGGCGTGGTGAGGGCGAGGTCGACTACCCGACCATCGAAGGCCCGCGCAAGTTCGCGCAGCAGCTGACGATCTCGCACGACGGCCGGCCGTTCCTCGTCCACGAGTCGCGCGCGTGGCTGCTCGACGACGAGGGCAACGTCATCCGCCCCGCCGCCCGCGAGTCCGGGTTCTGGCGGCCGCGGGAGGACGACACGCTCGAGCTCCTGCTCACGCACAACACCGGCATCGTCGAGCTGTACTACGGCAAGCCGCGCAACCAGACGTCCTGGGAGCTCGGCACCGACGCGGTGATCCGCACGGCCTCCGCGAAGGACGTCACCGCGGCCCAGCGCCTGTACGGCCTGATCGAAGGCTCCCTCGGCTACGTCGAGGAGCGCGCCATGGTGGGCCAGGAGATGCAGCCCCACTCTTCGGCCCTGCTTCGCCGCGTCGTCGGCTGACAGCGTGCGCTGGCGGCGGTGTGGCGAGGACGCCGCCCTGCTCGACTGCGACTCGCTCGAGCAGATGCGCGCGGCCCACGCGACCGTCTGCGCGGCCCGCCCCGAAGACGTCGTCGAGCTGGTGCCGGGCGCCCGCAGCCTGCTGGTCGTCGGCGGGGTGGCGGCGGTCCGGGCGTTGCTCGAAGACGCCGACCTGACGCACCCGCCCGCCGGCGAGCCGCGGGAAGTGACCCTTGACGTCCGCTACGACGGCGAGGACCTCGCGCTCGTCGCTTCGGACGCCGAGATGTCCGAGGAAGCCGTCGTTTCGCTACACACCGAGACGGTCTACACGGTCGCGTTCACCGGCTTCGCGCCCGGATTCGGTTACCTGACCGGGCTTCCGTCGTCGCTGCGGCAGCCGCGGCTGGAGTCACCCCGCACCCGCGTCCCCGCCGGGTCGGTCGGGCTGGCCGGTGAGTTCACCGGTGTCTACCCGCGCGAGTCACCCGGCGGCTGGCGGCTGCTCGGGCACACGTCGGCGACGCTGTTCGACCCGCGCGCGGACCCGCCCGCGCTGTTCGCCCCGGGTGACCGTGTGCGGTTCCGGAGCGTCCGGTGAGGTCCCTGGAGGTCCTCGTGCCGGGCCCGCAGGCGCTGGTCGAGGACCTGGGCCGGCCGGGTTACGCGTATCTCGGCGTCGCGCCGTCGGGGGCGTTGGACACGGCGTCGTTGCGGCTGGCGAACCGGCTCGTCGGCAACCCGGCGGGGGCGGCCGGGATCGAAGCCTTGCTCGGCGGCCTTTCGGTGCGCTTCACGGCGTCCGCGACGGTCGCCGTGACCGGACCGCCGGTCTCGGTGGTCGTCGACGACCGCGCGTACGGCTCCCACGTGCCGGTGCCCGTGCGAGCGGGCCAGACGCTCACCCTCGGGACGCCGTCGGCCGGGCTGCGCTGCTACCTGGCGGTGTCCGGCGGGATCGCGGTGGAACCGGTGCTGGGCAGCCGCTCTCGCGACGTCCTGTCCGGCATCGGCCCTTCGCCGCTTCGCGCGTCAGACGTGCTTCCGCTCGGCGCGCCGACCGGAATCCCGGCCGGCGCGGACGTCGTGGTGCCCGCTTCGGCGCCGGACGAGCTGGTGGTGCCGGTGACGCTCGGCCCGCGTGACGACTGGCTCACTTCCGCGGCCGACGGTTTGGCCGCGTGGTGGACGGTCACGTCGGAGTCCAACCGCGTCGGCCTGCGGCTCGACGGGACGGCGTTGCGGCGAGCGGCGGAGTACACCGAAGGCGAGCTGCCGAGCGAAGGTGTCGTCACGGGCGCGATCCAGGTGCCGCCGAACGGCCTGCCGGTGGTGTTCCTGGCCGACCACCCGACCACGGGTGGTTACCCGGTCGCGGCCGTCGTGCGCGGGGCCGCACTGGGCGCGCTCGCGCAGGCCCGGCCGGGCACCCGGATGCGGTTCCGGATGTCCTGAAAGTCCGGTACCGCCGCGCGGGTGAGACCCGGGTCACCCGGTGCACCCTTCCGGGTAGCGGCTGGAACCATGTCGCGCCGCCGCCCGTCCTGATAGGCGTGGAACAGGTGACGATCAGCGGTGGCACGGGTTTCCTGGACGTGAACAACCGGGCGCGGGCCGAGCTGCCCCAAGCGCTGCGGATCGCGCTCGCCACCGGCCAGCTCCGGCGTCCGCTGGCCACCACGCTCGGCCCGGTGCTCGACCTGCTCGTCGACGGCGACTACCGCGTGAGCGGCCCCGAGCGGCTGCCCGACGACCAGCTGCTCACCCCCACCGACGTCTGGCCGCCGTCCGACGAAGCCCGCGTCGGCTACTACCGGACCGCGATCCGCAGCGGCCACCGCCCGGTCGCCGTCGTGCTGGCCGACGGTGACCGCGAGCTGATCATCGACGGTCACCACAAGATCGCCGCCTACCGCGCCGAAGCGGTCGCCCCCGCGATCGTGCGGATCACTCAGGCGTATTCGCCCTCGTAGGCCGCCAGCAGCTCGGCGTACCCGGCCGACGAGTCGGGCAGGCGGGCGCCGTCCAGCGTGTGCACCCGCGTCAGCTTGCGCACGCTCGACGCCATGAACACCCCGTCGGCCGCCACCAGATCGGCCACGCGCAGCGGCTCCACCTTGACCGCCCAGCCGGCCTTCTCGGCGCCGCGGAACAGCGCGGCCTGGGTCGTGCCCGGCAGGATGCCGATGGCCGGCGGCGGGGTGTAGAGCGTCCGCCCCTTCGCGAGCACCACGGTCGAGGTCGGGCCTTCGAACACCGAGCCGTCGGTGGCGGTGAAAATCACATCATCGGCCCCGCGGCGGCCCGCCTCCCGCACCGCGGCCATGTTCACCGCGTAGGACAACGGCTTCGCGCCGAGCAGCAGCCACGGCGCGCGCTCGGCGAGGTCCGGCGGGAAACCCCGGTCCAGGGTAACCGCGGCGACGCCCTCGGCGCGGGCCCGCAAGATCGACGGCGCGACCTCCGAACCCAGCGCGAACCCGGTCGGCACCGCGTCGGGGTCACCGTCGGAACCCCTGGTGTACACCAGTTTCAGCGCCATTTCGGGGCCGCCGGCCCACCGGTCGAGCACCACCGAGACCACGTGCTCCCAGGCCGCGAGATCGGGCTCCGGCAGGTCGAGCATGGCCGCCGAACGCGCCAGCCGCTCCAGGTGGGGCCGCAGTTCGCGGGGCTTCCCGTCGACCACGAGGATCGTCTCGAAGACGCCGTCGCCACGGGTCAGGCCGAGGTCGTCGGCCCTGATCTGGGCGGTGTCGGGGTCGGCCGGGGTTCCGTCGAGGAAGACGAGCACGCGCATACAAGCACCGTACTCACCTAGGCTGGGCGGTATGCCGTACCGCTCGCCGCTGCTGGACGTGCCCGGATCCATCCCTCCGCCCGACGACCACCCCGAAGCCGGCGTCCCCTGGCACTGGGGAGACCCCTTCGCGGAGCAGCGCACGGCGTCGCGTGGCGCTGTCGTGATCGACCGCTCCCACCGGGAGTTCATCGCGGTCACCGGCGAAGAGCGGCTCTCGTGGCTGCACCTGGTGATCTCGCAGCACGTGACCGAGCTCGCCGAGGGGACCGGCACCGAGGCGCTGGTGCTCGACAGCCAGGGCCGCGTCGAGACGCACATGGTGCTCGCGCACCTCGACGGCACCGTCTGGCTCGACACCGACCCGGGCACCAGCGTGACCAGCGCGCTGCCCAAGGGCGGTCCCCAAACACTGCGTGAATACCTCGAGGCCATGAAGTTCTGGTCCAAGGTGGACATCCGCGACGCGACCGGCGAGCTCGCGCTGCTGACCGTGCTCGGCCCGGACGCCGAGCGCGTGCTGAGCGCGGCCGGCGCCGAAGTCGGCCCGGAGCCGTACGCGGTGACAGCGCTTTCCGGCGGCGGGTTCGCCCGGCGGATGCCGTGGCCGGGCCGCTCCAGCGTCGACCTGGCGGTGCCGCGCGACGCCCTCGCCGACTGGTGGAAGCGCCTCACCGACGCGGGCGCGCGGGCGGCCGGCAGCTGGACGTTCGAGGCCCTGCGCGTCGAGTCGGTCCGGCCGCGGCTGGGGGTCGACACCGACGACCGCACGATCCCGCACGAGGTGGGCTGGGTCGGCTCCGCCGCGCACGTCGCGAAGGGCTGTTACCGCGGCCAGGAGACGGTCTCGAAGGTGCACAACGTCGGCCGTCCGCCGCGGAACCTGCTCCTGCTGCACCTCGACGGATCCCCCGAGATCCGGCCGGAGCCCGGCGACCCGGTACTGCTCGACGGCCGGACGGTCGGCCGCGTCGGCACCGTGATCCAGCACCACGAGCTCGGCCCGATCGCGTTGGCCCTGGTCAAGCGCTCGACGCCGGTGGGCGCGGAGCTGCTGACCGGGTCGGAGGACAACCTCGTCCAGGCGGCGATCGACCCCGACTCCGTCCCGTCCGAGCAGCCCGCGCCGGGGCGTGCGGCAGCGGCCCAACTTCGTGGCTGAACAAAAGCCCCTGACAGCGACATCACCCTCAACCGGGATAAACTGCGCTGTGATCGAAGTGCGGCCCGGCGGCAGGCGGCGGATCGACCGCGTGCTCGGCCCGGGGTACCTCAGCGGCCTGGGTGAACTGCCGCTGAAGGTGCTGCGCGAGCGGCGCGACGAAGCCGCGCAGGAAGAGACGGACCTGTCCTACCTGCGCCGGCTCCTCCACGCCCGGATCGACATCGTGCGCGCGGAGCAGGCGCGGCGCAGCTCCGGCGGCGAAGACAGCATCGTCGACCAGCTCGCCACGATCCTGGCCGACAACGCGCTGGGCCCGGCGGCCGGCTCCGGACGTCACCAGCAGCTCGAACCCTCCCGCGCCGGCGAGCACCGGCGCCACGCCGAAGCCCTGATCGGCGACACCGACCTGACCGACGTCGAGTCCCTCTCGGACGAGAAGCTCGCCTCCGCTTTGGACACCTACGCCCGCGAAGAGCTGTCGGTGTCGTCCTTCCGGCGTGAGGTCCAAGGCGTGATGGACACCTTCAACGCGGAGATCGCGAAGCGCTACCAGCAGGGTTCGGCCACTGTGGACGAGCTGCTGGAGAGCGAAGGCGGACGCGGCGAGGCTCAGTGACCAACCCCGTCCTCGCCGAAGTCGTCCGATCCGGTTTTGTGGAAAGCGTCCACCGCGGCGCGCTCGTGGTGACCGGCCCCGAAGGCGACGTCCGGATGGCGCTCGGCGACGTCAGCTCGCCGGTCTTCCCTCGCTCGTCGAACAAGCCGTTGCAGGCGGTCGGCATGCTGCGGGCCGGGCTCGGCTTCACCGGCGAGGACCTCGCGCTGGCGTGCGCGTCGCACTCCGGCGAGCCCGGGCACGTCAAGCGGGTCCTCGAACTGCTCGAAGCCGCGGGCCTGCACGAAGACGACCTCGCCTGCCCGCCCGACTTCCCGCTGCACGTGCCGAGCATGCGCGACGCCGCCGAGCCGCGGCGCGTGATGATGAACTGCTCCGGCAAGCACACCGGGATGCTGACCACCTGCGTCCGCGCAGGCTGGCCGACGGCGGGCTACGAAGCGCCGGACCACCCGCTGCAGCAGGTGATCGCCGCCGCCGTCACCGACCTGACCGGCGAGCCGATCGCGCGCACCGGCGTCGACGGCTGTGGCGCCCCGCTCTTCGCGTTTTCCCTGACGGCGCTGGCCCGCGCGTTCGGCCGGGTCGCGAGCGCGGCCGACGGGCCCGAGTGGACGGTCGCGTCCGCGATGCGCGCGCACCCGTGGCTGGTCGCCGGCACCGGGCGCGAGGACACCGAGCTGATGTCCGCCGTGGACGGTCTCGTCGCGAAGGGCGGCGCCGAGGGGGTCCAGGCGTTCGCCCTCCCGGACGGGTTCGCGGTGGCGATCAAGATCGACGACGGCGCGAAGCGCGCCTGCGCGCCGCTGGCCGTCGAAGCGCTCCGGTACCTCGGCGTCGACGTCTCGGGCCTCGCCGAGCTGGCCCGCGGTTCGGTGCTCGGCGGCGGCCGCCCGGTCGGCGAGCTCCGGGTGCCGGAGCTGCGCGGTTAGTTCGAGCGTTCGCGGGCGGCCAGGTCGCCCCAGAACTCCCGCAGGTCGGAGAACAGTTCGGCGAGCTCCTCGACGTTGCCCGAGCGCAGCGCGTCCAGGATGTCGTGCACCTCGTCGGCGGTGTTGTCGGCTTCGAGGACGGCGTCGGTGAACAGCTGCACCAGCCCGCCGTAGTCGAGCTCGACCACGGAGTCCGCGTGGAAGTTGTCCAGCCACCGCCGCGTTTCGAACAGCACGCGTCCCGGCCCGGAGTCGCCGAAGGTCTGTTCCAGCAGCTCACCGGCTTCGCGCGCCCGGTGCTGGGCGTCGGCCAGGGTCGTCCGCCAGGACATCTCGCGCTCGGGATCGTCGCGGCCGCTGCCGAGCACGAGCCGCCGCTCTTCGGGGTCGACCAGGACGAACCACGGCAGTGGGACGGTCCACGTCGTGGAGAGCGTGTGCGCCGCCGAGGTGCTCAGGTCCGCCATCGCCGACTTCGTCCGGGCGCGGATCGTCTCCTGCGTGAACCCGCCCTCGTCGAGGACGACGTTCTTCAGCGCGGGGTGCGCGTCGCCCAGGAAGGTGACGAGCGCGGCGGCCGAGCGGGCCCGCAGTTCCAGCGGGCACACGAACGGGCCGCTGCCGGCCTTGCCCTCCGGCACGTCCTTGGGGTCGAGCACCAGGACGTCGGTCAGCAGGCTCGGCGCCGGCCGCCCGTCGGCGAGCTCGGCGGGCAGCAGCCGGCGCGGCGCGGCGACCTGTGACTTGAGCCACATGGCCTGCTCGCGAGCGCCCGCATCGGTCCGCCGCAGCTTGGCCGCCGCGACGGCCGCACGCAGCCGTTCGTCCGGCTGGTCGCCCAGGGCGAGCAGGGGTTCGTACACCCGCAGGTAGGCCACGAAGGGACGGAGCACCAGTAGATCGTGGCACGTCTACCTGCGCCGATCGCCACCGACCGGCCGGTAACCGGTGTCCGGCGGACACTGTCACGACCAGCACACCGTGCCACGTCGCATCGAACCCCCCGGACACGGTACGGTGTGAGCAGGAAAGAATTGTCGAGACGATGCGGGGCCGCCGATTCCCCCGGCCGCCCCGCCCCTGTGCGAGGGGGTCGAGCCATGGGGCGCGGCCGGGCTAAGGCCAAGCAGACGAAGGTGGCGCGCGAGCTCAAGTACAGCTCGCACGAGACCGACTTCGATGCTTTGCAGCGCGAGCTGTCGAGTGGTTCCTCGAGTGGTCATTACGAGGAGCCGGACAGCGATGATCAAGACCCGTACGACGACGGGTACGACGAGTACCGTCGTTGAGCACGCGTAACCGCGCGAGGGCGTAGCCGGGCACAACTCGGTGACCGCCCTCGCGCGCTGCGTGCTGCCCTCGAACAGGGTGCGGGCTGCGAAGCGGACGAAGGAGTGAGCCGGTGGTAAGTCGGGTTGGAGTCGTCGGAGCGGGACTGATGGGGTCCGGCATCGCCGAGGTGCACGCACGGTCCGGGTTGGACGTCGTGGTCACCGAGGTGAACCAGCCGGCGCTCGACGCGGGCCAGGCCCGGATCGAGAAGTCCCTGCAACGCGGCGTCAAGAACGGCAAGATCTCCACCGAGGACGCCGACGCCGCGCGCGCCCGGCTCCGTTTCACCACGGACATCGCCGAGTTCGCCGACCGCGAACTGGTCATTGAGGCGATCCTCGAGCAGGAGCAGGCGAAGGTCGACGTCTTCCGCCAGCTCGACAAGATCGTCGAGGCCGAGGACGCGCTGTTCGCGTCCAACACGTCGTCGATCCCGATCATGAAGCTGGGCATGGCGACGAGCCGTCCCCAGCAGGTGGTCGGCATCCACTTCTTCAACCCGGTCCCGGTGCTGCCGCTGGTGGAGCTGGTGCCCTCGCTGCTGACGAGCGAGGAGACCGCCCGCCGCGCGGAAGAGCACGCGACGACGGCCCTGGGCAAGACCGTGATCCGCTCGCAGGACCGCGCCGGGTTCATCGTGAACTCGCTGCTGGTGCCGTACCTGCTCTCGGCGATCCGGATGATCGAGTCGGGCTTCGCCTCGGCCGAGGACATCGACCGCGGCATGGAGCTGGGCACCGCCCACCCGATGGGCCCGCTGCGCCTGTCCGATCTCATCGGGCTCGACACGATCAAGGCCATCGCGGACTCGATGTACGCGGAGTTCAAGGAGCCGCTGTACTCGTCCCCGCCGTTGCTGCTGCGCATGGTGGACGCGGGCCTGCTGGGCAAGAAGACCGGCCGGGGCTTCTACTCCTACAGCTGATCGACGTTCGTCGCCGCCCGACCAACTTTTGGTGGTCCGGGCGGCGACTTTGTCGTCTTGGACGGGAGCGGGTGGGCTCGCTTCACTGTCAGGTATGCCTGAGTTGAGCCGTCGTACCGCCCTGGCCGCCGCCGGTCTCGGAGTCGTGACGCCCGTGTTGGCCGCCGCGCCCGCCGCCGCCTCGCCTGCCGCTGCCGCGGGGCCCGCTGGTGCCGCCGCAGCTGCCGGAGCCACCTCGCCCGCCGGAGCTGCCTCGCCCGTCGCGGGGCGGCCGTCGCGCGGTCGCGTGACCACGTTCGTCTTCGCCGCCGGCGCCAACGGCGTCTCGGCCGCGCCGAACGAGCTGGTTCTGTGCGGCCACCGCGGAGTCGGCGTCGACCAGCCCGGCCAGCAGTTCCGCCGCTCCTACCAGGCACCGCAGGATCTTGCGGCGTTCGCGACGGAGCCGTCGGCGCTGGCCGGCGTCACGGTCGCCGACCAGGTGGCGGCCACCGTCGAGACGGTCCGCCGCGCGGCCGCGCACGGCCCGGTCGTGCTGGTGGGCGCGAGCATCGGCGGGGCGATGATCAGCCTGGTCGCGGACGCCGTCCCGCACCTGATCGACCTTCTCGTGTACGACACGGCGTTCTGCTGCGTCGACCTCGCGACCCCGGACGAGTACATGGCCACCCCCGAGGCGGCGACCTCCCGGGTCGGCGACCTCCTCGGCTTCCTCGCCGCCGACCCGGCAGTGATCGGCGCGGTCCGGTTCAACTGGCGCCTCGCGGACCCGAAGCTGCTCGCGGCGGCGAAGAAGGCATTCTTGGCCGACGCGACGGACGCCGAGTTCTACGCGTTCCTCAACACGATGGCGCCGGACGACCTCCTCACCAAGGGAGCAACCCCGTCCCGCGGCGACCGCGCGCGGTGGGGCCGCGTGCCGCGGGTGTACGTCCGGCACCTGCGGGACCGGATCGTCCCGCTCCCGTTGCAGGACCGCATGATCCGCGAAGCCGACGCGGCCACGCCGGGCAACCGCTTCCGCGTGTTCGACCTCGACACGAGCCACGTCCCGGACGCGCGCAAGCTCGCCGAGCTGGTCGCGATCTACGACAAGCTGGCCTGATCGAACTCGGCGGGCGCGTCGAAGGCCGCCCGTCGGGCCGCGCGGCGCAGCACCGTCAGGACGGCCGGCCCCAGCAGCAGGATCGCCACGGCGTTGGTGATGGCGCGGCCGGTGTCCCAGCCGAGGGTCGACGTCAGCACGGTGAAGACGGCGAACCGGTGCAGGTTGTCCAGCAGCGGCGCGCCGGGCACGAACCCGAGCCCCGCGTGCGAGCCGCTGAACGACGAGCCGGCCAGGAACGGCCACGTCCACAGGCTCATGAGGAGCCCGAAGAAGTAGGCCGCGACAACGCCGTACACCACCAGCACGGCGATCTCCGCCTTGCCGCGCGGTCGCTTCGGCAGCAAGCCGGCCCCGAGCCCGATCAGCGAGGACGCGAGCATCTGGAACGGCAGCCACGGCCCGACCCCGGCGGTGAGCAGCGCCGAGGTGAACATCGACGTCGAGCCGAGCACAAACCCGAAGCCGGGCCCGAACACCCGCCCCGCGAGCACGAGCAGGAAGAACACCAGCTCGATGCCCCCGGTCCCGGCCCCGAGCGGCCGCAGCCCGGCGTTGACGGCCGACAGCACGCCGAGCAGCGCGAGCGCCTTGGCGTCGATGCCACCGCGCGACAGCTCGGCGAGCACGACCAGGATCAGGACGGGCAGGGTCGCCATGAAGACAAACGGCGCGTCCGCGGTGTGCGCGGCGCCGCTGGGCTGCGGGTGCGCGAAGAGCGGCCAGCAGAACATGGCGATGCCGAGCAGGCTGGCGACCCCGAGGACCAACGCGGGCCGAAGGGTGAGCCGAACCGCCCGCGGCGGTGGGCCGAGGAAGCCGGTCACGCCGGACCACCGGACCCGCGCAGCACGACGAAGCCGGGCACCCCGGAGCCGCGCAGCTCCGCGGAACCGGGCACGCCGAACCCGCACGGCACACCCGAATCGGCCTCGCCGAACCGCCGCGGCCGTCGGCCGCCGCGGTGGCGCTGCGGGTCCGGCAGAGCCCCGCGATGCAGCTCAACAGAACCGGCCACGGCGGACCCGCGCAGCACGCCGGAGCCGGACACGCCGAACCCACGCAGCACACCCGAGCCGGACCCACGCAGCACCACAAACCCGGTCATGCCAGCGCCTCGGCTACTTCGTCCACCGTCAGCCACTGCTCCGGCGCCAGGATCTTCGCCACCTGTGGCGCGAACGCCGGTGAGGCGACGATGACCTCCTTCGTCGGGCCGTCGGCCACCACCTCGCCGTCGGCCAGGACCGCCACGCGGTGGGCCACCGTGGCCACGAACTCGACATCGTGGGTGGCCAGCACCACCGCGTGCCCCTGCGAAGCCAGCTCTCGCAGGGTCGCCGCGAAGCGCCGTTTTGCGTGGTAGTCGAGGCCGCGCGTGGGCTCGTCGAGGAGCACGACCGGTGGGGCCGCCGCCAGCTGGACGGCCAGCACCAGCGCCAGTCGCTGCCCTTCGGACAGGTCACCGGGGTGCGCTTCACCGGTGATCCCGGGGGCGAGCCGGTCCAGCAGGGCCCGGGCCGTTCCCGCCGGGACCTCGGATTCGGTGTCGGCCTGTACGCACTCGGCGTCGACCGAATCGAGGTACAGCAGGTCGGCCGGGGTCTGCGGAACCAGTCCGACGCGCCGACGGGCCACTCGTGGCTTGAGCGACGCCGGATCCGCGCCGCCGACGTCGACCTTCCCCGCCAACCTCGGCCCGCTGCCCTGCACCGCCCAGAGAAGCGACGACTTGCCGGAGCCGTTGCGTCCCATCAGCGCGACAATCTCCCCCTGCCCGACGCGCAGGTCGACCCCACGCACCGCCAGGACATCTCCGTATCGGACCACCACCCCTCTCACGTCCAGTGCTTGACCGGTCACCGAGAGAGTAGAACCCACCACCGACAATTTCTGACGACGTGACGCCAGCCGCGTCCGCAGCGGCCCCGCGACCCGCCGCGCGTCCCGCACCGAAAGCGGTAGCGGCGACCACCCAGCGAGCCGGCCCAGCTCCGCGATCGGTGGCGCGATCTCCGACGTCGCCAGGATTTCCGCCGGCGGCCCGGACCGCACCGAGCCGTCGCCCGGCAGGTACAGCAGCCGGTCGGCGTACTGCGCGACGCGCTCCATCCGGTGCTCCGCGACGACCACCGTCGTCCCGAGGTCGTGCACCAGGCGCGTGATCACCGCCAGGACGTCCTCGGCGGCGGTCGGGTCGAGCGCGGACGTCGGCTCGTCGAGCACCACCACGCGCGGGTGCGCCGTCAGCACCGAGCCGATCGCGACGCGCTGCTGCTGCCCGCCCGAAAGCGTCCGAAGTGGACGGTTGCGCAGCTCCGCGATCCCCAGCAGGTCCAGGGTTTCCTCGACCCGCTTGCGCATGACGTCCGGCGCGACCGCGAGCTGCTCCATCGCGTAGGCGAGCTCTTCCTCGACGGTGTCGGTCACGAACCCGGCCAGCGGGTCCTGCCCGACAACGCCGACGACCGAAGCCAGCTCCCGCGGCGGATACACCGACGTGTCCAGCCCGTCGACCAGCACCCGCCCGGCCAGCCGTCCGCCGGTGAAGTGCGGGACGAGCCCGTTGATCGCACCAATGAATGTCGACTTGCCGACACCGGTGGGCCCGGCGACCAGGCAGAGCTCACCCTCCTCGACCGTCAGCGAGACGTCGGTCAGCACCGGCCGCGCGGCGTCCGGATAGGTCACCGTGACCTGCGAAAACTCGATCACCGGCCCACCTCCGACGACGACAACGAAGACGACAACGAAGGCGGCGGCGGCGCGACGAACGCCGGCAGCACCGCGACCAGCAGCGACAAGGCGTGCACAACCGACACTTCCGGCCACCGCAACGGGCTCAGCGACGGGTAGAGGTTCTCCGGATCAACCCGCGAAGTCACGAACAGCAGCACACACGCTCCCACCCCGGCCAGCACGACCAGCGTCTCCGGCCACCGCCACGGATCCGGCCGGTACGCCGTCCGCCGCACCCGCTTCCCGCCGACGACAAACCCCGCCACGGCGACGGCGAGCCCGGCCGCCAGCAGGGGCACACCGAGCCAAGTCGACGTCCCGTCGAGCACCCCGTAGACGCCGACGCACACCCCGACCAGCCCGAACAGGACACAGGACGCGATCAGCACCCGCACACCGCGGCTCAGGTACGCCCGCCGGCCGTACCCGCGGGAGTCCATCGCGGCCGCCAGCCGCAGCGACCGGTCCATCGCGTCTTCCAGCACCGGGACCACGATGCCCTTGACCGCCCGCAGCCCGCGAGCCCGGCCCGCCCGCAGCCGCCGGGCCCGCCGCACGCGCTGGACGCTCTCGACCAGCTGTGGCGCCACGGTCAGCGCGACCGTCACGGCCGTGCCGACCTCGTACAGCGCCCCCGGCACGGCCTTGAGCAGGCGTTTCGGGTTCGCCAGGGCGTTCGCCGCGCCGACGCAGATCACCATCGTCGCCAGCCGCAGGCCGTCGTAGAACCCGCCGAGCAGCTCCTCCGCCGACGTCGACCCCAGCAGCGACACCCCCGCCGCGAACGCCGGCAGCGGGATCCGCGGGAGCGTGAACAGGACGTGCCCGCCGTCCTCACCGCCGATCAGGATCCGGAACAGCACGCGCGACACGACGATCAGCGCGCCGACGTACGCGTACAGCCGGAACGCCAGCGCCCAGGGCGCGTCACTCCGCCGGTTCGCGACGACGAACCCGGCGACGGCGATGACGAGCCCGAGCAACAGCGGGTTCGTCGTCCGGCTGGCCGCGATGGCCAGCGCGAGCGCCCAGACCCACCAGGCGCCCGGGTGCAGCGCCCTACTGCGCACGCCGCCGTCGCGCCACGATGACGCCCGCGCCCCCGACCACCACGATCACCACGGCCCCGATCACCACACCCCACGGGAACGAACTGCCCTGGTCAGCGGGTGCGGGAGTCGGCGAGGCAGCCTGCCGGACCGGCGCGACACGCGGCGGCGCGGGCAGGTCGTTGGCCGTCTTCGGCTTCGCGTACGCCCAGCCTTCGAAGCCGTTCGGCGTCGGCTTCGAGGTCTGGGCGCCTTCCTGGCTGGACGTCCACGCGCCGCCCGGCGCCGCGTGCCAGTAGCTCCAGTACGCCGTCGCCGACGGCATGCCCGCGCAGGACTCGACGTCGGGGCCCGGTTTGCCGTTGATCCGGCAGGCCACGGCGAGGCCGTACTTCTGCGAGCCGGCGACGTCGATCCCGGCGTCCTGCAGGGCGGCGATGCCGGTCGCGGGTGTCCCCGGCGCGCAGCGGACCAGGGGCTGCGGGCCCAGGTCGCCGAAGTCGACGATCACCGTGACCCCGCCGCCGTCCGGGCACGAGCCGTCGGAGCCCGCCGCCGACGCGGGCGCGGCGCCCACCAGAGCGGCGCCCAGCAGCAGGGCACAGGCAGCGGAGAAACGGGCGAAGCGCGCGGCGATCATGCTGGCACCTTAACCAGTGGAAGACGCGGTTCCGGCGCGACGAGGGACACACCTAGACTGCGGCGCGTGGGACAGCTCATCGCGGACGGACAGCTGCGCGTCGGCCTGATCGGCGCCGGCCCCTGGGCGGCGACGGTGCACGCGCCCGGCCTGGCCGACCACCCCGGCACCGCGCTGACCGCGGTCTGGGCCCGGCGGCCGGAGGCGGCGCAAGCGCTTGCGGAGACGCACTGCGCGGCCACCGCCGGCAGCGTCGAGGAGCTGTTCGAGCAGGTGGACGCGGTGGCGCTCGCCGTGCCACCCGCAATTCAGGCCGAGCTGGGCGTGCGCGCGGCCGAGGCCGGGAAGCACCTGATCCTCGAGAAGCCGATCGCCGCCGACCTCGCCGGCGCGCAGCGGCTGGCCGACGCGGTCGCGGCCGCCGACGTCGCCGCGCTCGTCGTGCTGACCCTGCGGTATTCGGCGCAGACCCAGGAGTGGCTCGCCGGCCTCGCGCAGGCGGGCGGCTGGGCCGGCGGCGGCGCGCGCTGGCTGTCCGGCGCCCTGCTCGGCGGCCAGTACGCGTCTTCCGAGTGGCGGCAGGACGACGGCGGCGCGCTGTACGACATCGGCCCGCACGCGCTCGACATGCTGGACGCCGCGCTCGGCCCGATCACGCAGGTCGTGGCCGCGCGGCGGAGTCCCGGCGACCTCTGGCACCTGATGCTGGCCCACGAAGACGGCGTGGTCAGCACGGCGACGCTCTCGCTGCGGCTGCCGGTGCAGCCGACCGTCGTCGAGGTCGCCGTCTGGGGTCAGCACGGCTACCGGACGCTCGGGCGCAAACCGGGCTCGGCGCAGGAGTCCTACACCGCCCTGCTCGACGACTTCGCGGCGATGATCGCCAGCGGCACCACGGCGCACCCCTGCGACGTCCGGCGTGGTCTGCACCTGCAGAACCTGCTCGAGCAGGCCCGCGAGCTCGCCGAGTAGTACACAGGCCCCCTCGCCGGATTCACGTTGTGAAGTAAGGCTTCTTCACAAACTCCCCGAATTCATCCACAGGGTTGTCCACAGCATCCACTGTGGACAGTGCGCCTGCCGACCGAACCACGGAAAGCCCCGTCGCGCCACCGCAAAGATCACCGAATAGTGCGGCCCGCTCGGACTGCCGAGACGATCTTGTGATGCGAAGGTGATCTTGGGAGGGCTGCTTTTCATCGCGCATCGAAGATCTTGAGGGGTTCGAGAAGGGAGGCGCATGGAAGCCCTGCTGCGCGCCTTCTGGGGGATGATTCCGGTTTCGGCCATCGCGCTGCCGTACGCGCTGCTCGGCTGGCCACTGCTCGCCGCCCGGCGCCGCCGAAGACTTCCGGCCCGCTACGCGACCGCGACGGCCGGTGTCGACAGCGCCGTCCTGCTGGTCGCGTTCCTGGTGTTTTGCCTGGTCATCATGCCCGTCGGCAACTCGCACACGAGCACGCTCGACCTGGTGCCCGGCGCCGACATCACCGCCGCCTTCGCCGACGACGGGTCACTCTGGCAGGTGATCGGCAACGTGCTGCTGCTGTCGCCGCTCGGCGCGCTGCTCCCGCTGCGGATGCGCCGGCTGCGCACGCTGGCCAAGGTCGCGCTGGCCGCCTTGGCCGCGTCGCTGCTGGTGGAAGGTACGCAATATCTGATCCACACGGGCCGGGTGACCTCCACCGACGACGTCCTGCTCAACACCGCGGGCGCGACGCTCGGCGCGGCGCTGAGCCGGCGCGGCTGGCGGGCGCTGGACCTGCCACCGCCGGTGCCGGTGGCCATCCCGGCCCAGCGGCGGCGGATCTGCGAGTCCCCGACGCTCACCCTGCGCGTCCCGCGTTCGGTCTGGGACACGCGCTACGCGGCCATCGCGCATCCGGACCGGCAGTAAACCGGTTGCGGGCCCTGCGACACTGGCCCGGAAGAGCCCCTTCGAGTCAAGGAATGACCGCCTATGCCTGGCGCCGCTCCCGGCGTCGGCCCGCGCTAGGCCCGACGCCCAGCGTCCATCCCGCAGGTCCCGTTCCGGGCCGCGGTTCCTTGACATGCTCTCGAAAGGCTCCAACCCAGCAATGTCTGCCATCCAGACCTATGTCCGCAACACGGCGCCCCGCGGCCGGGACACCGAGCGGGTCGGCCCGTTCCTGGCCACCTACTCGGTGGGCACCGACCACCCGATGCTCAACTACGCGATCCCGGACGACGGCGCGAAGCCGACGGCGGCCGAGATCGGCGCGCTGACCGAGGCCTACCGGCGGCGGGACCTGCTCCCGCGGCTGGAGTACTTCACCGAAATCGCCCCTGACCTGGAGAAACTGCTCCTCGACGCGGGGTACGAGCTCGAACGACGGGTGCCGCTGATGACGTGCGCGCCCGCCGAGCGGGCCGACAAGCCGGTCCCCGCGGGGATCCGGCTGCGCGCGCCGGAGTCCGACGAAGACTTCCGGCGCATGCGGTCGGCGCAGAACACCGCGTACGGCGAAGCGCCGGACGTCAGTGACGAAGAGGTCAAGCAGGTGAAGGCCGGTCTGGCCGCCGGCGTGCGGCACGTCCTGGTCGAGGACGTCGAGACGGGGACGGTGGCCGGAGGCGGGCTCGCGCTCGAAATCGTCGACGGCACCACCGAGATCGCCGGAATCGGCGTGCTCGAGGCGTACCGCGGCCGCGGCATCGCCGCCGCACTCACCGCCCGGCTCACCCGCGACGCCCACGAAGCCGGCGCGCACACGGCGTTCCTCACCCCCGGTGACCTGGGGATCGGGAGCATTTACGCCCGGGTCGGCTACCGGCCGGCGGGCGAGTGTGTGCACTTGTCGCTGAGCTAGTCGTCGAAGCGGCCGGAGCGGCCTCGTTTCACGTCGCTCCGGCGCTTCTTCGACGCCAGGCGACGCTCCTTCGAACCGCGAGACGGCTTCGTGGGGCGTCGCTTGGCGGGCGGCGGGGCCGACGCGTCGAGCAGCAAGTTCGTCAGCCGACCCCGCGCGGCTTCGCGGTTCTGCAGCTGGGAGCGGTGTTCGCTGGCCGCGATCGTCAGGACGCCGTCGACCAGGCGCGGGCCGAGCCCGGCCAGCACGCGGTCACGCAGGTGCTCGGGGATCGACGGCGACGCGGCGACGTCGAAGGACAGCTCCACGCGCGAGTCCGTGGTGTTCACACCCTGCCCGCCCGGGCCGGACGAGCGCGAAAAGCGCTCGCTCAACTCGGCTCCCGGGATCGTGAACCGGGAGCCGACCACCACGTCTTCGGCTGCCACCCGATCAGTGTGACAGCCGTGAGCAAGAGCGTTTCAGAACCGCGGGTGGTCGCCCGAAAGCAGCGCGCGCGGGCCGTCGACGTCGTCGGCGGGCTGGACGTCGCCCAGCACCCACGCCGGGACGTGCCGCGCGGTGAGCATCGCCAGCGCCCGGTCGACGTCCTCCGGGCCGACGATCGCGACCATGCCGACGCCCATGTTGAACGTCTTCTCCAGCTCGGCGCGCTCGACCTTGCCGCGCTGGCCGATCAGGGCGAACACCGCCGACGGCGTCCAGGTGCCGCGGTCGAGCCGGGCGACCAGGCCGCGCGGCATGACGCGGGCGAGGTTGGCCTCCAGGCCGCCACCGGTGATGTGCGCGAACGTCCGGACCTCGGTCTCCGCGGTCAGCGCGAGGCAGTCCTTCGCGTAGATCCGCGTCGGCTCCAGCAGCTCCTCGCCGAGGGTGCGGTCGAACTCCTCGACGTGCCCCTCGAGCGGCATCCGGGCGATGTCCAGCAGCACGTGCCGGGCCAGGGAGTACCCGTTCGAGTGAAGTCCGGACGAGCCGAGCGCCAGCACGACGTCACCCGGACGGACCTTTTCCGGCGAAAGCAGCGCGGACGCCTCGACCACGCCGACCCCGGTGGCCGACATGTCGTAGTCGTGCTCACCCATCAGGCCGGGGTGCTCGGCCGTCTCGCCGCCGAGCAGCGCGCAACCCGCCTGCACGCAGCCCTCGGCGATGCCGCCGACGAGCGCCGCGATCTTCTCCGGGTGCACCTTGCCGACCGCGATGTAGTCCTGCAGGAACAGCGGCTCGGCGCCGGTCACGACCAGGTCGTCGACCACCATCGCGACCAGGTCGATGCCGACGGTGTCGTGCTTGTCCAGCGCCTGCGCGACGGCGAGCTTCGTGCCGACGCCGTCGGTCGACGACGCGAGCACCGGCTCCTTCCACTTGTCGAGCTTCAGCGAGAAGAGCCCGGCGAAGCCGCCGACGCCACCCATCACCTCGGGACGCGTCGCCCGTGCGGCGTGGGGCTTGAGCAGCTCGACGGCTTGGTCGCCGGCGTCGATGCTGACGCCGGCGGCGGCATACGTGGCGCTCGTGGACTCGCTCACGGCTGAAGGACTCCCAACTGGAAGGACTGGCCCGGACGGGCTAGGGGCGCCGGATGGCGTCTTCGGCACCGTACCCGGCCGGGCTGACCGGCTTCGCCGCGCCATTGACCGCGTCGAGGCTTTCCAGCAGGTGCTTCCCGATCAGCGCGTCTTCCGGCAGCGGGATCGGGTACTCGCCGGAGAAGCACGCCGTGCACAGCCGCGACTTCGGCTGCTCCGCGGCCGCGACCAGGCCGTCCAGCGAGATGTAGCCCAGGGAGTCGGCGCCGATCGAGCGGCGGATGCCGTCGAGGTCGACGCCGTTCGCGACCAGCTCGGCACGCGAGGCGAAGTCGATGCCGTAGAAGCACGGCCAGCGCACCGGCGGCGACGCGATCCGGACGTGCACCTCGAGCGCGCCGGCCTCGCGCAGCATCCGGACGAGCGCGCGCTGGGTGTTGCCGCGGACGATCGAGTCGTCCACCACGACCAGGCGCTTGCCGCGGATGACGTCGCGCAGCGGGTTCAGCTTCAGCCGGATGCCGAGCTGGCGGATGGTCTGCGACGGCTGGATGAAGGTGCGCCCGACGTAGGCGTTCTTCACCAGGCCGGTGCCGTACGGGATGCCCGAGCCCTGCGCGTAGCCGATCGCGGCGGGGGTGCCGGACTCCGGCACCGGCATGACGAGGTCGGCCTCGACCGGCTGCTCGATGGCGAGCCGGCGGCCGATCTCGACGCGGGTGGCGTGCACACCGCGGCCGGCGATCGTGGTGTCGGGGCGGGCGAGGTAGACGTACTCGAAGACGCAGCCCTTGGGGTCCGGGTTCGCGAACCGCGAGGAGCGCAGGCCCTCGGCGTCGATCGCGATGAGCTCGCCCGGCTCGACTTCGCGCACGAAGGACGCGCCGACGATGTCGAGGCCCGCGGTCTCGCTGGAGACGACCCAGCCGCGTTCGAGCCGGCCGAGCACCAGCGGGTGCACCCCGTGCGGGTCGCGCGCCGCGTAAAGCGTGTTTTCGTCGGAGAACACCAGGCAGAACGCGCCCTGGAGAGTGGGCAGCAGCTCCATGGCGGCGGCTTCGATGCCCTTGTCCGCGGCGTTCGCGGCGAGCAGCCCGCAGATGAGGTCCGAGTCGCTGGACGAACCGGTCAGGCCCGCGTGCGGCTTGAGCCCGGCGGCGATCGTGCGCTCGCGCAGCTCCGCCGTGTTGACGAGGTTGCCGTTGTGCGCGAAGGAAAGGCCGCTGCCGGTCTCGGTCGTGCGGAAGATCGGCTGGGCGTTCTCCCAGACGGTGGCGCCGGTCGTCGAGTACCGGCAGTGCCCGACGGCGATGTGGCCCTGCAGCGACTGCAGGATCTGCTCGTCGAACACCTGGCTGACCAGGCCGAGGTCCTTGAAGACCACGATCTGCGAGCCGTCGGAGACGGAGATGCCGGCGGCCTCCTGCCCGCGGTGCTGCAGGGCGTAGAGGCCGTAGTAGGTCAGCTTGGCGACTTCTTCCCCGGGAGCCCAGACGCCGAAGACGCCACACTCCTCGCGGGGTTCCGGGTCGGGCTGGTCGGACACGAGCTGCGGGTCGGAAACCACCGAGGTGCTCCCAGGAAGACGTGGTCAGGCCGATTTCAGTGTAGACGGTCCGGACATGAGTCAGGCCCCGCCCGGAGTGGTTCCGACCACTTCGGACAGGGCCTGCAGACAGTGCCGACTAACACGCGTCCGGCAACGAGAGGATCTCCGTGAGCACCTGGGCTCCTTCACCGCTGCGGCGCCACAGCCAGCGCTCCGGCTCGAAGATGTTGTCTTCGGTGCCGGGCATCCGGGTCGCCACCACGTCGTCTTCGGCGTTGAGCCGGACGACGTCCACCACGTCGTCGTGCACCCGCACACCGACGACGGCGAGGACCTCGCCGCGCTCGTCGGCGGGGTGGACGAACTGGTAGCCGCGAGCCACCAGCTCCTGCAGGCCGGTCTCGATGTCGAAGACGGGGGCGACGGCCTCAGCCGAGGACATCGTCGAACTCACCGTCCTTGGCGCCCGCGAGGAACGCCGCCATCTCGGCGCGGGTGTAGACGAGCGCCGGGCCGGTCGGGAAGCGCGAGTTGCGCATC
Organism: Amycolatopsis sp. NPDC104819; assembly: GCF_055583145.1. Classification (NCBI taxonomy): domain Bacteria; kingdom Bacillati; phylum Actinomycetota; class Actinomycetes; order Pseudonocardiales; family Pseudonocardiaceae; genus Amycolatopsis; species Amycolatopsis sp. NPDC104819. The sequence goes on along the minus strand of NZ_JBVJON010000001.1, from coordinate 527,591 downwards.
GCGATCTCGCCGCTGGACAACGGGGCGACCTCGACGCAGTTGCCGACCGAACCGCTGTAGCTCGCCTTGCGCCACGCGGCTCCGGACAGCCGGTCGGCCGGGATGCCGTTTTCGAATCGCTCAGCCATGGGTCCCACCTCTCCATGCGGAAGATTTCAAGGCGATGCATCTGCATGTGCATTTGCCCGCGTGACGAACGCTAGCACGTGTTCTTGCAACGGTAAATGCACGTGCAGAATTTTGTGCACAGTAACTCTATAGAGTGAACGTCACCGGATCAATGAACAGTGAAAACTACGCCACGTGACCGGTCTGACCAGTGATCTTAGATCTCTTGGCGACGCTTCGAGATCCACTCGCGACTGCGCTCGGGAGTGGCCGCGTCGACCGCCAGCATGTCGAGCCGCCGGCTGTACTTTTCGATCTCTTCGCGCTTCTCGACGTAGTGCGCGCCGGTGAGGTATTCGATGTAAGCGATGTTGGGCAGTTCCGGCTCGCCGAACCGCAGCAGCGAAAACGCGTGCTCGGCCGACAGCCCGCTGCGCTCGTACGGCAGGACCTGCACCGAGACGTTCGGCAGTGCGCTCATCTCGAGCAGGTACTCGAGCTGCTGCTTCAGCACGCGCGTTCCGCCGATGGGCCGGTGCAGCACGGACTCGTCGAGCACCATCCACACGCGCGGGGCGTCCGGCCTGCTGAACATCTTCTGGCGCCGCATCCGCAGCGCGACCAGCTGGTCGACGCTCTCGTCCGCCATCTCCGAGCGGCCGTGGCTGAAGATCGCCCGGGCGTACGGCTCGATCTGCAGCAGTCCCGAGACGTAGAGCGGCTCCCAGATCTGGATCCGCGCGGCCGCCTCTTCCAGGCCGACCAGGTCGGTGAACCAGTTCGGCATCGTGTCGCCGAACCGCCGCCACCAGCCGGGCTCGTTCGACTGCTTCACCATGTCGAGGAAGCTCTGGCGCTCGCCTTCGTCCTCGACGCCGTACATCGTCAGCAGGTCGGTGACATCGCGTTCCTTGAAACCGACCCGGCCCAGCTCGAGCCGACTGATCTTCGACTCGGAGCCGCGGATGTTGTACCCGGCCTGCTGCCGGGTGATGCCGGCCTCTTCACGGAGCCGCCGCAGCTGGGAGCCCAGGATCATCCGGCGCGCCGTGGGGCCGATGTTCTGTTCGCCTGCGGACGCGTTCACCGCGTTCATTCCCGGACCTTCCGCGCTCACGTCACCAGGGGGTTCTAGCCCGACTACCGAAAGTACACGTTGGGCCGTCCTGCGCAAAGAGGTGACCCGGTTTACCGCATGCGTGTGTAGTCCTACTCTACGTAGAGTACGAGACTTTCGACACAGAACTTGCGAGGTTCAAGATGCCCGACGCCGCGACCCGGACCGAACGAGTTCCCGTGGGGGTCGACCCGACCCGAGCGAGCATCGCGCGTGTCTACGACGCTTTCCTGCTCGGGAAGGACAACTACGAGATCGACCGCGAGGTCCTGGGGCAGGTGCAGAAGGCCGCTCCGGAGGCGCAGGACCTCGCCTTCGAAAACCGCGGTTTCCTGATCCGGGCGTGCCGGTTCCTCGCCGGCCAGACGGGCATCACCCAGTTCCTGGACCTGGGATCCGGCCTCCCGACGGCGGAGAACACGCACCAGGTCGTCCAGCGCATCCACCCGGAGGCCACGGTCGTCTACGTCGACAACGACCCGGTGGTCCTGGCGCACGGCCGCGCGCTGCTCGAGGAGAACGAGCACACCCACTTCGTCGCCGAGGACATCTTCGAGCCGCAGCGGATCCTCGAGAACGAGGTCGTGCGCGAGCACATCGACTTCACGCAGCCGCTGGTGCTGCTGCAGATGGGCACGCTGCACCACTTCAAGGGCGACAAGGACCGGCCGAAGGAGATCATGAAGGAGTACGTCGACGCGCTGCCGTCCGGCTCCTTCGTCGGGCTCAGCCACTTCTTCGACCCGCAGAACGACGACTCCGCGACCGCGCGCCGCATGGAGGACTTCTTCGTGCACAGCCCGATGGGCTCCGGCACGTTCCGGACGCAGCAGGAGATCGAAGAGCTCTTCCCCGGCCTCGAAATGGTCGACCCCGGCGTGACGCTGTGCGCCGACTGGTGGCCGGACGGCCCGCGGCTCAAGGAGCTCAACGTCGCCCAGCGGACGATCGCCGGCGGCGTCGGCCGCAAGCCGTAGCTAGACGCGGACGATCGGCAGCCACTGCGAAAGGTCGGCCCGGGTGCCCGAAGCGGACACCCGGCCGCCGGCCACCGCAGTGGTCCAGTCCAACCGGCCGGTGGCGAGCTCGAGCCACGTGCGCGGGTCGGTCTCGATGACGTTCGGCGGCGTGCCGCGGGTGTGCCGCGGCCCGGCCACGCACTGCACCGCGGCGAACGGCGGCACGCGCACCTCGACCGTCCGCCCCGGAGCGTCGGCCGCGAGCGCGCGGAGGCTCAGCCGGACCGCGGCGGCCAGCTCGGGCCGCGCCGGGTCGGGCGCATCGCCCTGCAGCCACGGGGAAATCGCCAGCACCGCCGCACGTAACTGTCCGGGGTCGACCGAACGCGAAGAGGCCATGGGCAAACAGTAGAGTGGCGCACCAAGAGTTTTCAGGCACACCCGAGAACGTGGGGATGAGATGGCGCAGCGGGACGAGGCAGATCGGATGGTTTCGCAGCAGCCAACCGGAAGCGGGGCCGACCACCCCGGCAAGCACAGCCGCGCGGCGCGGCGCAGCGGCCGTCAGGCGCGGCGCTCGGGCAAGCACGGCACACCCGAGATCACTGCGGAGATGCGCGAGAACGCCCGCGCTAACCCGAACAGCTGGCTCTACGTAATCGACGAGGCCTTCGACCCGAACGGCCCGGTCCCGTCGTGGGCGGTCGTCGGCGCGTACCCGGTGAACGGCGCGGGCGACGTCGTCGCGGACTTCCACCCCAACGACCGCTACCGGCCCTCGCCCAAGGCGCTCGGTTTCCCGGAGCCGTCGAACGACCTCGAGCACGCGCTGCAGCTCGTCCGCACCGAGCACCGCCCGGCGTCGGACCTGCCGAAGATCGTCCTCGACGCGACGCTGTTCGTCTACGCGATGTCGCCGGTGCAGCGGACCGTGATCGGCTTCCACAACACCGACGGCCGGGTGATGGTGCCCGCGTACACGCGCAAGACGCTCGTCCCGCGCGAGTGGCCGCACGCCCGCGCGGTGCTCGGCCGCGACATGGTCGGCCTGCTCGGCGGGCACCCGGTCGCGATCAACCCGCACGACCTGATCACGGCCGTCGTGCCGGCGGAGCACCTCGTGAAGGCCCTCGCCGAAGAAACGCGCTGACCTGCGGGTATCACCCCATCGAGTGAGCATCGATTCGCCGGATCGGCGACACCGGTGCATCGTGAGGCTGACGGAAACTCACGGGACCGGTGGGGAGCATGAGGGTGAAACGTCGTTCGCTGCCGCCCGTCGTCCTGGCCGTGGGCCTGCTCTTCGCCGGGCAGGCCCCGGCGACGGCTGACGACGTCTACGCCGGTGCCGAAGAGCACTTCGCCGGTTCGCAGATCGCCAAGGTCGAAGGCGTCGAAGCGGTGCCCGGCGTCCTGTACGCGACCGAAGACCAGCAGCTCGGCCACGACGTCAGCGGGCACCAGGGCCCGGTCGACTGGTCCGGCGCGGCGGGGTCGGGCGCGAAGTTCGTCTACGTCAAGGCAACCGAAGGCACCGGCTTCGTCAACCCGCAGTTCGCCCAGCAGTACAACGGTTCCTACAACGCGGGCCTGATCCGCGGCGCCTACCACTTCGCCCGCCCGGACATCTCCGACGGCGCGTCCCAGGCCCGCTACTTCCTGGCCCACGGCGGCGGCTGGTCGGCGGACGGCCGGACCCTGCCGGGCGCGCTCGACGCGGAGTACAACCCGTACGGCGAAACCTGCTACGGCAAGGACGCCGCCGGAATGGTCCGCTGGCTCAGCGACTTCTCCGAGACCTATCGCGCGACGACTGGCCGGTACCCGACGATCTACACGTCGACGAGCTGGTGGAAGCGCTGCACGGCGAACAACGGCGGCTTCGGCGGAAACCCGCTGTGGATCGCCCGCTACAACACGTTCGTCGGCGAGCTCCCGGCCGGCTGGGCGGTGCACACGATCTGGCAGTTCGCCGACCGCGGCACTCTGCCGGGCGACCAGAACTGGTTCAACGGCTCGGCCGACCGGCTGCGGGCGCTCGCACTGGGCTGACCAGCGGCGCTTCGAGTGCCGCCCGATCGCGGGTTCCCACGCTCGGCCGATCGGCGCAGCATCCCGGTAATAGGTGTTAACCAGTCACCAATTGAAGATCGTCTTCCCAGGAAAATCACCCACACGTATACCCAATTTCACGGAACTGAGTGACAAACGCCACTTCGTCCTTAACAATCGTGCACGGGCGGCTACCTGCAGTAAGCCGCCCTCCGCGAGGGTATCCGTGAAGGGATTCAACGATGTCCATTCCCCGAAGAGGGCGGCTGTTCGCTGCCCTCGTCGTCCCGGCCACGCTGCTCCTGCTCGGCAGCACGGCCCAGGCGACGACCTTTTCCCCCGAAGTCGACCCCGTGTCCGCGATCAACGCGGACATCGCTCAGCACAACCACGAACTGGGGTCGCAGATCCGGCGCGTCGAAGGGGACACGTCGACGCCGGACTCGCAGAAGGCGGCGCAGCAGCCGCAGCCCGGCCAGGCCATCCCCGGCCAGGTGCTGGCCACCGTCGCCGGCATCGACGTCGCCAGCTACCAGGGCAACGTCAACTGGGCGACCTACTGGAACCAGGGCAAGCGGTTCGTCTGGACCAAGGCCACGGAGAGCACCAGCTACACCAACCCGTACTTCGCGCAGCAGTACAACGGCTCCTTCAACCAGGGCTTCATCCGCGGCGCCTACCACTTCGCGACCCCGAACACCGCGAGTGGCGCGGCGCAGGCCCGGTACTTCGTCGCCCACGGCGGCGGCTGGTCGAAGGACGGCAAGACCCTGCCGGGCGCGCTCGACATGGAGTACAACCCGTACGGCGCGACCTGCTACGGCCTGAGCAAGGCGGGGATGACGTCGTGGATCCTCGACTTCCACGACACCTACCACTCGCTGACCGGCCGGTACCCGGTGATCTACACGTCGACCAGCTGGTGGAGCCAGTGCGTCAGCGGTGACTTCTCCAGCACGGCCCCGCTGTGGGTCGCGCGGTACGCGTCGTCGGTCGGCACCCTGCCCTACAACTGGGGCTTCTACACCGTTTGGCAGTACACCTCGAGCCCGCTCGACCAGGACACCTTCAACGGTGCCTACGACCGGCTCCAGGCCCTCGCCAACGGCTGACCCGCCCCACCCCCGGCTCCCGGATCGTGACGACTTCGCGTCGGCTCGGCCGGGAGCCGGTTTCATGCCGTACCGTCCGAGCTTGCAGAATGCTGCGCACACGTCTGGGGGAACCGCACGGGGCTGCCGGACGTCGGAAGCGCACGAACAGCCAGCGCCCGGAAGGCACGAAAGATGACGTACCCGCCTCAGCCGGGCCAGCCCGGTCAGCCCGATCCGTACGGGCAGCAGCCGCAGTCCGGCGGCTTCCAGCAGCAGCCGTACCCGCAGCAGGGCGGGTGGGACCCCAACCAGCAGCAGCCCTACCCGACGCAGCAGTACCCGCAGGGCTGGGACCCGAGCCAGCAGCAGGGGTACCCGTCGGGCGGGTTCCCGGCGAGCCCGCAGCCGCAGTGGGGCGACCCCAACACCCAGCAGCAGTGGGGTGACCCGAACGCGCAGCAGCAGTCGGCGTGGGCGGACCCGAACGCGCAGCAGTACGGCCAGCAGGCCTGGGACCCGAACCAGGGTGGCCAGATGTCGGGCTGGGACCCGGCGACCGGCGGTTACTCGCAGGGCTTCGGCGGGCCGCCGGCGCCGCCGAAGAAGAGCAAGACCGGGATGTGGATCGCCGTCGGCGCCACCGTGGTGGTCGTGCTGGCGGCGCTGGGTGTGACCGGTTTTGTCGCGCCGGGGTTCTTCCTGTCGAAGGACGACAACACCAACGTCGCGGCGCCGCCGGCGTCGAGCACGTCCGCGAAGCCGACGGCGCCGAAGACGACCCCGAAGAAGACGACGACGTCGGCGTCCAAGCCGCCGTCCGGCGGGGACGGCAGCGCGGACGCCAAGGCGGTGCTGCAGGGCTTCATCGACAAGCTGAACGCGGACGACAAGACCGGCGCGATCGCGCTCGGCTGCGCCGACTCGAAGGAACTGCTCGACTCGTGGCTCGACACGTTCCTCAAGCCGCCGCTGAAGCTGCAGCTCGGCGAGGTGCCGGACGACGAGTTCCTGGTCGAGGGCCAGGTCACCGGGACGTCCGCGGGCAAGAACGTCAAGGGCACCCTGAGCGCGACGAACTTCGACGACAAGGGTTTCTGCATCAGCACCATGCTGGTTTCCTGAGCGGGTGAAGCTGTGGCGATCACCGCTGGCGTGGACGTTCTTCGCGTCGCTGGTGCTGTTGGTGGGGGTCGGCGGCTGGCTGCTGACCGACCCCGCCACCAGCCGCAGTGACGCGCTGAAGACGGGCGGCCTCGCGGGCGGCGCGATCGTGGCGCTGTATGCGCTGTGGCTGAACGACCGGCGCCGCCGCGTCGAAGAACGGCGTCAGGACATCGAGCGCCGGCGGCACGAACTGGAGTCGCAGCGCGCGGAGCAGGACCGCGAGCGCGTCGCGGACGAGCGGTTCGCAAAGGCGGTCGAGCTGCTCGGCCACGACGCCGACCAGGTGCGGGTGGGGGCGTTGCACGCGCTGGCGGGACTGGCGCGGAGCCGGCCGGGGTACACGCAGACGGTGCTGGACGTGCTGTGCTCGTACCTGCGGCGGCCGTTCACCCGTCCGTCCGCCGCGGCCGATGCCGACCCGGAACCGGAGCGCGAGCTGACGGTCCGGCTCACGGCGCAGCGCTTGGTCGCCGACCTGCTGCCCCCGCGAGACGACGACGCTCCGGCGTACGACCTGGACCTGACCGGCGCGTCGCTGGAGTACTTCGACCTTTCCGGCAAGCTCGTCGGCGGTCTTCTGCTGCGGTACGCGTCCTTGCACAGCAGCACGAACCTCAGCGGCAGCCGCTTCAAAGGCCGGGTGTACCTCACCGCGGCGGGCACCGGCTCGGGCCGGCTGCTGGGCTACTTCCGCTGCCGCGGCGCGGTGTTCGAAAGCCACGCCTGGTTCAGCGGAACGACTTTCGCCGAGGACGCCGAGTTCACGGACACGACGTTCGCCGGGAAGACGACGTTCAAGGACGCGAAGTTCCGGAAGGACGCCGTGTTCACCGGCGTGGTCGCCTCGTGCGAGCTCGACCTGCGACGGACCGGCTTCGAGGGCCAGACCGACCTGCGGTTCGCCACGCTGCCGGAGTCGGTCTCGCTGTACAACACCCGCGTCCGGTCCGAAAAGGACACTCAGCTGCCGGCGGGCTGGAAGCTGGAGGAACTGCGCGACGGCGAGTCCCGGATCGTCGCCGAGCTCGGCTGAGCCCGCGAGGCGAAGACGGCGGTTCCGCCGCCTTCGCCTTCGTAGCTCAGTCGAACAGCGCGGGAAGCGTGCTCTCCCAAGCGGTCCGCAGCTCGTCCAACGTGAACTCCGTAATCCCCTGCAGCTCCAACGTCCCCGACTCCGGGTCCACCACACCGGTCTTGCGCCACGGCAGGCCGCGCGCCGTGCACATCTCCGTGAAGCGCAGCTCCTCCGTGCGCGGGACCGCCACCAGCACGCGGCCCGACGACTCCGAGAACAGCTGCACGAACGGGTCCTCGTCGCTGTCCAGGAACACCCGCGCGCCGCACTGTCCGATGAGGACCGTCTCGATGAACGCCTGGATCAGGCCGCCGTCCGCGAGGTCGTGGGCCGCCGAGATCATTCCGTCGCGCGAGCCCGCTACCAAAACGTCCGCCAGCAGCTTCTCGCGCGCCAGGTCCACCCGCGGGGGGACACCGCCGAGGTGGCCGTGGAGCTCGCGGGCCCAGGCCGAGCCGTCCAGCTCGTCGTGCGTTTCGCCCAGCAGCAGCAGGGTTTCGCCCGCCTCCGCGCCGATGCCCGTCGGGATGCGGCGGGTGACGTCGTCGATCACGCCGAGGACGCCGATCACCGGCGTCGGCAGGATCGCCGTCGACCCCGTCTGGTTGAAGAAACTCACGTTGCCGCCCGTCACCGGGATGCCCAGCTCGACGCAGCCGTCCGCGAGACCGTGCACGGCCTGCTCGAACTGCCACATCACGCCCGGGTCGGTCGGCGCGCCGAAGTTCAGGCAGTCCGACACCGCCACCGGGGTCGCGCCGCCCGTCGCCACGTTGCGGTACGCCTCCGCCAGCGCCAGCTGCGCGCCGCGGTACGGGTCGAGGTAGACGAACTTGCTGTTGCAGTCCGTCGCCACCGAGACGCCGCGGCCACTCGACTCGTCGATCCGGATCATCCCCGAGTCGGACGGCTGTGACAGCACGGAGTTACCACGCACGTACCGGTCGTACTGCGACGTCACCCATTCCTTCGACGCCTGGTTCGGCGACGCGATCAAGCGCAGGATGTCCGCCCGCAGTTCGTCCGGAGTGGACGGACGCGGCAGCGACGCCGACGTGTCCGCGATCAGCGCGTCCTGAAAGGACGGTCGCTCGATCGGCCGGTCGTACACCGGGCCCTGGTGCGCCACCGTGTGCGCCGGGACGTCGACGACGACCTCGTCGTTCCAGGTGATCACCAGGTGCTCGCCGTCGGTGACCTCGCCGATGTCGGTGGCGATGACGTCCCACTTGCGGCAGACCGCCATGAACGCCTCGACGTTCTCCGGCGAGACGACCGCGCACATGCGCTCCTGCGACTCGCTCGACAGCACCTCCGCGGGCGTCATTCCCGTGGCGCGCAACGGAACGCGGTCGAGGTAGATGTGCATGCCGCCGTCGCCGGCCGCGGCCAGCTCCGACGTCGCGCACGACAGCCCGGCGCCGCCGAGGTCCTGGATGCCGACGACCAGCTTCTGCGCGAACAGCTCGAGGCAGCACTCGATGAGCACCTTCTCGGTGAACGGGTCACCCACCTGGACGCTCGGCAGCTTCTTGCGGCCGCCCGACGACTCGTCACCCGAAAAGGTGTCACTCGCCAGGACGGAAACGCCGCCGATGCCGTCGAGGCCGGTGCGCGCGCCGAACAGGATGATCTTGTTGCCGGTGCCGGACGCGAACGCCAGGTGCAGGTCTTCGACGCGCATCGCGCCGACGCAGAGCGCGTTCACCAGCGGGTTGCCGCTGTACGACGGGTCGAACACCAGCTCGCCGCCGATGTTCGGCAGGCCCAGGCAGTTGCCGTAACCACCGACACCCGCGACGACGCCGGGCAGCACGCGCTTGGTGTCGGGGGCGTCGGCCGGGCCGAAGCGCAGCGCGTCGGCGACCGCGAGCGGGCGCGCGCCCATCGCCATGATGTCGCGCACGATGCCGCCGACACCGGTCGCGGCGCCCTGGTACGGCTCCACATAGGACGGGTGGTTGTGGCTCTCCACCTTGAAGGTGACCGCCCAGCCCTCGCCGATGTCGACGACACCCGCGTTCTCGCCGATGCCGGCCAGCATCTTGGCCTTCATCTCGTCGGTGGCGGTCTCCCCGAAGTACCGCAGGTGCTTCTTCGACGACTTGTAGGAGCAGTGCTCGCTCCACATCACCGAGTACATGGCCAGCTCGGCGTCGGTGGGCCGGCGGCCGAGGATTTCCCGGATGCGGGCGTACTCGTCGTCGGCGAGCCCGAGCTCGCGATACGGCTGACTGTGGTCCGGGGTCGCCCCGGCGCGCTCGGTGGTGTCAACGGTGCTGGTCACGGTGTCCGTGTCAGGGTTCGCCACGGCCGCCAGGATACGGGCAGCCCGGCAGCGCCCCGGACGGTGGGCCGCCGAAATCGGGCGCGCCGCGGCCGGTGTGAGCGGGCCGACACCGGAACGGCCGCGGCGAAAATCGGTCGCCTTCCGCTGGTGGTCGGCTTACCGTCGGGAATCGTGCTTTCCGCCACATATCCCTTTCCGCCGCTGCGGCTGCCCGCACGGCCGACCGCGAGCCGCTTCCTGCTCGCCGTGTTCCGGGCCCGGGTGGGCTCGGTCCTCGGCGCGGCCGCGATCGGTGTCGTCTGGGCGCTCCCGGGCGCGCTGCTGCCGCTGGTCGTCGGCCAGGGCATCGGCGCCATCGTCGCGCACGACGGCGGGGCGATCTGGCGCTGGGCGCTGGCCGCGGCCGCCCTCGGCGTCGTCCAGACCCTGTCCGGGACCTGGCTGCACTTCCTCAACTACGGCCTGTGGCTGCACGGCGCGGGCTCGACGCAGCGGGCGGTGTCGGCGCACACCACGCGCGTCGGCGCCGGCCTGCGCGAGCAGACGACCACCGGCAACCTCGTCGCGATCTCGACGACCGACATCAACCACATCGGCAACACCGTCGAGATGACCGGGCGCGCGTTCGGCTCGCTGCTGGCGTTCGTCGTGGTCGCGGTGTGGCTGCTCTCGACGTCACCGCTGCTCGGGCTGGTCGCACTGGTCGGTGTGCCGGTCGCGGTGCTGGGCATCGGGCCGCTGCTGGCGCCGCTGCAGAACCGCAAGGCCAAGCAGCGCGAGAAGCGTGGAGACGTCAACGCGCTCGGCGCGGACATCGTGTCCGGCCTGCGGATCCTGCGTGGCATCGGCGGTGAGCGGCGGTTCTTCACCCGCTTCCGCGAGACGAGCCAGCGGGTGCGGGTGGCCGGCATCGAGGTCGGCCAGGCCGAGGCCTGGCTGGCCGCGGCCGAGATCGCGCTGCCCGGCCTGGTCACCGTGGTGATCACCTGGCTGGGCGCGCGGCTGGCCGTCGCGGGCTCGATCGACGTCGGGCAGCTGGTGGCGTTCTACGGCATCTCGGCGTTCCTCATCTGGCCGGTCTCCGCCGCGACGGAGGCGGTCGGGTCGATCACGTCGGGCCTGGTCGCGTCGCGGAAGGTCGCGGCGCTGCTGGCGATCCAGCCGAAGCTGGCGGACCCGGAGACACCCGAACGGCTGCCCGAAGGGCCGCTGGAGCTGGTGGACACCGAGTCCGGGATCCGCGTCGCGGCCGGGCGGCTGACGGTCGTCGACCTCGGCGCCGACGGTGAGGCGGTGGCCGACCGGCTGGCCCGGTTCGCCGATCCGGCCGACGGCGAAGAGGTGCTGGTCGGCGGGATCCGCGCGGACCACGTCGCGCTCGCGGAGCTGCGGCGGCGGGTCGTGTACGCGCACAACCAGGACATCTGGTTCTCCGGTGTGCTGCGCGAGCAGCTGGCGCCGGCGCGGCCGAGCGACGTCAGCATCACCGAAGCGCTCTTCGCGGCCGACGCCGACGACATCATCGAGGCGCTGCCCAACGGCGTCGACGAGCTGATCGGCGAGCGCGGCCGCGAGGTGTCCGGTGGTCAGCGGCAGCGGCTGAACCTGGCCCGCGCGCTGGCGGTCGACGCCGACGTGCTGGTGCTGGACGAGCCGACGTCGGCGGTCGACGCGCACACGGAGGCACGCATCACCGAGCGCGTCACGGCGCTGCGCCGCGGCAAGACGACGGTGGTGTTCAGCCAGAGTCCACTGTGGACACACGTGGCCGACGAGGTCTTCACGGCGAAAGGGGTGACGGTATGAGAAGGCTTCCCACGGCGTCCCGGCAGGACGTCCGCCGCTGGGCGCGGAAGACGGCGGTGAGCCACAAACGCGAGTTCGGGCTGCTGCTCGGCTCGCTGGCCGTCGCGACGCTGATCGGGCTCGCCGCGCCGCAGCTGCTCGGCGCGCTCGTCGACGACGTCGCGGCCGGCACCACGACCGGGCACGTCGACCTGCTCGCGGCCGTGTTCGTGGTGATCCTGGTGCTGCAGGCGCTGGCGCGGAAGATCGCGCGGATGCGCGGCGCGGTGTTCGGCGAGCTGGTGCTGGCCGAGACCCGCGAGGAGTTCGTCGGGACGGCGCTGCAGCTGCCGCTGGGCACGGTCGAGGCGGCCGGCACCGGCGACCTGCTCAGCCGCGCCACCACCGACCTCGGCCGGATCGACCACGCGGCGCGGTTCGCGGCGCCGGAGATCCTGGTCGCTGCGGTGACCGTGGTGTTCACGGTCGTCGCGATGGTGCTGACGTCACCGCTGCTGTCGCTGAGCCTGCTGGTCGCGTTGCCGCTGCTGGTCACCGTCAACATCTGGTACCAGCGGCGGATCCCGTCGGTGATGCAGTGGATGCTCGACCGCTGGGCGGACCTGACCACGAGCGTCCACGAGACGGCCGAGGGCGCGCGCACGGTCGAGGCGCTCGGCCTCACCGACCGGCGGATCGACGCGGCGCACGAAGCACTGGAGCTCAGCATCTACGGCGAGCGCCGGATGCGGGCCCTGCAGCTGCGCTGGCTCCCGTCGCTGGAGATCAGCTACGTGCTGCCGCTGGCGGTCATGCTGCCGCTCGGGCTGCTCGCGTACACGCGCGGCTGGGCCGGGCTCGGCGAGATCACCACGATGCTGCTGTACGTCCAGGCGATGGCGACCCCGCTCAACGAGGCGCTGTTCTGGCTGGAGGACCTGCAGGTCGCGGGGGCCGCGGCGCGGCGGATCCTGGGCGTCCACTCGGTGGCCCTCGAGGAGGCGCCGAAGGTGACGGAGGTGCCGCGCGGGCGCGACATCGACGTGCACGGCGTCCGGTTCGCCTACACCGCCGACCGCGAGGTGCTGCACGGCATCGACCTGCGGGTGCCACGCGGCGAGCGGCTGGCGATCGTCGGGCCGTCCGGCGCGGGCAAGTCGACGCTCGGCCGGCTGCTGGCCGGCATCGCGGCGCCGTCGTCGGGCTCGGTCCGGATCGGCGGCCAGGACGTTTCGGCGCTGGCCGACGACGTCCTGCGCGGCGAGGTCCTGCTGCTGACCCAGGAGCACCACGTCTTCTCGGGCACGCTGCGGCAGAACCTCGCGCTCCCGGCGCGGCGCGCGGGCGGCGACTGGACGGACGACGAGCTGCTGGCGGCGCTGACCTCGGCGGGCGCGTCCGACTGGGTCGCGTCGCTGCCTTCCGGCCTCGACACGAAGCTGGGCTCGGGCGAGCACCCGGTGCCGGCGGCGATCGCGCAGCAGCTGGCGCTGGCCCGCGTCGTCCTGGCGGACCCGCACACGCTGGTGCTCGACGAAGCGACGTCGCTGCTGGACACCGGCTCGGCGCGGGACCTGGAGCGTTCGCTGAACAGCGTGCTGGAGGGACGGACGGTGATCGCGATCGCCCACCGCCTCCACACGGCCGCGGCGGCCGACCGGGTCGCGGTGGTCGAAGGCGGCCGGATCACGGAGCTGGGTTCGCACTCGGCGCTGCTGGCGGCGGGCGGTTCGTACGCGCGTCTGGTGGCGGCGGCTTCGTAGTCCGGAATGTCCGGAGTTCGCGCGGTGTTGCTCCCCGGGTAGCGGATCTTCTGCCTGGGGAGTGACATGTCCTTCGTGATGACGGCGGCCGAGCGCGAATCGTTCCTGAGCGGTGTCCACGTCGGGGTGCTGGCGGTGGAGCGCGCCGGCCGGGCCCCGCTCGCGGTCCCGGTCTGGTACGACTACGAACCCGGCGGTGAGCTGCTGATCTGGATGGAACGCGAGACGGTCAAGGACCGCGCGATCACGGCGGCGGGCCGGCTGAGCCTGGCCGTCCAGGACGAGAACCCGCCGTACAGGTACGTGACGGTCGAGGGCCCGGTGATCGCGAACGACAAGCCGCCGACGCGCGAACAGGCGCTGCGGATCGCGGGCCGCTACTGGCCCACGGCCGAGGCGACGGCGTACGTCGACTCGGCGCTCGGCGAGCGGTCGGTCCTGGTGCGCGTCCGCCCGGAGAAGTGGCTGTCGAACGACCAGAGCAAGAGTTGAGCCCTGTGGACAACCCGCGTCCACGGGCCCGGAACTGTCGGTGCCCCTCGGTAAAATGGATACCGGGGGGCGCCGCCCGCCCTCAAGCCTTGATCAGCGCGTCCACCGCGCTGTAGAACATGCCCAGCCCGTCGTCCGACGGCCCGGTCAGCGCGTCGATCGCGTGCTCCGGGTGCGGCATCAGCCCGACGACCCGGCCGTTCTCGCTCCGGATCCCCGCGATGTCGTTGCGCGACCCGTTCGGGTTGCCGCCCACGTACCGGAACACCACGCGCCCCTCGGCCTCGAGCTCGTCCAAAGTGGACTGCTCGGCCACGTAGCAGCCGTCGATGTTCTTCATCGGGATCAGGATCTCGGCGCCCTGCTCGTACCGGGTGGTCCACGCGGTTTCGGTGTTCTCGACGCGCAGCCACTGGTCGCGGCAGATGAAGTGCAGACCCTGGTTGCGGATCATCGCGCCCGGCAGCAGGCCCGCCTCGCACAGGATCTGGAAGCCGTTGCAGATGCCGAGCACCGGCATGCCCGCGCGCGCCGCCTCGATCACCGGCGTCATGACCGGCGCGAACCGGGCGATCACACCCGCGCGCAGGTAGTCGCCGTAGGAGAAGCCACCCGGGACGACCACGGCGTCGACGTCGTGCAGGTTCTCGTCGGCGTGCCAGAGGGGCACGGCCTCCGCGTCGGCGTAGCGGACCGCGCGGGCCGCGTCACCGTCGTCGAGCGTGCCGGGGAAGGTGATGACGCCGATGCGCGCGCTCACGCGTCCACCCGCGTGATGGTCCACTGCTCGATGACCGGGTTCGCGAGGAAGCCTTCGGCGATCTTCTCAAGCGTCGCGTCGTCGACCGTGTCGTCGACCTCGATCTCGAAGTGCTTGCCCTGGCGGATCTCCTTGATCCCGGTGAAGCCGAGACGGCCGGCGGCGCCGAGCGCGGCCTGTCCCTGCGGGTCGAGGATTTCGGGCTTCGGCATGACGTCGACGACGACTCGGGCCACGGCAGGCTGCTCCTTATTCACGCAGGTCGTGGGTACCCCGCGAGCATAGTTCACCCAGTTCCGCAGGCGGCGGGCACCTAGACTGGCCGCGGACGCCGACCTGCGCCATGATGAGTCGTTGACATCGCGCCAACAGCTGTGGAGGCACCGTGGACTCCTACGACTACGTGATCATCGGCGCCGGGAGCGCGGGCTGCGTGCTGGCGAACCGGCTCACCGAGGATCCGTCGGCCCAGGTCCTGCTGCTCGAAGCGGGCGGCGAGGACACCGCGGACGAAATCCACATCCCGGCAGCGTTCGCCTCGCTGTTCAAGACCAAGTGGGACTGGAACTACGAGACGGTCGAGCAGAAGCACACCGGCAAGCCGGCCTACTGGCCGCGCGGCAAGATGCTCGGCGGCTGCTCGTCGATCAACGCGATGATCTACATCCGCGGCAACCGCGCCGACTACGACGGCTGGCGCGATTCCCACGGCGCCGAGGGCTGGGGCTGGGACGACGTCCTCCCCTACTTCAAGCGTGCCGAGGGCAACCAGCGGCTCGGCGGCCCGCTGCACGGCACCGACGGCCCGCTGCACGTCGAGGACCGCCGCTTCACCCACGAGCTGTCGAGCGCGTGGGTCGACTCGGCCGTCGCATGGGGCCTCAAGCGCACCGACGACTTCAACGGCGAGAGCCAGGAAGGCGCCGGCGTCTACCAGGTGACCTGCAAGAAGGGCCGCCGCTGGTCGACCGCCGACGCCTACCTGCGGCCCGCCTTGGAGCGGCCGAACCTCACGGTGAAGACGAACGCGCCGGCCACCCGGGTCGTCTTCGAGGGCACGCGTGCGACCGGCGTGTCCTATTTGGACAACGGCGTCGAGGTCACGGCACGCGCGTCGGCCGAGGTTCTGTTGAGCGGTGGCGCGGTGAACTCGCCGCAGCTGCTGATGGTCTCCGGCGTCGGGCCGGCCGAGCACCTGCGTGAGCACGGCATCAGCGTCGTCGCGGCGCTGCCCGGCGTCGGCGAGAACCTGCACGACCACCCGGCGTGCGGGATCATCTGGTCCACGCGCGGCACGACCGACCTCGTCGACGCCGCCACGCCGGCCGGTCTCGTTCGCTACCAGCTGACGAAGCGCGGGCCGCTGGCGTCGAACATCGGCGAAGCCGGCGCGTTCTTCCCGACCGGCGACGGCCTGCCCGCGCCGGACATGCAGATCCACGTCGCGCCGACGTTGTTCTACGACAACGGTTTGCGCGAGCCGACCGTCCCCGGGTTCACGTCGGCGGCGACGCTGGTGGACGTCGCGAGCCGCGGCCGACTGCGGCTGAAGTCGGCGAACCCGTTGTGGAAGCCGGAAATCGACCCGGCTTACTACGCGGAGCCGGCCGACATGGACAAGATGATCGCCGGCCTGCGCGCGTTGATCGAGATCGGCCGGGTCGGCCCGCTGAAGCGGTTCCTGGACCAGCCGTTCCTGCCGGCGCGGCACGATCTGACCGACGCCGAGCTGGCCGACCACATCCGCGAGAACACGCAGACGCTCTACCACCCGGTCGGCACGTGCTCGATCGGGTCGGTGGTCGACCCGCAGCTGCGGGTGCTCGGGGTCGAGGGCCTGCGCGTGGTCGACGCGTCCGTGATGCCCGTGGTGCCGCGGGGCAACACGAACGCGCCGACGATCATGGTCGCCGAGAAGGCGGCCGACCTGATCCGGGGCCGCTAGCGCTTGCCGTGGAGGATGGTCACCAGCTTGACCACCAGCGCGTCCGTGGACTCCTTGCGGCTGAACGACGTCAGCGTCAACGGCGCCGTGAAGCGCTGACGCGCGATCGCCTTCGTGCGGGCGAACTCGCGCAGCCCTTCCGGGCCGTGGATGCGGCCGAAGCCGGAGTCGCCCACGCCGCCGAACGGCAGTGACGCGATCCCGGCGAACGAGAGCGGCGCGTTGATCGACGTCATGCCGGTGCGCAGCCGCTCGGCCAGTTCGACACCGCGGGACTTCGAGAAGACCGTCGAGCCCAGGCCGTACTTCGTGTGGTTCGCCTTCTCGATCGCTTCGTCCATGTCGCGGACCTTCGCGATGGTGACCGTCGGGCCGAACGTCTCCTCGGTGACCGCCTCGGAGTCCTCCGGGACGTCGATGAGCACCGTCGGCTGGGCGTAGCGGTCGCCGACGGACTCCTCACCACCGAGGACGGCCTTGCCGCCGCGGGCCAGCGCGTCCTGGATGTGCCGCTTGATCACGCCGAGCTGCGACGGCATCGTGACCGGGCCGTACTGCGCGGCCTCGTCCGAACCCGCGCGGACGTCCTTCGTCTTCTCGACGACCTTCGCGACGAACTCGTCGTGCACCTTCTCGTGGACGTACACCCGCTCGACGCCGATGCAGGTCTGGCCGGAGTTGGAGAACGCGCCCCACACGGTCGCGTCGGCGGCGGCGTCGAGGTCGGCGTCCACGTCGACGAGCACCGGGTCCTTGCCGCCCGCCTCGATGACGACCGGGGTCAGCGTCTCGGCGGCTGCGGCCATGATGCGCTTGCCGGTGGCGGTCGAGCCGGTGAAGGCGATCTTGTCGACACCCGCGCCAACCAGCGCGGCGCCCGTCTCGCCGAAGCCCGTGATCAGCTGCAGCACCGGCTGCTCCGGCACGATCTCGGCGAAGGCGTCAACCAGCCACTTCCCGACACCGGGCGTGTACTCGCTGGGCTTGAAGACGACGGCGTTGCCCGCGGCGAGCGCGTACGCGATCGAGCCGAGCGGGGTGAACACCGGGTAGTTCCACGGGCCGATCACGCCGACCACGCCCAGCGGCTGGTACTCGACGGTCGCCGCCTGGTTCGACATCAGCAACCCTGCGGAGCGCTTCTGCTTGCCGAGGATCTTCTTCGCGTGCTTGCCCGCCCACGCGATGTGTTCGATGGCCAGGACGCTCTCGAGCTGCGCGTCGGCGATCGGCTTGCCGGTCTCGTCGCGCACCACCTGGCACAGCTGCGGCAGCCGCCGCGTCAGAACGCCTTTCCAGCTCTTGAGCCGCTCCGCGCGCCCGGCGAAGCCGAGGTCGGCCCACCACTGCGCCGCGACGCGCGCTCGCGCGACGGCCGCCTGCACGTCTTCGGCGCTGTGCACGGGGTAGGTTCCGACCACCTCGTCGGTCGCCGGGCTCAGCGAGTCGAAGGTCTCGCCGACCGACGTCGGCTTCGGCTGGACGGCAGTCATCGGCGTCTCCCTGGAGGTCGCGGGTCAGCCCAGGTTACGACGTTACTGACATCGTGCCAATAGCTCGCGCGGGCTTCCGCACCAGCATTCCACCGGCGATCGCCGAGGCAAAGACACCGAACAACGGAGCGACCCACAACGGCAGCACCCCGACGGCCAGCGAGCCCAGCCCGAAGCCGGCTGCCTGCACCGTGAAGCTCAGCGAGAACCCCGCCGACCTGCGGTTCTTCGGCAGCAGCCGTTGCAGGTTGACCGACGTCGCCGCGACCAGCGGCCCGGTGCACGCGCCGATCACCGCCACCGACCCGATCAGCCCCGGCCAGCCGAGGTCCGCCGCGAGGGTGAGGCCACCGACGACGAACCCGCCGAGGAACAGCCGCGCGTCGCCGGTCTTGCCTCGCCACGCGTAGAGCGCGCTGCCCGCGATGCTCGCCCCGCTCAGCACGGCGATCACCACCGGCGCGGCGGCCTCGGGCGCGCCGAGACGCTGGACCAGCGGCAACGGCGCGACCTCGATCGTCGACAGCAGCAGCCCGACGGTGAACGCGCAGCACAGCCACGGCAGGTACGCGCTCATCGGCACCCGTCCGCCTTCGGCGCCGGATTCCACCCGTTCGCGCTCACCCGCGCGGCGCGGGACGAGCGCGGCGGCGGCCACGCAGGCGACGGCCATCGCGGCGAGCGGGACGAACGTGCCGGCCAGGTCGAGCAGCGCAACCAGCGCCGGACCGCCGATAAGCACCCCTTCGAGGATCATCGCGTCCACGGAGATCGCCCGCGGCAGCAGCGCGTCGTCGACGGTGTCGGCGAGCAGCGTCCGGAAGCCGCCCGACAACGCTCCCGCCGTGGTCCCGGGCAGCAGGACGAGCCCGAGCAGCACGGCGTTCGGCGCGTCCGCCGCCGCGGCCGCGGCCAGCACGACGAAGCCCACGGCGGTCAGGACCAGCAGCGCCGGCAGGCCACGGGCCGGCCCGACCCGGTCGATCAGCCGCCCGACCGGCACCGCGCCGGCCATCTCGGCCACGACGTAGACCGACATCAGCACCCCGCCGAGGCGGTACGAGCCGGTCGTCGCGGTGGTCAGCAGGGTGAACGCGAGCGGCGCCATGGTCGCCGGCAGCCGGGCGAACTGGACGCCCGCCGACCAGCGCCAGTAGGCGCGATGGGTGAACAACGACATGTTCGTAACCTCGCGTGTCCCCGGGCCGAGGCACACTTATTCGGGTGAGAGCGAATCGCCGATGATCGAGCTGATCCTGACCGCGGCCGGCGCCCAACGAGTCCGCTTCGCGATCTCGCCGCTGGAGGAGGTGCTGGGCGCCGTCCAGACGCTGCTCGGCGTCCGCACGCACCCGGCCCACCTGCCGTGGGTGTCCGGCGCGCCCGGCGTCGACGTCCCGGAGCTCGCCGCGGTGCTCAGCGCCCGGCACTACCTCACCGAGTTCCTGAGCCCGCCGCCCGACGGCCCGGAAACGACCGCCGAAGCCCAGCTGCGCGCGGTCCGCGCGACGCCGCCGCACCAGGTCGCCCTGGAGCTGGCGATGGTCGACGCCGACCTGAGCAGCCTGCCCGCCGACCCGGCAGCCGCGCGCGACCTGCTCGCCGACCAGCTCGAGACGGTCTGGCACACGATGCTCGCACCGCAGTGGCCTCGCCTGCGCGAGCTGCTGGCGGCCGACATCGCCCACCGGACCCGGGTGCTCGGCGAAGGGGGTGTCGCGACGATGCTCGCCGAGCTCCACCCGCGCGTCCGCCTGACCGGGACGTCCCTGCTGGTGGACGTCCGATCCCGCGAACGGCTGGAGATCGACTCACGCGGGCTGCTGCTGATCCCGGCGGTGTTCGCCTGGCCGAACGTCGGTGTGGTCACGGTTCCGCCGTGGCAGATCTCCCTTCTCTACCCCGCTCGGGGTGTCGCCTCGTTGTGGACGTCGGTCACGACTCCGCCGGAGCCGCTGACCG
Organism: Amycolatopsis sp. NPDC104819; assembly: GCF_055583145.1. NCBI lineage: Bacteria > Bacillati > Actinomycetota > Actinomycetes > Pseudonocardiales > Pseudonocardiaceae > Amycolatopsis > Amycolatopsis sp. NPDC104819. The sequence goes on along the minus strand of NZ_JBVJON010000001.1, from coordinate 507,532 downwards.
AGGTGCTCGGCCGGACCCGGGCCCTGCTGCTGACAACGCTCGACCAGCCGGCCGCGACGACCGACCTCGCCCAGCGCCACGGCCTGGCCCCGGCGACGGTTTCGGCGCACCTCACAGCGTTGCGCGGGGCCGGGTTGCTGGCCTCGGAACGCCGGGGTCACCGGGTGCTGTACCGGCGGACGGAGCTGGGCGACGCGTTGCTCACGGGCAAGATCTGACGAACCGGGACTAGGCTGGAATCGACCACCCCCTAAGGAGAATCATCAATGCGTATCGTCCATTTCGGACATGCCTGCGTGCTGGTGGAGACCGGCTCGGAGCGGATCCTGATCGACCCGGGCACGTTCTCCACGGACTTCGAGGGCGAGCGTGAGCTGTCCGCCGTGCTGATCACCCATCAGCACTTCGACCACCTCGACGTCGAGCGGCTGCCGAAGGTGCTCGAAGCCAACCCCGGCGCGAAGCTGATCGTCGACCCCGGCTCGGCCGAAGCCGTCGAGAAGCTCGGCGTCCCGTTCGACATCGCCAACGTCGGCGACTCCTTCGCGATCGGCGACACCTCCCTCAAGGCCGTCGGCGGCGAGCACGCCGTCATCCACAGTGACATTCCGGTGATCCCGAACATCGGCTACCTCGTCGACGACGGCGCGTTCTACCACCCGGGCGACTCGTTCTTCGTGCCCGAGCAGAAGATCGACGTCCTCGGCCTGCCGACGGGCGCGCCGTGGCTCAAGGCCGGCGAAGCCGTCGACTACCTGCGCGCGGTAGCGCCGCGGATCGCCGTGCCGATCCACGAAGCCGTGCTCGCCAACCCGGCCATGCACTACGGCTTGTTCGGCAATCTCGCGCCGGAGGGCACCGAGCTCAAGGTGCTCGACCGCGGTGGGCTCACCACCGTCTGAACCCCGTGCGGCGTGCCCGCTCAGGACCTCGAGTCCGCCGGCACGCCGCACAGTTCGGCGGCGTCACGCCACAGCTCCTCCTCTCGCCCTTCGTCGTAGGACTCCTTCGACGACGGCACCACCCGGCCGCGGTCGAGGTAGGCCCCGGACTCCGCGGGCCGCGCCCCGCCCATGGCCGCCGCGAGTTTCACCCCCGCCGTCCGCGGGCTGGACGCGATCGGCGTCGCCCACAACGCCGGCATCAGCCACCGGAAGCCGAAGCGCTGGATGGCGCTCGCATCCCGCACCAGACCCGTGCCCGGCACCAGCCCCGGCGTGTAGGCGTAGACGTCGACGTTCGGCAGCCGCCTCGCGAGCGCATGCACGAGGTACTGCACCCCGAGCTTGCTGGTCGAGTACGCCCGGCGGCCCGCGTCGAGGGTGTCCGCCTCCGGCCCGCTTCCCGGCGTGGCGAGGCTCCGCGGGCTGGTCCAACGCGGCGCCGGCACCAGGCCGAGGTTGTGCCGGAAGTCGCCGAAGTGCGACTCGCTGCCGGTCACGACGATCCGCGCGCCCGGCTCGAACCGGTCGGCCAGCAGGCGGATCAACAGGTAGTTCGCCAGGACGTTGATCCCGAAGGTGGCCTCGAAGCCGTCCGCGGTGGCCTTAGTACTAGAGGCCATCTGGACACCCGCGTTGGCCAGGAACCCGGTCAGCGGCGGAATCTCACCCGCATCGAGGCGCTTTCGCACGGTTTCCGCCGCCGCGCGCACCTCCGCGAGCGAACCGAGGTCGCAGGAAACCGCCTGGACGTTCGGGTTTCCGGTGCGCGCCGCCAGGTCCCGCGTGACCCGCTGACCGGCGTCCCCGCGCACGGTGATCAGGAGCAGCTGGTCCGGGTGGTCCCGGAGCAGCCGTTCGGCCGCGGCCAGGCCCAAGCCCCGGCTCGCGCCGGACATCAGCAGTGTCTTCGTCGGTTCGGTCATGTCATCGCTCCCTCACTCGAACAGGTACTCGATTCGAACTGGTACTCGGTACCGTAGCGCACTCGATACCAGTTGCGCTAGTGTGAGGGCATGGATCAACGCCCTTCGCTGCGGGAACGCAAGCAGAAGCAAGCTCGCGAGCAGATCGTGGAAGCGGCCTTCGCCCTGTTCGCGGAGCGCGGCTTCACCGAGGTCACGGTCACGGACATCGCGGAGCGCGCAGAGGTGGGGCGTACGACGTTCTTCAGATATTTCGGCGACAAGCAGGAGGTGGTGTTTTCGGACGAGCAGCAGCTGCTGGATCACCTGGCGGAGCGGCAGCGGGCGTTGCCGGGTGGCGCGCCACAGGACCTGTCGACGGCCCTCGACCAGGTCCGCGGGCTGGTGCTCGATGTCTGCGCCGAGGCCACTGCGGACATCGCGCACTACGAAATGCACCGGCGGCTGCTGGAGCAGAACCCGGAGCTCAGGGAACGCAGTGCGCGGAAGATGCAGCGGTTCGCCGAGCTGGGCGAGGCGATCCTGCTGGAGCGCGGCACTCCGCGGGAAGTCGCGGTGCTGGCCGCGCAGATCGCGGTCGCGTGCTACCAGGCCGGGAGCCGGCTCGCCGGAGCCGAAGCCCCGGCGCTGGCGCCCGCGGTCGACGTGGCCTTCGGGCAGCTCGACGTGCTCCTGGACAGCCGGCCGGCCCACAGCCCGGCAAAACGATCAGTGGACAGGCCTGATCGCACCCTTGTTGATTGAAAACTCCAGAGAGAAGCGGTAGCGGTCAGGCCGCCACCGCGCGCAGCGAGCCGTAGGTGGCGCCGAACGCGCGGTTCTCCAGCGCGACGTCCACCGCGTCGAGCAGAGCCTGGCGGAGGCCGGGGCGGGTGAGGTCCGTCGCGTCGACCCCCAGCCGGACCAGCCCACCCCGGCGAGCTGCGCGCGCGGAGGCGAGCACGAGCGCGAAGCAGCGCACCGTCTCCGTGCGGTGGGACTGACTGGTGAACTCCTGCACCCGGGCGCGGCGCACCTCGCCGGTGACGAGGTCCCGCACCGCGCCGAGGTCCGCGCACAGCCGGAACCCGTGCTCGGCCAGCGCCTGCAGCGTGCCCTGCGAAGCGATCCACCGCGGCGGCGCGAAGCCGTCGACGGTCAGCCCGGCGGCGTCCAAAGCGGCCTTCGCGGCGATGAGCCGGAGCCGGGCCTCGTGCGCCGGCAGCGTGGCGAACTCCGCCTTCTTGCCCAGGTACACCGCGCGGTGCGTGGGCGTGACGGCGTGGTCGTAACCGTGCAGCAGCACGGAATCACCGTGGCGGGCGCGGGTGCGCACCCACTCCGTCACCGGGCCTTCGCCGGTGCGAGCGGCGTGCAGCACCGAAAGCGGCACCTTGCGGCGGTCGAGCTCGGCCGCGAGGTCGGCGCACCGGTGCAGCGTGCGCGGGGTGATTCCCGACAGCGAAACCAGCAAGCGAGCGTCCACGCCACCATTGGGACGCACGCGTCTGACGCACGCGTGAACTGCGCAGAACGGGCGGCCGACACTTGCCGGAAGGGTCAGCCGCCTTCGCGGAGGCGCTGCACCGCCACCGCGATCCGGCCCCGCAGGTCGGGGTCGGCGACCTGACCGTCGGCGACGTCCACGCGTGAAATCGGAATCCGCACGCACGCCTCGTCGACGATGCGCGCGCCCGCGTAGGTCAGGACCTTGCGGAGCGAGTCGTGGGCGTCGCGGCCGCCGGTCGGGGCCGCGACCGAGGACGCGTTGATCCACGCCACCGGCTTGCCGTAGATCTCGCCGCCGCCGACGGTCCAGTCGAGCAGGTTCTTGAAGGACCCCGGCAGCCCGCCGGCGTACTCCGGTGTGCAGATCAGGACGGCGTCGGCCGCCTTGATCGCGGCGCGCAGCTCCGCGACGGCGGGGTGCAGGGGGTCGTGGTCGTCATCCGGGTTGAAGTGCGGCAGGTCGCCAAGACGGGGATAGGTCGTGCTCGCGGTGAGCGTCGCCACGGTCCCCAGCACCGCCGCATTGCCGGAGCCTGCCCGCAGGCTGCCGCAGATCAGCAGGATCACCCAACCAGTCTGCCAGGGAACGCCCGGTGATGCGGTGGCATGCCTCGAGGTACCGCTCGCGCGTGGCGGTCACCACCTCGGGCGGCAGGGGCGGCAGTGCGGAGACGCAGTCCCAGCCGGACGCCGGGCCGACGAGCCAGTCGCGCACCTGCTGCTTGTCGAACGACGGCCGCTGACGGCCGGGCCGGAGGGCGCCGGCGAGCCAGTAGCGCGCCGAATCCGGCGTCAGCAGCTCGTCCGCGAGCACGAGCCCGCCGTTCCTGCCGAGGCCGAACTCGAACTTCGTGTCGGCCAGCAGCAGGCCCTGCTCAGCGGCCCGTGCGGCGCCGCGGCGGTACAGCTCGAGCGAGGCCTCACGGACCTCCTCGGCGAGCCGGTGGCCGACGATCTCCGCGAACTTCGCGAAGTCGATGTTCACGTCGGGTTCGCCGGGCCGGGTCTTGGTGGACGGCGTGAAGATCGGCTCGGGCAGGCGGGCCGACTCGGCCAGCCCGGCCGGCAGCGGGACCCCGCACACGGAGCCGGACCGGCGGTAGTCCGCGTAGCCGCGGCCGGTGAGGTGACCGCGGACGACGGCCTCGATCGGGAGCATGTCGAGCCGTTCGACGAGCAGCGCCCGGCCGCGGACCTCGTCCGGGATCCCGGGTCCGTCGTAGGCCACCAGGTGGTTCGGGAGGACGTCGGCCAGTTCGGTGAACCAGAACACGCTCATCGCGGTGAGGACATGGCCCTTGTCCGGGACCGGGGTGGGAAAGACCTGTTCGAAGGCGGAAATGCGGTCGGAGGCGACGAGCAGGAGGAGGTCGTCGCCGACTTCGTAGAGGTCGCGAACCTTGCCGGGAACGAGCTCCCGGCATGCGGGGAGGGGGGTCACGCGCTGAACCCTAACGGGCACGCTCCGCCACCATGGATGATGCTGGCATGGCGTACGACTGGATCTCGGTGACGACCGACTACGGCCTGCGCGACGGCTTCGTGGCGGCCTGCCACGGCGTGATCGCGCGGCTGGCGCCCGCCGTGCGGGTGATCGACGTGACCCACGAAGTGCCGCCCCAGGAGATCCGGCACGGAGCGATGGCGCTGGCCCAGACGGTGCCGTTCCTGCCGGAGGCGGTGCACGTCGCCGTGGTCGACCCGGGTGTGGGCACGGCTCGGCTCGGTGTGGTCGTCGTGGCCGAAGGCGGGCTGCTGGTCGGGCCGGACAACGGCCTTCTACTGCCCGCCGCGCAAGCGCTCGGCGGGGTGCGGGCGGCGTACGAGCTGGCTGAGCCGTCGCTGCGGCTGGCGGTCACGTCGGCGACGTTCCACGGCCGGGACGTCTTCGCGCCGGCGGCCGCGCACCTCGCGCTGGGTGTCGCGCCGGCGGACTTCGGCGACCCGGTGACCGACCTGGTCGTGATGCCGGAGCCGTTCGTCGCGGCGTTTCCCGGGAAGCTGGTGTCGGAGGTGCTGACCGTCGACCACTTCGGGAACGTCCAGCTGGCCGCGACCCCGGCGGACCTCGAGCTGTCCGGTCTGTCGGGCGCGGTTTCCGTGCACAGCGAACGGGTCGCGGTCACCACGGTGCTCGGGCGGACCTTCGCGGACGTGCCCGCCGGGGCGAGCGTGCTCTACACCGATTCGGCCGGCCGGCTGGCCGTCGCGGTCAACGGCGGCTCCGCGGCCGACGTGCTGGGGCTGGGTCCCGCCCAGGAATGCACGATCACCTCGTCGCCCACCGCGACCTGACCCGGCCGCAGCACCGCGGCCTTCATCCCGAAGATCACCCCGCCGTCCGGGTGACGCCGGTAGGCGGCGAGCGTGCGGATCGGCTCGGGGCCGGCCTTCTCGCCGGTCTCCTGATCGACCATCGGCACCGTGCAGCGCACGCATTGCTTGGCATAGCCGAACATCGCGGTGCCCACGGACATCGCGCGGACTTCGTCCTCCAGGTGCGGCTCGACCCAGCCGGAGACGATCACGTTGGCCCGGAAGCGGTCCATCGGCACCGGCTCGGCTCCTCGTTCGAGGATGCGCGAGTTCAGTCCATCCAAAGAGGACTCCGAGGCGACGAGCAGTGCGTGGCCGTCGGCGAAGGCGGCCGTGCCCGGGGTCTCGCCGCTGGTGACGCGCTCGTGGTCCGGCGCCACCCCGATCAGCACCGACGGCAGGCCGAGGAGGTCCGAGAACCACTCCGCGGCCTCGGCGCCCTGGTGGACTCCGGTGCCGTGCCAGGAGAACGTCGAGCCCGGGTGCCGCGGGCCTTCGCGCCGGACGTCGAGGACGAGGTCGTCGAGGCCCGGCGCGGACAGCGACAGCCGGTCGCCGAGCACCCGGGGCCGGACCGACGCCAGGACCGGGTACCGACGCTGGCTGCGGAAGTCGCCGTCCGGGGCGACGACCTGGAACACGCGGTCGTGCGCCAGGCCGGCCGGCCCGACCTCGGCGGCCGGCACCGAAGTGCCGGCGCAGCCCTTGACCGGGTAGTATGTCAGCCGCGCGATCCTCGCCATGTCCGCAGGCTACCCGGGGCCCGGCCGCCGAAGCCCGCGCTTTTCAGAGCACCTGGGAGAGGAACCGCTGCAGGCGCGGGCTCTGCGGTGCGTCGAAGATCTGGGCCGGCGAACCCTGCTCGACGATCTTGCCCGCGTCCATGAAGGCCACCTCGTCGGCGACACTCCGCGCGAAACCCATCTCGTGGGTGACGACGACGAGCGTCAGCCCGCGTTCGGCGAGGCCCGCCATCAGGTTCAGCACACCCTTGACCAGTTCAGGATCGAGGGCGCTGGTGGCCTCGTCGAACAGCATCACCTCGGGATCCATCGCCAGCGCCCGGGCGATGGCGACGCGCTGCTGCTGGCCGCCGGAGAGCGCGCTCGGGCGGTACGGTGCCTTGTCCGCGAGGCCGACGTCGGCGAGGCGGGCGCGGGCGATCTCCGTCGCCTCCTCCTTGCCCAGCTTCTTCACGCTCCGCAGCGGCAGCACGATGTTGTCGAGCACACTGCGGTGACCGAACAGGTTGAAGTGCTGGAACACCATGCCGACGCGCTGGCGCAGCGCGTCGGGGTCGGCGTGGATCACCGACTCGCCGTCGAGGAGCAGATCGCCGGAATTGGGCTCCTGCAAGCGGTTCACGCACCTCAGGAGGGTCGACTTGCCCGAGCCGGACGGCCCGATCACGCAGGTCGTCTTCCCGCTGGCCACCTTGAGGTCGACCCCGCGCAGGACCTCCAGCGTGCCGAAGCGCACGTGGACGTCGCGCAGTTCCACACTGGACGAGCGGACTGCCGTCACCACGTCATGACCCTTCCTCCGGCGCCGAGCTCCACCGGATCGGCCTCGTCCGCCCGGACCTTGCGGCCGGTCCGGAGCTTCTTGTCGATGTAGTTGACCAGGTGCGTCAGCGGCACGGTGATCACCAGGTAGACGAACCCGGCGGCGACCAGCGGCGACAGGTTGCCGGTGTTGGCCGCGAGGTCCTGCCCGATCCGGAACAGCTCGCGCTGCTCGGACAGCAGGCCGAGGAAGTACACCAGGCTGGAGTCCTTGATCAGCGCGATGAACTGGTTCACCAGCGCCGGCAGCACCCGCCGCACACCCTGCGGGATGACCACCAGCAGCATCGCCTTGCTGTAGCTCATCCCCAGTGCGCGGCTGGCTTCCAGCTGTCCTTTCTCGACGCTCTGGATGCCGGACCGGAAGATCTCGCCGATGTAGGCGGCCGCGATCAGGCTCAGTGCCAAGATGCCCAGCGGGTACGGGTTGGTTCCGACGACGTCGCGCGCGAGGGTGCCGAGGCCCTGGCCGATCACCAGGATGGTCAGGATCGCCGGCAGGCCGCGGAAGATGTCGGTGTACACCCGCGCCGGCCAGCGCAGCCACGGCTTGGTGGACAGGCCCATCACCGCGACGACCATGCCGAGCACGATGCCGATCAGCGCGGACGTCAGCGCCAGGATCAGCGTGTTGAGCAGGCCGGTCTTCAGCAGGTCCGGGAAGACCTGCCAGATGTACTCCCAGTTGAAGAAGGTGTCGAGGAACTGGTCCATCTACTGCCCCGGCTTGAACTCGGCGGGCACGGGCGCGGTCGGCTCGAAGCGGTCGTGCACCTTGAGCCAGGTGCCGTCGGCGACGACCTTCTTGATGCCGCTGTTGATCTTGCCGATCACCTCGTTGTCGCCCTTCCTGAAGGCGAAGCCGTGCGGGATGGTCGTCACGACGGACTTGGTCACCTCGAGACCGGCGTTGTTCTTCGCGTAGTCCTCGGCGGTGGCCTGGTCGAACACCGCGCCGTCGACAGCTCCGGTCTTGAGCGCGCTCAGCGCTGCCGCGTCGTTCGGGAACCGGACGGCCTGGGCGGTGGGCGCGTTCGAGCCCAGCCAGGTGTCCGAGACCGTGCCCTGGACCACCCCGATCCGCTTGCCGGCCAACGAGTTCTCGTCGGTGATGCCGGCGGTGTTCCTGGCCGCGATGCCCAGGGCCTGGTAGTTGTACGGCGCCGAGAAGTCGACGGTCTTGCGCCGGGCGTCGGTCTGCGCGATGGCCGAGCTGCCGATGTCGAAGGTGCCGTTCGCGACCTGGCCGAGCAGCGACGAGAAGTCCGTCGCGACGAACTCGACCTTGAGGCCTTCCTGCTGCGCGATGGCCTTCAGCAGCTCGTTGTCGAATCCGGTGAAGGTGCCGTTTTCCTGGTAGGCGTTGGGTTTCGAGTCGCTCAGCGTGCCGACGCGCAGGGTGTCCGACGCGCTGTCCGAGCCGCCGCACGCGGTGAGCGCGGCCAGCAGGGTCGCGGTGACGGCCGTGACGAGTGCCTTCCTCACGCTCCTCCTCCCGAGAACCCGGCCGGCACCGGGACGGACGGGAGGAACTGCTGGTGCAGCTTCAGCCAGGTGCCGTCGGCGATGACCTGCTTGAGCCCGTCGTCGATCTTGCCGAGCAGTGCGCTGTTGCCCTTCTTCACCGCGAAGCCGTGCGGCACGTCGGTGACGAAGCTCTTCACCACGACGAGCCGGGCGTCCGGGTTGTCGGTCACGTTCGTCTCGGCGATGCTCTGGTCGAGGATGTACGCGTCGACGGCGCCGGTCTTCAACGCGGTCAGCGCCGCCGCGTAGTCGGGGAAGCGCACGGCCTGCGCGGTGGGGACCGTGCTGGTCAGCCAGTGGTCGCCGACTGTCGCCTGGATGACGGCGACGCGCTTGCCGGCCAGCCCCTTCTCGTCGGTGACCGACGTGCCCTGCTTCGCCTGGATGCTCATCGTTTCGAAGTCGTAGGCCGCGGAGAAGTCGACGGTCTTCTTGCGCTCGTCGGTCTGCGCGATCGCCGAGCTGGCGATGTCGTAACGACCGGACGCGACCTGTCCGAGCAGGGCGGAGAAATCCGTCGCGGCGAACTCGAGCTTCAGGTTCTGCTTGACCGCGATGGCCTTGAGCAGCTCGTTGTCGAAGCCGGTGTAGTTGCCGTCCTTGAGGAAGATGTTCGGCGGCGCGTCGCTGAGGGTGCCGACGCGCAGGGTCGCGGAAGCGGCGTCCGAGCCACCGCCGCACGCGGTGAGCGTGGCGACGAGGGCGGCGGCCAGGCCGGTGAGCAGGAGCTTCTTCACGTCAGACCCCCGGGTTCGTGACGAGCAGGCCGGGGCCGCCCTGCTGGAGCTCCTTGGACAGCGGCGTGTTCTTGTAGAACTGCGCGTAGATCCGCGCGACCGTGCCGTCGGCGATCGCCTTGGCGAGGCCGTCGTTGAGCTTCTTCAGCAGGTCGGTGTTCTTCTTCGCCACGGCGAACGCGGACGGGGTGTCCTTGTCCTCGACGGTGTAACCGAGCTCCAGCGGGACCGCCGGGTTCTGGTCGAGGTACTTCTGGCCGATGTCCTGCGGCACGACCCAGCCGTCGAGCGTGCCGTTCTTCAGCTGCGCGAAACCCGCGTTGTAGTCGGGGAAGCGGACGACCTGGGCGCTCGCGACCTTGCCCGCGAACTCGTCCTGGACCGAGCCCTGGACCACGCCGAGGCGCTTGCCCGACAGCGCGCCGGCGTCCTTGAGGTTCGCGCCCTTCGCGGTGACGACCGTGGTGAAGCCGGTGTTGTAACCGTTCGAGAAGGCGACGGTCTTCTTGCGCGCCTCCGTGCTGGAGATCGTCGAGCTGCCGATGTCGAACTTGCCGGTCGCGACGCCGGCCAGCAGGCCGGAGAACTCGGTGCCGACGAACTCGACCTCGAAGCCTTCACGCTTCGCGATGTCGCGCAGCAACTCGTTGTCGTAGCCGGTGAACCGGCCGTTCTCCAGGTAGATCGACGGCGGGGCGTTGCCCAGGGTTCCGACGCGCAAGGTCTGGCCGGCGGCGGAGGTGTCCGAGCCGCCGCACGCGGCCAGGGTCAGCGTCAGCGCGCCCGCAGTGACGACGGCGGCGATTTTCGACAGCGTGGATCTCATCGCTTCTTCCATGGTTGATCGCGCACGGGGCGCGATGAATGCGCGCCAGGCCGCGGGATGGGCGGCCCGGCGCTCCGGGTTCAGCGATCGAGATTAGGGATTTGACCCGTTGGTGTGGATTCGTTCCAGTCCGTGGACTGGTGCGTCAGCTCACAGGATCGGCTGCGGCGCGTACCCCGCCGCCTCGGGGAACCGCTCGAGCACCTGCGCGACGCGCTCGGCGACCTGCGCCACCTGGCGCCCGGCCGTGCCGGTGAACGAAATCCGGTCGGCGAGCAGCTTGTCCAGCTCACCGCGGTCGAGCGGGATGCGGTCGTCGGCGGCGAAGCGGTCGAGCAGGTCGTTCTCCGCGCGGCCTTCCCGCATCTCCAGCGCGACGGCGACGGAGTGCTCCTTGATCGCTTCGTGGGCCGTCTCACGTCCGACGCCGGCGCGGACCGACGCCATGAGCACCTTCGTGGTGGTGAGGAACGGCAGGTAGCGATCAAGCTCACGCTCGATGACCGCCGGGAAGGCGCCGAACTCGGCCAGCACCGTGAGGAAGGTCTCCAGCAGGCCGTCGAGCGCGAAGAACGCGTCCGGCAGCGCGACGCGGCGGACGACCGAGTCGGAGACGTCACCCTCGTTCCACTGGTCGCCGGCCAGCTCGCCGATCATCGAGAGGTACCCGCGCAGCACGACGGCGAGGCCGTTCACACGCTCGCACGAGCGGGTGTTCATCTTGTGCGGCATGGCGGACGAGCCGACCTGGCCGGGCTTGAAGCCTTCGGTGACCAGCTCGTGGCCGGCCATCAGCCGAATCGTCTTGGCCACGCTGGACGGCGCCGCCGCGACCTGGACCACGGTGGACAGCACGTCGAAGTCGAGCGAGCGCGGGTACACCTGGCCGACGCTGACGAACCGCCGGCTGAAGCCGAGGTGCTGCACCACACGGTCTTCGAGCTCGTCCAAAGTGGACTCGTCGCCGAGCAGGTCGAGCATGTCCTGCGCGGTGCCGACCGGGCCCTTGATGCCGCGCAACGGGTAGCGGCTGATCAGGTTGTCGAGCCGTTCGAAGGCGACCAGCAGCTCGTCCGCGGCCGTGGCGAACCGCTTGCCGAGGGTGGTGGCCTGCGCGGCGACGTTGTGGGAGCGGCCGGCCATGACCGTGTCGGCGTGCTCGACGGCGAGGGCGGCAAGCCGGGCCAGCACGGCCGCGACGCGGGTGCGCACGAGCTCCAGCGAACGGAGCTGCTGCAGCTGCTCGACGTTCTCGGTGAGGTCGCGCGAGGTCATGCCCTTGTGGATGTGCTCGTGGCCGGCGAGCGCGCTGAACTCCTCGATGCGCGCCTTGACGTCGTGCCGGGTGACGCGCTCGCGCGCGGCGATCGACTCGAGGTCGACGTTCTCGAGGACGCGCTCGTAGGCCTCGACGACACCGTCGGGCACGTCGACACCGAGGTCCTTCTGCGCCTTGAGGACGGCGAGCCAGAGCTGCCGCTCCAGCACGACCTTCTGCTCCGGCGACCAGAGCCGGACCAGCTCCGGCGAGGCGTAGCGGGAGGCGAGCACGTTCGGAATGCGGGGCTTGTCCGTCACGACCTCACGATACCCGGGCTGGGGGGGGGGGGGGGGGGGGGGGGGGGGGGGGGGGGGGGGGGGGGGGGGGGGGGGGGGGGGGGGAGGGCGGGGGGGGGGGGGGGGGGGTGGGGGGGAGG
>NZ_JBVJON010000001.1:440846-495499 GCF_055583145.1 Amycolatopsis sp. NPDC104819 | reverse complement strand
AGCCTACATACCCCCATGCGGAGCGAGCTAGGATGCGAGCCTTTCCAGAGTGCCCTCTTTCCCCACCGCAACCCCCCCCCCCCCCCGCCCCTCCCTCCCCCCCCCCCCCCCCCCACCAGCGGGTACTACGGCAGGACCCGGACGTCGGACGCCTTCGCGTAGACGACCCGGTGATTGTAGGAGAGCTGGACGTACTTCGTGGCGCCGGTCACGAGCGTGTGGTTGGCGGGCACGTTCGCCGGGTCGAAGCGGGCGTAGTAGTTCTCCGCCTGGAACGTGCCGGTCACGACGTAGCTCTGGCCCGCCGGGAGCGTCCAGGGGATCGGCGCGACCGTCCACAGCGAGCTGAACGGGATCTCCGCCGGGTATTCCGGCTGCTCCGGGAAGGCGCGGCCGTACAGCGGCACCGACGTGACGCCGGTGGGCGCGGTCACCCGCTCGGCTCGGGCGGGCACCGCCACGCAGTGGCCCGGGTTGGCGAACCAGGCCTCCTGGCCGCCGTACCAGATGGCGGTCCAGTCACCCTGCTGGCCGGCGAGCGCGTACGTCCGGCCGGCGACGGCCTTGTCGCCCCAGTCGTCGATCGCCGTTGTGCCGGATGAGCCGTCCTGGTGCACCACCGGGTCGGTGACCAGCGGTGAGTTCGCGTCCGGCGCGGTGTGCAGGGGGACGAAGTTCGCGCCGTGGGCGGGCAGCGGCGTGCAGACGCCGGTCTTGTCGCAGCTGGTCATCGCGGGCTGGTTGGTCGTGTAGTCCGGGTTGATCGTGACGGCCTGGCTCGCCGGTCCGCCGGTGGCCCGGATCGGCGCGCCGAGCAGGTCCATGTAGTGCGCCCAGTCCCAGTACGGGCCCGGGTCCCAGTGCGCGGCCGAGAAGTTCAGCGTGCGTTCCCGCGAGACGTCTTCGTGCCCCAGGATGTGCTGGCGGTCCAGCGGGATCTGGTACTTCGCCGCTAGGTAGCGCACCAGGTCCGCGGAAGCGCGGTACATCTGCTCGGTGTACCAGGTGCCGCCCTGCGCGGCGATGCCCTCGTGCTCGATGCCGATCGAGTGCTCGTTCATCGTCCAGTTGGCGGCGTGGTACGCGATGTCCTTGGTCTGCACCATCTGCGTGACCTGGCCGTCGGACGACCGGATGACAGGCCGCCGGGACGAACCGGCAGTCCAGGGGCCGGAGTGTCAGCCGCGTGCGCGGTGGCTGGGACCGTGGCCGCGATCGCCAGCGCGAACGCCGCCGCGACAAGGGTTCTGCCTGTGAAGGTCACGCGTCATGAAACCAGAAACGGGCCCACCGTGGCGCGGATCGGCAAGCTCGTGACCGCGCCGGGCGCGAGCGTCGTCAGCGGGCCGAGGACCTCCAGCTCGACGATCCGCGCCGGCGGGTCGAGGTCGCCGAGCGACGCCAGCGGCTCGGGAAGCGGGTGCTCCAGCCAGATCTCGAGCGGCGAGCCCTCGTCCGGGTACTCACCCGCGGGGTCGACGTCGAACGCGAGCGTCAGCGGCCCGTACGTCACCCAGCCCGCCGTTCCCGGGACGCCCAGCTTGCCGACGACGTCCTGGGGCGGCACGACCAGGCGGTCACCGTCCACTGTGTACTCCGGGGTGCCGGTTCCGGCGACCAGCGCGACGACGTCGGGCCGCCGGAGGCCGGCGGTCACGGTTCCGCCGCCGGGCAGCTGGGTGACGTTCCACAGGGCCCAGCGGACCGGGTGTGGGCTGGTGTTCTCCGCGGACAGCCGCAGCTCGTACCCGTCGTCGAGGATCGTGACGGCGCGGGTCAGCCGCAGGCCGGTTCGCGGGTCCGGTGCGCTGGTCATGGTCACCGTGTCGCCGTCGGCCACGGCGGTGTACGGGCCCGAGTCGAGCACCGGGTCGGGCGGGCCGGGCCACTGGCCGGGGCCGTCCCAGCCCTGCGGGGCGGGCCACGTCTTGTCGCCGCCGTAGTTGACCCAGTCGCCCATCCGGCCGGAGTTGGGGGCGTAGGCGCCGCGCAGGTCGTCGCCGAGCAGGGCCGGGTTCCGCCACAGCAGCTCGCGGCCCTGGTACCGCACCGACAACAGGCGGCCGCCCAGCTCCGGGACCAGGCCGAGCCGCAGGTCGCCGCGCTCCAGCCAGGTCACCATTCGGCGAGACCGCCGTCGTCGTGGCGCCAGACCGGCGAGCGCCACGCGTGGCCGATCTCGTCGGCGCGGCGGACGGCGGCCTCGTCGACCTCGATGCCGAGGCCGGGCCCGAGCGGGCGGGCCGCGTACCCGTCCCGGAACGCGAAGATCGAGGAGTCCACGAGGTACTGGTGCTCCTGGCCCTCGTGGTAATGCATGCCGACGCTCTGCTCCTGGATCAGGAAGTTCGGCGTGGCGAACGCGACCTGCAGGGACGCGGCCAGCGAGATCGGGCCGAGCGGGCAGTGCGGCGCCAGCGACGCGCCGTACATCTCGGCCAGCGCGCCGATGCGCCGCAGCTCGGAGATGCCGCCGGCGTGGGACGGGTCCGGCTGCAGGACGGCGACCCCGGCGTCGAGCACCGGCTTGAACTCCCAGCGCGAGTAGAGCCGCTCGCCGACCGCGACCGGCACGGTGGACGCCTCGACGACCTTGCGCAGCGCGTCGCCTTGGGTCTCCGGGAGGATCGGCTCCTCGACGAACATCGGCTGGACGTCTTCGAGGAGCTTGACCAGGCGGCGGGCCATCGCGGGTGAGACGCGGCCGTGGAAGTCGATCGCGAGGTCGCGGTGCGGGCCGAGCGCCTCACGGGCTTCCCACGCGCGGGCCACCGCCGCCTCGGCCTCGGCGGGGGACGCGATCGCCGTCAGCGGTCCGGCGACGTTCATCTTCACCGCCGTGAACCCGGCCTCGACCTGCGCGGTGACGGCCTCGCGGATGCCGGCCGGGCGGTCGCCGCCGACCCAGCTGTAGACGCGGACGCGGTCGCGGACCGGGCCGCCGAGCAGCTCGTGCACCGGCGCGTTGCGGACCTTGCCGGCGATGTCCCACAGCGCGTGGTCGAAGCCGGACAGCGCGCTGGAGAGCACCGGGCCGCCGCGGTAGAAGCCGCCGCGGCGCAGCACCTGCCAGTGGTCCTCGATGCGCAGCGGGTCCTGGCCGATGAGCAGCTCGGACATCTCGTGCACGGCGGCGCGCACGGTCTCCGCGCGGCCCTCGACCACGGGCTCGCCCCAGCCGCTGATCCCCTCGTCGGTGCTGACCTTGAGGAACAGCCAGCGCGGCGCGACCAGAAACGTTTCAATGCCGGTGATCTTCACCCGTTGTCCCCCATCTACGCGGAATCCTTGGCGGCGGACCAGCCACCGTCGACGGTCAGCTCGGCCCCGGTGACGAACGACGCAGCGTCCGAAAGCAGGAAGGCGATCACGTCCGCGACCTCGGACGGCCGCCCGAGGCGCCCCACCGGCGTCGCGCGGGCGCTGCGTTCGCGGTCCTCCGGCGAGATGCGGTTCCAGGCCTCGGTGAGCACCGGCCCGGGCAGCACGGAGTTGACCCGCACGTCGGGGGCGTACTCCACGGCCAGCTGCCGGGCCAGCGCGACCTGCGCGCCCTTGCTCGCGGCGTACGCGGGGTGGCCCGGCAGGCCGAAGTGCGCGTGCACCGAGGAGACGAGCACGACCGCGCCGCCGCGGGTCCGCAGCGAGGGCAGGCAGGCCTTCAGAGCGAGGTAGGTGCCGGTGAGGTTGACGTCGAGCTGGCGGCGCCACCCGTCGAGGCCGAGCTCGTGCAGTGGCCCGGTGCTGGGCACGTAGGCGTTGCCGACCAGGGCGTCCACCGCACCGATGTCCGCCCAGGTCGCCTCGTCGGCGACGTCGCCCCGGATCGGGACGACGCCGTCGGGGAGTTCGGCGATGTCCACGCCGAGCACGCGGTAGCCGTCGTCGAGCAGCTTCCGGGCCGTTGCCAGCCCGATCCCGGACGCCGCTCCGGTCACCACCGCCGTACGCGTGGACATCGCCTGCTCCTTCGTCAGAACTTCGCTAGGTGGACATGGTCGTCCGGTCCGCGGGCGGCGAACCACAGCGACGCGCCGTCGGACGCGGCGCCGAGGGTTCCCACGATGCTCCCGCTCGGGTACTCCGGCCGCTTGAACCAGCCCTCCCAGGAGCCGGACCAGTCGTTGGCCCACAGCGAGTAGTCGCTCGCGGACGCGGTGAGCGCGACCTTCGCGCCGACGGCGACCAGTGTGGGGCTGCTGCTGACCGTGCCGCCGATGCCCGTCCAGTCCGACCAGGTGTCGCCGGTCTTCGTACGGGCCCAGACGCTGTCGTCCGCCGTGCGGACCGCGACGACCGTGCCGCCGGTGGACGTCGCCGCGCCGGGCCGGCCGTAGATCGACTTGCCACCGGGCGCGCCGAGACCGGACCACTGACCGGCGCTGGTCCGCTGCCAGACCTGGCCGTCGGCGCCGCGCGCGAAGACCGTCCCGTCGGTGGTCACGGACGGCGAGTCGGTGAGCGTGCCGCCGAGCCGCTTCCAGTCGCTCCAGCGCTTCGAGTAGCTCCGCTGGTAGAGGGCGTTGTCGAGCCCGCGGACGTAGACGTCGATGCCGGTGGACGTGGCGACCGCGGCGGGCTGGCCGAGGAACTTGCCGCCGACCTGACGCGGCCCGTCGAGGCCCTTGACCTGCAGGGAGCCGTTCTGGTCGCGGAAGAACGTCACCGTCTTGCCGCCGGTGCGGACGATCGCCGGGCTGGCGGACGCGGTGCCGCCGAGGTCGTCACCCGGGACGAGGTCGGTGCCGTGCAGGCGGAGGAAAGCCGTGCCGTGCGCGGGCACAGTGACGGTGTACGAGCCGGTCGCGGTGCCGCGGTCGGCGCGGGCGCGCAGGTCCCGGACGGACACCCGGCCCTTGAGCCCGGCGTCGGCGAGGTTCAGCGTCATCTGCGTCGGCGCCTCACCGCGGTTGAGCAGCACCACGGCGCGGTCGCCGTCGCGGGAGAGGACCTTGCTGTAGGTGTCGGTGGTGCCGGTCGTCGCGACGCGGACACCCTGGGTGCCGAGGCGGTCCTGGTTGACCCCCACGATCTCCGGGTTCTTCAACGTGCCGATCATCGACGCCGGGAGCGTGCGCGGGTCCGAGCCGATGATCAGCGGGGAGGCCATCTCCGCCCACATGACGAGCTGGGTGGTCGACTCCTCCTCGTTGAGCTCGTAGGTGCCCTGCTCGGTCTTGCGCATCGGGATCAGGTAGTCGGGGTCGTTGTAGTGCCCCGGCCCGTTCGCCTCGGGGTGCGCGGCGTTGGCGTCCATGTTGCGCAGGACGTCCTTCCAGATCCCCTCGTACGGCGTGCCGAACGCGATGTCCGTGCTGGTGCGCCAGGAGTCGGCGACCAGCGGGCCGTAGCTGTAGGCGATGCCGGCGACCTGGTCGGGTCCGTGCGGGGTGCCCCACTCGTCGGTGACCGGGTTGCAGACGTTCAGCACCATCGGCCGGCCCGCCTTGGCGAGGGCCTTGCTGAACTGCGTGAACGCGTCGGCGGGCTTGAGGTCCTGGGCGATGCCGCAGAGGAAGTCGACCTTGACGGCGTCGAACTTCCAGCTCGCGAAGCGCTTGGTGTCCTGCTCGTAGTGGCCGCCGGAGCCGGCCGCGCAGTTCTTGCCGTCGGAGGCGCCCGCGTCGGTGTAGATGCCGGCCTTGAGTCCCTTGCCGTGCAAGTAGTTGACCAAAGTGGACAGTCCGCTGGGGAACTTCGCGCTGTCCGCGAGGAGGTTGCCGTGCGCGTCGCGCGGGTCCGGGGCGGTCCAGCCGCCGTCGATCCAGACGTACCGGTAGCCGGCGTCGCGCAGGCCGCTGGAGACGAGGAAGTCCGCGACGGACTTCACCGACGCCTCGCTGGGCGCGCCGAGGCCGTAGTAGGTGTTCCAGCCCATGTACGGGGTCTTCGCGACCCCGCTGTCGTAGTAGTCGGGCGCGCCTTGGTCCACGGCCGGTGTTGCCTGTGCGGGGATCGCGATGGCGGTGAGCGCGGCTGCCGCCGCCGCTACGACCGCTAGGGATCTCTTGAGCATGTTGCCGGACACCCTTCTCCGATGAAACAGCGTCGAGCCGAGCCGGGAGCAGCATGCCGGGGAGCGCGATCCTCCGTCAAGAATAAATCCTAAATTAAGATTTCACGCGCTATGCTCTCCCCGATGAACACCGAAGTCGTCACTCTCGGCGAGGCGATGCGGCTGCTGCTCGCCGAGCCCGGCGTCGCGCTGCGACGCGCGCACACCTTCACCTCGTCCGTCGCCGGCGCCGAGACGAACGTCGCGGTCGGCCTGGCGCGGCTCGGGCACCGCGTCCGCTGGCTGAGCCGGGTCGGCGACGACCCGTCCGGCGCGCACGTGCTCGCGACCCTGCGTGCGAACGACGTCGACGTCTCGCGCGTCGAGGTTGATCCGGACGCGTACACCGGCTTCCTGATCCGGGACACCGGGACCGTCGAGTACCACCGAAGCGGCTCCGCGGCTTCGCGCCTCTCCGCCGCCTTCGTCCGCGAAGCGGGTCTCGACGGCGCGCGGCTCGTGCACGTCTCCGGCATCACGGCGATGCTGTCGGACGGAGCACGCGAAGCCGTCGAAGCGCTCTTCACGCTCGCACGAGCTTCGGGCGCGTGGGTGTCCTTCGACCCGAACGTCCGGGTGAAGCTCGGCAAGCCGGACCGGTGGCGCGAGACCGTCGGGCCGTTGCTGACCAGGGCGGATCTCGTCTTCGCCGGCGAGGACGAGCTCGAGCTGCTCGGGCAGACGCCGGACGCGCTGCTCGCGGGCCGGGCGCAGACGGTTGTCGTCAAGCAGCGGGACAAGGTCGCGCGGGCCGTGACCGCGGACGGCTCGTGGTCGCAGCCGAGCCTGGTCACGCGGGTCGTCGACCCGGTCGGCGCGGGTGACGCGCTGACGTCCGGATACCTCTCGGCGTGGCTGCGCGGCGCCGAGCCGGCCGAGGCGCTGCGCGCGGGCGCGGCCTGCGCGGCGCTGGTCGTCGGCACGCGGACCGACCTCGAAGGCCTTCCGGACCGCGGGGAACTCACCAAGGCACTGATCGGCACGGAGGTGGACCGATGACCTATCGCTGGGAGATCACGGCGAACGCGCTGCGTCAGGGCGTGGTCGGGATCGTGCGCACGCACGACGCGGAGTCCGCGGTGGAGGCGGCCCGCGCGGCGCTCGAAGCCGGGCTGCGCTCGATCGAGCTGCCGCTGACCAACCCCGGCGCGCTGGACGCGATCTCGGGGCTCACCGCGGCCTATCCGGACGCGACGATCGGGGCCGGCACGGTGCTCGACGAAGCGTCGGCGGTCCTCGCGATCCGCGCGGGCGCGCGGTTCCTCGTGTCACCGTCGGTGGACAGCGCGGTGATCCGCACCGCTCACCGGTACGGCGCGGCGGCCTTCCCGGGCGCCGGTTCGGTGACCGAGATCGTCCACGCGCTGGAAGAAGGCGCCGACGCGGTGAAGGTGTTCCCGGCTTCCGCGCTGAGCCCGTCCTGGGTGAAGGACGTCCGGGCGGCGCTGCCGCAGGCGCCGCTGGTACCCACCGGCGGCATCGCGCCCGAAGACGTGCCACGCTGGCTCTCGGCGGGCGCGGTCGCTTGCGGGATCGGCTCGGCGCTGACCCGCGGCACCACCGCGGAGATCTCCGCCCGGGTCGAGAAGCTGCTGAGGAGCGCGCATGGCTGAGCTGGTCTTCGTCGGGTGCTACACCGGAGAAGCGGGGAACGGCACCGGGATCACGACGTTCTCGCGGTCGGCTTCGGGCGAGCTGACGGAGATCGCCTCGCTGCCGATGGAGTCACCGTCGTGGCTGACGCGGCACCCGTCGCTGCCGGTGCTGTACGCGGCAAACGAGACGGCCACCGGCGCGGTGACGGCGCTCTCCTTCGACGGCTCGGGTGCGCTTTCGGTGCTGGGCACGGCCGAGACGGGCGGCGCGCACCCGTGTCACCTGGCGGTGACCCCGGACGGCCGGTTCCTGCTGTGCGCCAACTACACCGGCGGCAGCCTGGCGGTGTTCTCACTGTCCTCGTCGGGCTCGATCGAGGCGCGGACGGCGCTGGTCCAGCACACCGGCACCGGCCCGGACGCGGACCGTCAGGAGGCGGCGCACGTCCACATGGCGGTCGCCGGCGACGGCATCGTGAGCGCGGTCGACCTGGGCACGGACGAGATCCGCAGCTACACGCTCCGATCCGACGGCTCCCTCGAGCCGCTGGCGGTGTCCTCCCTGCCGCCGGGCACGGGCCCGCGCCAGCTGGTCCGGCGGCCGGGCACCGACCTGGCGTACGTGGTCGGCGAGCTGGCCGGGACGCTCGTGACCGTCCGGGAGACGTCGCCGGGCGCGTTCGAGGTGGTGTCGGTGACGCCGTCGACGCTTTCTTCCGTGACGCCCAACCTGGTGGCCCACCTGGAGCTGACCGAGACGCGCCTGTACGTGTCGAACCGTGGTCCGGACTGCGTGACGGAGTTCGCCCTCGACGACGCGGTGGCCGTGGCGGACCAGCCGTGTGGCGCGAACCCGCGGCACTTCGCCCTGGTGGACGGGACTTGTTACGTGGCGGCCCAGTCGGAGGACGCGGTCACGGCGTTCACGCTGACGGCGTCGGGTGACGCGGAGCTGCGCCGTTTCCCGACGGGCTCGCCGACGTTTGTCCTGCCGGTCTCACTGCCCTGAGCCGCATTCCGCGGGGAAGAGCAGCTCGCCGGCTTCCACGACGGCGCCGAGCACACGCAGGTCGCCGTCCTCCAGGCGGACGGCCACCGGTGCGCCGCCGTGCCGCCCGGCGCTGTGGACGCCGGGCGGAAGCCGGCCGCCCAGGGTGCCGAACGCGACCGTGTCGGCGCCGTCGGCCAGGACCTCCCGGACGTCGAACCGCCAGTGCCGGTCCGCCTCCTTCCGGAGCACGGGCCACCCGGTGAGCGCGGGCCGGCGGGCCCGGACCTGCGCCGCGACCCCGCAGCAGAGGGGAGCCGCGGCGACGCGCGGGTGGTCTTCGGACGGGCGGAGCTCCATGGCGTGTGTCAGCAGGTCCGCGGCGATCACCCGGACGACCGGGTGCCCGTGTTCGACGATGTCCAGCAGGGCCGGCGCCGCGAACACCGCCGCGGGGTAGACCGTGCCGCTGTGCTCGTGGAGGAGCCCGGTGTTGGCCAGCACCGAGCTGGGCGCCGAGGCCTCGAGCACCGACGTGGCCGCCGCCAGGTCGCGCAACGCGGGCCCGACGCTGTCCGGCTCGTACCAGCCGGGTGGTCCGGGAACGGCGTGCCAGTCCACTGCGGACACCACGACCTCCCTCGTACTCAACGTATAGCGCACCCCCGGGCTTGCGGCAAGCCCCCCTGGCTCCAGCAGAATCACCGTCCTGACGAGAAACAGGGGGATTCACCATGCGTGTTCTGCTGTCCACCTACGGGTCGCGCGGGGACGTCGAGCCGTTGGTCGCCTTCGCCGTGCGGTTGCGGGAGCTGGGCGCCGAGGTCACGGTCTGCGCGCCGCCGGACGACGACTTCGTGGCGCGGCTCGCCTCGATCGACGTTCCGCTTGTCGCCGTCGGGCCGTCCGCGAAGGCCTTGACCAAGGCCGCGCCGCCGCCGTCTTCGCTGCCCGAGCGGGCCGCGCAACTGATCGCCGCGCAGTTCGACGTCATGCCCGAGGCTGTCGCGGGCTGCGACGTCGTGGTCGCCACCGGCATGATGCCGACCGCCGCCGGGGCGCTTTCCGTCGCCGAGCTGGCCGGGGTCCGCTCGTTCTACGTCGCCTTCCAGAAGGTCACCCTGCCGTCGCCGCACCACGCGCCGCTGGCCTACCCCGGGCGGCCGCACCCGGCGGGCGTCAGCGACAACCGGGCGTTGTGGGACCTCGACCGCGAGAGCATGAACGTCTTGTTCGGCCCGGGCCTCAACACCAGCCGGACCGCGCACGGGCTGTCCGAAGTGGACGACGTCCGTGAGTACGTCATCGGCAAGCGGCCGTGGCTGGCGACCGATCCGGTCCTCGACCCGTGGCAGCCCACGGCCGACCTCGACGTCGTCCAGACCGGCGCGTGGACCGTCCCCGACGAACGCCCGCTGCCAGACGACCTGGCGGCGTTCCTCGACGCCGGCGAGCCTCCGGTGTACGTCGGTTTCGGGAGCATGCCGATGCACGCCGCCGCGGACGTCGCCGAGGTCGCTGTCGCGGCGGTGCGGGCGCACGGCCGTCGCCTGGTGCTCAAGCGCGGCTGGGCCGGCCTGACGGTGGCCGGTGACGACGTCTTCGCCGTCGACGAGGTCAACCACCAGGCGCTCTTCCCGCGCACCGCCGCCGTCGTGCATCACGGTGGCGCCGGCACCACCACCACGGCGGCGCGCGCCGGCGTGCCGCAGGTCGTGGTCCCGCAGGCCACCGACCAGCCCTACTGGGCGAGCCGTGTCGCGGAGCTGGGCATCGGCGTCGCGCACGACAGTCCGGCGCCGACAACGGAGTCCCTGACGACGGCGCTCGGGACGGCCCTGGCCGCGCGGGCCAAGGCCGCCGAGGTGGCCACCGCGGTCCGCACCGACGGAACCGCGGTGGCCGCGAAGCTGCTACTCGAGCCGGCGTAGGACGACGACGTCGGCGTCGTGCTCCGCCGTCCAGTCGAACGGGAGGCCCGCGTGCTTCAGGTGCGAGCCTGAGCAGCGGGCTCCCGATTCGTCCACATAGGACGATTGGGGAGACACGTCCAGCCGCACCCGCGAGGAGCGGCCCGGGACCAGCGGCGCGCCGGTCAGCGCGCCCGTGCTCCACGCCAGGACGACCACCGTGTCGCCGTCCTCGGACGTGTACTGGGTCGCCGCCGTCGGTTCGGAGGGCCCGTGCAGGACCCGGGCGTCGCCGTGGTGGATGACGTCGCGGATCGACTTGTAGACCGCGATCAGCGACGCCGCCTCGGTGTGCTGCGAGGACGTCCACTGGGACAGGTCCGCGCCGATGCCCAGCACGCCCGCCATGGCCGTGACGAACCGGAAGCGCAGGGACCGCGGGCGCGGGTCGAACACCCCCGGGGAGTCCGTCACCCAGGAGCTCATCAGGTGCGGCGCGTGCATCAGCAGGAAGCCGTCCTGGATGGCGAGGCGATCGAGCGGGCCCGTGTTGTCGCTCGGCCAGACGACGTCGGTGCGCGCGACCGTCGCCAGGTCCGTGCGGCCGCCACCACCGGCGCAGGCCTCGATCGTGACGTGCGGATGACGAGCACGCAGGTGGTCCAGCACCGACAGGTACCCCGCGACGTGCTCGGCGTCCAGGTCCGCAGAGGGGGATCCTGGACGACCACGTTCCGTCGGCGGGCGGTTCATGTCCCACTTGAGATACGAGATCGGGTACGTCGACAGCAGTGAGTCCAAAGTGGACTTGATGAACGAGACGACGTCGGGCAGCCCCAGGTCCAGCAGCAGCTGGTTGCGGATCAACGTCGCCGGGCGGCCGTCGATGCGGTACACCCAGTCCGGGTGCGACGCGTACAGCTGCGACTTCGGGCTCACCGCCTCCGGCTCGACCCACAGCCCGAACTCCAGGCCCAGCTCACGCACCGAGTCGACGAACTCGCCGAACGACTCCTCCGCCGGGGTCCAGTCACCGAGGCCGCCGGTGTCGTCGTCGCGGCCCACGAACCAGCCGTCGTCGACGACGAACAGCTCAACACCGATGTCGGCCGCCCGCTTCGCCAGCTCCAGCTGGTGTGCGCTCCGGACGTCGAAGCCCGTGGCTTCCCACGAGTTGTAGAGCACCGGACGCGGCCGCCGCCAGCGGGAACCCGCCAGCACGCGGTCGTGGTCGTGCCACACCGACGCCAGGCCGGCCAAACCATCCACACTGGACGCCAGCGCGAGCGCGGGTGTCACCAGAGAAGCTCCGGGTTCGAGAAGCACCGGCCCCGGCGAAGGCAACCGGCCCGCTCGGACGCGCGTCAGGCCGGAAGGCTCGACATCGGCCTCGATGGACCACGAACCCGGCCACGCCAAGGAGACGCCGTAAGCGGGACCGCCGACGGCGTCCTGCACCGCCAGCCACGGTACGTGCGCGTGCCCCGGCACGCCGAAGCGGCTCTCCATCCGGAACCCGCCGGCGGCCAGCTCGAGCGACTGCCGGGTGAACTCCTGCGACCACTGACCGGTCAGGTACGTCAGCCGGGCCGCGCCGGACGTGGGAATGCACACGCCCGCCGAGCCGAGGCGGTCGAACTCCAGGACCGACGAGCCCGCGTTCGTGAACTCGACCCAGCGGGTCAGCACGTCCGTCTCGGCCGAGCCGCGGTAGCAGAGCACCGCACGCAGCCCGGTCAGCTCGTCCACAAAGGACAAGCGCAGGTCCGGATCCGTGGACGCGCCGTCGAAGCGCCACCACGAGCCGCCGCGCACCGCGACGTCCGCGCCGGAGAACGGGCGCAGGCCCAGCGGCGCGTACTCGACCGGCGCCGCGTCCGCCTCGGTGATGAAGTGCACCGAGCCCGCGTTCGTGAAGACCGACGGGCCGTCCTCGATCCCGTGGGGGCCCCACGCCACGAGTTCGGCCCAGCGGGACGACGGGTCCAGCGCCACAGTGTACGAAGTGGACTTCATGGTCACTGTCCACGTCACTTGATCGCCCCGATCGCCAGGCCCGAGATGAAGTGCTTCTGGAACCGGAGGAACACGGCGACGGTCGGCACGGCCGCGATGACCGAGCCCGCCGCGATCACGTTCCAGTTGGACACGTACTGGCCCTGCAGGCCGAGCAGCGCCGGTGTCACCGGCATCACCGTGCCGGTGCGCAGCACGGTGATCGACCACAGCAGGTCGTTGAACGTCCAGGTGAAGGCGAGCGCGCCGAGCGCCGCCAGCGCCGGGCGGGTCATCGGCAGGATGATCCGCGCGAAGATCTGGACCACGCCGGCGCCGTCGATCAGCGCCGCCTGCTGGATCTCGTCCGGGATCGACCGCATGAACCCCTGCAGCACAAACGTGTAGAACCCGAGGCCGAAGCCGACCTGCACGATGATCAGCGCCGTCAGCGTGTCGTAGATGCCGAGCAGCTCCGACAGCTTCGCCACCGGCACCAGCAGGATCTGCGGCGGCAGCAGGTTGCCCGACAGCATCACGAGAATGATCGTGCGCCGCAACGGGATCTGGTAGCGGCTCAGCGCGAACGCCGCGGCCGCGCTGAGCAGCAGGGACAGCAGCACGGTCGGGATCGTCACGATCAGGCTGTTGAGCATCGCATGCCCGCCGCCGCCCTCACCCCACGCCTGGCCGAAGCCGTCGAGGGAGAACGACGCCGGCAGCGCGCCGAGGCCGTTCGAGGCGATGTCCGAAAAGGACCGGACGCTCGTGGTGAGCACCAGCGCGATCGGCAGCAGCCACAGCACCGAGAGTCCACCCGCGAGCAGGTGGAAGCCCGCGGTCCGCGTCTTCCTCACGAGTCCTCCCGGAAAGCGCGCACGAGATAGGTCACGATCACGCCGAAGGCCAGCACGAAGATCACCACGGCCAGCGCGGACGCGTACCCGAGCCGCAACGACTGGAACGCCGTCGCGTACATGTACGTGCTGAGCAGCTCGGACGAGTGGTACGGCCCGCCCTTGGTCATCGACCACACGACGTCGAACGAGCGCAGCGAGTCGATGATGATCACCGACAGGACCACGGAGTTGACGCTGCGCAGCTGCGGCCAGGTGACGTTGCGGAACTGCTGCCACGCCGTGGCGCCGTCCAGTTTGGCCGCCTCGTACAGCACCGGGTCGATGCCCTTGAGCCCGGCCAGGTACAGCACCATCACGTACCCGAGCTGCCGCCACAGCGCGGGGACGAGCACCGCGTACAGCGCGGTCTTCGGGTCGGCGAGCCACGAGTGCTGCCAGCTGCCGAGCCCGATCGCGCCGAGCACCTTGTTGACCACGCCGTCCGGCTGGTAGATCACCTGCCAGATCAGCGACGTCGCGACCAGTGAGAACACCACCGGTGTGAACAACGCCGCGCGGTAGAAGCCGACACCACGGCGTTCCTTCTGCAGCAACGTCGCCAGCGCTAGCCCGCCGACGGCCGAGAGGCCGCCGAAGAGCACGATCCAGATCACCGTGTCCAGCGCCGCCGTGCCGAAGATGTCGTCGGAGAACATCTCGGCGAAGTTCCCGAGGCCGACGAACTCGGGTGCGGAGACGCCGTCCCAGTTCGTCAGCGACAGGTAGAACCCCTGCAGCGCCGGCCAGAACACCCAGAACCCCTCGACCACGAGGGGCACCAGGACGAACGCCAGCAGCACCGGTGAGATCCGGCGGCGGCGCTTCGGGGCGCGCGCCGCCGTCTTCGGCCGTTCCGCGGTCAGCACCGCCATCTCAGGACTGCCAGACCTTCTGCGCGGCGGTCTGCCAGTCGGCCAGGATCGAGTCGAGCTCGTTCGGCTTCTGGATGAACCGGATCAGCGCCGCGTCGGCGGTCGGCTGCAGCGCGTCGGAGGAGTCGCGGTTGAAGAACTGCGTGATCTCCTTGGCGTCGGCGAGCAGCTTCCGTCCCTTTTGGACCAACGGCGTGCCGTTGTCCTTGGCGTCCGGGTTGGTCGGCAGGACCGTGCCGGAGGAGTTCTTGATGTAGAGCTCCTGCGCCTCGGCCGTCGCGGCGTACTTGAACCACTCCTTGACCTCGGCGACGTGCGGGGTGCGCGCGCTGGCGAAGAAGCCGTCGGTCGGGCCCTCCTCGGCCACCGGCACCGCCGGGTCGAGGATCGGGAACTGGAAGAAGTCGAGGTCGTCGAGGGCGTCCTTCGGGGCGGCGTCGGCGAAGAAGGTGCCGGTCAGGATCATCCCGGTGCGGCCCTGGAGCAGCACGGTCGTGGCGTCCTGGAACGCGATCGCGGTGCCGTTCGGGTCGGTGTAGGGCAGCGCCTGGCGCCACGGGTCGAAGATCTTCTTGACGCGCGGGTCGTCGAAGCGCTGCTTGCCGGCCAGCAGCTCGCGGTGGAACGGCGCGCCGTTGATCCGGATGTTCAGGTAGTCGAACCAGGCCGACGCGGTCCACGGCGTGGTGCCGCCGGCGCCCATGCCGATCGGCGCGATTCCCTTGGCCTTCAACGTTTCGCAGAGGGCGAGGAACTCGCTCCAGTTGGTCGGCGGCTGCACGCCCCACTTCGCGAAATTCGACTTCCGATAGAAGAAGCCCCACCAGTAGTACGACGTCGGGACGAAGACCTGGTGCCCGGCGCCGTCGCCGGAGAGGGTCCGGAAGGCCGGGCTGTAGTTGCCCATGGTCTGCCAGACGTCGCCGACGTCGAGCAGCAGGCCCTTGCGCGCGTAGCCCGACAGCAGCGAACCCGGGTACCAGGTGAAGGTGTCCGGCGGGTTGGCCGCGGTGAGGTAGCTGGGGAGCTGGGTGCGGAAGGTCTCCGACGCCACGGTGTTCACCGTCGCCGTCGCGCCGCCCTTCTCGCCGAACGCCTTGGCCAGCGCCTCGATCGCCTTCTTCGCTTCGGGCGAAGAGAGGTTCGACTGGACGGTGACCGCGCCGGCGGCCTGCTTCACCGGACCGTTGGACGCGGAAGTGGCGCAGGCGGCGAGGAAGCTGGACGACCCGATCGCGCCCAGCCCGGCGAGGCTCGCGTTGCGCAGGAAACGACGGCGGGACAGGCCTGCACTCGTCATGTCGTGACCCCTTTGTCATGTGCACTGTCGTGGTGCCCGCACGGGCGTGACTGCTGCCAAAGAGTGCAACCGGGCGACGCCGCTGTCAAGATGTATTCATAATTTATGATGACTAAGCGGGCAGCGTAGGATGTCCTTCCGCCAGTCCGCCAGCTGAGAGGGCCCCTCCATTGACCGAACACCGGCCACGCGGGTTGCACGGCCAGACCGTGGAGGCACTGGCCAGCCGGATCCTCTCCGACGAGTGGGGCGAGGGCACCGTCCTCGACCTGCCCGCGCTGCGCGAAGAGCTCGACATCAGCCTGACCGCGTTGCGCGAGGCGCTGAAGGTGCTGGCCGCGAAGGGGATGATCGACGCGCGGCAGAAGCGCGGCACGTTCGTCCAGCCGCGCGAGAAGTGGAACATGCTCGACGCCGACGTCATGCGCTGGCAGACCGCGGCCGCCGACGACCCGGGCCTGCTCGACGAGCTCACCGAGGTCCGCGCGGTCGTCGAACCCGCCGCGGCGCGGATCGCCGCCGAACGCGCGTCCGAGGAGGACCTCGACTCCCTGCGCGAGGCGCTGACCGACATGGCGGCGGCCGGCGACGACGCCGAGGCGAGCGTCCAGGCCGACCTGGCCTTCCACCGGCGGTTGATGACCGCCACCCACAACAACTTCCTGATGCGGATGGAACGGGTCATCGCGATCGGGCTGGCCGAGCGCGACAAGCTGGTGCACGGCGCGTCGGCGGCGGAGGACCCGGTCCCGAGCCACCGGAAGGTGTTCGACGCGATCGTCGCGGGTGACCCGGCCGCCGCCGAGCAGGCGATGCTCGCCCTGGTCACGAAGTCACGCGACGACCTGGCGAAGGCTCAGCGCACGCGGTCCTGACCGGCCGGTTCGAGGGCGGTCTGCAGCATCCGGGCGGCCGCCGCGCGCGGCTCCGGGTCGACCGCGATCAGCGCGTTGACGACGGCTCCGTCGACCAGGGCCACCAGCCGCTCGAGCTCGGCCTCGCTCACCGGCGTGCCCGAGCGGGCGAAGATCTCGGTAAGCAGCTCGTTGAGCTGGACCGACAGCGTGCGCATCAACGGCCGCAGGTACGGACGGCGGCCGGTCGCGACCAGCCGCTCGTACCGCAGGAGCACCGCCTCGGCGTCGGCCTCCGGGTCACCGCTCTCCGGCCCGAGCAGCATCTCCAGCACCAGCTCGACGGTCGCCTGCACCCCGCGGTTGCGGGTCGCGAGCTCCTCCAGCCGGGCGCGGCCCGCCGCCAGCTCGGCGTTCGAATGGCGCTCGACGGCCGCCGTGACCAGGTCTTCCAGCGAGTCGAAGTAGTACGTCGTGGACGCGAGCGGCAGGCCCGCGCGCTCGGCCACCGCCCGGTGCCGCACGGCGTCGAACCCGCCCTCGACGAGCAGTTTCGCGGCGGCCTCGACGAGCGCGGCGCGCCGTCGCTCCCCCTTGGCGGTGGTCGCAGCGGTCATGACCGGTCATTCTGCCAACCGGGCGGACCCGGGCTCAGAAGCGGGGCGCGAGAGCGCGCGCGAACTCGCCGACCTGCCCGGCGTACGGCGCCGTCGCCCCGGCGGAAGGCACGCTCACCAGCACCAGCGCCCCACCGGACGCCGTGGGCACCTGCGCGGTCACCGCGCCGGCCGGCTGGGACTTGAAGACCACCGGAATGCCCTTCGGGTACACCGCCGCGGACACTTCGCCGCCCGGGACCGGGAACCCCGCGGACCGCGACGCCGTCGAACAGGCGCCGCCCGGGACAGCCTGGGAAACGGCGGAGTGGGCGGGGAGCTCGCCAGCGAGGGCAATGGCGAGCTCCCCGTCCACCTCTTCGCACCCGGAGGCGCCTTCGGCCAGTTGGCCGGTCTTCCCGTCCCCGCTGCCCCCCTGCTGGGGCGGCGTGGAAGAGAAGTTCGGTGACTCCCCACCGACCTCAGGACGTGCCGGGTCCACCCCGGGTTGCCCCGAGCCGGGCGCGGACTGCGCCGACACGGCGTTGTCCTTGGCCGCGGTCATCGACTCAGGGGTACCCCCGGACAGCACTCCGTAAGCACCGAACCCGATCACGACGAGCGCCGCGGCGCTGACCCCGGCGGTGATCCGGTTGCGGCGCCGCAGGGTCTGGCGCCGGGACTCGCGGACGACGTCGTCCTGGCTGAAGGTCGGCGACGGCGCGTCCCCGGGCGCGGCGGAGAACAACGAGCGCAGCTCCTGCTCATCCATTGGTCTCCACCTCCCGTTCCAGCACCTGCTTGAGGTTCGCCAGCCCGCGTGCGGTCTGGCTCTTCACGTTGCCTTCGCTGCAGCCCAGCGCCTGCGCCGCGCTGGTCACGTCGAGTCCTTCGAAGAACCGCATGACCAGCACCGCCCGCTGCTTGGGCGGCACTTCCTTCAACGCCGCGAGCAGGTCTTCCCTGGTCGCGACGAGGTCGTCGAGACCGGGCGAGTCGTCGGCCGGCTCCGGCAGCGTCTCGGTCTGCCATTCGCGCCGCCACGGACGTCGCGACTCGTCGATCGACGCCCGGACGAGCGTCGTGCGGACGTATGCGTCGGTCGCCGCGCGATCCCTGATCTTCTTCCACCTCCGGTGCAGCGCGACGAACGCCGTCTGCGCGAGGTCGTCCGCCCGGTGCCAGTCACCGCAGAGCATGTACGCGGTCCGGCGCACGGCGTCCCGCCTGGCGGCGAAGTACTCCGCGAACTCCTGCTCGTCGCGCTGGTCCACGCGCAGTCGTGCTCCGCTCTGTTGTCGTCGGTGGGTAGGACGGAATCAGGGGCGTCCACGGTTGCACGGACCGCCCGGGTTCGACCACTCAAGGGCTCATTGATCCCCGCGAGGTGGGTGTGATGTGATCACTCCGTGACCTTCACGCTGCCGCCGCTGGACTTCCGATCCGACACCGTCACCCGTCCGGATGACACGATGCGCGCGGCGATGGCGTCCGCGGAGGTCGGTGACAACGTCCTCGAGCGCGACCCGACGGTCCAGGCGCTGGAGGAGCGGGCCGCGGACGTGCTGGGCATGCCGGCGGCGCTGTGGGTGCCGAGCGGCACGATGGCGAACCTCGTCGCGCTGAGCCTGCACCTGCAGCGCGGTGACCGGTTCCTCGCGACGCGCGGCGCGCACGTGCTGTCCAACGAGCTGGGTTCGGCGGCCTGGCTGGCCGGCGGGATGCCGGACCCGCTGGAGCACGACGGGGGCCCGGGCCGCCCCTCGCTGGACGCCCTCGCAGCCGCGATCGGACAACCCGGGCCATACTTCACTTTACGGACATCGCTGTTGTGCCTGGAGAACACGCACAACGCGGCCGGCGGCGCGGTGACGCCGCCCGACGAGCACGCCCAGCTGCTGTCCGTCGCGAAGGAAGCCGGTCTGACGGTGCACCTCGACGGCGCCCGGCTGTGGCAGGCCGCGGTCGCGCTGGAGGTGCCGCCCGCCGCGTTGACCGTCGGTGTCGACAGCGTCTCGGCCTGCTTCAGCAAGGGCCTCGGCGCGCCGGTCGGCTCGGTCGTGGCGGGGAGCAAAACCTTCGTCGAGCGCGCCCGCCGGATGCGGCAGATGCTCGGCGGCGGTGTCCGGCAGGGCGGGGTCCTGGCCGCGGCCTGCCTGGTCGCGCTGGACCGGATCCCCGACCTCGCGGACTCCCACGAGAACGCCCGGCGGCTCGCCGAGGGCCTGCGCGAGCACGGCTGGCCGGTCAACACCCCCGACACGAACATCGTGCTCGCCGAGGTGCCCGACATCCCGACCGCGCTGGCCTGGCTCGACTCGCTGGGCGTCCGGGCCGTGCCGATGGCGGGCCGGGTCCGGTTCGTCACCCACCGCGACCTGAGCGCGGCCGACATCGAAGAAGCCTTGCGCCGGATCAAGACCGGCGCCTGAAACGACCTGGGGGCACCGTGAACTGGATCGTGTTCGACTACGGCGACGTGCTGAGCAAGCCGAGCACGGCTCGCCCGGACCTGGCCGCCCGGCTGGGCGCGCCGCTGCCGGAGTTCGAGAAGGCCTATTGGGACCACCGGCTCGCCTACGACGCCGGCAGCACGCCGCTGGAGTACTGGCAGACGGTCGGCGACGCGCTGGGCGTGCCGGTCGACGAGACGCTGTCGGCCGAGCTGACCCGCGTCGACGTCGACGGCTGGGGTCACCTGGAACCGTCTTCGGAGGCGCTGCTCGAAGCGCTCTCGGAAGCGGGCGCGGCACTGGCGCTGCTCTCCAACGCGCCGTCGGTGTTCGGCGAATGGGCCCGCGCCCAGGAGTGGATCCGGCACTTCCGCGTGACGCTGTTCTCCGGCGACGTCCGGTGCGTGAAACCGGACGCCAAGATCTTCCGCCTGCTGCTCGACGAGCTCGGCGCCGAGCCCTCCGACTGCCTGTTCTTCGACGACCGGCAGTCCAATGTGGACGGCGCACGCGCCGTCGGGCTCAAGGCCCAGCTGTGGAACGGCGCCGAAGCGGCGCAGGCCTGGCTGGGCTGAGCTCACCCACACCGCACGTCCGCCTACCCGCCGTGATCCCGGTTGGCCTAGGCTGACCCGGACCCGACTTCCGCGGCAGGTGGCCCCCATGGCGACGAGCGAACGACCGTCGGCCCGCGTCGACTTCGACCGGCCGAGCATCGCCCGTGTCCACGACGCGCTCATGGGCGGGCAGGACAACTACGAGGTCGACCGCGCGGTGCTGCGGCAGATTCTGGAGGTCGCGCCGGAGGCGCCGGCCATGGCGCAGGAAGTGCGGCAGTGGCTGGTGCGCGCCGTCCGGTACCTGACCGAACGGCTCGGAGTCGACCAGTTCCTCGACCTCGGCTCCGGCTTCCCGACGGTGGAGAACACCCACCAGGTGGCGCAGAAGTACAACCCGGAGGCACACGTCGTCTACGTCGACAACGACCCGGTGGTGCAGGCGCACAGCCGGGCCGTGCTGGTCGACAACGACTTCACGCACATCGTGGGCAACGACCTCCTGCGCCCGGCCGAGACGCTGGCCGACGTGAAGCGGCACCTCGACTTCAGCCGCCCGGTCGGGCTCGTGCTGTGCGCGATCGTCCACCACATCACGGACCTCCAGCAGGCGCGGCAGGTGGTCAAGTCCTACGTCGGCGCGATGGCGCCGGGTTCGTACCTGGTCCTGCTGCACCAGCACAACCCCGGCGACGGCTCCGAAGCGGCCGGCGTCGCGGCGTCCCTGCAGGAGCGGTTCAGCGGCACCGGGCTCGACACGCTCTACCGCACGCGCGCCGAGATCGCGTCGTTCTTCGACGGCCTCGAACTGCTCGAGCCCGGGTTGACCGCGCCCCACCTGTGGTGGCCGGACGGGCCGCGCCTGACGCCGCTGACACCGGTCAACTGGACGTCGCTGTGCGGCGTGGCGCGGGTCCCGTGAGACTCAGTAGCGGTTGATGCGCCGGGGGTCCTTCTTGCCGCTGATCGCGCGGTAGCCGGCGGCGCCCAGGAACGCGATGCCGCCGATGATGGCGATCCACAGGACGGCCTTGAACACGAAGCCGATCACGGCGCCCAGCACCATGAACGCCACCCAGGCGACGATCAGGCCGCCGACGATCTTCCAGAACATGGCTTCCTCCGATTGCTCCCGTGGCCCCTCGGCC
Source organism: Amycolatopsis sp. NPDC104819 (assembly GCF_055583145.1). NCBI lineage: Bacteria > Bacillati > Actinomycetota > Actinomycetes > Pseudonocardiales > Pseudonocardiaceae > Amycolatopsis > Amycolatopsis sp. NPDC104819. The sequence continues at coordinate 474,277 of NZ_JBVJON010000001.1, read as the reverse complement.
CGTGCCTCCACTGTGGCACCTCGGCCGGGGAAACTCCCCTCGTCAGGCCAACGTTCGGGGTTAAATCAGGGTTCCCCCTGGCGGAGCCACCCCCCGAGCCGGCGGACGCCTTCGTCGATGTCCTCGGCGCTGCCCGCGAAGGAGAACCGGACGAACTTCCCGCCGTCGACCGGGTCGAAGTCGACGCCGGGCGTGATGGCGAGCCCGGTGTCGGCGAGCAGGCGCCGGCACCAGCTCAGGCTGTCCTCGGTGTACGCGCTGACGTCGGCGTACGCGTAGAAGGCGCCGTCGGCGGGCGCGAGCTTGTCGAGGCCGATGCGCTTCAGTCCGGCGAAGAGCCGGTCGCGGTTGGCGCGGTAGTGCTCGACGTGCGCGTCGGCCTCCGCGTACGCCTCCGGGGTGAAGGCGGCGAGCGCGGCGTACTGCGAAACCGCGGGCGGGCAGATGGTGAAGTTGCCGGTCAGGACGTCGACCGCGCGGTGGAGGCGCTGCGGCACGAGCATCCAGCCGAGCCGCCAGCCGGTCATCGCGAAGTACTTCGAGAAGCTGCCCAGCACCATCGGCTCGCGGCCGTACTGCCACGCGCAGTCGAGCTCGGCGCCGTAGGAGATGCCGTGGTAGATCTCGTCGCTGATCAGCTGGACGCCGTGTGACGCGCACCAGCCGGTGATGGCGGCGAGCTCCCCGGGCGGCAGCACGGTGCCGGTGGGGTTGCTCGGGCTGGCGACGATCAGGCCGTCGATCGGACCGAGCTCTTCGAGCAGGGCGACGGTGGGCTGGAAGTTCGTCTCGGCGCCGGTGGCGAACTCGACGACCTCGCAGCCCAGCACGGACAGCAGGTTGCGGTAGGCGGGGTAGCCGGGCCGGGCCATCGCGACCTTCGCGCCGGGGTCGAAGGCGCTGAGGAAGGCGAGCAGGAACCCGCCGGAGGACCCGGTGGTCAGCACGACGTCCTGCGCGCTGACGTCGAGACCGTACTTCCGCAGGTAGTGCCCGGCGACGGCCTCGCGCAGCTCGGGGATGCCGAGCTGCTCGGTGTAGCCGAGGGTGCGCTTGCCCAGCGCTTCCCGGGCCGCCTCGAGCACGGCTTCCGGCGCCGGCGCGGACGGCTGCCCGGCGGCGAGCGACACCAGATCGCCGTGACTGCGCTGCCGCGCGCCCGCCGCGGAAAGGACGTCCATGACGTGGAACGGCGGCACACCGGCCCGCAGCGCGGGACCCGCCTCGAGGTCGGCCATGCGGCCAGGCTAGTTGGCCGCGGGAGTCAGTACCCCTGGTAGGCGCCGCCGTGGGCCATGGCCTTGATGCCGGGCACGTTGCCGAGGCCGCCGTAGCGGTCGTAGGAGTACCGGACACCCGCGATGATGTTGTCGACCGGGTTGTAGATGTTGTCGTGGCCGGGCAGCTTGTGCGCGTTGAACGTCGAGTCGATGCACTGCATGAGCCCCTTGGACGGGTGCCCCGCGGCCGCGTTCGAGTCCCAGTTGTTGATGGCGTTGGGATTCCCGCCCGACTCGTGCTGGATGATCGCCCAGATGTTCGGGATGTCGGCGTCGGTCACGGGCACACCGGCGGCCTGGAGCGCCTTGATGGCCTCCTGGATCCACTGCTGGACGTTCCCCGGCGGCGGCGACGACGGGGGGCCGCCGCTGGGGCCGAGGCCACCGCCTCCGCCACCACCACCGCCGCCTCCTCCGCCACCGCCGCCGTGGTGGGAGGAGCCGTTGCTGTGGATGCCGCCGGTGCTCTGCGGGACCGTGCCGTCGCTGGTGGGCAGGGGAACCTTCGAGTAGCCTCCCTCGATCTGCGTCTTCATCAACGTCTGGGACTGCTTGACGAGGTCTTCGGCCGTCTTCATCAAGGGGTCGATCTTGCCCAGCGCGGTGGTCGCCTGCTGCTGGTTGAACGTGTTGGCCGCGTCGACGATCGCCTTCGACGAAGGCGGCGGCGGGCCTGACTTGTCACCGCGCGCGTACTCCGCTTCGGCGTTCATCGCGGCCCGGGCCTTCGGCGTATCGGTGTCGATCCTCGTCTGGATCGCCGTCCGTGCGCTCTCGAAGGCGTCGTGCACATTGCGCTTGATGTCGCCGAGCTGCGAAGAAAGCTGGCTGAGGTCGTTGCCGACGTCGGTGAGGTGCGTCTGCACCTTGTCGCCCGCGGTGGTGATCTGCTTTACGTAGCCGACGAACGCGTCCGCGGCCGGGCCCTTCCACACACCGGCGGACAGCGAGTCGGTGGCCGACTTCATCGCCGCGCTGTGGTCACCGGCCTGCGTCGCGGCGGTCTTGAACTGCTGGGCCGCCTTTTCGATCGACTCCGGCTTGATTCCGTCGACCTGCTTCTGCTTGGCCTCGATGTCCGGCCAGTTCGGTGGGAAGTCGATCAGCCCCGCCACGGTTCCGCCCCCTTTTCATCCCGGCCCGCGGAGGCCGTCCGGTGCCCGCTCACTGGTTCCCGTGCTCGTGCAGCTTGAGGTCGCTCGCACCGACCTGGTCGGTTTCGGCGATCAGGCCGGCGGCTTTCCGCAGCACGAACCCGGTCGCCTCCATCAGCTTTCCGGCCGCGTCGAACTCGGTGTGCACGCCCTGCTTGAACTCGCCGACCGCGCCGTGCACGTCCTGCGAACCGCCCATGGTGCCGAAGGGGCTTTCCTTCTCGTCGTCGACGCCGGTCAGGTGCTTCTTCGACTTCTCGAACTCGTCCTTGAGCTGCTCCACCTGGCGTGCCGCGATGGCCATCGAGTCCGGGTCGTAGACAGGCACGGTTCGTCATCCCCTTCGCAAACTTGCATCCGCCCGATCAGACGTCGTCATGACCGGAACGGTTCCCGCGCTTACTTTATGACTTTCCCGTGCTCGCGCGTGCGGATCTCCGTCAACTTCCACCCCAGCGGGCGCCGGACACGCTTTGTAGCATGTCCGGCGGGGAGGAAACCGATCATGAAGGCGGCATGGGCCGCGTGCTGCTGGGGGTGTCGCCCGACGGCCGGCTCGTGGCCGTCAAAAGGAAGCCGTCGAGGAGGCGGGCCCGCTGCCTCCGGCGGCCATGCGGATCCTCGCCGTCGGGCTCGCGTCGGCGCTCACCGAAATCCACCGGGCCGGCGTGGTCCACCGGGACCTCAAGCCGAGGAACGTCCTGCTCATCGACTTCGGCATCGCCCGCGCGGCCGAAGGTGACTCCGAACCGACGCACACCGGCTCGATCATCGGCTCACCCGGATTCATGTCCCCGAGCAGGCCGACGGCCGGACCGTCACCCCCGCGAGTGACGTCTTCTCCCTGGGCGCGCTGCTCGTGATGGCTGCGACGGGCCGGGCGCCGTTCGGCGGCGGGTCGACCTGATCGGTGGCCAGAAGGCGCAGGTCGGTCACGTTCTGGCGCTCCCGCAACCGCCACCGCCGAAGGCGGCGAAGAAACGCCGCTGGCCGCTGGTGGCGGTCGCCGTTGCCGTGGTGGCCGTTGCCGGAGCGACGGTGGCTCTTGTGGCGGCGAACCAGGACCGGTCGGGTGCTCGATGCCGGGCACCGGCCGGGTCAAACCGGCCGACCGCAGCGGGGGCCTGCTCGACCAGTGCTCCCTGTCGTTCGACGAGACGGCGGACCGGACCCGCAGCACCACTGTGGACCTCAGCCTCTACAACCCCCGACCGCGCCGGACAAGTCGATCACGGCCACCGCGCGACGCTCGTCCGGTGATGCGTGCGAGACCCCCCGAGAGGCGATTTCGGTGATCCTGAAGGAGATCGCCGGCGGAACGGCCGAGCGGTTCCCGAGCGCGGCGGCACGGGCCAGGACCTCAGCGTCGACGGCCGGCGTGCGGTCGACCTGGCCGGCACGAAGGCCTACGAGCAGCTCGACAACCGCGACGGGGGAACCCGCCGGTGCACGATCACCTGGACGCACCGGAAGGTCGACGCGTACGTCACCGAGGAGTTCAGCCTCGTCTTCACCCCCGACCCGCAGCCGCCGGACACCACGGGCGTCTGCGCGGCGGCCGAAAAGTTCGTCGGCGAGGTGATGTCCCGGCTGCCGCCGGTGAAGTAGCTCAGGCCTCCGCCATCAGTTCGCGGATCCGGGTCGCCAGCAGGGTGTTGTCCGCCGGGGTGACGGTGGCCCACTCGCGGCCGTCGCGGTCGGTCTCCACCTGGAACAGGTAGCGGCCCGCGTCCGTGTCGAAGAACGCCACCACCCGGTTGGCCCGGTGGGCCATGCCGTCGCGGCCCGTGCGCTCCGCGCCGAACTGGCCGCGGGCCTCCTGGCCCAGCAGCATTCCCGACAGCTCCTGGGCCTGGAACAGCACGACGCCACGGTCTTCCAGCGCCGTCACCATCGCCTTCGGGTCGCCCTTCGCCGCCGCGTCCGCCGCGCGGAGGACGTCGTACGGGATGCTGACCGTCTGGCCGATGCCCGGGGCCAGATCTCCGGCGACCGAGACCGCCGCCTCCGGGAGGCCGTCCTCGGTGGCCGGGATCAGCCAGACCTCGGCGTTGTCGACCACCGCCAGCACCGCCTGGCTGCGGACGCTCACCGCGCGGCCGCGGATCTCGCGCTCCGCCCACACCCAGACGTCGACCGCCGACTGCGGGCGGGCCAGCAGGTGCAGCATGTCGGCCACCTCGCCGGACACCCGGCCGTTGCGGGCCAGGCGCCGCTCGGTCAGCGACGCCCAGGCCGCCTCGACCACCTCACGGCGTTCCGTGCGGGTGGTTCCCGCACTCGGCACGTCCAGCGCGACGTGCCGGCGCGGTAGTTCGAACGACTCCCAGAGCACGTCGAACTCGGACGCGGACAGGACCAGCGACACCGTCAGCGCACATCCTCGCCGTGGTCACCGAGCACGTCGGGCGAAACCATCCGCTGGTCGGCGAACAGATCCTGGTCGTCGACGCCGAAGCGGCGGACGTGCTCGGCGTCGTCCTCCTGCGGCGCGGCCTCCGACAGGAACTTCGTCGCGCCGCGCTCCTGCTTCGGGCTGATCTGCTCCGACTTCCGCAGCGCCGCGGCCTCCTCCTCGGGGAGCTCGCCGACCGGCAACGGCCGCACCGGGCCCTTGGCCTGGCCGCGTTCGCGCCGCTGGCGGTCCTTGTCGCCGCTCAGCGCGCCGCCGGCCGCGCCCGCGCCGACCGCCGCCGCGCCCGCGCCGATCTCACCCGGCGTCGCACCGGGCTTCGCCACGAAACCGCGTTCGGCCGTGAACTGGCCGGGCGGCAGCGGGGGTTGCTGGAGCGCGCCGACCGTGCGGCCCTTGGCCAGCAGCCCGTCCGCGCCGCGGTCGGCGCCGCCGAGGGAGCCGCCGATGCCGGTCGAGCCACCACCGGTCGAGCCACCACCGCCGAGCGACTTGATCGGGGCCGTCGCCGGCGCCGAGCCGGGCGGGAGCGCGCCGGGCGCACCCGGCGGGACGAACGGGTCGCCGCCGCCCCCGCCACCCGGGCCGGGGGTGAAGCGGCCGCCGCCCGAGGGGTCGCCGGACGGGCCGCGGCCCGGGGAGTTGACCCAGCCGGGGCCGGGCGTGGCCGTGGTCGGCGGCCGCACGCCCGAAGGCGTGGTGGTCGAGCCCGACGGCGTCGTGTGCTGGGCGGCCGGGGCGGTCACCGAGCCGGTCTGGCGGGGCGGCTGCGCGACCGGGCGGGCCGGCTGCTGCGCCGCGACGCCGTAGACCGGGGTCGGTGGGTCGGCGTGGACCTGGTGCGACACCGGCTGCACCACGGGCGGCTCGACGCGCACCGACCGGACCTTGTCCGAAGCCGGTTTCACCTCGCCGTCCGGGGTCACCCCGACCGACGCGGCGGCGACGTCGAGCACTCCCGGCGTCACGCCCGGCGCGGCCAGCTTCAGCGACTCGGGGTCCGACAGCGACTGCGTCGAAAGCAGGTTGGCGCCGCTGTCCTGCGCGTACTCGTTCAGGGCCTGCGTGGCCTGCGCCTTGGCGTTGTTGGCCGCTTCGACCTGCCGCGCGTGGTCGGTCTCGAAGCCGATCAGGCTCAGCAGCAGGCCGTCGGTGAGCGTGTAGCCGCCCGCGCCCTTCCGGACCGTTTCGGCGTCCGGCAGCTTGTACTTGGTGCGGTTGAACGACTCACCCTGCTCGAAGACCATCTCCGCGGCGTGCGCGACCTTCGTCGTCGCGTCCTGGGAGAACCCGGCCTGCTCGGTGAGCACCTGGCTCGCCGCGCCGCCGGCCTGGCTCTGCCACTCGACACCCAGCTTGAGCAGTTGCGCGCGCAGCGTCTGGTCGGTGTGGGCGAGCGCGGTCGCGACGGCCTTCAGCGCGTCGACGGCGGTCCCGATGCTGCCGGTGCCGTCGCCGTTGACCATCCGCGTGATCTGGTCGGCGATCGCGGTGTTGGTCCAGCCGTCGAAGCGGTGGTTCCGGATCCCGGCCGCGAGCTCGGAGAATTCCACGCGCCCTCCCTAGTTGCGTGCTTTCAAGGACTGCAGCGCCACGTCGGCGGCGTGCGCCGACATGTCGCACAGCTGCGGCTGCGTGAGCTTGCCGCGGGTGATGGCGAACGTCTGGACGGCCAGGGTCTGGCCGCGGGCGACGCCGACGAGCGTCTCGCAGTCGGCGGGGTCGCCGGCCGCGCGGTAGTTCGTCAGCGCCGGGTACCCGCCGATGGTCTTCGGCACGGTGGTCATGCTGTTCTTCTTGCGGGACCCGGTGATCCACTCGCCGAGGTCCGCCGACACCGCCCGCACGTGGTAGGAGTGCACCGGCTCGGCGCCGTCGGCGTCGAACACGCACGTCGGGCCGTCCTGGGGCGCGGCTTCCCGAGGTGCGCTGGTGATCTTCATCGAGTCGAGCTCGACCTGCGGGAACACCTCGCACAGGTTGACCCCCTGCAGGGTCAGGTCGGCCGGGCGCTGGGGCAGCTGGGCCGCCTTCGCGCTCTGGGACGCCGCTGTCGCGGCCGTCTCGACCGGGTAGGGCGTGCCGTCGGCGCCCGCCGAGCAGCCGGCGAGCGCCGCCGTCGCGAGCACGCCCCCGGTGATCCCCAGCGTCCGGTTACGCACCGTGCTTGCCGCGGTCACCGAACACCGCCGCCTTCTCCTCGTCGCTGACCTGGTAGTCCTTGGCGGCGTCACGCAGCTGCGAGACGAGCTGCTTGAGGCCCGCGACGTACTGGCGGACCTGCCCGGCGTAGGAGCGGTCGCCGTCGGCGATCAGGGAGTTCCAGGCCTCGATCGACTGGGTGCTGACCACGTCGGCCGACGGCGCGTCGATCCGCAGCTCGCCGAGCCGGGTCAGCAGCTGGTCTTCGAGGGCGTTGGTCTGCTCTTCGACGATCCGGGCGACGTCCAGGAGCTTGTCCGGGTGGACCAGGACGTCCGCGGCCGCCGGCGCCACCGGGACGGCCGAGGTGAGGTCGTACGAGGGTCCTGACATGCGCTCCCCTGACGTCATACGGACAGTGACCGGCCGACTCCCGTCGAGGCTACCAACCCGGGTGTGACAGCAGGCTGAGATTGGACGAACTTCGTCCCCCGCCGGTTCCCGGTCAGACGCGCTGTTTCGCCGCCGAGACGCCGACCTCGCCGTTCGCCGCCTTCAGCGCGATGTCCGTGCGGTGGTGCGAGCCCGCGAGGTGCACCTTTTCCACGGTTTCGTACGCGTGCCGGCGTGCCGACTTGAGCGTCTTGCCGGTGCCGACGACCGAGAGGACCCGGCCGCCGGAGGAGACCACGGCGCCGTCGTCACGGCGGCGCGTGCCGGCGTGCAGGACCCCTTCGAGCTCGGCCCCGGTGATGACGTCGCCGGTGCGCGGCTTGCCCGGGTACCCGTCGGCGGCGATCACGACGGTGACCGCGGCGCCGCCGGACCACTCCAGCGGCGGGTGCTCGGCGAGCTTGCCGGTGGCGGTGGCGTGCATCAGCCCGGCGATCGGCGTGCGCAGCAGCGCCAGCACGACCTGCGTCTCCGGGTCGCCGAAGCGGCAGTTGAACTCGATGACCTGCGGGCCCTCGGACGTCAGCGCCAGCCCGGCGTAGAGCAGGCCGGAGAACGACGCGTCGCGCGCGACCAGCTCGTCGGCGACCGGCTGGACGACCTTCTCGACCAGCTCGTCGACCAGGTTCTCGGGGGCCCAGGGCAGCGGCGCGTAGGCGCCCATGCCGCCGGTGTTCGGGCCCGCGTCGTCGTCGCCGACCCGCTTGAAGTCCTGCGCGGGCAGCAGCGGGACGACGGTGTGGCCGTCGACGAAGCAGAACAGCGAGGCCTCCGGGCCGTCCAAAAAGGACTCCAGGAGGACCGGGTGGCCGCCGTCGAGCAGCATGATCGCGTGCTTGCGCGCGACGTCGTAGTCGGTCGTGACGACCACGCCCTTGCCCGCGGCGAGGCCGTCGTCCTTGACCACCCACGTCGGGCCGAAGCGGTTGAGCGCGGCGTCGAGGCGGGCCGGGTTGTCGACCACCTCGCTGCGCGCGGTCGGCACGTCCGCCGCGGCCATGACGTCCTTCGCGAACGCCTTCGAGCCTTCGATGCGGGCCGCCGCGGCCGACGGGCCGAAGCAGGCGATGCCCGCCTTGCGGACGGCGTCGGCGACGCCGGCGACGAGCGGGACCTCGGGCCCGACCACCACCAGGTCGGCCTGCCAGCTCTTCGCGAGGGCGGTGACCGCTTCCGGGTCCGCCGCGTCGACGCCGAGCTGCTCGGCCATCGCGGCCGTCCCGGCGTTGCCGGGCGCGCAGGCCAGCGCGGTGACCGTGGGGTCGCCGGACGCCGCGAGGACGAGTGCATGCTCGCGGGCGCCGGACCCGATTACCAGTACGCGCACACCGCACAGGGTATCCGGCGGGGTTCGGCCCGGACATTTCGCCGTCCCCGGAACGGGTGGCCACGTGTCGTTTACCGGCCCGTCCGCCCAGGTTGGACCGCGCGACGCTTGCGGCATCAAGGGTGGCGCGAGTAGTCAGGGACAACCCTGTGTGAAAAGAGGTCACCAGATGAAGCGCAAACGTGTCGGTGTACTGGCACTGGCCGGGCTGGCGTTGCTGAGCGTCACCGGCGTCGCGATCGGGTCGGCGAGCGCGGCCGCGGCGCCCTCCGAAAGCGGGTCCGCCGAGACGGCCGCGCACGGGCGGGGCCACGATGACCCCGTGATCATCGGACACCGCGGGGCGCCCGGCTACCGGCCGGAGCACACCCTCGCCTCGTACGAGCTCGCCTACCGGATGGGCGTGAACTGGGTCGACGTCGACCTCGTGCCGACCAAGGACGGCCAGCTCGTCGCCCGGCATGAGCCGGAGATCGGCGGCACGACCGACGTCGCGAACCACCCCGAGTTCGCGAACCGCAAGAAGACCCTGGTGATCGACGGCGTCTCGACGACCGGCTGGTTCACCCAGGACTTCACCCTCGCCGAGCTGAAGACGCTGCGCGCGGTCGAGCGGATCCCGGTCAACCGGCCGCACAACACGCTCTACAACGGCCGCTACCGGATCGCCACCTTCCAGGAGGTGCTCGACCTGACCAAGCGGCTCGGCAAGGAACTGCACCGGACGCTCGGCACCTACCCCGAGGTCAAGCACTCGACGTTCTTCCAGTCGATCGGCAACCCGGTCGAGCCGAAGCTGGTTTCGGCCCTCAAGAAGAACGGCCTCGACCGCCCGGACGCGCCGGCGATCATCCAGTCGTTCGAGGTGTCGAACCTGGTCGCGCTGCACAAGCAGGTCCGGACGCCGCTGCTGCAGCTGACGTCGGCTTCGGGCGCTCCGGCGGACTTCGTCGCGAAGGGCGACAAGCGGACGTACGCGGACCTCGTCACGCCGCAGGGCCTGCGCGAGGTCGCGAAGTACGCGAAGTACCTCGGGCCGGACAAGGCGCAGATCATCCCGCTGGACGCCGCCGGGAACCTGACCAAGCCGACCGCGATCGTCGCCGACGCGCACAAGGCCGGTCTCAAGGTGCAGCCGTACACGTTCCGGAACGAGAACCCGTTCCTGCCGGCGAACCTGCGCTCCTCGGCGGAGCCGGACGCCTACGGCAACGTGTTCGCCGAGGAGGAGGCGTTCTTCAAGGCGGGCGTCGACGGCTTCTTCGCCGACCAGGCGGACACCGCGCTGGAGTCGCTGCACGCGTTCCTGGGCCGGTAATCGCGTTGCCGTGAGGGGCGCCTTCGGGGACTCTTTCGTCCATGAAGGCGCCCCTCACGGAGTTCTCCGGCGTGGTGCTCGTGACCCGCGGCGACGAGACGCTGGTGTCCGAGGCACGCGGGTACGCGCACATCGGCCACCGCGTCGAGAACACCGTCGACACGCGGTTCGCGATCGCCAGCGGCATCAAGGGGTTCACCGCGCTGGTCGTCGTCGGACTGGTCGCCGACGGGCGGCTTTCGCTCGAGACGACCGCCCGGTCGGTGCTGGGCGCCGACCTGCCGTTGATCGACGACGCCGTCACGGTCGAGCACCTGCTGACGCACACGTCCGGCATCGGCGACTACTACGACGAAGAGGTGGACCCGCCGGCGGACCCGCTGCTCGCCACGTCCGCCGACTACCTCGCCGCGCTCGCGGGTTTTCCGCAGCGGACTCCGCCCGGCGCGGAGTTCAGGTACAACAACGGCGCCTTCGCCGTCCTTTCCCTGCTCGCCGAACGGGTCGCGGGCAGACCATTCCCCGACCTCGTGCGCGAGCGCGTCTGCGAGCCCGCCGGGATGGCCGACACGGCGTTCCTCCGGTCGGACGCGCTGCCCGGCCGGACCGCCACCGGCTACCTGGAAGACGGCCGCACCAACGTGTTCAGCGTGCCGGTCCGGGGCTTCGGCGACGGCGGGATCTACAGCACCGCGCCGGACATCCGGAAGTTCTGGCCCGCGTTCCTCGACGGCCGGATCGTGCCCGGCCAGTGGGTGAACCGGATGCTGCGCCCGCACGCTCCGGGCTACGGGCTGGGGTTCTGGCTGCCGCGGCCGGGCGCGGTGCACCTCGACGGCGGCGACCCCGGCGTCACGTTCTGGAGCACGCACTCCGGCGGCATCACGGCCACCCTGATCTCGAACGACCACCGCGGCGGCGGGCCGCTGCTCCGGTGGCTGGACGAGTTCTTGACGAAGGCTTGACACCCCTCGCTCACCAGGGCTAACTTCGGCGGATTCAATGGTCTGGCCGCATACCTTTCAAGAGGTGCCCGATGGATGTTTCCGACCAGCAGACCACTCCCGACCACGATGACGACTCCGCACGCTTGCACCAGCTGGGCTACGCGCAGGAGCTCAAGCGGACGATGTCGGGGTTCTCGAACTTCGCCGTCTCGTTCACCATCATCTCGATCCTGTCCGGCTGCCTGACGCTCTACGGCTTCGGCATGAAGACGGGCGGCCCGGCCGCGATGATCTGGGGCTGGCCGCTGGTCGGGATCTTCGTCATCCTGGTCGGCCTGGGCATGGCCGAGGTCTGCTCCAGCTACCCGACCGCGGGCGGCCTGTACTACTGGGCGGCGCGGCTGGCGCGGAAGAACGGCCCCGCGTGGTCGTGGTTCACCGGCTGGTTCAACCTCGTCGGGCAGATCGCCGTCACCGCGGGCATCGACTTCGGCGCGGCGCTGTTCCTCAACGCGTTCCTCGACCTGCAGTGGGGCTTTTCGGCGACGCCGGGGCACACGATCCTGCTGCTCGCGATCATCCTCGTGGTGCACGGCCTGCTGAACACCTTCGGCGTCCGGATCGTGGCGATCCTCAACAACGTCAGCGTGTGGTGGCACCTCATCGGCGTGCTGGTGATCGTCGGCGTGCTCATCTTCGTGCCGGCCAAGCACCAGGACGCGTCGTTCGTCTTCGGCAGTTTTGTGAACCAGACGGGCTGGGGCTCGGCGTTCTACGTCTTCGCGCTGGGTCTTCTGGTGGCGCAGTACACGCTGACCGGCTACGACGCGTCGGCGCACATGACGGAGGAGACGAAGAGCGCGGCGACGGCCGGGCCGCGCGGCATCGTGATGTCGATCGTGGTTTCGCTCGTCGCGGGCTGGATCCTGCTGATCGGCCTGACGTTCGCGATCCAGGACTACGACGGCGCGGTCGGCTCCGCCACCGGCGTCCCGCCCGCGCAGATCTTCATCGACGCGACCGGCGCGGTCACCGGCAAGTTCCTCCTGCTGATCTGCATCGGCGCGCAGCTGTTCTGCGGCATGGCGTCGGTGACGGCGAACTCGCGGATGATCTACGCGTTCGCGCGGGACGGCGCGATCCCGGGGTCGAACTTCTGGCACAAGATCAACAAGCGCACGCAGACCCCGACCAACGCCGTCTGGCTCGGCGCGGGCGGCGCGCTGGTGCTGGCCCTGCCGTACCTGTGGAGCGCGACGGCTTACGCGGCGGTGACGTCGATCGCCGTGGTGGGGCTGTATGTGGCGTACGTGATCCCGGTGTTCCTGCGGGTGCGGCAGGGTGACGACTTCGAGCGCGGGCCGTGGCACCTCGGGCGCTGGGGCAAGCCGGTCGGGATCATCGCGACGACGTGGGTCGTGATCATCTTCGTGCTGTTCATGCTGCCGCAGGTGTCCCCGGTGACGGTGGATTCGTTCAACTACACGCCGATCGCGTTCCTCGTGGTGCTCGGCGGCGCCGCGCTGTGGTGGGTGGTGTCGGCGCGGAAGTGGTTCAAGGGCCCGAAGGTTCAAGGCTCGGAGGCCGAGCTCGCGGCTGTCGAACGGGAGCTGAAGGAGCTCGGCTGACGCTCGGCGCGAGTTGTCGTGGGGGGGGGGGGGGGGTGGGGGCGACCCCCCCCCCCCCCCCACGACAGCTGCGGCAGACTCAGGAAGTCGCTTGGCTTTCCTTTGCGGGTGCGGGTTCCTGCGCCGGGGACTGGCGGCCCGGGCGGACCACCGTCACCGCCGCCGCGCCCAGGGCGCCCACTCCCGCGAAGGCGTAAAACCCCCACGGGTACGCGATTCCCGCCGTCAGCAGCGCGCCGCCCAGGAGGGGACCGGAGATCGCGCCGATGCGGCCGATGCCCGCCGACCAGCCGAGGCCGGTCGCGCGGATCGCGTCCGGGTAGATGCGGCCGATGTACGCGTACACCAGCACCTGCGCGCTGAACACAAAACAACCGGTCAGGAACACCGCCGCGTACAGCCCGACCGCGGGCAGCTTCACGCTCAGCAGCGCGAGGAACACCGCGCCCAGGCAGAACCAGACGATCGCCGACGGGCGGATGCCGACGCGGTCGGCGACCCGGCCCGCGACGAGCAGCCCGACGATGCCGCCGACGTTCAGCGTCAGCAGCAGGCTCAGCGCGGCGCCGAGCGGGTACCCGGCCTGGCGCATGATCTCCGGCAGCCAGGTGTTCAGGCCGTACACCAGCAGCAGGCCCATGAACGACGTCACCCAGAACGCGATCGTCGCGCGCAGCAGGCCGCCGCGGAACAGGCCGGCGACGGCGTGCCCGGCCGACCGCTCGGTCTCGCGGACCCGCTGGAACGTCTCGGACTCCGGCAGGAACTTCAGCATCAGCGGGATCAGCACGACGGCCGGCAGCGCCCCGGCGACGAACATCGCGCGCCAGCCCAGCGGCGAGATGAGGACGATGCCCAGCAACGCCGTCAGCACCGCGCCGACGTGGTAGCCGGTCATCACGGTCGTGGTCGCGCTGCCGGCCTTGCCGCGGCGCGCGTACTCCGTGACCAGCGTGATGGCCGTCGGCAGGCAGCCGCCGAGGCCGAGCCCGGCGACGAACCGCAGCAGGCCGAAGACGAACGTCGAGGGCGCGAACGCGCACAGCAGCGTGCACACCGAGAACAGTGCCACGGAGATGATCAGCGACTTCCGGCGGCCGATGACGTCGGTGATCGTGCCGATCGCCAGCCCGCCCAGCATCATCCCGGCCAGCCCGACCGTCGAGACGACCGACGCCGTGCCGGGTGTCAGGCCCCAGACGTGGTCGCGGAGGAGCACGGGCAGCACGGTGCCGAGCACGACCAGGTCGAACCCGTCGAGCAGGACGGCGGTCCAGGCCAGGGGCACGACCCAGGAGCGAGCGCCAGGGGACATGGGGAACCTCCGGTTGTGCGTCGGTGCACATGATCCGCACAGGTGTGCGTAGTGCGCACACTCAACCACGGCGAACTCGGCGTAAGCCAGGTCACTTCCACTGACCGGAAGCCGAGCACAACGCCGCTCCCTGCGCGAAGATCACGCGCGTGGAGATCCTGACGCTGATGGGCGTGCTCGCCGGATCGTTGGCGCTGACGGCGTTCGCCCGCCGGTACAACCTGTCCGCGCCGCTGCTGGTGGTGGTCGTCGCGCTCGGGGTCGCGCTGATCCCCGGGGTGCCGCGGTTCGAGCTGGAGCCGGAGCTGGTGCTCACGGTCGTGCTGCCGCCGTTGCTCTACTCGACGTCGCTCGAAAGCTCGTTGACGCACTTCAAGAACAGCCTGCGGCCGATCGTCGCGCTGGGCGTGGTGCTGGTCGCGGTGACGGCCGTGGTCGTCGCGTTGGTTGTGCACCTGCTGCTGCCGGACGTGCCGTTCGCCTCCGCGCTGGTGCTCGGCGCGGTCGTGGCGCCACCGGACGCCGTGACGGCGGTGGCGATCGGGCGCAAGCTCGGCCTGCCGCGGCGGGTGATGACCGTGCTGACCGGCGAAAGCCTGGTCAACGACGCCGCCGCGCTGACGCTCTACAAGGTCGCGCTCGCCGCGGTCGCGGGCACCGCGGGCTCGGCCGGGCACGGGTTCGCCGTGTTCGGCGTGGCGACCGTGCTGGGCATCGCGGTCGGCCTGGCGATTGGCGCCCTCGTCGTGGGGATCCGGCGGCTGCTCGACGACCCGCTGCTCGAGTCGGCGTTCGGGATCATCGTGCCGTTCGGCGCGTACGTCACCGCCGAGCACCTGCACCCGTTCGGCGAGGAGTTCAGCGGGTCGGGGGTGCTCGCCGTGGTCGCCGCGGGCCTCTACCTGGGCGCGCGCTCGCTGTACGCGTCACCCGCGACACGCATGCAGGACAGATCCGTCTGGGCGTCCATCGACGTCCTGCTGGAGGCGCTGGTGTTCGCGCTGATGGGGCTGCAACTCCCGTTCGTGCTCGACGGCGCCCAGCACGCGGCGCGCGACAACGGCACGCTCGCGCTGGTCGCGGTGGTCGTGCTGCTGGTGACGATGCTGGTGCGCGTCCCGGCGGTGTTCGTCTTCGCCTACCTGCCCCGGGCGATGCGCCTGTTCGGCCGCGGCCGCGCGGCGCCGGCGTGGCGGACACTGGCGGTGCTCTCGTGGACCGGCATGCGCGGCGTCGTCACACTCGCGGCGGCGGCCGGTGTCCCCGCCGACACACCGGGGCGTGAGGAGATCCAGCTGTTCGCGTTCGCCGTCGCGATCGGGACGGTGCTGATCCAGGGGCTCACACTGCCGCCGTTGATCCGGGTCTTGAAGGTGCAGGACCCTTCGGAGGCGTCGCGCGACGAAGCCGAGGAGCTCGCGGCGCGCGAGGTCGCGCAGAAGGCGGCGCACGAACGACTTCGCGAGATCGGCCGCGACCGGCTGGCCACCCTGGACCTGCCGCCCGAGAAGGTCGAACGGCTCAAGCAGCGGCTGGAGCGGCTGATCGACACGCGCTACCGGTTCGCCGAAGCCACGATCAAGCTGTCGGGCGAGGACCGGCCGGGCACCCCGCAGGCGCAGTTCGCGAAGGCCCGGAAGGAGCTGCTGATCATCCAGCGCAAGGCGATGATCGAGGAGAACCGCGCGGGCCGGCTTGACGACGAAATCCTGCAGAAGGTGCTGCGTGAGCTGGACCTGGAGGAGCTGTCGGTGACGGCGACCCTCACGAACCGATTGAGCTGACGACCTCCCAGGTCCGTCGTCGCTCTTCGCTGGAGCGGAGGCCGGTCTGCGAGACGAGGACGTCGGTGGCGCCCGCGTCGTAGTAACGCTGGAGCCCTGCGAGGACGGTTTTCTCGTCGCCGATGAGCGCGAGGTCGGCCGCGTGGCCGACGCCTTCCGCGTCGAGGATCCGGCGGTACGACGGAATCCGGCCGTAGAAGGACATCTGCTCGACGGCTTTCGCACGGACGGCGTCCGGGTCGTCGGTGACGATGGCCGGGACGGCGGCGATGATCCGCTTCCCCGCCATGGCCGGCACGATCAGCTCGGAAAGCGCTCTCGGCCCGGCTAGGAAGGGCAGGGTCCCGTCGGCGAGCTCGGCGGTGACCCGCAAGGCCTGCGGCCCCATGGCGGCGACGATGACCGGGACGTCACCGCCCACAGTGGACGGTCCGGGTACGTGCGCCTGGACGGTCTCGCCGTCGAAGTCGACGGCCTCCCCGGCAAAGGCGCTTCGGAGGACGGTCAGGTACTCGCGCAGGTGCCGGATCGGCGGCGGGTAGTCAACGCCGTAGACGGGACCGAGGAAGCCTTTCGAGCCGAGCCCGATGCCGAGGGTGAACCGCCCACCGGCGGCGGCTTGGGCGGTCTGCGCGGCACCGGCGACGAGCAGCGGGTGGCGCGGGTAGGTCGGGACGACGGAGGTGCCGACCTCGATCCCGGGCACTTCCCGCCCGGCCAGCGCGGCGACGGTGATGGCGTCCTGGCTGAGGGGGAGCTGCGAGAACCAGACGGACTTCAGCCCGGCATCGGCGGCTTGCCGGGCCTGGGCGAGCAGTTCGTCGACGAGGTTCGGCGCGGACTCGGTGTCGCCCGCGGGGAGCGTGACTCCGATGGTCATGATCCCAAGCTAGCGCCGGTGGCCATCGATTTCCGGCTTCCCAGGACTTGAGAACCCGAGCGAAGCCTTCGAGATTCGCCCACCCTGGGCGAACTGCCGATCACCGAGGAGCACCCATGTCGCTGACCGACGTCATCGAAGGAACCCGCCGGGCCGTCGACGCCGACCCGCACAACGCCGCCGTCTCCTTCAGTGTTGACCACACCCTGAAGCCCGGCACGAAAACCGAAGTCGAGGTGAAGGTCCGCGACCACAGCTTCACCGTCGACGAGCCGCCCGCGCTCGGGGGGACCGACCAGGCCGCCAACCCCGTCGAGTTCGCGCTCGCCGCCCTCGGGTCCTGCCAGGTGATCACCTACCAGTTCTGGGCGGCGAAGCGCGGCATTCCGCTCGACTCGATCAAGGTCACCGTCGACGGTGACCTCGACCTCCACGGCTTCTTCGGCTTCTCCTTCAACACCCGCCCCGGTTTCGGGGACGTGCGGGTGTCCGTCGAACTGGAAGGCCCGGCGAGCCGGGAGCGCTACGAAGACCTCAAGCGTGAGGTCGACGAGCACTGCCCGGTGCTCGACCTGTTCCGCAACGAGACGCCGGTCAGCACGAAACTGACTTAGACGAACTGGTGCCGCACGATCGTCTGCTCGCGGCCCGGGCCCACGCCGATCGCCGAGATCCGGGCGCCCGACAGCTCCTCCAGGCGCTCGACGTACGCGCGCGCGTTCGCCGGGAGCTCCTCGAACGTGCGGCACGCCGAGATGTCCTCGAACCAGCCCGGGTGCTCTTCGTAGATCGGGATCGCGTGGTGGACGTCGGTCTGGGTCATCGGCATGTCCTGCGTGCGGAAGCCGTCGACCTCGTACCCGACGCACACCGGCACCTTCTCCAGGCCGGACAGCACGTCCAGTTTGGTGAGGAAGTAGTCGGTGATGCCGTTGACGCGCACCGCGTAGCGCGCGATCACCGCGTCGAACCAGCCGGTGCGCCGCGAGCGGCCCGTCGTGACGCCGAACTCGCCGCCCTGCTTGCGCAGGTACTCGCCGGACTCGTCGTGCAGCTCGGTCGGGAACGGGCCGGAGCCGACGCGGGTCGTGTACGCCTTGAGGATGCCGAGCACCGTGGTGATCCGGCCCGGGCCGATGCCGGACCCCGCGCTCGCGCCGCCGGACGTCGGGTTCGACGACGTCACGAACGGGTACGTGCCGTGGTCGACGTCCAGGAGCGTGCCCTGTGAGCCCTCCAGCAGCACCGTCTCGCCGCGCTCGAGGGCCTGGTTGAGCTGCAGCCGCGTGTCGGCGATGCGGTGCGCGAACTTCTCGCCGGCGCTCAGCACCTCGTCGGCGACCTCGTTCGCGTCGAGCGCCTTGCGGTTGTAGACCTTCACCAGCACCTGGTTCTTGAACTCCAGGGCGGCTTCGACCTTCTGGCGGAAGATCTTCTCGTCCAGCAGGTCCTGCACGCGGACGCCGACGCGGGCGATCTTGTCCTGGTAGCACGGGCCGATGCCGCGGCCGGTGGTGCCGATCTTGCGGCTGCCGAGGTAGCGCTCGGTGACTTTGTCGATGGCCACGTGGTACGGCATGATCAGGTGCGCGTCGGCGGAGATCAGCAGCTTGGACGTGTCGACGTCCCGCGCTTCCAGCCCCGAAAGCTCTTCGAGCAGCACACCCGGGTCGACGACCACGCCGTTGCCGATGACGTTGGTCACGCCCGGCGTGAGGATCCCGGACGGGATGAGGTGCAGGGCGAAGTTCTCGCCGTTCGGCAGCACCACGGTGTGCCCGGCGTTGTTGCCACCCTGGTAGCGGACGACCCACTGGACCCGGTCACCCATCAGGTCGGTGGCCTTGCCCTTGCCTTCGTCCCCCCATTGGGCACCGATGAGCACGATGGCCGGCATGTGACACTCCAAGGTGTTCGACGACGTGAGGTTTAGTGTCCCGGACGGACACCGGTGGCGCTGAGGAAATGCCGGTGCATGACTGTAACGGAGGTCCCGCGGGTGCGCGGACTAGTGGTGGCCTGTGGTGACTCGGCGGCCGGCTTCGAAGAAGTCGATGACGTCGAATCGATCCGTGTGCCCAGCCGCCCGGGCAAGACGGAAATCGACCCCTTGCTGGGCGAACACGATCACCTGGTGGTGTCCGGCACCGACGCGGACCTGGCCGCGGTCGTGCTGCGGCTGCTGCGGAAGGACGCGATCTCGGGCGTGTCGGTCGGGTTCGTGCCCTCGGCGCCGGACTCGTCGGTCGCCGCGCTCTGGGGCCTGCCGAAGTCGCCGCTGCAGGCCCTCGCGCTCGCCCTGCGCGGTGACGTCGACCCGGTGCCGCTGATCCGCGACGATGTCGGCGGGGTGCTCGTCGGGCGCGGGCTGCTGCGGCTGGTCCGCGGGGTGGCCTACTGCGACGAGCAGGTCGCGCTGCGCGGGCCGGCCGCGTCGATCGAGGTGACGCCGGACCCCGGCGGCCCCGGCCTGGCCGTGCGCGTGGTGAAGGGGACCATCTTCAAGCGGCCGACCACGCTGTACTCGCGCGCGTTCCAGATCGGCTGCATCCCGACCCGGCCGGTCAGCGACGACGTCGTGCACGAACGCGCGGTGAACAAGTGGACCTGGTACCGGCACACCGAGGATCTCCGCCTGGTTCGCGGGGCGGTCTGACCTGGCACTTTCACTCACGCGTGCGCGCGCGGACACGCAGCGTTCACGAACGGGCAGCAACATGTCACCTATACGTGTTGCACTCACCACTCCCGTGTATCAGGGTTAGCTGTCCCCACATCTGACACGGAGGCAGCAAAATGCCAACCAGGCGTGCTGTTCGTCATTCCTTGACCGTTCTCGCGGCCACCGCCGTGCTCTCCGGGACGCTGGTCAGCGTCGCCGAAGCCACTCCGCCGGGCATCCCGTCGGCTTCGACGGCGAAGACCGAGCTCGCGTCCCTCACCGTCAAGGCCGACGGTTCGCAGACCGGCTACAGCCGGGACAAGTTCCCGCACTGGATCGACCAGGGCAACGGCTGCAACACCCGCGAGGTCGTCCTGAAGCGCGACGGCACGAACGTGCAGGCCGGCTCCGACTGCGCGCCGACGTCCGGCTCGTGGTTCAGCCCGTACGACGGCGCGACCTGGACCGCCGCGTCCGATGTGGACATCGACCACGTCGTGCCGCTCGCGGCCGCGTGGCGCACCGGCGCGTCGGCGTGGACGACCGCGCAGCGCCAGGCGTACGCGAACGACCTCACCGACCCGCAGCTGATCGCCGTGACGGACAACGTCAACCAGGAGAAGGGTGACAAGTCGCCCGACCAGTGGAAGCCGCCGCTCACCAGCTACTGGTGCACCTACGCGAAGATGTGGACCGCGGTGAAGTACAAGTTCAAGCTGACGATCAGCACCGCGGAGAAGAGCGCGCTGACGGACATGCTCGGCCGCTGCTGATCCCGGCCCCCGAGTCAAGGGGGAATCCCCGCGGTGCCAGGTGATGGGACCGCCGTTCGCTCCGTGAGACGGCCTCCAGCGCGGAACTAGCGTCGCGCTCGAAGACGCAACCGCTCCCCGCTGGAGGCCGTCCGGTGTCCCCACTCTTCCGCGCCCGCAACGCCGCGGCCCTGCTCGCCCTGCCGATCCTGCTGACCGCCTGCTCCGCCGCCGGCACCGAGCAGGCCGACGCCGGCCCGCCGAAACCCGGCGGCACGCTGCGCCTCGGCATCTCCTCGGCGCCCGACTGCGTCGACCCGCAGCAGACCGCCACGAACGCGTCCATCAACGTCGCGCGCCAGCTGGTCGACTCGCTGACCGACCAGGACCCGAAGACCGGCGAGATCAAGCCGTGGCTGGCCGAGAAGTGGGAGATCAGCGCCGATTCGACGGCGTTCACCTTCCACCTGCGGCCCGGCGCGACCTTCTCCGACAACAGCCCGGTCGACGCCGCCGCGGTGAAGACCAGCTTCGACGGCATCAAGGCCCTGGGCACGAAAGCCCAGCTCGGCTACGGCTACCTCGCCGCGTACAAGGCGTCGACGGTCGTCGACCCGCAGACCGTGCGGATCGAGTTCTCCTCGCCCAGCGCCCAGTTCCTGCAGGCCAGCTCGACGATGTCGCTCGGCGTGCTCGCGCCCGCGGCGTTCAAGAAGACGCCGGAGCAGCGCTGCCAGGGCAACGGCCTGATCGGCTCCGGGCCGTTCGTCTTCGAAAGCCTGAAGCAGAACCAGGAGATCGTCCTGGCGAAGCGCAAGGGGTACGCGTGGGGCTCGTCGCTGTTCAAGCACCAGGGTGAGGCCTACCTCGACAAGATCGACTACAAGATCGTGCCGGAGCCCGGCGTCCGCACCGGCAGCCTCGCGTCCGGTCAGCTCGACGCGGCCACCGACATCCAGCCGGTCGACGAGCCGCAGTTCGCCGGCAACGGCTTCACCGAGAACATCCGGCCGAACCCCGGCGTCGTGTTCAACCTGCACGCGAACACCGCCCGCGGGGTGCTGGCCGACGAGAAGGTGCGCCAGGCCGTGCTCAAGGGCGTCGACCGCACCGAAGTCGTGAACACCGTGCTGACGGCGAACTACAAACCCGCCACCAGCATCCTCGGCTCGGCGACGCCGTTGCACAGCGACCTTTCGCGGCAGCTCGCGTACGACCGGAAGGGCGCGGCCGCGCTGCTCGACGGCGACGGCTGGGCACCCGGACCCGACGGGATCCGCACGAAGAACGGGCAGCGGCTGAGCGCGTCCGTGGTGTTCTCGCCGGTGTTCAACCAGAACCGCAGTGTGCTGGAGCTGGTGCAGCAGCAGCTGCGCAAGATCGGCTTCGACCTGAGGATCGAGCAGCACACGACGGCCGAGACCACGCAGATCCAGCTGGCCGGGAACTACGACTTCCTCTGGTACAACGTCACGCGCGCCGACCCGGACATCCTGCGCGGCCAGTTCTCGACGAAGGCGGGCAACCGCAGCAAGCTCGCCCCGGGCAACCCCCTGGACGTGGCGCTGGACGCTCAGTCGTCCACTGTGGACAACGCGAAGCGCAAGCCGTCGGCCGACGAGGTCCAGCAGCTGATCGTCGACCACGCCTACGCGATCCCGGTCTTCGAGCTGACCCAGGTCGTCGCGCTGAGCTCGAAAGCACACGCCGTCGACTTCGAGGCGTCGTCACGGCTGCAGCTGTTCGACGCGTGGCTCTCGTGAGGCGCTACCTCCTCCGCCGGGCCGGGCAGGCGGTTTTTGTGCTGTGGGCGGCGTTCACGCTGTCGTTCCTGATCCTCTACCTGCTGCCGGGGGACGCCGTTTCGGCGAAGCTCGCCAGCGGTGAGGCGGGTTCGTCGGCCACGCCCGAGCAGCTCGCCGCCGCCCGCGCGGAGTACGGCCTCGACTCACCCCTGCCGGTCCAGTACCTGAAACGGCTGGTGGCGGCGTTGCACGGCGACTTCGGCCGCAGTGTCGCGACCGGTGACGACGCCACGCACATGGTCGTCACGGCGTTGCCGCCGACGCTCGCCGTGACGAGCCTGGCGCTGGTGTTCGCGGTGCTGTTCGGCGGTGGCTCGGCGTTCCTCGGCACGTTCACGCGGTTCCGCTGGCTGCGGCAGGCGCTGCTGTCGTTGCCGTCGCTGGCGATCTCGCTGCCGCCGTTCTGGGTCGGGCTGCTGCTGATCCAGTTCTTCTCGTTCCGGCTGCGGCTGCTGCCGGCGCTGGGCACACAGGGCTTCTCGGCGGTGCTCCTGCCCGCGGTCACCCTCGCGCTGCCGACCGGCGCGATCATCGGCCAGGTGCTGGCGAAGAGCCTGGCCACGCAGCAGGAACAGCCGTACGCGGAGATCGCGGCGGCCAAGGGCGCGAGCCGCTGGCGCGTCCACTTCGGACACCTGCTGCGCAACGCGGCGGTGCCGACGCTGACCGTCGCCGGGGTGGTGGCGGGCAACCTCGTCGCGGGTTCGGTGATCACCGAGACGGTGTTCTCGCGCGACGGCGTCGGCCGGATCACCGCGGCCGCCGTCACCGCGCAGGACGTCCCGGTGGTGCAGGCGGTGATCGTGCTGGCCGCGCTGGTGTTCGTGGTGCTCAACCTGAGCGTCGACCTGCTGTACCCGCTGCTCGACCCGCGCATCGCCCGGACGCCGGAGGTGGCCCGTGGTTGACCTTGCCCTCTCGAAGCGGAGCTTTCACGTGAAAGCTCCGCCTGGGCTCGTGATCGCCGTCGCCGTGCTGGCGTTCGTGCTGCTCGCGGCCTTCGTGCCGGGCCTGCTGACCGGCTACGACCCGATCACCGGCGTCCCGGCCGAGCGGCTCCAAGGTCCTTCGCTGCACCACTTGTTCGGCACCGACGAAACCGGCCGTGACGTCTACGCGCGGGTCATCCACGGCGCGTCGCTCTCCCTGCGGGCGACCGCGATCGCCGTGCTCGTCGCGCTGGTCGCGGGCTCGGCGCTCGGCCTGCTGGCCGGGTTCCGCGGCGGCTGGGCCGACACCGCGATCATGCGGGTGGTCGACGTCTTCCTCGCCATCCCGCCGATCCTGCTGTCGCTGGCCCTAGTGACGGCGCTGGGCTTCGGCACGACGAACGTCGCGATCGCCGTCGGCATCGCGAACCTCGCCGCCTTCGCGCGGGTCATGCGCGCGGAGGTGCTTCGAGTGCGAAACGGCGTGTTCGTCGAAGCCGCGCGGGCTTCCGGGGTGCGCTGGTCCGGCGTGTTGCTGCGGCACGTCCTGCCGAACGCGGCGGGCCCGGTGCTCGCGCTGGCGACTTTGACGCTCGGCACGGCCGTGCTCGAAGTGTCGGCGCTGAGCTTCCTCGGGTTCGGCGCGACGCCGCCGACGCCGGAGTGGGGCTCGCTCGTCGCGGGCGGCCGCAGCTTCCTGGCCACGGCCTGGTGGATGACGACGTTCCCGGGCCTGACGGTGGCGGCGGTGGTCCTCGCCGCGAACCGGCTGTCCCGCGCGCTGGACGGAGGAGACCGATGACCCTGCTGCGGATTGCGGACCTGGCCGTGTCGTACCGGAAGGTCCCGGCCGTGCGTGACGTCGGCTTCGACGTCGGCGCGGGCGAGGTGGTCGCCGTCGTCGGTGAGTCGGGTTCGGGCAAGTCGACCACGGCGCACGCGGCGATCGGCCTGCTGCCCCGCGGCGGCCGCGTCGACGGCGGCTCGATCACCTTCGACGGCCGGGACCTGCTTTCGCTGTCGGACAAGCAGTGGCGTGGGGTGCGCGGGCGCGAGATCGCGCTGGTGCCGCAGGACCCGGCGGTCTCGCTGAACCCCGTGCACCGGGTCGGCGACCAGGTCGCGGAGGTGCTGAAGATCCACGGCCTCGCGGACCGGCGATCCGCGTCCGCGCAGGCGATCGAACTGCTCGAACGCGCGGGCGTCCCTGACCCGTCGCGAAGGGCGCGGCAGTACCCGCACCAGCTGTCCGGTGGTCTTCGGCAGCGTGTGCTGATCGCGTCGGCGCTGGCCGGGCGGCCGAAGCTGATCATCGCGGACGAGCCGACGTCCGCGCTCGACGTCACGGTGCAGCGCCGGATCCTCGACCACCTGACGTCGCTGGCCGCGGAGTCGGGGACGGCGATCCTGCTGATCACGCACGACCTCGGCGTCGCGGCCGATCGTGCGTCGCGGATCGTGGTGCTCTCGCAGGGTTCGGTGGTCGAACAGGGTTCCTCGGTGGTGAGCGCGCCGACGCACGCCTACACCCGGCAGCTGCTCGCGGCGGCGCCGAGCATGACGAGCGCCTTGCGACCACCCGCACCGGCCGCCGAGCCGCTGGTCTCGGTGCGCGACCTGGCGAAGACGTTCGACGGCGGCATCCGCGCGGTCGACGGGATCTCGTTCGACGTCCCCCGCGGCCAGACGCTGGCGTTGGTCGGCGAGTCGGGCTCGGGCAAGTCGACGACGGCGCGGATGGTGCTCCGGCTGGAGACCCCGTCGGCGGGGTCGGTTTCCTTCGACGGCCGGGACATCACGGCGTTGGCCGGTCCGGAGCTGCGGCGGCTGCGGCGGCGGATGCAGATCGTGTACCAGAACCCGTACGCGTCGCTGAACCCGAAGTTCTCGATCGAGGACGTCGTCGCGGAGCCGTTGCGGGCGTTCGGGCTGCCGCGCAACCGGGTCCCCGAGCTGCTGGAGCAGGTGGCGCTGCCGGCGTCGATGGCGCGCCGCAAGCCGGCGGAGCTGTCGGGCGGGCAACGCCAGCGGGTGGCGATCGCGCGGGCGCTGGCGTTGCGGCCGGACCTGGTGGTGTGCGACGAACCGGTGTCCGCGCTGGACGTCTCGGTGCAGGCCCAGATCCTGCGGCTGCTGGCCGAGCTGCAGGCGGAGCTGGGGCTGTCGTACCTGTTCATCTCCCACGACCTGGCGGTGGTCCGGCAGCTCGCGGACCAGGTCGGCGTGCTGCGCGAGGGCGAGCTGGTGGAGCTGGGCCCGGCCGCGCAGGTGCTGCACGAGCCGCGTTCGGAGTACACGAAGGAACTGCTGGACGCCATTCCCGGGCGGTCGGTCCAGGAGGTCGGCTGAGACAGGAACCGGACAGGATCGACGGTGTGTGCTTTTCCCACCACCGCCGGTGACGTATGGTCTGGACCATGCGGAGGATCGGCGTGGCCTTCGTGGCCTTGGTGCTGATGATTTCGGGTGCGGTGCCGGCTTCGGCCGCCGCCGGG
Source organism: Amycolatopsis sp. NPDC104819 (assembly GCF_055583145.1). NCBI lineage: Bacteria > Bacillati > Actinomycetota > Actinomycetes > Pseudonocardiales > Pseudonocardiaceae > Amycolatopsis > Amycolatopsis sp. NPDC104819. The sequence goes on along the minus strand of NZ_JBVJON010000001.1, from coordinate 448,993 downwards.
CGCAGGGTTGTGGTCTATTACCAGACCATCTACAACGGCTCCACCTACGTCTCGCCGCTGCCGCTGCGGGACGCCGGGGCCACCGACGTCATCGTCGGGGCGATCCACCTCGACACGAACAGTGTGGTGCACCTCAACGACGATCCGCCGAACGCGAGCAAGTTCACGCGGATGTGGCAGGACCTCGCGACCCTGCGCAGCCAGGGTGTGCACGTCCTCGCCTTTGTCGGCGGGGCCGCGGCGGGCAGCTTCCAGCGGCTCGAAACGCAGTTCGACACCTACTACCCGTTGTTGCGGAACCTCATCCGGACGTACTCGCTCTCCGGCATCGACCTCGACGTCGAAGAGCACATGTCCAACGGCGCCCTGAACAAGCTGATCGACGCCCTGCGCGCGGACTTCGGCAGCTCGTTCCTCGTCACCCTCGCCCCGGTGGCGACCGAGCTCAGCGGTGGTGGCGGGCTCTCGGGCCTCAACTACGACACGCTCTACCGCGACCGCGGCGCGCAGATCTCCTGGTTCAACGCGCAGTTCTACTGCGGCTGGGGCTCCCTGAGCAGCACGTCCGGCTACGACAACATCATCCGCCGCGGGATCGTGCCCGCGAGCAAGGTGGTCGCCGGGACCGTGACCAACCCGGCGAACTGCAGTGGTTACGTCGCCATGTCGACCCTGCAGTCGACGGTCCGGAGCCTCATCGGGAAGTACTCGGACTTCGGCGGGATCGACGGCTGGGAGTACTTCAACTCGCTGCCCGGCGGGACGTCGGCGCCGCAGCAGTGGGTGCAGCAAATCGCTCCGGTCGTGAAGGGCTGACCGGTACGCTCGGGCGGTGCGGATCCTCTTCTCGTGCCGCCCGGCGTACGGCCACCTGTTCCCGTTGGTGCCCCTCGCGAACGCGGCGCGCGCGGCCGGGCACCACGTCGTGTTCGGCACCGGCGAAGCGTTTGTGCCCCAGGTGCGTGACCTCGGCTTCGAGGTTCACCGCGCCGGGATCGGCATCGGCGAGGCGGAGACCGAAGCCAAGAAACGGCACGGCGAGGACGCCGGCCTCCTCGACGTCGGCATCACGATGTTCGCCGAGCTGCTGCCGCGCTCGCTGCTCGACGACCTGGCCCCGCTGCTGCCCGAGCTGCGTCCGGACCTGGTCGTCTACGAGATGAGCGACGTCGGCGCCGGCATCGCGGCGCGGCGCGCGGGCATCCCCGCCGTCTCGGTCGTGATCGGGCGGTCGATGTCGCCGGCCATCCTGGAAGTCGCGGCCGAACGGCTGGCGCCGCTCTGGGGCGCGCCCCCCGCGAACGCCGTCCTCGGTGACGCGTGTGTCGACGTCTGGCCCGACAGCGTCCGTGACCCCGGCACCGCGGGGGTGCCGAAGGTGTTCCGCATGCGCCCGACGCCGTTCGACCCGGACGTCCCCCTGCCCCCGCTCCCGCCGGACGGCTTTGTGTACCTGACGCTCGGCACCGTGGTCTTCGGCGCCCCGGGAGTCCTGCAGGGGGCGATCGCCGCGCTGTCGCGGCTGGACGTCGACGTGCTGGTGGCGCTCGGTCCCGGCGACCCGGCAGTGCTCGGCCCGCTGCCGGACCGGGTGCACGCCGCCGGGTTCGTGCCGCAGGGCGAGGTGCTGAAGCACGCGGGGCTGGTGGTCCACCACGGCGGCACCGGCACGGTGCTCGCCACGCTCGCCGCGGGTCTGCCGCAGCTGGTGCTGCCCCAGGGCGCCGACCAGTTCGCCAACGCGGAGACGCTGTCGGGGTCGGGGCTGGCGAAGGCGCTGGTGGGCGACGCGATCACGGTCGAAGCGATCGGGACGGCGGTCCGCGAGCTGCTGGACGACCCGAAGCCCCGCGAGATCGCGCGCGGGGTGGCGGCGGAGATCGCGGCGATGCCCACGCCGGACCAGGTGCTGGCCGAGCTGGTCGCCACGATGTCGTGAGTGGTAATTCGGGTTAGAACCCTAATTACCACTCACGAGGGCCAGGATCTCCCGTGCCACGGCGTCGTTCTGCCGGAACGACAGCGCGTTCGTCCGCGGCCGGGTGAAGGCCGCCGCCGAGCGGGCGCTCGTGTGGGGGCCCACCGCGAACCGGTGCGGGTGGGCCTGGCCGGTCCCGTCGAGCAGGCGGGAGTCCGACACCCGCGTGTGGATCCGGCCCGACGGCAGCAGAACCCCCGTCACCGGGTCGGCCACCGTCTCCTCGGCCAGCTCACCGGCGTCGCGCAGCTGCCGGAGCAGGCCGTCCGCCGCGCGGGTCACGCTCGGGCCCGGCAGGCGGGCCTCGACCAGCGTCCGCGCCGAAACCGTGCCCGGGTAGCTCGTCGACGACGCCACGAACACGCCGTCCACCGCCGTCACCGCCATCTCGGCGCCGGCGAACGAGACCACGCCGGCTTCGTGCAAAGCCAGCAGCTCCTCCAGCCGACGCGGCGGCGGACCGCTGGCGTAGTAGGAGAAGAACCCGTGGAACCAGCCGTCCATGTCGGACACCTGCGACGCCGCGTTCAACCGTCCTTTTTGGACCAATGTGGGCAGCTGGGCGTACACCGACAGCAACGCCATGAACGCGCCCAGGTCGGCGCTGAACTCCCGGTCGGCCCGCCGCGCCAGGTCGGCCTCGACGTACTCGCGCAGCTCCTTGCCGAACTCCTCCGCCGAGCCGAACTCGCGGCCCGCCATCGGCCGGTCCAGCCGGTCGAGGTCGAGACGGTCCGCTTCGGCGGGCACCGCCCGCTGGACGAGGTCGCGCATGCCCGGCGAGTCCCAGTCCAGGTCCGCGAAGGCGTCGGCGAACACGGCGAAGTCCATCCGCACCCGGTCCGGGTGCCCGGTGAACAGCTCGCTGTAGAACCCCCAGGCCAGCTCCTTGGCGACCAGCGGCCAGACGTCCGCGCGGAAGTCGAGGGCCGCGCCGGGGAGCTCGTCCATCGTGTACGCGTCGAAGAACCTGGGCAGCCGCAACGGTTTCCCGCGCAGCCGGTAGCCGATCTTCGCGTGGTAGGGCACCCCGCGCCGGGAGCCGACGTGCAGCACCGGCTCGGCGCCGCTCGGGTGGTAGCGGAGGCCGCCGCCGGCCAGCTCCTCGAACCGCCCGCCGCGGCCCTCGGTCAGCAGCAGCATCAGGTCGACGAACGCCAGCCCGAACCCGCGCACCAGCACGGTTTCGCCCGGGGTGATGCCGGAGTAGTCGACGTCGGCGGTGTACCCGGCCGGGTAGTAGGCCAGCCCGTGCCCCGCGGCGAACGCCGCCAGCTCCCGCTCCCGCTCGTCCGGGTCCGCGTCGAGGTGCCCGACGGTGAACACCACGGCGTCCGCGCGCAGCGTCGTGCCGTCGGACAGCTCCACCGCACCACCGTCGACCCGCACCGCCCGCGCCGCGTGCTCGACGACGTCGACCTCGCCGGGCAGGTCGGCGACGACCTTGCGGTACACCCAGGTCAGGTAGGCGCTCTGCAGCCGCCGGGTCGGGAAGTCGAAGCTGTCCAGCGCGGTCAGCTCGGCGACGACGTCCGGGGGCACCTCGGCGTCGAGCACGCCGTCCCGCACCTGGCGCGCCCACTCGAGCAGCGACGGGCCGGGCAGCACCGGGCCGGCCATCTTCACCGAGTCGTCGGTGAACATCGTGACGTCTTCGGGCATGGAGTTCATCCGCAGCAGCGGCGACTGGTCGTGGCGCCAGACCCGGCCGGGCCCGGGCGGGAACGGGTCGATCAGGTGCACCTCGAGCCGGCGGCCGCCGAGCAGCTCCGCGGCGTTCGCGCCGAGCCGTTCGAGGACGCCGACCCCGCGGGGTCCGGCGCCCACGACGGCGAGGCTGAACGGCGGGAGATCGGCCACAAAACCGAAGCTACGCCCGCGCCTGAGCAGGAGAAGGGCGTCCCACAGGGCGGAATTCCGGGTGCGACCAATCAGCACCGGCACCGGCGCCGAATGCCTCCCGCACGTCGGTGAAAGGAGTGGCTTTTGTCCTTCGTCCACCCAGGCGCCCGGGCCTTCGCAGCACGTCCCCGGCCGGGAAGACTTGGCCGGTGAGATCGGCCCGCCGCACCGCGTCCACACCGCGCAGGACGTCGTCGGCACCCTGCTCAGGGGGAACTGGGCGATCTTCGCCCACGAATGGGCCGATCCGGACGGGATCGACCCGAAGCACTGGCGTGACGTCGTCGAGGCCGCTTCGGAGGCGGCCGGGGTCGACGTCGAGTTCGTGGTCATCCCGCGCCGGTCCCTGACCGTCGTGTTCAACCGGGCGGCCCCGCCCACCTTCGAGCAGGTCCGCACGTCGATCGAAGTGATCGAAAAGCACCGGCGCTAGTCCCGCCACCCCGGTAGCCACCTCACCCCGCGCGAGGTGGCTACTTTTGCCTCTGGTCCTGCGCCAACGGGTGCGGAATGATCCATTGGTGACTCCTGGGCGACCGGTCAGACACTGCGGGCTATCGTCTGACCCGTTCGGGAAAGCTCCGTGACACCTTCGATACCGGCGAAAGAACCTAGGAATTCACCAACAGTCACGGGACACTGGCTGAGGTAACTCACGTACCGTGACTGCCTTATGACCGACTGGTCGTCTCGTCACCGGCGGTCATGAGAAGGGCGCGGTCTGCACGAGGTCGGGAGAAAACGCATGGCAGCACCGCCGGACCAGGTCACGTTCCGCGAGGTGTTCGGGATCGCCGAGTTCCGGGCACTGTGGTTCGGGGAACTGCTGTCGATCGCCGGTGACCAGCTGGCCCGGGTCGCGCTGTCCATCCTGGTGTTCACCGGGACCAACTCCGCCACGCTGACCGGCCTGACGTACGCCCTGACCTACGCGCCGTCCCTGCTCGGCGGCATCTTCCTCACCGGCTTCGCCGACCGCTTCCCCCGCCGCTCCGTGATGGTGCTGGTCGACGTCCTGCGCGCCGCGCTGATCCTGCTCGTCGCCCTGCCCGGGATGCCGTTCTGGCTGATGTGCGTGCTGGTCGGCGGCGTCTCGCTGGTGAACCCGCCGTTCAAGGCGTCCCAGCTCGCGCTGCTGCCGCAGGTGCTCGAAGGCGACCGGTTCGTCGTCGGCATGGGCATCCGCAGCATGACCGTGCAGAGCGCCCAGCTGCTCGGGTTCGCCGGCGGCGGCGCGCTGCTGATCGCGCTCGACCCGCACGTCGCGCTGGTCATCGACGCTGCGACGTTCGTCCTCTCCGCCCTGTTCATCCGGCTTGGTGTCCGCGCCCGGCCGGCCGCGGCGAGCGGTGAGCAGCGCAAGTCCTTCTTCGCGACGCTCGGCGGTGGCGGCCGGACGGCGTTCGCGAGCTCGCCGCTGCGCACGCTGGTGCTGTTCACCTGGCTGATGGGGCTCCTGCCGGTCTACGAGGGCATCGCGGCGCCGTACGTGGCGGCCTCCGGCGGTGGCCCGTCGGCGATCGGCCTGCTGCTCGCGGCCGACCCGATCGGCAGTGTCATCGCGACGTTCGTCTACACGCGCTGGGTCCCCGCCCGGCTGCGGCCGAAGCTGATCGCCCCGCTCTCGGCGTTGTGCGCGGTGCCGCTGGTGCTGTGCTTCCTGAACCCCGGGCCGGTCGCGTCGATCGTGCTGTTCATCGTCTCCGGCGGCTTCGGGACCGTCTGCCTGCTGCAGGCGACCGCGTCACTGACGCTGGCCGTGCCCGACGAGCAGCGGGCGCAGGTGATGGGCCTGTCCAACACCGGACTGACCACGATGATGGGCGTCAGCCCGCTGATCGGCGGTGTGCTCGCGGATCAGCTGAGCCCGCACGGGACCGTCGGGATATTCGGCATCGTCGGAGTGGTGCTCACCCTGCCGCTGGCGGCGCTGTGGGCGCGGGCCCTGGCGGGCGAGCCGGAGCGAGGGAACGACAAAGAAGCCGCACGCGCCGAACATGCTTGACATGCCCCGCGCGTGGGCTCGACCTGCGCGACCTTGCGGTGCGCTGTGCGGTCACTGTTCTTTGCCGCGCATCGCTGGCCACCTCTCGTTCCGGTGTCAAAGAAAAAGTACACACCGATTGCCCTTGTGGACAGCTGGCAAACGGTCTGAAACTGTCTGTGAGTACTTTGTCACCGAACATCCGCGCAAGGGGCTGGGGGAAAAATGGTCACATCGGGGGAACAGGGCGGCCAAGACTTGATTTCTCGCGTGCGGGGCTGGGCACTGTGGACACGCCCCCGCGACTGGATCATCGCCACGCTGACCGCCATCACGGTCATGCTCACGTGGACGGCCGTGTCCCTGTTGACCGTGCCGGTCACGCTCGCCCAGGTTGGCACGTTTGCGCTGCTCACAGCCTTGGCGGTGACCCAGACGGAGGTCAGCCGGCGGCTGGAGCGGCAGCGCCGCATCCTCAGCCAGGGGCCCTACATCTCGATGACTTCGGTGTGGCTGCTGCCCGCCGGCCTGCTGCTGCCGGCTCAGCTGGTCGCCGCGCTCGGGTTCGTGCTCTACGTGTATCTCGCGTTCCGTAGTTGGTCTGGCACCCGTCCGGGTGAATTTCACCGCGTCGCCGCCAACGCCACGACGATGATCTTGTCGGCGTTCGCCGGGGGTGTCGTGGGTCACATGACCCTCGGCAGCGGCGTCGCGACCGTGACGCTGGCCGGCCTCGCGTTCTTCACGGTCAACACCGCGCTCACCGGTCTCGGCCTCTACCTCGCCGACCCCGAGAACGCGACCCCCGCGTCGTGCCTGGGCACCATGGACGACAACCTGCTCGAACTGTCCACTTTGTGCGTCGGCGCGCTGCTGGTGATGGTGCTCAACGAGGAGCCGCTGCTGTCGGGGCTGGTCATCCTGCCGCTGTACGTGCTGCAGCGGTCCGTGCTGATCAAGCGGCTCGAGGAGCTCGCCACCACCGACCAGAAGACCCAGCTGCTCAACGCCACCACCTGGCAGGACGGCGCCCAGCGCGAGATCTCGCGCGCCGAGCGTGAGCAGGGCAGCTTCGGCGCCATGATGATCGACCTCGACCACTTCAAGCGGATCAACGACACCTACGGGCACCTCGCCGGGGACGACGTGCTCAAGGCGGTCGCCGCCGTCGTCAAGCAGGAGACCCGGGCGCACGACCTGGTCGGCCGGTTCGGCGGCGAGGAGTTCGTCGCGCTGCTGCCCGCGACCTCCAAAGAGGACGCCATCGTCACCGCGGAGCGGATCCGGCAACGGGTCAGCGAGCTGATCATCAGCACCACGACCAACGAAGGCGCGGCCGTCGACATCAAACGCCAGACGGCGTCGATCGGCGTCGCGGCGTACCCGCTCGACGGGGTGTCCATCGAGGCGGTGATGGCGTCCGCCGACGCGGCCGTCTACGCGGCCAAACACGGCGGGCGGAACCGGGTGGTCGGTTCGGTCGCCCTACCCGAGATGGCCGTCGTCTAGCGCAGCCGCTCGATGACGTCGCTCGCCTTGGCCTGCAGGCGGGCGACGCCCCCGACGGTGAACTCGGTGAGCAGGTCGATGAGGGCCTCCTGGTCCGGCGGCGCGCCGTCCCAGGTGGCCTGGACCAGTGACTCGGTCATCGCGAAGAAGAGCGTGACGAGCGCGCGGTCGGCGCGCCCGGAGTCGATGCCGTGCGCGGCCCACCGCTTGCGGCTGGCTTCGGTGTAGACGACGGCCAGCCGCTCCCTCAGGCGGGTGAGGGCGGGGTCGCCCGCGCGCTCGGCCGCGCGGAGCACCCCGTAGGCCTCCGGGCTGTCCGCGACGAAGGTGACCATGTTGGCGTAGTTGGCCCGCGCCCAGGCCCGCAGGCCGGGCTGCGGGTCGGCCACCGACGGGCCCGCGATGGCGGCGAAGGCCCGCTCCTCGGTTTCGGCGACAACCTCGGCGAACAGCGTCGCGCGGTCGCCGAACTGCTCGTAGACGGCCTGGCGGGAGACGCCGGCCTCCCGCGCGATCTGCTCGATCGTCGCGCCCTGCATCCCGTGCTGCCCGACGACCTTCGCCGTCGCCTGCAGCACGCGCGCCCGTTGCTCCCCGACGGGGAGCTTGCGCGGCCGCCCGCGCGGAGCGGGGCTTGCCATGGTGACCACCTCACGGTTTACGCCTGCCGCGGCTCTCGTGAGTGTTTCGGGCGGTTCTAACCGCCCCGAACACCCACGAGGCCCGGTGTTCCTTCCGGCCGGTGGTTTTCGCTGCGGCGGGGTCGGGGTCGGT
>NZ_JBVJON010000001.1:401879-440836 GCF_055583145.1 Amycolatopsis sp. NPDC104819 | reverse complement strand
GCGATGGACGCCCCCCCCCCTTCTCCCTCTTCCCCCCCCCCCCCTTCTCCCTCTCCCCCCCCCCCCCCCCCCCCCCCCCCCCCCCCCCCCCCCCGACGCCGGGTGTCACTTCAGGCCGGTGGCTTCCGCGGCGGCGGGGTCGGAGTCGGCGAGGAAGGTGCGGCAGCGGTCGTACTCCTCGGTCTCGCCGATCTTCCCGGCGGCCTTGCCGAGCACGGCCAGCGCGCGCAGGAACCCCTGGTTCGGCCGGTGCGCCCACGGCACCGGGCCGAAGCCCTTCCAGCCGGCGCGACGCAGCTGGTCGAGACCCCGGTGGTAGCCGGTGCGCGCGTAGGCGTACGCGGCAACGGTCTCACCCGCGTCGAAGGCCTTCTCGGCCAGCGAAGCCCACGCTTCGCTGTAGTCGGGGTGTTCGGCGGCGACGGCGGCCGGGTCGTTCCCGGCGTCGAGCGCGGCCTGGGCGGCGGTGTGCTCGGGCAGCAGCGTCGGCTCGGGGCCGAGCAGGTTGTGCGTCATGCCGCCCATTCTGCACGGGGGTCAGAAGAACAGACCCGCGAGAACCCCACCGCCGGCCAGCACCAGCGCGCCGATCAGGACGGCGGCCACAAGTCGTTTCGGCATCATGGCGGCACACCCTGCCAACCGACGCACGCCGAAGGCAAATCGTCCACCCGTAGGGGTGAACCCTGGTTTTCGCGTCCTTCACCACGGTCTTGGCCCGCTCGTGACCATGACCGGCCATGATGTCCGCATGGTCAAGGCAGTCGACGTCCCCGTGGACGTGATCCCGCGCAGCCCGATCGGCAAGACGCGGCTGTTCTTCTCGCGGCACTGGCACCGCGGCGCCCCCGGGCAGCCGACGCCGGAGTGGGTGCTGCGGTTCTGCTACGGGATGTGGCTGGCCGCGTTCGCGTTCAAGCTGGTCGGGTCGTCGTGGGACATGTCGTGGCACTTCATGTGGCTGCGTGACGACCTGGCGCCGCCGCACCTGATCAACACCGTCGGCACGGTGATCATCGTCGTGCTGGTGGCGATCCACAGCTACACGGGCCTCGGCGCCGACAAGACGTCACTGCGCCTGATGCAGACCGGCCTGCTGGTGTTCCTCGTGGCGGCGCCGCTGGACGTCATCAACCACCGCGTCAACGGCCTCGACCTGACCGCGTGGAGCCCGTCCCACATGATGCTCTACCTGGGCACGGGCATCATGCAGGCGGGCGTGCTGCTGGGCTGGCTGCGGCTGTCGCCCCCGGGCCGCTTCCGCACCGGCGTGCTGCTCGTGCTGTGGGCGTTCTTCCTGGAGAACACGTTCTTCCCGAACGGCCAGCAGGAGTACGGCATCCTCGGCCTGCGGGCGTGGGAACGCGGCGCGCCGGAGGCCGAGCCGTCCCTGCTGTCGTTCGCGGCGAACCAGATCGGGCACCCGGTCGACCGGGCCGCGATCCTGCACTTCACGATGCCGATCCCGGAGTGGGTGTACCCGCTGTGGGGCATCGGCGTGATGGCGCTGATCCTCGTCCTGGCCCGCAAGACCCTGGGTTTCCGCTGGTCGGCGTCTGCGGTGGCGCTGGCGTACATCGCGTACCGCGGGGCGATGTGGCCGCTGCTGCTCGGGCTGGGCTTCCCCGTGTCGACGATCCCGTTCTACCTGCTGGCGGTGGGGGTGGCGGTCGACCTGGCGTTCGCGATCGGCCGCGGCCACGGGCTGCTGACCGCGGGCGCCGGAGCGCTGCTGGTGACGGCGTTCGGCTACGGCGCGCTGTGGCTGCAGTCGCAGTTCCGGCCCTGGGTGCTGGGTGACGCGCACACGGAGTCCGCCCCGCCGGTGGCGTACTGGACGGCGACGGTGGTCCTGGCCGGCCTGTTCGTACTGTGGGCGGCGACCGGCCCGGCGTCGCGCCGCCTGGGGGCCACGAGGCAGGTAACCGTGTAGCACTGGGTGCTACACTTGGTTCATGCAGATCATCAGCCAGCGGGAGCTCCGCAACGGCTCCGCCGCGGTCATGGACGCCGTCGAAGCCGGTGAGACCTTCCATGTCACGCGCAACGGCGTGGAGATCGCCGAGCTGCGACCGTTGACCCGGCGGCGCCAGCTCACCACCGAGGAACTGATCGCCAAGCACCGCCGTCTACCGCGAGTCGATGCGGCGGAGATGCGCAAAGACATCGATGAGTTCTTCGGTGATGATCGCCTGAGCGACGACGACGATCCCTGGGACCGGCCACGTGGCTGAGGGACACGAAGCGGGTGTGCTCGACACCTGCGTTTACATTGATCTTGGCCTGCTGGAGCGATCACAGTTGCCGGCAGTCGCCGAACTGACCGCAGTCTCGATGGCCGAATTGCACCAAGGCCTGGCGGTGGCCACGGATCCGGCGGTCCGTGCTTCTCGCACCGAAAAGCTCGGCGCCGCGATCGCCGATTTCACCCCGTTGCCCTTCGACGGTGATGCGGCTACCCGGTACGGAACGTTCGTCGCCATGGTGCTCGCCATCGGGCGCGATCCACGGCCGCGCAAGATGGACTTGATGATCGCCGCGATCGCCTCCGTGCGGAACCTGCCGCTGTACACCCGGAATACGAAGGACTTCAAAGGCCTCGAGAGCCTGCTCGAGGTCGTCGAGGTCTGAACAGACGAAGGGGCCGCCACGAACTCGTGGCGGCCCCTTCGCGTGCGACTACTTGAGCTTCGTGCCCGCCGAGCCGAGGGCCTGGCAGGCCTCGACCACGCGCTGGGCCATGCCGGCCTCCGCGGCCTTCAAGTACGAACGCGGGTCGTAGACCTTCTTGTTGCCGACCTCGCCGTCGATCTTCAGGACGCCGTCGTAGTTCTTGAAGAAGTGGTCGACGATCGGGCGGGTGAACGCGTACTGCGTGTCGGTGTCGACGTTCATCTTCACCACGCCGTAGGACACCGCCTCGCGGATCTCCTCCGGCAGCGAACCCGAGCCGCCGTGGAAGACCAGCTCGAACGGCTTCGACCCGGCGTCCAGGCCGAGCTTCTTCGCCGCCGCTTCCTGGCCACCCTTGAGCACGTCCGGGCGCAGCTTCACGTTGCCCGGCTTGTACACGCCGTGGACGTTGCCGAACGTCGCCGCCAGCAGGTACCGGCCGCGGTCGCCGGCGCCCAGCGCGTCGATCGTCTTGAGGAAGTCGCCTTCGGCGGTGTAGAGCTTCTCGTTGATTTCGGCTTCGACGCCGTCCTCTTCGCCGCCGACGACGCCGATCTCGACCTCGAGGATGATCTTCGCCGCGGCGGTCTTGGCGAGCAGCTCCGTGGCGATCTCGAGGTTTTCGTCGAGGTCGATGGCCGAGCCGTCCCACATGTGGGACTGGAACAGCGGGTTCTGGCCGTTCTTGACCCGCTCGGCCGAGATCTCGATCAGCGGCCGGACGAACCCGTCGAGCTTGTCCTTGGGGCAGTGGTCGGTGTGCAGCGCGACGTTGACGTCGTAGCGCGCGGCGACGACCTGGGCGAACTCGGCGAGGGCGGTCGCGCCGACGACCATGTCCTTGACCTTCTGGCCCGAGGCGAACTCGGCGCCGCCGGTGGAGAACTGGATGATGCCGTCGCTCTCCGCCTCGGCGAACCCGCGGATGGCGGCGTTCACGGTCTCGGACGAGGTCACGTTGATGGCCGGGTAGGCGAACTCGTTCGCCTTGGCCCGGTCGAGCATCTCCGCGTAGACCTCGGGGGTGGCGATGGGCATCGTTACTCCTCCTTGGCACAGGGTGGTCCCGACCGCATCGTACGAGGTGGACCGCCGCCGCACACCGGTCCCCGGGGAGAAACTTCCCCGCACGTCGGATCGGTTCAGAAGGACCGCGTCACCGCAGTTCGGCAGCCAGCGCGCGGTAGGCGGGCCACGGGTCTTCGTTCAACACCTGGACGACCACCTGGTCCGCGCCGGCGTCCAGGTGGGCCGACAAGCCCCGGGCGATCGTGGCCGCGTCGCCGTGCAACGCCAGTGCGTCGATCAGGCGGTCGCTGCCCTCACCCTCCAGGTCGGCGTCCGTGAAGCCGAGTTTGCGCAGGTTGGCGACGTAGTTGGACAGCCCGAGGTAGTACTTCACCGTCTGACGGCCGATCGCGCGCGCCTCGGCGGGGTCCGTCGAGAGGACCACCTTGTGCTCCGGCGCCAGCAGCGGCCCCTCGCCGAGGATGGAGCGGGCGTCGCGGGTGTGCTCCGGTGTGGTCAGGTACGGGTGCGCGCCCGCGGTACGCGAACCCGACAGCTCCACCACCTTCGGGCCCAGCGCCGCCAGGGCGCGGCCGGACACCGGGACGCCCGCCGCGTCCAAGCTGTCGAGGTACTCGACCAGGGCCGCGTACGGCTTCTTGTACTCCTTCGTCGCTTCGCGGTGGCCCGCGCCGACGCCCAGCAGGAAGCGGTCCGGGTACTTGCCGGCGATGCGCTCGTACACCTTCGCGATCGACGCTGGGTCGTCCTGCCAGATGTTCACGATGCCGGTGGCGATGACCAGCGAGTCCGTCGCCGCGAGCAGGTCGTCGACCGGCGAAAGGTCTTCGCCGGTGGGTGAGCCGCCCAGCCAGATCGCGCCGTAGCCGAGCTTCTCCGCCTCCGCCGCGAACTTCGCGTCGACGTTCGCGTGGTACTTCCAGATCCCGAGCTTGCCCAGTTCGATAGCCATGGAACTCTCCAACGCGTGGGACGGCGATTTTCCTCCCGCCGGCGGCGAACTACCGTCGGAAGCATGACCAAGCTGGGAAACACCGACCTCGACGTCTACGGGCTCAACCTCGGCGGCAACGTCTTCGGCTGGACGGCGGACGAGGCGCAGTCCTTCGCCGTGCTCGACGCCTACACCGCGGCCGGCGGCAACTTCGTGGACACCGCCGACCTCTACGGCGGGGGCGGCGGCTCCGAGGAGATCCTCGGCAGCTGGCTCGCCGCGCGCGGCAACCGGGACGACGTCGTCGTCGCGACGAAGGCCGGCGCGTGGGACCGGCGGCCGGGCCTGTCGGCCAAGAACATCCAGGAGGCGGCCGAAGACTCGCTGCGCCGCCTCAAGACCGACCACATCGACCTCTACTACGCCCACCGGGACGACCCGGACACCCCGCTCGAGGAGACACTGGAAGCGTTCGACGCGCTGGTCCGCGCGGGCAAGGTCCGCCACCTCGGGGCGTCCAACTACAGCGCCGAACGGCTCGCGGATGCACTGTCCATTTCGGACCGAAACGGCTTCGCGCGGTACGCCGTGCTGCAGCCGCACTACAACCTCGTCGAGCGCGACTACGAGCGCGATCTCGCTCCGCTCGTCGAGCGCGAAGGCCTGGCCACGCTGCCGTACTTCGCCCTCGCGAAGGGCTTCCTCACCGGCAAGTACCGCACGAAAGGCGCCGAAAGCGACAGCCCGCGCGCCGGCCGGGCGGAGTCCTATTTGGACGGCACCGGCGAGCGTGTGCTGGCCAAGCTCGACGAAGTGGCCGCGGCCCACGGCGTCTCGGTCGCCACCGTGGCGCTCGCCTGGCTGCGCGTGCAGCCGACGGTCGCCGCGCCGATCGCCAGCGCCCGCACGCCCGAGCAGCTCACCGACCTGATCGCGTCGGTCTCGCTCGAGCTGACTCCGGACGAAGTGGCCGGGCTTTCCCGCGAAAGCTAACTTACTACGGGGTAGCTTACTGCGGGTAAGGTGAGGTACGGTGCCCTCAAGCGACGTCTAGGAGGGCACCGTGGCCAACCCGTTTTCGCTGCTCAGCGGCACCAAGAAGGTCGACGGCAAGGTGGTCCTCATCACCGGGGCGGCCCGCGGCATCGGCGCTGGCCTGGCCGAACGGCTCGCCGCGCGCGGCGCGAAGGTCGCCCTCGTCGGGCTCGAAGCCGAAGAGCAGAAGAAGGTCGCCGACCGCATCGGCGCGAACGCCAGGTCCTGGGAAGCCGACGTCACCAGCTGGGACGCCCTCGAAGCGGCCACAGCCGGCGTCGTCGAGCACTTCGGCGGGATCGACATCGTCATCGCCAACGCCGGCATCGCGACCGCGGGCTTCGTCCGCTCGGTCGACCGGGCCGCGTTCGAGAAGGTCATCGAGGTCGACCTGCTCGGCGTCTGGCGCACGTTCCGCGTCACGCTCCCGCACGTGATCAACCGCAAGGGTTACCTGCTCGCCATCTCCAGCCTCGCCGCGATCACGCACGCGCCGGGCATGGCGAACTACGCCGCCGCCAAGGCCGGCGTCGAGGCGTTCTCCAACAGCCTCCGCGCCGAGGTCGCGCACCTGGGTGTCAAGGTCGGCGTCGCGCACCCGACGTGGATCCGCACCGACCTGGTCGAAAGCGCCGACGCGCACCCGGTGTTCGGCAAGCTCCGCTCGTCCATGCCCGGCCTGATCGGCAAGACCTACCCGCTGGACGTCGCCCTCGACAACCTCGAAGCCGGCATCCTCAAGCGCGCCCGGACCATCCACGTCCCGCGCTGGGTCGGCGGCCTCAAGCTGCTCCGCGCGTTCCTCCCGCCGATCATCGAAATCGGGTCCCGCAGCCGGGTACCTTCGGCGGACAAGGCCGCGCTGGCCGACATCGAGGCGCGCGGCGCGTTCGAGTCGGCGGTCACCGGCCACGGCGGCCGGGCCGCCACCAAGGGGTGAAGATGTCCCGTCGCGACCAGATCCGGATGACCGAGGACGAGGTGCGCGCGTACCTCGGCGAGCAGAAGGTCATCAACGTCGCCAGCGTCGGCCCGAACGGCCGCCCGCACCTCGCGCCGCTCTGGTACTTCCCACACGAGGACGGCGTCGCGACCTGGACGTACGGCACGTCACAGAAGGCGAAGAACCTCCGGCGGCTGCCGGAGGCGACCGTGCTCATCGAGGACGGCGACAGCTACGAGAAGCTTCGGGGCGTCTCGCTCGAGGCCGACGTCCAGCTCGTCGAGGACACCGATGAGGTCACCCGGATGGGCATCACGCTCATGCAGCGGTACGCGGGCGCGAAGCCGGGCGACCCCGTACCGTCCGAGCTGAGCGCTTTCATCGCAGGTCAGGCCCCCAAGCGGATCGGGCTGGTCTTCCACCCGACGAAGATCGTCAGCTGGGACCACACGAAGCTCGGCGGGACGTACTAGTCGGTAGGTAGTACTTCCAAGTAACTGTTACTTGAGGTAACGTCATCTCCGCAGTTTCCTCGAAGCAGCGGAGGCCGAGACAGATGACCGAGCGGTTCAAGGTCGTGATCGTGGGCACCGGGTTCTCCGGGCTCGGCCAGGCGATCCAGCTCGAAAAGGCCGGCATCCGGGACTACGTGATCCTGGAGAAGGCCGCGGAGGTGGGCGGCACCTGGCGCGACAACTCGTACCCCGGGTGCGCCTGTGACGTGCAGTCGCACATGTACTCGTTCTCGTACGAGCAGAACCCCGCCTGGTCGCGGTCGTTCTCGCCGCAGCCGGAGATCTTCGACTACCTCAAGGGTGTCGCGGACAAGTACCGGCTGCGCGAGAAGATCCGCTTCGGCGTCGAGCTCACCGGCGCGCACTGGGACGAGAAGGAACGCCGCTGGACGGCGACCACCAAGGACGGCCGCGAGTTCTCCGCGCAGTTCCTCGTCTCCGGGGTCGGCGGCCTGCACATCCCGCAGGTCCCCGAGCTGCCGGGGATCACGAAGTTCAAGGGCCAGACCTGGCACTCCGCGCAGTGGAACCACGAGTACGACCTGCGCGGCAAGAAGGTCGCCGTCGTCGGCACCGGCGCCAGCGCGGTCCAGTTCGTCCCGAAGATCGCCCCGGACGTCGCCGAGCTGACGCTCTTCCAGCGCACCCCGCCGTGGATCATGCCCAAGCCCGACCACGCGATGCCGGACTGGGCGCAGACGCTCTTCAAGCGCGTCCCCGGCACCCAGCGCCTTTACCGCAACGCGCTGTACTGGCTCCTCGAAGTCCGCGCGGTCGGCTTCAACGGCCACCCGGGGATCATGAAGGCCGGCGAGCTGATCGCGAAGCGCAACATCGCGAAGGGCATCAAGGACTCCGCGCTGCGCAAGAAGGTCACGCCGGACTACACCATGGGCTGCAAGCGCGTCCTGATCTCCAACGACTACTACCCGGCGCTGAGCCGGCCGAACGTCGACGTGAACACCTCCGGGATCAAGGAGGTCAAGGCGCACTCGATCGTCGACTCCGCCGGGGTCGAGCACGAGGTCGACGCGATCATCTACGGCACCGGCTTCAAGGTGACCGACGCGCTGGAGTACCTCGACATCACCGGCGCCGACGGCCGCAACCTCGCCAAGGAGTGGGCGGTCGAAGGGATGCGGACGCACAAGGGCATCACCGTCTCCGGCTTCCCGAACCTGTTCTTCCTGCTCGGCCCGAACACCGCGCTGGGCCACAACTCCGTGGTCTTCATGATCGAGTCGCAGTCGAAGTACGTCGTGGACGCCATCAAGCTCGCCGACTCACGCGGCGCCGCGGCGGTCGACGTCCGGCCCGGTGTGCAGGACAAGTTCCAGCAGGACATCCAGGACAAGCTCGTCAAGGGCGTCTGGACGCAGGGCGGTTGCAAGAGCTGGTACCTCGACGCCAAGGGCGTGAACCGGACGATCTGGCCGGGCTTCACCTGGCGCTACTGGCTGGAGACGCGGAAGGTGGACCCCGCCGACTACGAGCTTTCCGGGCGCGCGTCGTGACGGCCGAGGAAGAGCAGCTCGTCCTGCACGCCCGGGACGTCAAGTTCGACTGGGCGAGCCTGCCGATGCACTGGATCCCCGGCGAGCCGCAGGCGACGCACACGATCAACGTCCTGCACCTGGCGCTGCCCGAGGGCGAGCGCTGGTTCGTCGAGGTGTTCAAGCAGGCCGTGCCGCTGATCCGCGACGAGCGGCTCAAGGCGGACGTCCTCGGGTTCATCGGCCAGGAGGCCGTGCACGCCGAGGCCCACGACGGCGCCGCGACGCACCTCGAGGCCGCGGGAGTGCCCGTGCGGCCGTTCATCGCGCAGATGGAGTGGCTGTTCCGGAAGCTGCTCGGCGACCGGGACCTGACCGGCCGGGCCGCCGAGGAGTGGCTCGTCGAACGGCTCGGGATCGTCGCCGCGATCGAGCACTACACCGCGTTCCTCGGCCAGTGGGTGCTCGACGCGCCCCTGGATCGAGCCGGCGCCGACCCGGTGATGCTCGACCTGCTGCGCTGGCACGGCGCCGAAGAGGTCGAACACCGGTCCGTCGCCTTCGACCTGTTCATGCACCTCGACGGCCGGTACACGCGCCGCGTCCGCAGCATGGCCGCGGTGACGCCGGTGCTCGCGTGGGTCTTCGCCCGTGGCACGCGATATCTGATGCGTAACGATCCGACCCGGCCCGGCCGCGCGTCGCTGCGGGGCTACCGCCGGGCGGCGAAACGCGGGCTGCTGCCGACCGGGCGTCAGCTGGCGCGCGAGATCCGGCCGTACTTCCGAAAGCGCTATCACCCGACCGAGACCGGGAGCACCGAGCAGGCGGTGGCCTACCTGGCGAGCTCTCCCGCCGCGCGGGCGGCGGAGTGACGCTTTCACGTGAAAGCGCCCACCTGGGGGCGGAGCTTTCACGTGAAAGCTCCGCTCTCGGCCGGCCCACCCGGCTCGACGGCAGCGCGCGGACCGACCACCTGTTGTCCACTTTGGTCGGTGTCGTGGGGGTTTACCGCCGGTTGTCCGCCTTCAGCGGCCGCCGTCGGCCGCCGGTGCGGGCCGTCGACCGGGATCTGCCGCTGGTGGTCGAGGACGTCCGTGCCGAAGCCGAGGACGTCGTCAGCCTGCGCCTCGCGAACGGCGGGCCGCTCCCCGGCTGGCGGCCGGGCGCGCACCTCGACCTCGTGCTGCCGTCCGGGCTCGTCCGGCAGTACTCGCTGTGCGGCGACCCGACCGAAAACTCGTGTTACCGCATCGCCGTGCGCAAGATCGGCGTCGCGTCTGCCGAGGTCCACGCGCTGCGCCCGGGGACACGCGTCACCGTGCGCGGCCCGCGGACGGCGTTCCCGTTCGTCGGCGACGGGCCGTTCCTGTTCGTCGCGGGCGGCATCGGGATCACGCCGATCCTGCCGATGGTCCGCCGCGCGAAGGCCCTCGGCGCGGACTGGCGGCTGGTCTACACCGGTCGCAGCCGCGCGTCGATGCCGTTCCTCGACGAGCTGGAGGGCGACGAGCGCGTCCGGATCCGCCCGGACACCGACTACGGCATCCCGGCGTCCGGCGCCGAGCTCCTCGAAGGCGTCCCGGACGGCGCGTCCGTCTACTGCTGCGGGCCGGCGCCGATGATCACCGGGGTCCGCGTCGACCTGGCGCTGACCGCGGCCAAGGCTGTCCACTTCGAGCGGTTCGCGCCGCCGCCGATCGTGTCCGGCGAGCCGTTCCGGCTGACTCTTCGCAGGTCAGGACAGGTCCTGGAGGTGCCGGGCGACCGTTCGGCGCTCGACGTCGTCCTCGAAGCGCGGCCCGGCACGGCGTACTCGTGCCGCCAGGGTTTCTGCGGGACCTGCGCGGTGCCGACGGACGGCGGCGAGCCGATGCGACTCTGCGTCGACCGCGGCGCCGCCGTGCTCGACCTATGACGCGTCGGGCACCCAGGCGCCGATGACCGGCTTGTACTCGCGGATCGACCGCTCCGCGACCACGCCCTCCAGGAAGTACGGGTCCTGGTCGATCGTCTCCTTGAGGTGCGCCTCGTCGTCGGCCTGGTAGAGCGTGATGCCGCCGGAGCCGTCGCCCAGTGGCCCGGCGACCGCGACACGCCCGTCCGCGGCCAGGTTCCGCAGGAACTCGCGGTGCCGGGGCCGGACCTCCGGCATCTTCTCCTGGACGTAGGTGATTTCGACGAGGTACCAGGCCATGTGGATCTCCGGGGTCGGGCGGGGGCGGGACGGGACCGACGCTACCCGGGTCACCGTCGTGTCCCAGCATCCGATCTGTGGCGGCGACAGGCCAACCCGATAGGCTGGGCATGCGTCAGTACCTGTGTGAGCGCTGTGAATACCGTGAACCTGCTGACGCGGCACACCGTGCAAACCGGGGTCGAGGACAGGCAGGGGTTCATGCTCGAGGGCAATGCGGAACGCAGTGTCGAGGCAACCCTCGGCCACCTGCGGGTCATGGACGGTCCGGCCCCGGCTCAGACGCCGGCGCCGCTGACCCTCGAAGACCTCTACCGCCAGCACCGCATGCGGCTGGTCCGGCTGGCGATCCTGCTGGTCGACGAGCCCGCGACCGCGGAAGACGTCGTCCAGGAGGCCTTCACCGGCCTGCATCGCAACTGGGGACGGCTCCGGGACGCCGCGGCCGCCGTCGGCTACCTGCGCACCGCGGTGGTCAACGGGTCGCGCAGCGTGCTGCGCCGGCGCAAGACCGCGCGGGAGTACGTGCCGCCGCACGCGGTCAACGCCCGGTCGGCGGAGAGCCTCGCGATGCTCTCCAGCGAGCACCAGGCCGTGGTCAGCGCGCTGTCCAAGCTGCCGCCGCGCCAGCGCGAGGTGCTGGTGCTGCGTTACTACGGTGGGCTGAGCGAGGCCGAAATCTCTGAGGCCGCGGGCATCTCCAAGGGTACCGTTAAGTCGACCGCCAGCCGGGCTCTCGAGGCACTCCAGAAGGCCATGCAGGCCCCACAGTGACCCGGGTGGACCATTCCGATCACTGAGTCGTATCACCATGCTTGGTCCAGACCAATATATGCTGGGGTGCGTGAGAGGCGCCGGAGATTTTGTGATCATGGGCGGCCGGGTCGCCGCCCCGGACCGTGTACTCGACGACGGCTGGGTAGCCGTCTCCGACGGGCGGATCGCCGGCGTGGGTTCGGGGACCCCGCCGTCCGGCGAGCACGTGGACGTCGGCGGGGCACTGGTCGTGCCAGGATTCGTCGACACCCACTGCCACGGCGGGGGAGGTGCTTCGTTCACCTCCCTCGATCCCGAGGAGCTCTTGACGGCGGTGCGGGCGCACCGCCGTCACGGCACCACGACCATGCTCGCCAGCCTGGTCTCCGATCCGGTGGACATCCTGCGTGAGCAGGTCGCCGCGCTGCGTGAGCTCGCCCAGGACGGCGAGGTCGCGGGCATCCACCTGGAGGGGCCGTTCATCTCGAAGGCCCGGTGCGGGGCGCACGATCCGGAAACCCTGCTCGAACCGGACACCGGGACGGTCGAGAAGCTCCTGCGCGCCGGCCAGGGCGCGATCCGGATGGTCACCATCGCCCCGGAGCTGCACGGCGGGATCAAGGCCGTCCGGCAGCTGGCCGAATCGGGCGTCATCGCCGCGATCGGGCACACCGACGGCGTCGAGGAGCAGCTGCTGCCGGCGATCGACGCGGGCGCGACGGTCGCGACGCACCTGTTCAACGGCATGCGGCCGCTGCACCACCGCGAGCCGGGGCCGGTCGGCGCCCTGCTCGACGACGAGCGCATCACGATCGAGCTCATCTGCGACCTGGTCCACCTGCACCCGACGGTCGTGCGCCTGGCCGCGAAGCACGCCGGCCGCAACCGGACGGTGCTGATCACCGACGCGATGTCGGCCACCGACGCCGCCGACGGCCGCTACACGCTGGGCCGCCTCGAGGTCGACGTGCACGACGGCGTCGCCACCCTCGCCGACAACGGTTCGCTGGCCGGCAGCACCCTGACGATGGACACCGCCTTCCGCAACCTCGTCCGGGGTGCCAAACTCGGGATCCTCGACGCGGTGCACGCGACTTCGCAACGGCCCGCCGAGCTGCTCGGCATCGCCGGCCACACCGGGATGCTGTGCCCCGGGTACGCGGCCGACATCGTCGTCCTCGACCAGGACCTGCGGCCGGCGAAGGTGCTGCGCCGGGGTGAATGGGTCGCCGAGGTGGGTACGGCTACCTTGAGCACGTAGCTTCCTACGACGGACGGGCGGAGATGAGCGAGCCGAAGGACCCCGAGCAACTGCTGGCGGACGCCCTTCGCGCGCAAGCCGTCTTCGCCCCGCAGGCGTCGCCGCCGCCTTCGGAGGTGTCGTCTTCGCCGCCGTCGCCGCCGCCGGAACCGGGCACCGACGCGGTCCCGACGAGCGCGATCAACGAGCTGCCCTCGGCGTACGGGCTGCTCTCGGGCGCCGGCGCGGACTCCCTGGAGCGCGAGCGGGCGGCCCTCGACGCGGCCGCCGAAGCCCCGACCGCCTACGCACCGCGCCCGGAACCGCTCCCGGTCCGGCAAGGGGCACAGCTGCCGGTGTACTGGATCCTGATGCTCGCGGTGCTGCTGGGCCTCGCGGCGGGGTCGGTCGTGGGGCTGCTCACGCTGGTCTGACCGGGTCTCAGTAACGACTCAGGGTGACCCTGTACCGTTTTTGAGGTGATTCTCGCCCAGAGCACGGTCAACACGATGTCCCTGCTGCCGTCATGGCTGGACCCGCAGCACCTGCTGAGCGGCCTGACCACGCCGGTCATCGCGGTGCTCTGCCTGATCATCTTCATCGAGAGCAGCATCTTCCCGGTGCTGCCCGGTGACTCCCTGCTGTTCACGGCGGGCCTCTTCATCGCGAACGGCACGCTCGACGCGCCGTTGTGGCTGGTCTGCGTGCTGGTGACGGTCGCGGCCCTGCTCGGCAACGTCGTCGGGTACTACATCGGCTACTTCGTCGGGCCCAAGCTGTTCAACCGGCCGGACTCGAAGTTCTTCAAGCGCGAGTACGTCGACAAGACCCACGAGTTCCTGGAGAAGCACGGCCCGAAGGCGGTCGTGCTGGCCCGGTTCGTCCCGTTCGTCCGGACGTTCATCACGTGGATCGCGGGCATCGGCCGCATGGACCCGAAGCGCTACTTCACGTACACGGTGATCGGCGGCATCCTGTGGGCCGCGGGCATCACGGTCCTGGGGTCCCTGCTCGGCAACATCGGCTTCATCCGCGACAACGTCGACGCGATCTTCGTGCTCATCGTCCTGGTGTCGGTGGTGCCGATCGCGCTGGAGTTCCTGAAGTCCCGCCGCGAGAAGAAGGCGCTGGCGGAGGCGGACCCCGAGGTCACCCAGCGCATCCCCCGCATCAAGGACTGAGCACCCGGCCGCCTCAGGTCATCGAGAACATCGACCCCGGGTTGAAGAGGTTCTCCGGGTCCAGCGCCTGCTTGATCTGCCGGTGCACGCGCATCCCGACCGGCCCGATCTCCCGCTCCAGCCACTCGCGCTTGATCTTGCCGACCCCGTGCTCGCCGGTCACCGTGCCGCCGAGGGACAGGCCGACCTCGAGGATCTCGTCGAACGCGCGCTGGGCGCGGGCGAACTCGTCCGGGTCGTCGGGCTGGTAGACGATCGTCGGGTGCATGTTGCCGTCGCCGGCGTGGCCGACCACCGCGATGCGCAGACCGACCTCGGAGCTCACCTTTTCGCAGCCGCGGATGAGCTCGGCGATGCGGGTCCGCGGGACGCAGACGTCGTCGGTCAGCCAGAGGCCGTACGTCTCCAAGGCCGTCAGCACGACCCGGCGGGCCTGCAGCAGCATCCGGCCCTCTTCGAGGTCCTCGGTCGTGTACGCCAGGTCCGCGCCGCAGTCGACGCAGATCTGCTCCAGCGCCGCCAGCTCGCGGCGTGCGACCTCGCCGCCGGCGTCGGACTGGCCCAGCAGCAGCGCCTGGCAGTCCGACCCAGCTCCCAGGTCCGTCTTCAGGTACGTCTCGGACGCCTTGATCGACGACGCGTCCATGATCTCCAGCAGGGACGGCACGAGCCCTTCGCGCACCACCCGGGCGACGGCCTCACCGGCGGCTTCGGTGGTCGTGAAGCCCGCGACGAACGTCGCCGGGGCCTGGGGCAGGGGCTTGAGCTGCACCGTCGCCTGGGTGATGACGCCGAGCGTGCCCTCGCTGCCGACGAACAGCCTGGCCAGGTCGTAGCCGGCGACGCCCTTGACCGTGCGCCGTCCCGTCTTGAGGAGTGAGCCGTCGGCCAGGACGACCTCCAGACCGAGGACCGAGTCCGTGGTCACGCCGTACTTGACGCAGCAGAGCCCGCCGGCGTTGGTGGAGAGGTTGCCGCCGATCGTGCACCAGTCGTAGCTGGACGGGTCCGGCGGATAGAACAGCCCGTCCTTCTCGACGGCGTTGCGGAAGTCCAGGTTGACCACGCCGGGCTGCACCACGGCCAGCCGGTTCCCGGCGTCGATCTCGACGATCTGGTCGAGCTTCACCAGCGAGAGCACCACACAGCCGTCGATGGCGTTCGCGGCGCCGGACAGGCCGCTGCCCGCGCCGCGCGGCACGATCGGCACCCGCGCTTCGGCGCACGCCTTGACGACGGCCTGCACCTCCTCGGTGCTCGACGGCAGCACCACGGCGAGCGGCTCGCCGGACGGCGCGAGCGGCATCATGTCGCGCGAGTAGGAGGCGGTGACGTCGGCGTCGGTGAGCACGGCACTCTTGCCGACGAGGTCGCGGAGCCGGGTGACCAGTGCATCGTTGCCCATGCCCTCATGGTAAGCCCGGATAGTCCGCACTGCGGAAATTTTGTTTCGATTCCGCCGGTTCAGCGGATCAGGCCGTGCACCTTGTCGATGTGCACCGTCAGCAGCACCCGCTGGTCGGTCACCATCGCGTCGCGGTATTCGTCCCAGTCCGGGTGCTCCCCCGAGGCCCGGCGGTAGTAGTCGACGAGGCCCTCCACCGTCTCGTCGTCGCGGGCCGCGGCCGGCGGCGTGAGCGTGGCCCGGCCTTCGGCGACGACGTAGCTCCAGCCGTCCTCGCTGCCGACGTGGTAGGTGACCCGCGGGTCGCGGCGCATGTTCTTCGTCTTCGCCCGGGTCTCGGTGATCGACGCGGTGATCGTGTTCGTCTCCGCGTTGTAGAGGTGCGTGATCGTGGACAGCTGGGGCCGCCCGTCCCGGCGGATCGTGGCCAGGACGCCGTGGCGGTGACTGGCGAGGAAGTCCCTCAGCGCTGTGTCGTCGGTCATACCCCTTTCCAACCGGCGACGGCGGCCGTTGTTCCCCGCGCAACCCGGGAGAAATCTGCTTGCATACGGCAACTAAAGTGTGTTCCGACACATCGGCCACGCTCCGCTTGCACAACCGCTGATGAAGGCACATCCTTGCCTGAGGCAACTAGTTGCAGCCGCCAACCAACGCCGCCCGCGTGTTAAGGATCGCCATGGCACCGAACAGCTCCGCCACCCGGCCGACCGCCGAGCTCGACCTCGCCGACCAGCTCGGCCACGAGCTGGTGCGCCTGGTCCGCCTGATCAACAAGGCGAAGTCGCAGGTGTCCAAGCAGGGTCCGGACGGCATCGAACGGGCGGCCTACGCGATCCTCTTCACCCTCATCCACGAGGGCCCGCAGCGCACCAGCCGGCTCGCCGACTCGCTCCACTCCGAGATCTCCACGATCAGCAGGCAGTCGAGCTCCCTCGTCCAGCACGGCCTGGTCGAGCGCCAGGCCGATCCCGAGGACGGGCGGGCCTGCCTGCTCGCGCCGACGGCGGAGGGCATGCGGGTGTTCGAAGAGAACCGCAAGCAGCGCAACCAGTGGCTGGCCGAAGTGCTCGGGGACTGGACCGACGGGGAGATCCAGACCCTCAACCGGCTCTTCGGCCGGCTCAACACAGGTATCGAGAACCACTCTCCACAGCTGGCCGACGCCGCAGCGTCCGCCGGTGCACCGGCCAAGGGGGCCAACGCATGAGTTCCACCACCGAAGCAGTCGCTCAACCCGAGGTGGGTCAGCCGCCCCGGCTGAGCCACCGCCAGATCGTCACGATCCTGAGCGGCCTGATGTGCGGCATGTTCCTCGCCGCGCTCGACCAGACCATCGTCGGCACGTCGATCGTCAAGATCGCCAACGACCTGCACGGCTTCGACCTGCAGGCCTGGGCGACCACGGCGTACCTGATCACCTCGACGATCGTCACGCCGATCTACGGCAAGCTGTCCGACATCTACGGCCGCAAGCCGTTCTACCTGGCCGCGATCGGCATCTTCGTCGCCGGTTCCGCCGCGTCGACCTTCTCGACGTCGATGTACGAGCTCGCCGCGTTCCGCGCGGTGCAGGGCCTGGGCGCCGGCGGCCTGATGTCGCTGGCCATGACCATCCTCGGTGACATCGTGCCGCCGCGTGAGCGGGCGAAGTACCAAGGTTACATCCTGGCCGTGTTCGGCCTGTCGACCGTGCTCGGCCCGGTGCTGGGCGGCTTCTTCGCCGGCATCGACAACCTGGCCGGCCTGCACGGCTGGCGCTGGGTCTTCCTGATCAACGTCCCGATCGGCATCATCGCGCTGTTCGTCGTCGCGAAGGTCCTGAACGTCCCGCACGAGCGCCACGAGCACAAGATCGACTGGTGGGGCGCGCTCACGCTCATCGTCGCGGTCGTGCCGTTCCTGATCGTCGCCGAGCAGGGCCAGAAGTGGGGCTGGGGCGACCAGAAGGCCATCCTCTGCTACGTCATCGGCGGCGTCGGTGTCATCGCGTTCATCCTGGTCGAGCGGCTGATGAAGGAAGCCGCGCTGATCCCGCTGCGGCTGTTCAAGAACTCGACGTTCACCGTGGCGATCATCGGCGGCGTCATCGTCGGTGTCGCGATGTTCGGCGCGATCACGATGATCCCGCAGTTCATGCAGGTCGTGCAGGGCTACACGCCGACCGAGTCCGGTCTGCTGATGCTGCCGCTGATGGCCGGCATCATGCTCAGCTCGATCGTGTCCGGCCGGCTCACCGGGAAGACCGGGCGCTACAAGATCTTCCCGATCGTCGGCACCATCCTGATCGCCGGTGGCGCGTTCTTCTTCGCGCAGGTCAAGTACGACTCGCCGCTGTGGCACCCGCTGGTCGCGGCCGCCATCATCGGCCTCGGCCTCGGCCAGTGCATGCAGACGCTGATCATCGCGGTGCAGAACGCGGGCCCGCGCAGCGACATGGGCGTCTCGACCGCGTCGGCGACGTTCTTCCGCCAGATCGGTGGCACCGCCGGTGTCGCGATCTTCCTGACCGTCCTGTTCAACACCCTGCTGCCCAACATCACGAAGGCGTTCGGCGGCAAGCTGCCGGAAGGCGCGGGCGCCGGCATCGGCAGCCTGTCCGGGGACACCAGCGGCATCCAGAACCTGCCGGAGGCGATCAAGACCCCGGTGCTGATCGGCTTCACCGACTCGATCACCACGGTGTTCTACATCGCCGGCGCGGTGGCGCTGCTGGCCACGATCGTCCTGCTGTTCATGAAGGAGATCCCGCTGACCAACGCGGCCCCGGCCGCGGCGGCCATGGAGGGCGGCGAGGCGCTGCTCGACGCGGACGAGCACGACTTCGCCGACGAGCCGACCGAGATCGTCGAGCCGGTGCACCCGGTCGACCGCGAACCGGCCCTGGTCGGTGGTGGGAAGCACGCGCTGAGCACCAACGGCCACGGTGACTACCAGGCCGTGTCGGGCGCGCTGCCGATCACGAACTCCGTCGCGGACTCCGAGATCGACGTCCCCCTCGGCGCGGGTGGCGTGCCGGTGACCGGGCACGTCCGCCGCCAGGACGGCAGCCACGTCTCGGGCGCCGCGCTGACCCTGATCGACCAGCGCGGCCGCCAGGTCGCGCGGGCCACCGGCGCCCCGGACGGCAGCTACTCGGTGCCGAGCCAGGGCCCGGGCGCGTACGTCCTGATCGTCGCGGCCCACGGCCACCAGCCGCAGGCCTCCAGCGTCGTGATCAGCAACGGGCCGGCGACGGTCGACGTCACGCTCACCGGGTCCGGCGAGCTGACCGGCACCGTGCGGGCGGCCTCGACCGGCTCCCCGCTGGCGAGCGTGACCGTGACGCTGACCGACGGCCGGGGCGAGGTGAACGGCGCGTTCATCACGACCGCGGACGGCACCTACGCCTTCGTCGGGGTCGGCGCCGGGGCCTACACCCTGGTCGCCAGCGGCGCGGGCTACCGGCCCGTCGCGGTGACGCTGACCGTGCCGGACAGCGGCGTGCTGCGCCACGACCTGGAGCTCTCCAGCTCGGTGCAGCTCACCGGTGTCGCGCGGACCGAAGGCGACAAGGTCGTCCCGGACGCGCGGATCACCGTGCTCGACCCCGAGGGCAACGTCGCGGCGGTCGCGCGGACCGACGGTGAAGGCCGGTACGTCGTGAGCGACCTGCCCGCGGGCGCGTACACCGTGGTCGCGAGCGGGTACCCGCCGGCGACCAGCCAGGTGGAGCTGACCGGCGGCGAGGCGGGCCACGACGTCAAGCTGAGCTACGACCAGGCCTTCGACGAGCTGGTCGACCGGTCATGACGGGCCTGCGCGCGACCTTCCGCACGGCCGAGGGCTGGGCGGTGGAGCACGCGGTGCTCACCGTCACCGACCCGGCCGGGCGGCAGGTCACCCGCCAGGCGGCGGACGTCCGCGGCGAGGTCGTCACCGACGCGCTCGCGCCGGGCAGCTACACCGCGGTCGTCACGGCGGCCGGGTACACCCCGGTCGCCCGGATGGCGCAGGTCGCCTCGGACGGCTCCGGCTCGCTCGGCGACGTCGTGCTGGCCCCGGTCGCCGAGGCGATCGACCTGCCGCCGGCCGGGCCGTGGGTGATCGACCCGATGCACACGTCGGTCGTCGCGACCGCGCGGCACCTGGGCATCGCGAGCATCAAGGCGCGGTTCCCGGACGTGTCCGGCCGGATCGAGATCGGCCGCCCGGCCGAGCGCTCGACGGTGCACGCCGAGATCAAGGCGGCGAGCATCGACACCGGCATCCGGATGCGGGACGACCACCTGCGCTCGCCGGACTTCCTCGACGTCGACGTCCACCCGGTGATCACGTTCACCAGCTCCGGGCTGCGCCAGCGCGGCGCGGACTCGTGGACGCTGGTCGGCGACCTGACGCTGCACGGCGAGCGTCGCGAGATCGAGCTCGAGCTGACCTACGGCGGCTGGGGCCCGGACCCGTGGGGCGGTGTGCGGGCGGCGTTCCACGCCGAGACGACGCTGCACCGGAACGACTTCGCGATCAACTACAGCGCGATGGTCCGGGCCGGGGTCGCGGCGGTCGGCACCACCGTGAAGGTCGAGCTGGACATCGAAGCGGTGCAGGGCGAGTCGCTGCCGCAGTTCTGAGTCACCTGGTTCCGGAAGGCCCTCTCACCGCTGGTGAGGGGGCCTTCACGGTTCGTGGGGACGGAATCTTCCAGGCGGCTCGATTCGGCCGTTGGCCGCGGGGAGTTCACCTGCGCCCCGTAGGCTCGGGGGGTGAACGTCGTGAGCATCGAGGCCGCGGGCGTCGGCGTGAGCTGGCTGGACACGGCCGGCCCGCTGCTCGTCTGGGTGATCGTGCTGAGCTTCGTGCTGGTCGAGTGCGCGCTGATCATCGGGCTGTTCCTGCCCGGCGACTCGCTGCTGTTCGGCGCGGGTGTGGTGCTGGCCCAGCACGGTTCGGACCTGAACGCGTGGCTGCTGTCGGCAGCCGCGCTGGTCGTCGCCGTGCTCGGCAACCAGATCGGCTACTACATCGGGCGCACCAGCGGCACCAAGCTGATCGCCCGCCGCGACGGCAAGGTGCTCAACCGCCAGGCCCTCGACCGCGCCCAGCGGTTCCTGGACCGGCGCGGGTTCTTCGCGATCGTGGCGGCCCGCTGGATCCCGTGGATCCGCACGCTGGCCCCGCTGATCGCCGGCGCGGCCCGCATGGACCCCCGCCGGTTCATGGCGGCGACGGCGCTGGGCGGGCTGCTGTGGGTCCCGACGCTGGTCCTGCTCGGCTACTACGGCGCCGGCCTGCTGGACGCCCTGCCGTGGCTGAAGACGGCGGCGCTGTGGATCAGCATCGTGTTCTTCGTGTTCGGGACCGGTTACGGCGTGCTGCGCTACCGCCAGGAGATGCGCCGCCCGGTCGAAGAGACGGACGACGCCCGAGCCTGACTCACAGCTCGGGGTCGGCCCAGATCTCGAGCTGGATGCCGTCCGGGTCGCGGAAGATCACCACGTACGAGCCCTCGAAGGTGCGGGACGGCGCCGTCGGGAGGTACGAGACGCCGAACTCCGCGAGGCGCTCCTCCCACTCGGCCAGCTCGGCCGTCGAACCGACCTTGAAGGCGACGTGGTCGAGGCCGGCTCGGCGTTCGTCGAACCCGCGTCTGCCGGTGTCGGCGTGCTGCACCAGCACCACGGAGAACTCGTCACCCGCGGACCGCAGCACCACCTTCCGCAGACCCGTGTCCGGCTCTTCGCGCCGGGTGACCTCCTCGAGGTCGAGGACCCGGGCGTACCACGGAACGCTGCGGTCCACATCGGTCACGGTGAGCGCGAGGTGGTGCACGGACATGAGTTTTGCCATGGCTTTCGAAGCCGTCCTTTCGCGTGGCGGCTCCCCAGAGTTGCACAGCGTTCGCTCGCCTAAACGGCGGTGACCAAGTTCCCCGTCCGATCGTGATCTCGCCGTCTCCGGATGTCTCAGCAGGCGGACGCCGGTGACCGAAGGTCATTCACGTTGCACGAAAAGTGGCCGAGTGGTCACCGCCCGCCACCGACGTCCAGCACCGCGCCCGTCGTGAACGACGACGCCGGCGACAGCAGGAACAGCACCGCTTCGGCGATTTCGGCGGGCTGCCCGGCGCGGCCCATCGGGATCTGCGGCGCGTATTTCGCCATCCGGTCCGGCAGGCCGGCGGCCTCGTGCAGCCCGGTGTGGATCATCCCCGGCGCGACGGCGTTGACCCGGATCCCCGCCGCCGCCACCTCCTGCGCCAGGCCGAACGTCAGCGTGTCCACCGCCGCCTTCGACGCCGCGTAGTGCACCCACTCGCCCGCCGAGCCCGTGCGGGCCGCCGTCGAGGAGATGTTGACGATCGCGCCGCCGTCCGTCATGCGGCGGACCGCCTCGCGGCAGCACAGGAACACCCCCGTGACGTTCACCTCGAACGTCCGGCGAACGACGTCGACCTCGTAGTCCGAGAGCCGTCCAGGGGTGTTCCCGGTGATGGCGGCGTTGTTGACCAGCCCGGTCACCGGGCCCAGCTCCGCGGCCGCGTCGAACAGCGCGCGGACGTCGGACTCCACCGAGACGTCCGCGCGGACCGCGACCGCCTGCCGCCCCGACGCACGCACCCGCGCGGCGACGTCCGCGGCGGGCGCGGGATCACCGGAGTAGTTCACGACGACGTCGTAGCCGCGCGAGCCCGCCAGGGTGCAGATGGCCGCGCCGATCCCCCGGCTGCCGCCGGTGACGACCAGCACGCTCACAGCGCGAAGTTGACCAGCGGCAGGTTCTCCAGCACCAGGTCCGCGCGGTCCCGCGTCTGCGAGATGAGGTCGGCGTTGCGCTGGTCGGAGCCGAGCGCGCGCTGGCGGGCCTCGACCAGCGAGCGGCCGTACCGGCGGTGGCGCGACACCAGGCGTTCGATGCGCTCGGGCTCGTCCGGCGCGAGGAACCAGGCCTCGGTGAGCAGCGGCCGGATCCCGCTCCACGGGTCGTCCGGCAGCAGCAGGTAGTTGCCCTCGGTGATGACGAGCTGGACCTCGGGCGCGACCGGGACCGCGCCGGCGATCGGCTCCTCGATCTCGCGGCGGAACTCCGGCGCGTAGACCGTCTCGCGGCCTTCGGCGAGCCGGCGGATCAGGTGGTAGTAGCCGGCCGCGTCGAACGTGTCCGGCGCGCCCTTGCGCTCGGCGCGCCCGAGCCGGCGCAGCTCGACCTGCGCCAGGTGGAAGCCGTCCATGCCGACCACGGCGGCGCGCGAGCCGAGCGCGTTGGCCAGCGCCCAGGCCAGCGTGGTCTTGCCGGACGCGGGCGCGCCGATGATGCCCAGCACGTTGCGCTGCCCGCGCACGGTCAGGCCCTCGGCCCGGGCCAGCAGGTCGTCGAACGCCGTCATGTCCTGTTCCTTCCTGCGATCGCGGTCGTCCACGACCGCGGTCCCACATGCCGCACCCGTTCGGCGGCCACCTCGTTGGCGAAGCGGATCCGGTCCGTCACCGTCGGTTCGCGCGTCACGGCCACGGCGAGCGCGCCGTGCCAGACGTCTCCCGCACCTAGTGTGTCTCGCGCTTCCACGTCGGCGACAGGCACCTCACCCGAGCGTCCGTCCGCAGTGGACCACCGCACCGGGCCGGGCCCCGCGGTGGTGATGACGGTCGGCACGCCCCGCTCGTGCAGCCCCGGTCCGGGCGCGCTGAAGTGCGCGGAGCAGGCGGCGACGTCGACCAGCGGGAGGAGCTCGTCGAGCACGGGTTTCCAGCTCCCGGCGTCGAGCACGACCGGCGCCTTCGCCGCCCCCGCGACCGCCAGCGCGAGTTTCGGATAGTGCCCGTCCAGCAGCACGACGTCCGCGTCCAAGACCGGAGCTTTCACGGGAAAGCTCCGGTCCGCGGCGTTGCGGGCGACGACCGTGCGTTCGCCGTCGCGGTCGCGGACGGCCACCGCGCTGACCGGCGGCGGGTCGGGCAGGTCGGGGGCCAGGTCGACGACGCGCACGCCGTGCGCCTCGAGGTCGGCGCGGGCGAGCGCGGCCAGCGGGTGTGCGCCGAGGACGGTCAGCAAGGTCGCCTCGGCGCCGAGCGCGGCGGCCGTCACCGCGGCGTTCGTCGCGGGCCCACCGGCCGCGACGTCCACCCGTAACGACTGCACCTTCTCACCCGGCGCCGGAAGCTCGGTGACCCGCTGGACGACGTCCACGGTGCACAAACCCGCCAGCAGCACTCTCACTGCAAACCGGCCACGTGGGTCGCGGCCGCCGCCTCTTCGATCTCGCCGTTCTCGTTGAGCCGCAACGCCCCCGTGAGCAGGCCGACGACCTGGTTCATCGAGTGTGTCTTCGGCGAGACGACCGCGACGCGCTTGCCGAGGCGGTGCACGTGGATGCGGTCGGCGATGTCGAACACGTGCGGCATGTTGTGGCTGATCAGCACCACCGGCAGGCCGCGGTCGCGGATCCGGCCGATCAGGTCGAGCACCTTGCCGGACTCGGCGACGCCGAGCGCGGCGGTGGGCTCGTCCATGATCACGGCCTTGGTGCCGAACGCCGCGGCCCGCGCGACGGCGACACCCTGGCGCTGACCACCGGAGAGCGTCTCGACCGGCTGGGTGATCGACTTGATGTTGATGCCCAGCTCGTCGAGGATCCGTTGCGCCTCCGACCGCATGTTCGCCGTGTCGAGCTTCCGGAACAGCCCGAACGGGCCGCTCAGCCGCTTTTCCCGGCCCAGGAACATGTTCGACGCGATGTCGAGCGCGGGTGCGACGGCGAGGTCCTGGTACACCGTCTCGATCCCGTAGTGCCGGGCGTCCAAAGGGGACTTGAAGTGGACGGTCTCACCGTCCACTTTGATCTCGCCCTCGTCCGGGATCACCGCTCCGGAAAGGGTTTTGATCAGGGACGACTTCCCGGCGCCGTTGTCGCCGACCACGGCGAGCACCTCGCCGGGCAGCAGGTCGAAGTCGGCGCCGTCGATGGCGGTCACCCGGCCGTAGCGTTTCACCAGGCCACGGGCCTGCAGGATCGGTTCGGTCATGACTGCTGCTGCCTCCTCGCGATCCGGTCCACCACAACGGCGGCGATCAGCAGGGCGCCGGTGGCGAGGTCCTGGTAGTTGCCGTCGACGTTCATCTGCGTCAAGCCCGACCGCAGCACCGCCACGACCAGCGCGCCCATCAGCGTCCCGAGCACCGAGCCGCGGCCGCCGAAGAGGCTCGTCCCGCCGAGGACGACGGCGGTGATCGAGTCGAGGTTGCCGAGCTGGAACTGGTTCGGGTCGGCGTTCGGCGTCCGGCCGAGCGCCTGCCACGCGGCGAGCCCGAAGGCCAGCCCGGCCACGATGTACACCGAGAGGACCGTGCGGTTGACCTTGATGCCGGACAGCCGTGCGGACTCCGGCGCGTTGCCGACCGCGTAGACGTGCTTGCCCCACGCGGTTTTCGTGAGCGCGTACCAGACGCCGAGGTACATCAGCAGCGCCAGCGTCATGCCGTAGGTGATCGGGATGCCGCCGAAGAGGTACCGCTTGGTGCCGAGCCACTGCAGCAGCCCGTCGGTCACCGGGACGGCCTGGCCGCCGGCGATCAGCTTCGACACCGCGGTGAGCATGGTGAACGTGCCGAGCGTGATGATGAACGCCGGGAGCTTGACGCGCGTCGCGAGCCCGCCGATGAACATGCCGACGATGACCGTCAGCACGATCCCGGCCAGCAGCGCGACAAAACCGTTCGTGCCGGCCGCGGCGAGCTTCGCCATGATCAGCGTCGCGACGACCATCGACGACGCGTTCGACAG
This sequence comes from Amycolatopsis sp. NPDC104819, assembly GCF_055583145.1. NCBI lineage: Bacteria > Bacillati > Actinomycetota > Actinomycetes > Pseudonocardiales > Pseudonocardiaceae > Amycolatopsis > Amycolatopsis sp. NPDC104819. The sequence continues at coordinate 415,678 of NZ_JBVJON010000001.1, read as the reverse complement.
GTCGATGCCCGCGATGAGGATGACGAGCGTCTGGCCCAGCGCGAGCGTCCCGACGACCAGCGACTGCTGGACGACCGTGGACAGGTTGTCGAGGTCGAAGAACGTGTCCGTGGCCAGCGAGAACACCACGATCGCGACGACCAGCGCGAGCGCCGGGCCGACCGCCGGGGCACGGAGCAGGAAGTCGCCGAGCGATTCGCGATCCTTTGTGGACGGACGAGCAACGGTTGCCGTGGTCACTTCTTGCCTCCCCAGCAGTTCTGCAGACCCCACGCGGTGTCGTGGCTTTCGACCCCGGGCATCGGCTTGTCGGTGATCACGGCGGAACCGGTGTTGAGGAAGCCCGTGGGCTTCTTCCCGGTCTTCGCGTACTCGACGGCGGCGAGCACACCCTGCTCAGCCATCTTCTTCGGGAACTGCATGACGGTCGCCGCGTACTGCCCGTCCTTGACGTTCTGGACGCCTTCGCAGCCGCCGTCGATCGAGCCCATCACGATCTGCCCGGTGAGCCCGCGGGCCTGCAGCGCCGCGTAGGAGCCGCGGCCCATCGGCTCGTTCATCGAGTACACGGCGTTGATGTCGGTGCTGCGCTGGAGCAGGTTCTCCATGCCCTGCTGGGCGAGGCTCTGGTCGCCGTTGGCCGCGGTGTGCCCCTTGATCTCGGGCGAGCCGTCGGTCAGCCCGATGCCTTTGAGGAACCCGCCGTGGCGCTGGGTGTCGACCGAGCTGCCCGCGGTGCCGTCGACCATCAGCAGCTTGGGCGGGGTGCCCTTGAGCGCGGCCTTGACGTACGCGCCCTGCTGCTCGCCGGCCGCGAAGTTGTCGGTGGCGAAGGTGGCGTCGACGGCGTCCGGTGGTTCGGTGGCGGTGTCGAGGGCGATGACCAGGACCCCCGCGTCGCGGGCGTCCTTGATGGCCTTCAGCACGCCGGTCGAAGAGCTGGGCGTGATCAGGATCGTGTTCACGCCCTGCTGCATGAGGTTCTCGATGGCGCGGACCTGGCCGTCGTTGTCCCCGTCGAACTGCCCGGCGAGGGCGTTGAAGTCGGCGCCGTTGGCCTGCGCGGTGGCTCTCGCGGAATCGCGAAGCGCCACGAAGTAGGGGTTCGTGTCGGTCTTGGTGACCAAGCCGACCTTGGCCTTGCCGCTCCCGCCGGTGTTGGTGTTGCCGCCCCAGTGGCGTTCGACCGTGCACCCGGTCGTCGCGGCGAGGACGGCGGCCAGCACGACGGCGGTGAGACTGCGCTGTCTCATGGGTTCCCACCCTTTGTTCGTGTCGAAGCTTGCCGATGGTCGGGAAGGTAGACAGACTGCACCTCGGACGCAAGCGTTTGCGCAAACGCTTGCCGGAAAGGATTGGCATGCCCCAGCCGAGATCGTCGCGGCCGACCCAACGCGACATCGCCGAGCTCGCCGGCGTCTCGATCACCACCGTGTCGCACGTCGTGAACGGGACCCGCGCGGTCGCCGAGGACACGAAGGCCGCGGTGCTGCGGGCGATCGAGACGACCGGCTACACCGGCGACGCCATCGCGCGCTCGCTGGTCACCGGCGGGACCCGGTCGATCGGTATGGCGATCTCGCTGGTGGCGAACCCGTACTTCGCGACACTTATGCAGGCGATCGAGCGGGAGGCGTCCACGCACGGGTACACCGTTCTGCTGGCCGACACGCACGACACCGCGGACACGGAGCGTGACACGGTGCGCGCGCTGCGCTCCCGCCGGGTGGACGGCCTGCTCATCACCCCGGCGCCCGGCGACGCGCCGGTGATCGGCGAGCTCGTGTCGCTCGACGTCCCGACGGTGCTGATCGACCGGCTGACCACCCGCGCCGACGTCGACCAGGTGGGCACGGAGAACATCCAGGCGACGTCGGCGCTGACCGCGCACCTGGCGACGCTCGGGCACCGGCGGATCGGGATGATCAGCGGCGCGCCCGGGCTGTCGACGAGCGAGGAGCGGGTGCTGGGGTACCGGCTGGGGCTCGGCCGGTCCGGGCTCACGTGGTCGTCCGAGCTCGTGGCCTGCGGAAACTCCTCGGGTGATGGCGGCTCGCTGGCGCTGAGCACGCTGCTGGCGCTGCCCGAGCCGCCGACCGCGCTGGTGGTCGGGAACGACAGCATGATGGTCGGGGTGCTGCACGAGGCGCGCCGGCGGGGCCTGCGCATCGGGCGTGACCTGCCGGTCGTGGTCTACGACGACGTCGAGTGGGCGGACCTGGTCGACCCGCCGTTGACCACGATGGCCCAGCCGATCGAAGAGATCGGGCGGCAGGCCGTGCGGCTGCTCCTGGCCCGGATCAACGACCCGGCCCGCAAGGCCGAGACGGTGCGGCTCGCGCCCACCCTGCGTCACCGTGAGTCGTGCGGCTGCCCGCCGGTTCACTCACATCAGTGATTAATCAGGATAGGGGTCTCGCGCGGAGCGTTCAGCGGATACCTTTCGGCTGAGCGTCTGCGAGGCCTGATGACCGCACTTTCGCCAGAGCTCCGGTTGTGGGACCCCCCGGTCACCTACCGGATCGGCGTCGCCATGGGGGTGCACGCCAACCCGTACTCAGGGGCGCTGCTGCGCTCGATCCGCGGCGCGGCCGCCCAGGCGGGCTGCGACGTCATGCTGGCCGACACCGAAGACAGCGTCACCGAAGAGGCCGCCATCGTGCGCGCGCTGCGGGCCGACCTGGTGGACGGCGTGCTGCTGGTCCCGTCCCCCGGCGACGAAGCGGTGGTCAACGGCCTGGTCCGGATGGGTGTGCCGACGGTGCTGGTCGACCGCGTCGCCGCGCGCAACGACGTCGACCAGGTCGGCACGGAGAACGTGCACGCGGTGGCGTCGCTGGTCCGGCACCTGACGTCGGGGCGGCACCGCAAGATCGGGTTGATCTCGGGTGAGGAGAGCCTGGAGATCAGCCGCGAGCGCGTCCGCGGGTACCGGCTGGGTCTGGAGCAGGCGGGCCTGCGGTTCAACCGCGAGCTGGTGGAGTGCGGTTTGTCGACGTCAGGCGGAGCGGCCCGCGCGACGGCCAAGCTCCTCGACGGCTGGCCCTCCCCGACGGCGCTGGTGGTCGCGGACGAGTCGATGCTGGTCGGCGTCCAGTACGAGGCTCACCGCCGCGGCATCCGCATCGGCTCGGAGCTGGCGGTGGTCGGCTACGGCGACATGGAGTGGGCCCGCCGCGTCAGCCCGGCGGTGACAACGGTGGCTCAGCCGGTCGCGGACATCGGCCAACGAGCGGTGCGGCTGCTGATGTCCCGCATGGCGGACCCGGACCGGCCCCCGGAGTCGGTCCACCTGACGCCGAAGTTTTTGCACGGCGCCTCCTGCGGCTGCTGAAGCGGCAGGATGGGTGCGGTGATCCGACTCGCGCACACCGCCCAGCTGTCGCCCGCCGAGTTCGGCGCGGTTCGCGACCTGCTCGAAGGCGCTTACCGGGACTTCGACCTCCCGGGCTGGGAGAACACGCTCGGCGGAATGCACGCGCTGGCGTTCTCCGGCACCGAGCTGGTCGGCCACGCGTCCCTGGTGCAACGCCGCCTGATGCATGACGGCCGCATCCTGAACACGGGCTACGTCGAGGGCGTCGCGGTCCACCCCGCCCACCGGCGGCGGGGGATCGCGAGTGAGCTGATGGTTGTGATGGAGGAGCTGCTGCCGGGGTACGAGGTGGGAGCGTTGAGCGCGTCGTCGGCAGGGGCCCCGCTGTACGCGGGCCGCGGCTGGCAGCTGTGGCGCGGGCCGACCTTTGCGTTGACGCCGAGCGGGGTCCAGCGCACCGAGGAGGACGACAGCGTGTACGTGTTCCCGGGCCGGACACCCCTCGACTTGAACCTGGACGGCGAGTTAACCGCCGACTGGCGAGCCGGCGACGTCTGGTGACAGTTCGGCGAGCGCCGTAACGCCTGCCGCTCGGCGACAGACTCCGCAGGAGACGTGCTCGCGCCAACTCGTGGAGGTCGCCTTGCAGTGGGGATCTGTCGCGGAGATCATCTCCAGCCTCGGCACGCTCGGTGCGCTGGTGGCGGCGGCCTTCGCCGCGAGTGCTGCCATCCGGACGACGCGGCAGCAAGAGCGGCAACTGGCTCGGCTTGACGCGGCGGAACGAGGTCGGGCCGAAGAAAACCAACGCAGGCAAGCGGAGTCCGTGGCGGCCTGGATCGCCCTCGACAAGGAGTCGAGCCTGCCGACGGTCCGGTGGACGAACACGAGTGGCCTGCCGGTCTACAACCTCACGTTGTTCCTGACGATCCCTGAAGGAACCTGCGAAGTCCACTACACGTTCGGCAGCCCCACGCAGCCACGCGAATTGCCTCGCGCCCAAAAAGCTCTGTTGGCGCACGTGGGCGAACCCGCGACCTCCTGGGAGGACCTTCTCGACCGTGACCTCTTCCGCGTCGCGCTCGTCTTCCGCGATTCCGCGAACGGCTGGTGGCTGCGAGACCACCGCGGGGTGCTTCGTGGTGTGACTGACGAGCAATCCGCGGTCGCGGCCGCCAAGACATCCGCGACCGAATTTCTCGCGCGGACCGGCGAAGGCTGATTCAGGTCAGCGTCGCCGCGGCTTCCAGGAGCATCCAGCCGCCCACCTGTACCGACATGTCTCGCTCAGGCGCCTCCGGTGGCAAGGGCAACGGCGGTGCCGGGCGGTCCCAGAAGGCGCTGAACACCAGCCCCTCCGCAGCTCCCGACCAGCACGCCTCGGCGGAGCGGAGCACCAGCGACCGAGCCACCGCCGCCTCCGGGCCGGGCAACACTCCGGCCCCCAACGCCAAGTACCGGGCCAAGATCGCCGCGAACAATCCTCCGTCTCCGCCGCTCTGGCCGCGGATCACGCCACCCGGTGCGCAGTGCTCGGCCACCGCTCGCACCGTGCGCGCCGCATTGTCCAGTTCGGACAGTTCCAGGCACGCTCCGAGGTAAACCCCTTGGCAGTACGTGTAAATGTGCTTCACCAGCTCGCCCGTGTCCGCGTGGATGCCGTCCCAGACCAGGCCGGACGCAGGATCGACCAAAGTGGACGTCAGCCACGCGGTCATCTCGCGGGCGCGGGACAGGTTGCCCGACCGCGCGTGAAAGATCGCCGCCGGGCCGTTGGCCGGGGTGTTCTTGAAGTCGTCGCCGCGGCGCCACCAGATTCCGCCGCCCGCCGCCTCGGTCCAGCCGGACAGCAGCTGGGTGTCGATGGCCGCCAGGGCCGGGCCGACGTCGATTCCGAGGTGCTGGACCCGTTGCAGCGCAAGGCCGAGCCACGCGATGTCGTCGTAGTAGTCGTTGGTCCAGCGGCCGAAGTTGCGCAACCGCACGGAACGCACGAACGACCGGATCACCGCCAGGCGCGACGCAGTGGGCGAACGCAGCTGCGCGTCCACGAGGGTGTCCAGCAGGTGCGCCTGCCACCAGTAGTTCCAATGCCAGTGCACCCGCTGCCCGGCCGAAGCGGGCCAGCCGCTGCGGCCCAGCACCGTCGCCGGGAGCGCCCAGACGCGGCGCAGGTGGCGGGCGGTCACCGCGCGTTCGGCGGCTGAGACGTCCATAGCGCAATCTTGCCTTGCCCACCGACATACCGCTCGGTATGTTCAGCTGTTATGACCACGTCCCACGTCACCTGCCCGCTGTGCGAAGCGACCTGCGGGCTCGAGGTGACGCTCGACGAGAACCAGCAGGTCACGCGCGTGAAGGGCGACGACAACGACGTCTTCTCGAAGGGTTACATCTGTCCGAAGGGAGCGTCGCTCGGGGCGCTGCACCACGACCCCGATCGGCTGACCGCGCCGCTGCTCAAGCGCGACGGCGAGTTCGTCGAGGTCAGCTGGCAGGAGGCCTACGACGAGATCGACCGGCGCCTCCCGCCGATCCTCGAGGAGCACGGCCGGGACGCCGTCGCCGTGTACGCGGGCAACCCCGGTGTGCACAACATCGCGCTCACGCTCTACGGCCGCGTGCTCTACAAAGCCTTGGGCACCAAGAACTTCTACAGCGCGACGTCGGTCGACCAGCTGCCGAAGCACTACTCCTCCGGCACGATGTTCGGCGACCCGCTCGCCATCCCCGTGCCCGACCTCGACCGCACGCGGCACCTGCTGATCCTCGGCGCCAACCCGCTCGTCTCGAACGGCAGCCTGATGACCGCGCCGGACGTCCGCGGCCGGCTGCGCGGGATCCGCGACCGCGGCGGCAAGATCGTCGTGGTCGACCCACGCCGCACGCGCACCGCGCAGTTCGCCGACGAGCACCACGCCATCCGGCCCGGCACCGACGCGCTGCTGCTGTTCGCGCTGGTCAACGTCCTGTTCGCGGAAAACCGGGTACGCCCCGGCCGGCTCGAACCCCACCTCAACGGCCTCGACGACGTCCGCACGCTGGCCCGCCCGTTCACCCCGGAAGCCGTCGCGCCGCGCACCGGCATCCCCGCCGCCGAGATCCGCCGGATGGCGCTCGAACTCGCCACCGAAAACGCCGTCGTCTACGGCCGGATCGGCACCACGACCCAGCGGTTCGGCACGGTCGCGAGCTGGCTGGTCGACGTCCTCAACGTGCTCACCGGCAACCTCGACGAGCCGGGCGGCGCGATGTTCCCGCTGGCCGCGTGCCAGCCCACCGGCAACCGGCGCCCGTTCGCCGTCGGCCGCTGGCACAGCCGCGTGCGCGGGTACCCCGAGGTGGTCGGCGAGCTGCCGGTCGCGACGCTCGCCGACGAGATCGAAACTCCGGGCGAGGGCCAGGTCCGCGCGCTGATCACCGTCAGCGGCAACCCGTGCCTGAGCACGCCGAACGCCGGGCGCCTGAGCGAAGCGCTGAAAAAGCTCGACTTCATGATCTCCGTCGACGTCTACCTGAACGAGACGTCACGCCAGGCGGACGTCATCCTGCCCGGGCCGTCGCCGCTCGAACGGCCGCACTTCGACCTGGCCTTCTACCAGCTCTCGGTGCGCAACGTCGCCAACTGGACCCCGGCGACACTGCCGTCGAAACTGCCGCAGGAGTGGGAGACGATGCTGCGGCTCACCGGCATCGTCACCGGTCAGGGCCCCGAAGCGGACGTCGAGGGGCTCGACGACTTCGTCGCCGCGGACGTCGCGCGCCGCGCCAAGCTCGAGGTCACCCACGACCGCACCGGCCCCGCGCGGCTGGTCGACCTGATGCTGCGCGCCGGGCCCTACGACGTCACGCTGGCCGACCTCGAAGCCGCGCCGCACGGGATGGACTTCGGGCCGCTGAAGCCGCGGATCCCGGAGGTGCTGTGCACGGCGTCCGGACGGATCGAGCTGGCGCCGGAGACGATCGTCGCGGACGTCCCGAGGCTGCGCGCCGAGCTCGCCAAGCCCGAAGAGGACGGTCTTGTGCTGATCGGGCGACGGCACCTGAGCTCGAACAACTCCTGGATGCACAACCTGAAACCGCTGGTCCGCGGCGGCAACCGGTGCACGGTGCAGGTGCACCCGGCCGACGCGACGCGGCTGGGCCTCACCGACGGCGCGCTCGCGTCGGTGACTTCCCGCGCCGGCAAGCTGGAAGTGCCGGTCGAGGTGACCGACGAGGTCCGCGAAGGCGTGGTCAGCATCCCGCACGGCTGGGGCCACGACGTCGACGGCTCGCGCACCCGGGTGGCGCGCGCGAACCCCGGCGTCAACTCGAACCTGGTCGCCGACGAGACGCTGCTGGACGTGCCGTCCGGGACGTCGGTGCTGAACGGCATCCCGGTCGAGGTCGCGCCGGCAGTCACCAGGCGGTGGTCAGGTCGGCGTGCTGCCGGACCCAGGCGTGCATGACGATCCCGGCCGCGACCCCGGCGTTGATCGAGCGGGTGGTGCCGAACTGGGCGATCGACACGACCAGGGACGCTGCTTCCTGCGCGCCCGCCGACAGCCCTGGCCCTTCCTGACCGAACAGCAGGACGCAGTCGCGCGGGATTTCGGCCGTCTCGACCGGCTGCGAACCGGGCGTGTTGTCGACCGCGACGAGAGCGAGGCTGTTTTCCGCGGCGAAGGCGAGCAGCCCGTCGACGTCGTCGTGGTGGCGGAGGTGCTGGTAGCGGTCGGTCACCATGGCGCCGCGCCGGTTCCAGCGGCGGCGGCCGACGATGTGCACCTCGGCCGCGGCGAACGCGTTGGCCGTGCGGACCACCGTGCCGATGTTGTGGTCGTGCTGGAAGTTCTCGATGGCGACGTGGAACGAGTGCCGCCGGCTGTCCACATCGGACACGATTGCTTCGCGCCGCCAGTAGCGGTAGGCGTCGACGACGTTGCGGCGGTCGCCGTCCCGCAGCAGGTCCGGGTCGTACCGCTCGTCGGACGGCCACTCACCCGGCCACGGACCGACGCCGACCTCTTCGCGGCTCACCCACTCGGTGGGTCCGGCGTCGTGCGATGCGCTCACAGCGTCGATTGTCGCCCCACCCGCGGCCGCGGCTCTAGGCGGACTGCCAAAGCTCGATGCGGTTGCCCTCGGGATCGGTGACCCAGCCGAACCGGCCGACCCCGGCCATGTCCTGCGTCTCCTCGGTGACGTCAGCGCCCTGGGCGCGCAGCTGGGCGAGCATCGCGTCGAGGTCGCGGACCCGGAAGTTCAGCATGGTCTGCTGCGTGGGCGAGCCGAAGTAGTCGGTGCCGGCTTCGAACGGCGCGAAGACCGTCGGGCCCGCCGCCTGCTGCCACAGGCCGTGTTCGTCGGCGTCGAGGCCGAGGCAGTCGCGGTACCAGGCGCCCAGGGCCGCCGGGTCCGCGGCGCGGAGGAAGTAACCACCGATGCCGAGCACACGTTCCATGCGCTGATAGTGCCTCAGCCGAGGTGGACCGCGCGGGGCTGGGTGTCTTCGGGGTGGTGGCGGTGGCGCCAGCGCTGGTAGACGCCGACGTAGGAGTAGGCGACCACGGCGATCGCGATGATGCCGATCGCCGGCAGCCACGACCGGGGGAAGACCGTGTCGTACAGGTAGTACGCGTTGAAGCCGCCGGGCAGGTCACCGAGGCCCTGCTGGTGGCGGAAGAAGTTCTCCAGCGCGGTGAACGGGCACGGCACCGGAGTCACGTTGACGAGGATGCCCCAGGCCGCCGCGAACATGTGGACGAAGATCAGCTTCGGCCAGCGCCAGGCGATGAACCCGCCGAACCCGATGAGCAGGAGCGCGAGCATGTGCACCGCGACGGTCACTTCGGCCAGGAACTTCGCCACCACACGCCCCCTTCACCGAACCCCCTACCAGCGACTTTACTCCGCTGATCGAGATCGGCCGCCCTCCAGGATGCCCAGAGCTGTGATGTTCAACCCACCGGAGCAACTTCTTCACCTGGGCGGTGACGGAGGCGTTACGCCCGGTGGAAATTCCGGCGGCCGCTTGGCGGGATAGGTGGTCGGTTCCTCGTGTGGGTACTGGTCGGGCGCGCCGTCCGGTTTCTTCCGGTTCGGATCGGACGGCCGCGGCGGCTCACGGGGCTCTTCCATACCGGGCGACGCTACGCCCGGCTCACCGCGCCCGGACCCCGGATTTCGCCGTCAGCCGAATTTCCAGCCGGACCGGAAGCTCGTCGACCTCCAGGGCCTGCTTGAGCCGGGGGACGGCGTGCTCGGCGATCCGCTCCCGGACGGCGGTGGCGCCGGCGTCGCGGTCCGTCGTGACGACCAGCAGCAGCTCAGGCGCGTCCCGCGTCCCCGACAGCCAGGCCGACGCGGACCGGACGCCTTCGTAGGTCTCGACGTCCTCGGCCAGGGGCGCGGCCGCGGTGGCGGAGTCGAGCACGGTGTCCCCGGCGGGGTCCTCCGACCGCCAGGCGACGGACTTCGGCCGCCGGAACGCCTGCGCGGCCAGCCATCGCAGGCACAGCAGCCCGAGGACGACCGCGACGGCGATCGCCACCCAGAACACCCAGGTCGGCGGGGGTGCGTTGCCGGGCACGAGGGGCGCGGCGGGGTCGAGGACGTGGAGACGGCCGAAGTGGGTCGCCAGCGCGAAGCCACCCGCGGCGAGCAGGAGCAGGCCGATCAGCGCGAGGAGAGTCCGGTTGAGAGCGGCGGGCCGGTTCATCGTGTTCCCCTCACTCGGACTCGCACCTTCGGCGGCCGGGCCAGCCCGACGTCGTCCAGCCTCTGCCACACCGCGGCGTCGACCGCTTCCGCCAGGCCGTCCCGGTTCGTCCGGTTGGTCTTCACCCGCACCTTCACCTTCCGCCGTCCCAGCTTCAGCGCGGCCGACGAGACGCCGTCCACCCCGGCCGCCGTGGCTCGCAACGACGTGCGCAAGCCGTGGCGTGAAGTCCCCGTGGCGAATCCCGGCGCCGCGACCAGCGGCACCACCAACGGCCGCCCGCGGAGCACGGCCGCCGCCAGCAGCACGAGTCCCGCCAGAACCGCTGCCCCGCCCCCGACGAGCACGGGCAGTTCGTTCCAGGAGGTCTCGTGCACGCGGGCGGCGACCGCGTCGTAGGACACGAGCGGCCGCTCGCCGAGGAGGCGCTGGACCAGCGCCGTCACGACGAGCGCGCACGCCGCGAGCAGGACCAGCGCCGTCAGGACCGCGGGCACGCTCCGCCTGGGCCGCCTCACTGGACCCTCCGACGGGGCTGCTCCGGCCGCGCGAGCGCGACCGTGATGTCCACCCGGCTCGTGGTGAGCCCGGTCAGCTCCGTCGTGCGGCCGAGCAGGTGCGCCCGGACCTTCTCGACGGTCGCCGTGATCGGGGCCGGGTAGGCGAGCGGGAGCCGGACGTCCACTGTGGCCGATGAACCGTCCACTGTGGCCTCGGCGGTGACGTCCCCCGCGACGCCGTCCACCTCGCGGGCGGCGCGCGCGGCGATCCGCCGCACCGCCCGCGGGTCCACAGTGGTCACTCCGCGTTCCACGCGTCACCTCCGATCGCGCGCGGCGCCGACGAGCGCCGAGAGGTCGAGCTTGCCGTCGAGCCAGCGGCCGGCCAGCAGGCCGAGCCCGCCGAGCACCAGCACCGCGATGAACGCGCCGAACCCGCCGAAACCGGCGGCGAAACCCAGCGCCAGACCGTAAAGCAGGCCGAGCAGCGTCGCGTTCATCGTCACTGCACCCGGTCGCTGGTGGTGGGCTCTTCGTCATCCCCGGGGATGTGGACGTCGTTGACGTTGATGTTCACCTCGACGACCTCCAGCCCGGTCATCTGCTCGATCGCGGTGATCACGTTGCGGCGCACCGCCCGTGCGAGGTCCGCGATGGACACGCCGTACTCGACGAGGATCTGCAGGTCGACGGCGGCCTGCTTCTCCCCGACCTCGACCGACACGCCCTGGCCGGCACTGGCGGACGCACCCGGGATGCGGTCGCGGATGGCGCTCAGCGCCCGAGCCGCGCCACCACCGAGAGCGTGGACACCGGCGACCTCACGCGCGGCGAGCCCGGCGATCTTCTGGACCACGGTGTCGGCGATGGTCGTGGTGCCCTGCGTGCTGGCGAGAGCCGTCTCGGCCTTGGTGGCCACGGTGTTCTTCTCGGCGGTCGCGGTCATGGGGTCCTCCCGGATGTCCTGTCCCTCAAGGCTTTCTGCCTCGTGTGTAGGTAAGGACCCAGCGGGAGGGAAAACGTCACTCGCTCGATCGTGTGATGTGACTCTCGGCTTCAGACGAAGGCGGCGCCGTCGATGTCCGTGACGACCAAGCGCAGCTTGGCCTGCGACCACTCCGTCCCCGCCAGCACCGGCCGCACGAGCTCCGCGGCCAGGTCCAGCAACGGCGGGATCGGCAGCCGGGTCGCGATCAGGCGGATCTGCACCAGTTCCGGTGTCAGGTCGACCGCCATCCCTTCCCAGTCCACCGGCAGCCACGTCGTCTCGGGGGACACCGGGGTCGCCGGCCGCAGGCCGTCCACCCCCGACAGTGCGCCGACGATCTTCTCGACGGCTTCGCGCGCGGTCACCGGGGCGCCGGCTCGATGTCCATGATGGACACCGAGACCTCGTCGACGGCCAGCCCGGTCTGCTCGGCCACGTACCGCCCGACCGCGCGCTGGACCGCCCGGCCCACCGCCCCGGCCTGGTCCGCGGACGCCGTCACCAGGTCGATCTGCACGCTCACCCGGCCGTCGGCCGTGCGGACGCGGATGCCGTCCGCCGGGGCCGGGTCGAGGCCCTTCCAGCGTTGGCGGGCCGCCCGCGTCCACGCCGTCACCAGGCCACGCAGGCCAGGCTCGAGCCGCACCACGCCGGGCGTGGTGATCGCCGCCCTCGCCGCCACGCTGGCGATCACCGGATCGGCGATGACGTACTCCACGCTCATTCCCCTGGCTCCCCGTGAACTTCGTAAACGTCGTCGACCAGCAGGTCGAGCTTCGCCAGCGTCAGGCCCACCCGGGCCGCGGCCGCCGCGGTCACCCGCTCCCGCACCTTCGCCAACGCTTCACCGCCGGTAGCGTTCCGCAAACTCACCGCGAGGGTGAGGTCGACTTCGACCACGCCGTCGGCGCCGGTGCGCACCCGGCAGCGTCGCGCGCGGACGCCGTCGACGGTGTCCGCCGCGTAGCGCAGCACCGCCGCCACCGCCTGCTCGCTGATCTCGACGAACCCGGGTTCCGGGGTCGGCAGCCACACCATCCGGTCGCGCCGCACCTCGGCCCGCACCGCCGACATGATCCGGCCGAACAGGTCGGGCGACGGCACGTCGTCCTCGAGAGCCAGTTCCGTCGTGGCCTCACGCAGCGCCAGCAGGCTTTCGCGCGCGGCGCGGCAGTGCGGGCAGGTCAGCTCGTGCTCGTCGGCCAGCCCGGCGCCGACCGCGTCCAGTCGCTCCCAAACCTGCTCGACATCCCGTTCGCAGGGCAGCTCGTAGTCCGTCATCGCCATGGCTTCATCACCTCCGCCAGCTGGGCCCGCGCCCGCGCGATCCGGCCGCGGACCGCGGTCGTGTTCGCGCCGACGACTTCGCCGATCTCTTCGTAGGACCGGCCGTGCACTTCCCGCAGCAGCCAGCACGCCCGCTGCTCGGGCGTGAGCTCGGCCAGTGCCGCGTTCAACGCCGCGAGCTGGCCACTCACCTGCGCGGCCCGCTCCGGCTGGAGGTCCGCCCGCGGCGACTCGGCCGTGTCCAGGTCGACGTCGGCCTGCGGCCGCCGCGCCCGGATCGTGTTGAGGCAGCGGTTCGTGGTGGCCCGGTAGAGCCAGCCGACGAAGGCCGCGTCCTCGCCGAGCTGGTCGAGCTTGCGCCAGGCGTTGAGGAACACCTCCTGCACGACGTCCTCGGCGTCGCCGCGGTGGGCGAGCATCTTCACCGCGAGCCGGAACATCGGGCCCTGGTAGCGCAGCACGAGCTGCTCGTACGCCCGGACGTCGCCGTCCCGCGCGCGGCCCACGAGGGTCGCGTCGTCGAGCGGCGTGGCGGTGGTCGTCACGGCACCTCCTCGGACAGAGGACACGGGGAGCCGGAAAACGTCACGGCTTGATTGTGGGTGACGGTGGTCACCGGGGCGAGTCCGTGACGATCACGCGCCTCGGTGGTCCTTCCGGCACGAGCGCGCCCCGCCGGGGCGCCGCCGGAGGAGGAGGTGCCCCATGTCGCTGGGCGACAAGATCGGCAACAAGGCCGAAGAGCTGGGTGGCAAGGCCAAGGAGACGGCCGGAAAGGCGACCGGCGACGAGCAGCTGCAGGCCGAGGGCCAGGCCGACCAGGCGAAGGCCGGGCTCAAGGGCGCCGTGGAGAACGTCAAGGACGCGGCGAAGGACCTGTTCAAGAAGTGACCCGGCCCGGGGGGGGGGGGGGGGGGGGGGGGGGGGGGGGGGGGGGGGGGGGGGCAGGGGGGGGGGGAGGGGGGGGGGGGGGTGGGGTCGAGGGGGGGAGGGGGAGGTAGAGGC
>NZ_JBVJON010000001.1:331717-401869 GCF_055583145.1 Amycolatopsis sp. NPDC104819 | reverse complement strand
AGCGAAAAGAAAGGACACCGCCATGATTTGGGAGAAGAGGCAAACCATACCCCAACCACCCAACAACCCCCCCCCCCCCCGCGGGGGGGGGGGGGGGGGGGGGGGGAAACCCCCCCCCCCCCCCCACGACAGCGTGGGTCAGTCCAGGCCGAGGTCGTCCTTGCCGAGGACGTAGCGGTACTCGAGGCCTTCCTTCTCGATGGCCTCCCGCGCCCCGGTGTCGCGGTCGACGACCGTGACCACGCCGATCACGTTCGCGCCCGCTTCACGCAGAGCCGCGACGGCGTCGAGCACACTGCCGCCGGTCGTGGAGGTGTCCTCCACCGCCAGCACCCGCTGCCCGCGGACCTCCATGCCCTCGATGCGGCGCTGCATCCCGTGTTCCTTGACGGACTTCCGGACCACGAACGCGTCGAGCACCACCCCGTCGGTGGCCGCCGAGTGCAGCATCGCCAGCGCCACCGGGTCGGCGCCGAGCGTCAGGCCGCCGGCCGCCACGTAGTCCCAGTCCGCCGTGAGCTGGCGCAGGAGCTTGCCGATCAGCGGCGCGGCCGCGTGGTGCAGCGTCGCCCGCCGGAGGTCGATGTAGTAGTCGGCTTCCTTGCCGGACGCCAGGGTCACTTTTCCGTGCACCACGGAAAGATCGGTGACCAGCCTGGCCAGTTCGAGTTTCGCCGCTTGATCCAACCCGGGGTTCGCCACGGCCGAGAGTCTTACACACGGCCGTCGTCACTCCCCGATGGATGTGGCGTCGACCGCACGCCCGCGGGTCGCCGCCCAGGCCGGGACCAGGATCGCCACCAGCGAGAGGGTTACGGCGAGCGCGAGCACCACCAGGTAGACCGCCAGTGGCCCGGACGGCAGCACCGTGCCGGTCACGACCAGGCAGAACGGCACGATCGCGCCCGCCGCCGTCGCCGTGCCGAGCAGGACCGCGATGGTCGCGATCAGCCCGCCCTCGACCCCGGCCATCCGCAGCACCTGGCCGCGGGTGAACCCGCTCAGCCGCTGCAGGCCGAACTCACGGCGTCGCTTGCCGGTGGCCATCACGAGCGTGTTCACCACCGAAATCACCGTGTACGCGATGATCATCCCGACGAGCAGGTAGTTGACCCAGGCGCCGATCTCGTTGCCCTTGGCGTGCGCCGCGATGAGGTCGTCGCGGTCGCCGACCTGCACCGGCAACCCCGCTGTCGCCTCGCGAAGGTGCGAAGTCAGCGTCGCCGTGTCGACGCCGGGAGCGGCGCGGACCAGCAGCTGCGGCGCGAGGCCGGTTGTCGTGTGCGGGGCCAGCAGCGACGCGGGCAGCACGAGCCGTTCGAACCCGGGCCGCTGGCTCACGACGGCGGACACCCGCACGTCCACCGGCGCGCCGTCGCCGAGCCGCAGCGACAGGGTGTCGCCGACCTGGCGGCCGAGCGTCGTCGGCACCTCGACGGCGGTCCCGGTCAGCTCGCTGACACCGAGCGCGGGCCAGCCGTCCTGGTCGTTGTTCGAGTCGTACGGCTTTTCGACGAACACCGTGCTCGTGACGTACTCCGAAGCGCCCGCAACACCCGGCGCCGAGCGCACGCGCCCCAGCACCGACGGGTCGAGCCCGCCCGGGCCGGCCACCACGGCGTCCGCGCGCAGGTCCGCGGTGTACGCCTCGTTCGAGACGGCTTCCTGCGTGGTCTGCAGGTAGATGTTGGCGGTCGCGATGCCGACCGCGAGCATGATCGGGGTGACCGCGCCGGCCGTCCGGACCGCGCCGACGCGCGTGTTGAGCAGCGCGACCCGGCCCGTGACACCGCTGAAGGCCTGGACCGGCCAGCGCAGCAGCATCGCCATCACCTTCGTGACGCCGGGGCTGATCGCCGCGAGGCCGAACGCCCACAGCATCACCGCCGGGCCGGCCGTGCTGGCCGCGACCGGGCCGGTCATCACGGCGACCGTGACGATGGCCAGCGCCGTCCCGCCGGCAAAGCACAGGACCGCGGTGACCAGCCGGATCGGCGTCAGCCAGCGCCGCTCGACGGCGGCCTCGGCGAGCGCCTCGGTCGGGCGGACCTTCGAGGCGCGGCGGCCGGCGACGAAGGCCGCGGCCACGGTGGCCAGCAGCGACGCGCCCGCGGCCACCGTCGCCGGCAGCCAGCCCTGCTCGTACCGCAGCACCTCGGAAACCACGTGGTTGGCCGCGAGCCGGCCGAACAGCCAGTTCCCCAGCACCGGGCCGAGCACCACCGCGGCCGCGACCGCCAGCAGCCCGACCACCAGCGCCTCACCGAGCACCATCCGCCGCAGCTGGCGCGGGGTCGTGCCGATCGCCCGCAGCAGCGCGAGCTCACGCTGACGCTGCTGGGTCGACAGCGAGAGCGTGCCCGCTACGACAAAAACCATCACCATCGCCGACAGCCCACCGGAGACGGCGGCCAGGACGATCAGGTTTTCGCCGCTCTGGTTCACCTCGGGGAACTCCAGGACCCCGCGGTCGGCGCCGGTTGTCACGACCCCGGCGTCGCCGACCGCCGACGTCACCGCGGCGACGTCACCCCCGAAGACACCGATGGTGTCGAACGTTCCCGGGTGTCCCGAAAGCCTTTCCGCGTCGGAAGGCGCGAAGAACAGCGCCGAGTCCCGCATGACTTGCGGCGCTTTGGCGATCCCCGAGACGCGGTACTGGCCGACCACACCGTGCGCCGCGACCGGCAGCGTGCCCCCGACGGCGATCCCGAGCCCGGCGTCGACGACGACTTCGCCCGGCTTCGGCGCTTCGCCCTTCAGCGTGTACGGCGTGAGCACGGCGGAGTCCCACGCGTGCCCGAGCGCGCTCGCCGTGCCGATCTGCGCCGGGAAACTGACCTCCCCGACGACGTTCGTGACGCCCGGGACCGCGCGCAGGCGGTCGGCCAGCGCCGCGTCGACCCGGACGCGCTCGGGCAGGGTCGCGTTCTCGACCTTGTGCTTGTCCTCGGGGTCGAGGGTGGCCGGGTCGTCCTCCGGCAGCGCCAGCGTCTGCTGCCCGCCGACGACGATCGGCGCCGCGGCCAGCCGCTGCACCGGCGTCTCGGACCGGATGCCCGTCTCCATCAGGCCACCGCACGCCGAGACGATCAGCGCGCCGAAGAACACGGCGACGAACGTCGCCAGGAGCCCGCCCTTGCGCAGGCGCAGGGTCCGCATCGCGAGGGAGAACATCACGCCGCCACCCGCCCCCAGGCGCCGAGGTGGGTCATCCGCTCGGCGACGGCTTCCGCGGTCGGCCGGGCGAGGCGGCCGGCGATCCGGCCGTCGGCCAGGAACACGACCTCGTCGGCGTAGGACGCGGCGACCGGGTCGTGCGTCACCATGATCACCGTCTGGCCGGACGACCGGACGGAGTCGCGCAGCAGGCCGAGCACGTCGGCGGCGGTACGGGTGTCGAGCGCGCCGGTCGGCTCGTCGGCGAAGAGCACGGCCGGGTCGGTGACCAGGGCCCGCGCGATCGCGACGCGCTGCGCCTGCCCGCCGGAGAGCTGCCCGGGCAGGTGCTTGCGGCGGCCGTCGAGCCCGACGTGCGTGAGGATCCGCGCCACGAGCCGCTTGTCCGGGCGCTTCCCGGCCAGCTGCAGCGGCAGCACGACGTTCTGCTCGACCGTCAGCGCCGGGAGCAGGTTGAACGCCTGGAAGACGAAGCCGACGCGGTCGCGCCGCAGCTTCGTCAGGTAGGTCTCGCTCTTGCCGTCGAGGTCCTGGCCGTCGAGCACGACCCGGCCCGCCGTCGGCCGGTCGAGGCCGGCCGCGCAGTGGAGGAAGGTGCTCTTGCCCGAGCCGGACGGGCCCATCACCGCGGTGAACCCGCCGCGCGGGAACGAGATCGAGACCCCGTCCAGCGCGACCACGCCGTTGTACTCCTTGCGCACGGCCTCGAGCCGAACCGCCTCATTCGTCATGCGGAGAACGCTAGGGAGACAGCCCTTCGATGACCCTGGTGCGCACGCGCGTCTTCGGGGTAGGGACAGCCCTACTCAGGTCCGGCCGCGGCCACCGCTGATCCGGCGCAGCACCGCGCGGGGCAGCAGGCCACCGATCGCGACGACGGCCTTGTACTGCAGGCTCGGCACCGAGATCACCTTGCCGCGGCGCAGGTCCGCGAGCGCTTCGCCGACCACCTGTTCGACACCCAGCCAGGCGATTTTCGGGCCGGGCTTGCCGATGCCCGCGCGCTCGTGGAACTCGGTCGCGGTGAAACCCGGGCACAGCGCCATCATCCGGACACCCTTCGGCAGCGACGCGGCGATGCCTTCGGTGAACGACGTGACCCAGTTCTTGCTGGCCGTGTAGGTCGAACCGCGGCCGCTGAAGAAGCCCGCGACGCTGCTGACCTGGATGATCTCGCCGTGGCCGCGCTCGATCATGCCGGGCAGCACCGCGCGGGTCAGCCGCAGCACGGCGGTGACGTTGACGTCGAGCTGGCGCTGCAGCGCGTCCGGCGGGATGGTCCAGAAGTCGCCGTTCAGCCCGAACCCGGCGTTGTTCACCAGCAGGTCGACCGGACCGGCGGCGAGCCGCTCTTCGACGGCGGTTCGTCCGTCCACTTCGGACAGGTCGGCGGGCAGCACCTCGACGGCAACGCCGTGCTTTTCCCGCAGCTCAGCGGCATACGCCTCCAGGCGCGCGGTGTCCCGGGCGACGAGCACCAGGTCGTACTTCTCGGCGGCGAGCGTGCGCGCGAACTGCGCGCCGATGCCCGCGGTGGCTCCCGTGATCACAGCGGTGGTGGTCATGTGAGTGAACGATACCCAGTGGTCAGGGCCTCGGGGTGCAGCCGTTTCGGCCTCGGGTTATCGTCCCGATCATGGGTAAGCACAGCAGGCGCAAGAGCGGCTACCTGCCCATGGTCGCCGCCGGCGCGGCGCCCGTGGCCCTGCTCTTCGCGGCCCCCGCCACCGCGCTCGCCGCCCCGGCCGAGAGCACCCTGCCGATCGACTACCGCCACCACGACGGGCGCGAGCTGCGCCTGGGCGAGCTGACCACGATCACCACCGGCGAACAGCGCCTCACGCAAGCCGGAGCGGCCGAGACCCGCCACACCGGAGTGTGGCTGCCGAACGGCGTCGACGTGCTCACCGAAAACGCGGAGCAGGTCGACGTCACCACCGGCGGGGTGAGCGTGCACCGGTCGGCGGGCCAGGGCGTCGACCTCGGCACGCTGGGCGCGATCGGCGCGACGTCCGAGCAGCACGGCAGCTTCACCGGCGTCCTCGACGTCGAGCAGAAGCACGAGCTGGGCGGCCAGCTCGGCCCGGCATCCGGCCTGGTCAAGACGACATCAGGCTCGTTCAGCGGCGACCTCGGCGTCGACCACGTGGTCCACGTCCAGGGCGGCACGACGTCACTGCGCGGCACCCTGGCGGTCAGCGTGCTGGACCAGCAGGTGCTCTAGTCCTGCGACGCCGGCGGCTCCGCGGGGGGCTGCTGGGCCGGGATCCCCGCGGCCGGGGTCGGCGGAGTGCTCCCGGTGGACGGGATCGGCGCGCTCGCCTGGTGGCGGCCGGCGTCGTAGTCCTCGTCGAACGGGTCGACGATGTCCGCGATCTCCCCGAGGTCGCGCAGCAGGCGCTCGAGCCGCGACGGCCCGGCGGTCGGGACGACGCTGGCGAGCACCCACTCGTTCTCCAGCCACGCCACGCCGACGTCGCCGCCGAGCTGGTCCGCGGCGTCGACGAGCTCCTGGGTGATCACGACGCGGGCGCCGTCGGCGTCGTCCGCGAAGGCGTAGCGCGAGCCGATCGGGCCGAGCATCTCGGGCATGTCGGCGCGCTGGAACGGCACGCTGGACAGCCACATCTCGATCGGGATCTTGTGCTTCTTGTTGCAGCGCACGGCGACGACGACCGCGGGGATCTGCCCCTCGGACTCGATGTCGAAGATGAACACCGGGCGGCGGCCGTCGGAGGTGAAGGTCGACCCCGCGACGACGTTGACGGCGGCGTCCGCGCCGAAGTAGCCGATCGCGCCGCCGGACCACTGCTGCGGCAGCCGTTCGTCCTCTTCGACGAACTGCCAGCCGCGCAACTGCGCCCAGCGCATTCGCTCGCGGTTGCGCGAGCCCTCCTTCGCCCGGTCGGCCGCGAGCAGCCCGAGGCCCGCCACCAGGGCGACGGCCGCGATGACGAACCAGATCCACGCCGGAATACCCACGACGGTGAGGGTATCGCCTGCTACGCCGAAGAGATGATCGCCGGTACCCGTGTCGCCGGGCCCGTTCGGACCATTTAGCCGCTGCCGGGTCGACAAATCGTCTAATCGCGCGATTCGGCCAGGGCTTCAAGACCGGCGAGGAACGTGGCGCGGCCGGCTTTTCCCAGCGGTTCGACCAGGTGGGCCCGCACGGCGGCGGCGTGCACCGGCCGCGCCCGCGCGACCTCCACGCGGCCGGCCTCGGTGATGAGCACTTCGACCCCGCCGTCGACGGCCCGCCGCGTCACCAGGCCCCGCTGCTCCATGCGGGTCAGGTGGTGCGACAACCGGCTGCGATGCCAGCCCATGGAGTCGGCGAGCAGGTTCTGCCGCAGCCGCCCCCGCCCGTCTTCGGCGACGCGGGTGAGCACGCCGAAGTCCGGATCGGACAGTCCGGTCGCGGCGGCGACGTCTTCGACGACCCGCGCGCGCACGGTTTCGGCCGCGCGCTTCCACGCGTGCCACAACGCCTGGTCGTCCTTGCTCAGCCGCTCCACGAGCTGCACTCTACGGCGCTGTTGTCATGACAACAAACTTCGGCGTACGCTGTTGTCATGACAACAGCATTGGTGACGGGCGGCAACAAGGGCATCGGCAAGGCGATCGCGGCCGGGCTCGTCCGGCGGGGATTCACCGTCTACTTGGGAGCGCGCGACGACCGGCGCGGGAAAGCCGCCGCCGAGGAGGTCGGGGCGCGCTTCGTCCGGCTCGACGTCCTTTCCGACGAGGACGTCGAAAACGCCGTGGCGGAGATCGGTGAACTGGACGTGCTGGTGAACAACGCGGGGATCAGCGCGGGCGGCTACGGGAAGCCGTCGGAAGAGTCCGCGGAAACGCTGCGCCGGGTTTACGAGACCAACGTGTTCGCGGTCGTCCGCGTGACCAACGCGTTCCTGCCACTGCTGCGGCGCTCACCCGCGGGCCGGATCGTGAACGTGACCAGCAAACGCGGCTCCCTCGGCGAAGAAGGCGCCTGGGCGGGTCAGCCGTCCATGCCTTACTCGTCCTCGAAGACCGCGCTCAACGCGCTGACCGTCCACTACGCGCGCGAGCTCGCGGACACGAAGATCAAGGTGAACGGCGCCGCCCCCGGTCACGTCGCCACGGACTTCAACGGCTTCCGCGGCACCCGCACCCCCGACGAAGGCGCCGAAGTGGCCATCCGGCTGGCCACTGTGGACGAAAACGGGCCAACCGGCGCCGTCTGCGAAGACGAGCGCCGGTTGGCCTGGTGAATCTCAGACGCGGGTGACCGTCAACGCGTCGCCCGCTTCCAGGTCCGGGATGTCGACCCGGACCGTGTCGCCGTCGCGAATTTCGCCGGACAGCAGCTCCTTGGCCAGCTTGTCGCCGATCGCCGACTGGACCAGCCGCCGGAGCGGGCGGGCGCCGTAGATCGGGTCGAAACCGTTGAGCGCGAGCCACTCGCGGGCGCCTTCGGTGACGTCGAGGCTCAGGCGCCGCTGGGCCAGCCGGGCCGCCAGGCGCGCCACCTGGATGTCCACAATGGACGTCAGCTGCTCGGTGCCGAGCGCGTGGAACACCACGATGTCGTCGAGCCGGTTGAGGAACTCCGGCTTGAACTGCCGCTGGACCACCTGCAGCACCGCGTCCCGCCGCTGCCGCTCGTCGAGCGACGGGTCAGCGATGGCCTGCGAGCCGAGGTTGGACGTCAGGATCAGGATGGTGTTCCGGAAGTCCACCGTCCGGCCCTGGCCGTCGGTCAGCCGCCCGTCGTCGAGGACCTGCAGCAGCACGTCGAAGACGTCCGGGTGGGCCTTCTCGACCTCGTCGAGCAGCACCACCGAGTACGGCCGGCGCCGGACGGCCTCGGTCAGCTGCCCGCCCTGGTCGTACCCGACGTAGCCCGGCGGGGCGCCGACCAGGCGCGCCACCGAGTGCTTCTCGGCGTACTCGCTCATGTCGATCCGCTGGATCGCCCGCTCGTCGTCGAACAGGAACTCCGCCAGCGCCTTGGCCAGCTCGGTCTTGCCGACGCCGGTCGGGCCGAGGAACAGGAACGAGCCGGTCGGCCGGTCGGGGTCGGCGACGCCGGCCCGGGCGCGGCGCACCGCGTCGGACACGACCTGCACGGCCTCGGCCTGCCCGATGACCCGGCGGCCCAGCTCCTCCTCCATCCGGAGCAGCTTGCCGGTCTCGCCTTCGAGCAGCCGGCCGGCCGGGATGCCGGTCCACGCGCTCACGACGTCGGCGACGTCGTCCGCGCCCACCTCTTCCTTCAGCATGACGTTCTGCTGGCTGGCCTCGTTCGCCGCGGTGGCCGCTTCGAACTCCTTCTCCAGCGCCGGGATCCGGCCGTAGCGCAGCTCGGCGGCCTTGCCCAGGTCACCGTCGCGCTCGGCGCGTTCGGACTCGCCACGCAGCTGCTCGAGCTCTTCCTTCAGCTCGCGGACCTTCTCGATGGAGCCCTTCTCGTTCTGCCAGCGCGCGGTCAACGCGGTCAGCGTCTCGCGCTTCTCGGCCAGCTCGGCGCGCAACGCGGACAGCCGATCCTTCGAAGCCGCGTCGCTCTCCTTGGCGAGCGCCATCTCCTCGATCTCGAGCCGCCGGACGGCGCGCTCGACTTCGTCGATCTCCACCGGCCGCGAGTCGATCTCCATGCGCAGCTTGGACGCGGCCTCGTCGACCAGGTCGATGGCCTTGTCCGGCAGGAAGCGCGCGGTGATGTAGCGGTCGGACAGCGTCGCGGCGGCGACCAGCGCGGCGTCCGTGATCCGGACACCGTGGTGGACCTCGTAACGCTCCTTCAGCCCGCGCAGGATCGCGATGGTGTCTTCGGGCGACGGCTCGCCGACCAGCACCTGCTGGAAGCGCCGCTCCAGAGCGGCGTCCTTCTCGATGTGCTGGCGGTACTCGTCGAGCGTAGTCGCGCCGACCATCCGCAGCTCACCGCGGGCGAGCATCGGCTTGATCATGTTGCCGGCGTCCATCGCGCCCTCGCCGGTCGCGCCGGCGCCGACGATCGTGTGCAGCTCGTCGATGAAGGTGACGACCTCGCCCGCGGAGTCGGTGATCTCCTTGAGCACGGCCTTGAGCCGCTCTTCGAACTCGCCGCGGAACTTCGCGCCGGCCACCATCGACCCCAGGTCGAGGGCGACGACGCGCTTGCCGCGCAGCGACTCGGGCACGTCCCCGGCGACGATCCGCTGGGCCAGCCCTTCGACGATCGCCGTCTTGCCGACGCCGGGCTCGCCGATCAGGACCGGGTTGTTCTTCGTGCGCCGCGACAGCACCTGCACCACGCGGCGGATCTCGGTGTCCCGCCCGATGACCGGGTCGAGCTCGCCGTTGCGGGCGCGCGCGGTGAGGTCGACGCCGTACTTCTCGAGCGCCTTGAACGTGCTCTCCGGGTCCTCGCTGGTGATCCGGGCGGAGCCGCGGACCTTGACGAACGCCTCCTGCAGCGCGTCCGGCGTCGCGCCGTGGCGCTTGAGCAGGTCGGCGACCTGGCCGCCCTCGGTCGCGAGCCCGACGAGCAGGTGCTCGGTCGAGACGTACTCGTCGCCCAGCTCGGTCGCCAGCTTCTGCGCGTGCGTCAGCGACTTGACGGCGAAGGTGTCGAACTGCGGGCTCGACACGGTCGCGCCGGTCGCCGACGGCAGCGCCGCGATGATCGGCTCGAGCTCCTTGTGCACCACCCCCGGGTCGGCCCCGACCGCGGTCAGCAGCGGTGCGGTCAGCCCCTCACCCTGCGCCAGCAGGGCGCCCAGCAGGTGGGCGGCCGACACGTGCGGGTTGCCGGCCATGGTGGCCGCCTGCGCCGCGGACGAGATCGCCTGCTGGGTCTTCGTGGTCGGGTTGAAAGCGTCCATCCCTCACCTCATGCTCGAAACTCAAAAGTCCTGGTGACAGGCCTGACCGAGACCTGACACTATCCTTAACGCACGAAAACTTGAGTCTGTTCCGCTCAACTCTGACCGGGTGCGACAGCGTCGGCCGGCAACCGGGTGCCGAGCATCCCGAGCCCGGCCACGGCGAGGCCGGCACACGCCCCGACCAGCACCCAGGGTAACCAGTCGGCCACCGAAAACAACGCGACCACGGCGGGCGCGAGCACCTGCGCCACCGTGAACGCGTACTGGTACGCAGCCAGATAACGCCCGCGGGCGACCGGAGGTGCCGCGGCCTCGGCCAGCGCGCCCGACCGCGGCCCGAACACGAGGTCACCCGCGGCGAACACCAGCGTCGTCACCAGCAGGTAGGCGACGCGCCAGCCGTCCGGCACGAGCAGCACCCCCAGGCTGACCAGGCACCACGCGGCGAACAACGCCGAGCCCGCCCGCATCGCGGCGATCCGCGTCAGCTTCGCCGTGAGCCGGAGCGCGAGCGTGCCGCCGAGGCTGGTCACCACGGTCAGCAGGGCGAGGATCGCGCCGGGCAGCCAGGCCGGGCCGTGCATCCGGTCGAGCACGAACACCGGCGTGCCGATCAGGAAGAACTCGAGGGAGAGGCCGAACAGGGCGCTGAAGAGGATCAGGGCGAGGTACGGCCGGTCGCGCAGCACCTTGACGGACCGTTCGCGCTGCGGCTCGTGCGGCCGCGCGAGCCGGACGGACACGGCGAGGACCAGGGCGGCGACGAGGAACGTCACGACGTCCATCAGGAGCGCGATCCGGTACCCGGCCGCGTCGAGCCAGGTCAGCAGCGCGCCCGCGACGAGCCCGCCGAGGCCGAAGCAGCCGGCCCGCACCATCCCCGCCTCGGCGAACGGCCGATCCTTCGGGACGTCACCCGCGACGTCGGCGATGAGCACGAACAACGAGCTGTAGAACAGCTGCTGCCCGGAGGCGAGCAGCACGGCGGCGGCGACCACCAGGCCCACGCTGTCGGCGACGAGGTACGCGCCCGCCCCCGCGGCCTGCAGCAGCTGGGCGCCGATCACCACCGCGCGCGGCCCGACGCGGTCCACGAGCCGGCCGGCCAGCGGCGGCACGACGAGCCCGACGACGGTGCCGAGCGTGACGGCGGTGCCCGCCACGGCGAGCGGCACCCCGACGACCTGCGTCACGTAGACCAAGGCCAACGGGAGGAAAAGACCCGAGCCGAAGTTGTCGACCCCCAACGCGCACAGCAGTGCGACCCGGCTACGCGCCACCCACCGAAGGTAACCCTGGGGCGCACCCCCGAGTCAGGCCCGAACGGACAATTTCCGGAGTGCAAAATGCCACTCCGGGTGTGACTGGTTCACCGGAGGTCACTTGGTCGCGTCAGCGAGACACGCGGCGCTGCCGAGGGCGCGACGGAGGTCGGCGTTCATCTCGGCGAGCCGGCCGATGAGGTCGGTGACACGCTCGTCGTCCCAGTCACCGAGCGCCTTCTCCATGAACTCGAGGTAGTTGGCGCGCCAGCGGGCGAGCTCGGCCCGGCCCTTCTCGGACACGCTCACCAGCGACGCCCGGCCGTCCTCGGGCGCGGGACGGCGGTCGACCAGCCCGGCGGCGGAGAGCTGGGTGATCTGCCTGCTGACCACCGAGAGGTCGACGAACCGGCGTTTCGCCAGCTCGGACGGCCGCGCCTCGCCGTTCTTCGCCAGGTCGGACAGCAGCATCGCGGCCGCCGGGTGCAGCCCCGGCTGGTCCTGCCAGGCCTGCATGATCCAGGCGTGCTGGAGCTGGGACGCGGTCTTCAGCTCGCGCATGAGCTCGACCCGGACGTCGTCGGTGTCGTCGAAGCCCATCGGACCCTCCTCCGCCATTACTTGTGCAATACAAGTTTATTGTCCATTCCTTGCGCGGGCAAGGAACGCCTCCGGTGAGGTCCCCCACGCCGTCCGTAGTGGTGATACACCCGGTCGGAGCAACAATGCGGGCAAAGGGCCGCCCGGCGGATACCCTGCGGACGAGCCGCGCGCGACGCGTGGCGAGTGACGAGGTGGAAGCAGTGGCGATGGACCCAGGAGGCGGCGTTGAGCGGAAGTGCGTCCGCCGCGCCCGGGCCGGCGGTGAATGACCGGGTGCCCCCGCTCAGCCGTCCCCGACCAGCGAACACCGGAACATGACCGCCGATTCCGTCAGCCCGTTCCCGCGGTCGTCGAGCCCGCGTGAAGCACCCGCGGCCGTCACCGCGATGGTCCAGCTCATCCGTGACAGCTGGGCGCAGGCCGAGCCGTACATCGCGGAGGTCTCCCAGTTCTTCTACGGGATGCTGTTCACCCTGGCGCCGACGACGCGCGACTTCTTCCCGATCAACATGGAGATCCAGCGCGGCCGGCTCGTGCGCGCGCTCGTGCACATCGTGCAGATGGTCGACCGGCCCGACGACCTCGCGCCGTTCCTGCGGCAGCTGGGGCGCGACCACCGTAAGTTCGGCGTCGTCCCGCGCCACTACGAGGCCGTCGGGACCGCGCTGCTCGCGTCGCTGAAGAACCACCTCGGCCGGGCGTGGACGCCCGAGGTCGAGCGCGCGTGGGCCGAGGCGTTCACCATCGCCGCGCGGGCCATGCAGGACGCCGCCGCCTCCGACACGAACCCGCCGTCGTGGCAGGCCACCGTGGTCGAGCACCGGCGGCTGACCTGGGACCTCGCCCTGGTCCGGCTGCTGCCTGACCAGCCGGTGCCCTACCACCCCGGCCAGTACATGAGCATCGAAGTCCCGCAGCGGCCCCGGCTGTGGCGCTACCTCTCACCGGCCAACGCGCCGCGCGAGGACGGCGGCATCGAGTTCCACGTCCGCGCGATCGACGGCGGCTGGGTCTCCCGCGCCATCGTCAGCCACACCCAGCCCGGTGACGTCTGGCGGCTCGGCCCGCCGCTGGGCCGGCTGACGGTCGACCGGGAGTCCTCCCGGGGTGTGCTGATGGTCGCCGGCGGCACCGGCGTCGCCCCGCTGCGGTCGATCCTCGACCACCTCGCGCTGTGGGGCGAGAACCCGAAGGTGCGGCTGTTCTACGGCGGGCCGTCCCGCGAGGACCTCTACGACCTCGAAGAACTGCGCGCGCTCGCCTCGGTCAACCCCTGGCTGAACATCACGCCGGTGGTCGAGCGCGGCGGTGAGGTCCCCGGGTTCGAGCAGGGCACGCTGGCCGAGGCGGTCACCCGCTACGGTTCCTGGCCGGACCACGACATCCTGGTGGCCGGCTCCCCGGCGATGATCCGCGCGACGGTGTCGCGCATGCTCGTGGCGGGCAGCGCGCTGGACCAGATCCAGTACGACCCGTTCACCATCGACTAGTTCGGAAAATCGCGTCCGACACTCGTACCGGGAAAGAGTCGGCCGAACTCCGGGAATTGTTACCGCGTCCACGGAATCCGTTCGGGTGATCGTTTTTACGCTGCGCCAGGCGAGGTTTACCGCGCGTGGTGAAATTGCTCCGTTCGAGCGGGAACGCGCGGAATCACGCGCATCTGCACGGGAATGCGCCTACAGTCGGGAACCCTCGGGGGCGGCACAGCGACAGCGACGCCGCAGGCATACGTGGAAAATCCTTGGCACGACTGGAGATCACCGTTCCCGATGAGTGCTGAATCCGTAAAGGTCTTCGAACCGCCCGAAGCCGTTCCCGTTTCGGCCGTCGAAGGCCGCGAGCTGGCCCGGTTGATCCGCGAAAGCTTTGCGGCGGTCGAGCCGAAAGCCGACGAACTGGCGCAGTACTTCTACGGCGCGTTGTTCGTGGTCGCCCCCGATTGCCGCGATCTTTTCCCGGTCACCATGACGACGCAGCGGAGCAGGCTGCTGCGCGCGATCGTGTACGTGGTGCAGATGGTCGACCGGCCCGACGAGCTGGTCACCTTCCTCGGCCAGCTGGGCCGCGACCACCGCAAGTTCGCCGTGGTCGCCCGGCACTACGACGCCGTCGGGATCGCGCTGCTGGCCGCCCTCAAGCGGTTCCTCAAGGAGAAGTGGACCCCGGAGGTCGAGTCCGCGTGGACCACGGCGTACGGGATCATCGCCAAGACCATGCGCGAGGCCGCCCAGGCGGAGACCGGGCCGGCGGCGTGGGCGGCCACCGTCCTGGAGCACCGCAAGCTCAACCGCGACGTCGCACTGGTGCGCGTGCAGACCGAGGGCCTGCTCCCGTACCGCGCCGGCAGCTACGTGAGCGTCGAGGTGCCGCAGCGCCCCCGCATGTGGCGGTACCTCTCGCCGGCGGGCGCCCCGCGCGGCGACGGTCAGATGAGCTTCCACATCCGCACGGTGCCCGGCGGCTGGGTCAGCGGCAGCATCGTCAACCACACCAAACCGGGTGACGTCTGGCGCCTCGGCCCGGCGATGGGCAACCTCTTCGTCCGGCCGACGACCACCCGGCGGCGGCTCCTGATGATCGCCGGCGGCACCGGCGTCACCCCGTTCGTGTCGATCCTCGACGACCTGGCGCACTGGAAGCGGAACCCGCCGGTGCACCTCTTCTTCGGCGGCCGAAGACCGGAAGACCTCTACGCGCTGGACGACCTGCGGCGCATCTCCGCGGTGTCGAAGTGGCTGACCGTCACCCCGGTCACCGAGGAGGGCGCGGTGACCGGCGGTGACCGCGGCACGCTCGCGCACGCGGTGACCCAGCGCGGGAAGTGGAAGAACCACGACGTCCTCGTGTCGGGGTCACCGCCGATGATCCAGGCGACGATCGCGAAGCTGCTGACCGCCGGGATCGACCTCGAGCGCATCTCCTACGACCCGTTCACCTTGGACTGAACGCGCTATCGTCGCTATATGGAGACGACTATTCCGGTTTCGGACGGCACCATCCGCGGTTACCTGGCGGAGCCCGGTGGTGAGGGCCCGCACCCGGGCGTGGTGCTCATCCACGACGCGTTCGGGCTGAGCCAGGACACGAAGAACATCACCGACCGCTTCGCCGGCGAGGGGTACCTGGCGCTCAGCCCGGATCTGTACGCGCGGGGCGGCTTCCGCCGGTGCGTGCGCCGGGTGTTCTCGGACATGTTCGCGAACCAGGGCCGGACGTTCGACGACATCGAGGCGTCGCGCGCGCTCCTGGCCGCGCGCCCGGACTCTTCGGGCCGGATCGGCATCGCCGGGTTCTGCATGGGCGGCGGCTTCGCGCTCGTCGCGGCGTCGCGCGGCTTCGAGGCGTCGGCGCCGTACTACGGGCAGCTCCCGAAGAACCTCTCGGTGCTCGACGACGCCTGCCCGATCGTCGCCAGCTTCGGCAAGAAGGACTTCTCGCTGCGCGGCGCCGCGGCCAAGCTGGAGACCGCGCTGACCGAGCGGGAGATCCCGCACGACGTCAAGGAGTACGACGGCGCCAGCCACGGGTTCGCCAACAAGCTCGAGGTCAAGCCGCCGCTGAACCTGCTGCTCAAGGTCGTCGGATTCACCTACCACCACGAGGCAGCCGAGGACGCATGGCGCCGAGTGACGTCTTTCTTCGGCGAACACCTGCAGCAACCGGCCCGACCTTCGCACTGAGCCGAGCGGGCTACCGAAGTCGCCGGATGGCGGTAGTTGATTGACCGTTGTGCCCGAATCATCTTATGGTCTAGACCACGTCTTCCCCGGACGTGCTCGTTCGTCCTCCCTCCGGAACACCGCCGTTCCCCCACGAGGAGCCGAAATGACCCTGAAGCGAAAGCTCTTCGCGGCCGCCGCCGGTGCGATCCTCGCGCCGGTGCTGGTCGTCGTCCTCCCCGCCACCTCCGCGAGTGCCCACGGGTACGTCTCCGACCCGCCCAGCCGCCAGGCCAACTGCGCGGCCGGGAAGGTGCCGAACTGCGGGCAGATCGTCTACGAACCGCAGAGCGTCGAAGGTCCCAAGGGCCTGCGCAGCTGCAACGCCGGCCTGGCGCAGTTCGCCGAGCTGGCCGACGAGTCGAAGCCGTGGCCGGCCAAGTCGGTCGGTTCTTCGGTGACGTTCAACTGGGTGTTCACCGCCCGGCACGCCACGAAGAGCTACGAGTACTACGTCGGCAACACGCTCGTCGCGTCGTTCAACGGCAACGGCCAGCAGCCGCCCGCGACTGTGCAGCACACCGTGAACCTGTCCGGGTATTCCGGCCGGGTGAAGGTGCTGGCGATCTGGAACATCTCCGACACGGCCAACGC
Organism: Amycolatopsis sp. NPDC104819; assembly: GCF_055583145.1. NCBI lineage: Bacteria > Bacillati > Actinomycetota > Actinomycetes > Pseudonocardiales > Pseudonocardiaceae > Amycolatopsis > Amycolatopsis sp. NPDC104819. The sequence continues at coordinate 385,651 of NZ_JBVJON010000001.1, read as the reverse complement.
CTTCTACAGCTGCATCGACCTGCAGGTCGGTGGCGGCGGCACCCCGCCGCCCACCACCACGCCGCCCCCGACCACGACCCCGCCGCCCACCACGACCCCGCCCCCGACGACGACCCCGCCGTCGAGCGGAACGTGGAAGGCCGGCACGGCGTACAAGGCCGGTGACGTCGTGACGTACAACGGCGTGAGCTACCGCTGCCTCCAGCCGCACACGGCGATCGCGGGCTGGGAGCCGCCGAGCACCCCGGCCCTCTGGCAGCGTCAGTGAGGCTGGTCCTGGTCGTCGTCGCGCTGCTGCTGGCCGGTTGCGGCAGCGGCGCGACGTGGACCCCGGCGAAGTTCAACGACGCCGACGTGATGTTCCTGCAGATGCTGATCACCCAGAACCAGCAGGGCATCGACATCGTCCGGCTGGCGAAGCAGCGCCCGCTCCCGGCGCCGGTGAAGGAGCTGTCGGCGGCGATCGAGGTGACGCAGCAGACCGAAGTCGACAACATGAAGAGCTGGCTGCGCACCTGGAACCGGCCCGAAAGCATGGACATGAACCCGCACGTCCACGCCGGCCACGGCGGCATGAAGATGACCGCGCCCGACCTCGTCGGCACGTTGAAGTCCACGAACGACACGGACTTCACGCGTAAGTACCTGGACGTGCTGACCGGCCAGCAGCAGGGCGCGGTCGAGCTGGCCCAGACCGAGAACGGCACCGCCGGCGGGATCAACGCCGACGCCCGGGACCTGGCCCGCCGCGTCATCGAGTCGCGGACCGCCGAGGTCCAGCAACTGCTGAATTTCAAGGCCTGAAACGCGAAAACCCTCCCCGGAGACCCGGGGAGGGTTCCGGCGAAGTCGGATTCGCCGGTCAGCTCGCAGCGCGGACGGCCAGGTACACCACACCGGACGTTGCGGTAGCGGCCCGGGAAGGTCGTGAATGACTCATTCATGACCTCTGACGAGGTGAATGAGTCATTCACGACATCGCAGCGGCCCGCCGGTCACGTCGCCCCGACTTTGCCGGGCCCCTGGGAGACCCGGGGAGGGCTTTGCGTGCTCAGGACGTCAGCGGCGCTTCGGCCGCCAGACCACCATCGCGGTCTGCGGGTTCAGCGGAACCAGGTCCCGGCGGTAGGACGCGTGCGCCGCCGCCGCGGCCTGTTCCCCAGCCGCGTACGCCGCCGCCAGTTCTTCGGTCAGCTCCTGCAGGCGGGCCCGCAGCGCGTCGACCTGGTTCTCCAGCTCGATGATGCGCTTGATGCCGGCCAGGTTGACGCCGTCTTCCTGCGACAGGCGCTGGACTTCGCGCAGCAGCGCGATGTCCCGCATCGAGTAGCGCCGCCCGCCACCGGACGTGCGGCCCGGTGACACCAGGCCCTGCCGGTCGTAGGTGCGCAACGTCTGCGCGTGCATCCCCGCCAGCTGGGCCGCCACCGAGATGACGAACACCGGGGTCTCTTCGTCCCCCTCCTGGGGAATCCCGCCGAACATCCCACTCACCTGCCTTCGAGCAGCTCAGTGATCTCGGGCCGGGGGTCGTGCCCGGCCATCGCCTCGGCGTACGCCTGCAGAGCTTCGCGCGCCTTGTCGTCCAGTTTGGCGGGAATCGCCGCGGTGAGGGTGACGAGCAGGTCACCCTGCGCGCCGTCACGCTTGGCGATGCCCTTGCCGCGCACGCGCAGCACCCGCCCGCTCGCGGTGCCCGGCGGCACCTTGAGCGAGACCTTGCCTTCGAGGGTCGGCACCGTGATCGTGGTGCCGAGCGTGAGCTCGGTGAAGTCCACCGGCACGGAGATCGTCAGGTCGAGCCCCTTGCGCCCGAACAGCGCGTGCGGAGCCACGTGCACCCGGACGTAGAGGTCGCCCGCCTGCGCGCCACCCCGGCCCGGCTCGCCCTGGCCGGCCAGCCGGATCCGCTGGTCGTCGTCGACGCCCGACGGGATCCGGACGGTCAGCGTGCGGGTCCGCGTGCTGACACCTTCGCCGCCGCACTCGGGGCACGGGTCGTCGATGATCTGCCCGCGGCCACGGCAGTCGCGGCACGGCTCCGAGAACGCGAACGCGCCCTGGCTGCGGCTGACCAGCCCCGACCCGGAACAGGTCGGACAGGTCCGCGGCGAGGTGCCCGGCTTCGCGCCGTTGCCGCCGCACGTCGAACAGGTCGCCGGGCTCGACAGCCGCAGCGGCAGGGTCGCGCCCTTGACCGCCTCGGTGAAGTCGATCCGGACGTCCGTTTCGACGTCGGCCCCGCGCTGGGGCCGGTTCGCCGTCGCGCCCGCCGTCGTCCGGCCGCGGCCGAACAGCCCGCCGAGGATGTCGCCGAGCCCGCCGAAACCGCCCTGCTGGCCGGCGCCGGCCTGGCCGAAGATGTCCCCGACATCGAAGCTGCCGGTGCCGCCGCCACCGGGGAAGTTGAACCCGCCCCCGCCCCCGCCGCCGCCGAACAGCCGCCGCGCCTCGTCGTACTCCTTGCGCTTGGCCGTGTCGGACAGCACGCCGTACGCCTCGGAGACGGCCTTGAACTTCTGCTCCGCCTCCGCGTTGCCGGCGTTCGCGTCCGGGTGGTTCTCCTTGGCCAGCTTCCGGTAGGCCTTCTTGATCTCGTCGGCTGTGGCGTCGGAGGAGACGCCCAGTTCACGGTAGAAGTCCTTGCCGATCCATTCCCGCGCACTCATCGGGCGTCTCCTCCTCCCACTGGAACCGGATACTGCTTACTGCTGCTGGTCATCGAGGCGCCCGTCGAGTGGCAGCTCGCCACCGACGGACGGGTCCACCGGGGCCGCGCCGGGCTCGTGGTCGGTCACGCCGACCAGCGCCGCCCGCAGCACGCGGTCCCCGAAGCGGTACCCGCGGCGCATGACCACGGTGACCGTCGGGCCCGCCACGTCCGGCGAGGTGTTGTGCTGCACGGCTTCGTGCACGCTCGGGTCGAAGGCCTCGCCCTCGGCGCCGAACGACTCGAGCCCCGCGCGCTGCAGCCCGCTGATCAGCTTGTCGCCGACGGCCTTGAACGCCCCGGTGAGGTCACCGTGCTGCTCGGCCCGCTCGAGGTCGTCGAGCAGCGGCAGCAGGTCGTTCACCACCGTCGCCTTCGCGCCGAGGACGACCGCCTCGCGGTCACGCTCGACGCGCTTGCGGTAGTTGGCGTACTCGGCCTGCAGGCGCTGGAGGTCGGCGGTGCGCTCGGCCAGCTCCTTCTCCACGCCGGAGACCACCGCGACCGAGTCGTCCACAATGGACTCGCCCAGCGAGGGGCCCGCGTGCTCCACGGGCTCCTCGTCGGGGTCCGGCGCGGCGTGGGCCGGACCGGGCGGGCGGACCTGCCCGGTCTGGGGGTCCACCCGGCGCCGGTCCCGCACGACCACCGGCTCCTCGGGGCCGCGGCCCTGGTTCTCGGATTCGTCGTAGCTGTGGGTCACTTCTTTTCGTCCTCTTCGACGATCTCGGCGTCCACCACGTCATCGGCCTTGGCACCCGTCGCGCCGGCCGCACCGGCGTCGCCACCGGCCGCGCCCGAAGCACCGGCCGCACCCGCGGCGGCGTCGGCGTTCGCGTTGGCGTACAGGGCGGTGCCCAGCTCCTGCGAAGCGGTGTTCAGCTTCTCGATCGACTCGCGGATCTTCGCCGAGTCGGTGCCCTTGAGCGCCTCGTTCGACTCGTCGATCGCGGACTTGACCTTGCCCTTGAGGTCCTCGGGCAGCTTGTCGTCGTTGTCCTTGAGGAACTTCTCGGTCTGGTAGACCAGCGTCTCGGCCTGGTTGCGCGTCTCGGCCTCTTCGCGGCGGGTCTTGTCTTCCTCGGCGTGCGCCTCGGCGTCCTTGACCATCCGCTCGATGTCGTCCTTCGGCAGCGCGGAGCCACCGGTGATCGTCATCGACTGCTCCTTGTTCGTGCCGAGGTCCTTGGCCAGGACGTGCACGATGCCGTTCGCGTCGATGTCGAAGGTGACCTCGATCTGCGGCACGCCACGCGGGGCGGGCGGGAGACCGGTCAGCTCGAACATGCCGAGCTTCTTGTTGTGCGCCGCGATCTCACGCTCACCCTGGAACACCTGGATCTGCACCGACGGCTGGTTGTCGTCCGCGGTGGAGAAGATCTCCGAGCGCTTGGTCGGGATCGTGGTGTTGCGCTCGATGAGCTTGGTGAACACGCCACCCTTGGTCTCGATGCCCAGCGACAGCGGCGTGACGTCCAGCAGCAGGACGTCCTTGACCTCGCCCTTCAGCACACCGGCCTGCAGCGCCGCGCCGACCGCGACGACCTCGTCCGGGTTCACGCCCTTGTTCGGCTCGCGGCCGCCGGTCAGCTCCTTGACCAGCTCGGACACGGCCGGCATGCGGGTGGAACCACCGACGAGCACGACGTGGTCGATGTCGCCGACGGCGATGTTCGCGTCGCGGATCACGTTGTTGAACGGGTTCCGGGTGCGCTCGAGCAGGTCCGAGGTGATCTTCTGGAACTCGGCGCGCGAGAGCTGCTCGTCGAGGAACAGCGGGTTCTTGTCGGCGTCGACCGTGATGTAGGGCAGGTTGATGCCGGCCGAGTTCGAGCTGGACAGCTCGATCTTCGCCTTCTCCGCCGCCTCGCGGATGCGCTGCAGCGCCATCTTGTCCTTGGTCAGGTCGATGCCGTTCGTGGCCTTGAACTTGTCGACCAGCCACTTGACGATGCGCTCGTCCCAGTCGTCGCCACCGAGGTGGTTGTCACCCGAGGTCGCGCGGACCTCGACGACGCCCTCGCCGATCTCCAGCAGCGAGACGTCGAACGTGCCGCCACCGAGGTCGAAGACCAGGATGGTCTGTTCCTTCTCGCCCTTGTCCAGGCCGTACGCCAGCGCGGCGGCGGTCGGCTCGTTGACGATGCGGAGCACGTTCAGGCCGGCGATCTGGCCGGCTTCCTTGGTGGCCTGCCGCTGCGCGTCCTCGAAGTACGCCGGGACGGTGATCACCGCGTCGGTGATCGTCTCGCCCAGGTACGCCTCGGCGTCGCGCTTCAGCTTCATCAGCACTCGCGCGCTGATCTCCTGCGACGTGTAGTTCTTCCCGTCGATCTCGGTCTTCCAGTCGGTGCCGATGTGCCGCTTCACGGACCGGATCGTCCGGTCGACGTTCGTCACGGCCTGGTTCTTGGCCGGCTGGCCCGTCAGCACTTCGCCGTTCTTGGCGAAGGCGACGATCGAGGGGGTGGTCCGGGACCCTTCAGAGTTGGCGATGACCGTCGGCTCGCCGCCCTCAAGGACGGCGACGACCGAGTTGGTCGTGCCGAGGTCGATGCCGACCGCTCGCGCCATGGTGCTTTCCTCCTGTGTAAGCCTGCTTCGTTCGTGACCTGCACGTTCGCCCCTGCCTTGAGCGGGGCCTTGGCAAGTTCTATCGGGCCTTCGCGTGTCGCGTCAAGCTGGACTTGAGTCGACTGCGCTCAACCTCTACGTCCAGCCTAACGACCGGCTCCGGGTTCTTGTTCCCGGCCTCGGCGCCCGAACTCGCCCCGAACGGGTGTGACCCCGCTCACGGGGTTTCACCGGACGTGCACGACGGCCAGTTTCGCCAGGTGCGGGGACGTGACGCTGACCGGAACGCCCTGCGCGGGAGCGGGACGTTCCGGTTCGCTGCGAAGGAAGCCGACGACCCCGAACATCGTGATGGCGCCGGCCAGTGCGGCGGCCAGGACCCGCCGTTCGATCTTGCCCATGGTGAAGGAAGCTCCAGTGGTGAGAGAAGGTCAGGCGGCGCGGACGGTCACGCTGCCGCTGTCGGTCGTGAGGTCCAGGGTGTGCGGCGCGGAGCCGTCGGTCGGGACGTCGATCTCGCGGTGCCCGCTGTCGCTGTCCCCGAGGACGCGATAGGGCCCGCCCGGCACGGCGACCTCGACGCTGCCGCTGTCGGCCTTCACCTTGACGTTGTTCGGCTCGGCGAGGGTGAACTCGACGCTCCCGCTCGACGACGTCACGTCGACCGGGCCGCGCACGTCGGTGCCGCTGATGCTGCCGGAGTCGGCGTGCAGCTGGACCTCCCCGACGTTCCGCAGGTCGATGCCCCCGCTGTCGAGCCGCAGCTTCACCAGGCCGGGCACGTCCTCGACCCGGGCGTGCCCGGAGTCGGCCTGGACGTCCACGCTCGCCATCCCGGCGATGTCGAGGCCGCCGGAGTCGACCTTCCCGGTGACGGGGATGTTCGCCGGCACGACGACCTCGAAGTCGACCGAGCAGTTCGTCCCGCAGTCGGTGAGCACGAGCTGGTCGCCCTCGACGCGGTAGAAGGTGTCACCGGGGTTGCCGCGCCAGTGGTAGTTCACCTCTTGGTGGACCGTCGCGGGCCCCGACCCCGCGCGGATCTTCACCGAGCCCGAGTCGCCTTCCAGCTTCACGCTGCGGATCGACTCCGAAAGCGTCTTGGTGTTCTCGAAGTCCGATCCCCAGCCCCAGCCGAACGCGGTCGCCAGGCCGACGCCGATCAGGACGATGCCACCTACGGCAAGAAGCGGGCGCGCCATGGTCGTTGGTCCCCTCAGTTGTTTCCTCTGCTGCGAAAACGGTATTGGCGACGGGATGGCCGGCACATGGGGGTAACCCCCCGAAAGACCCTGAGATCCGTCCCTGACACGCGGGGGTGGACGGAGGGGCCTAACCTGGCGCAAGACTCCAGTTCCATGATCAGGAGGATCCATGCCGCACGCACCCGGCCCGTACGAATCCCTGCCCGACGTGCCGTCGTTCACCGTCCGGAGCACCGACGTCGCCGACGGCGAAACCCTGGCCACGCCCCACTTGTCCGGCATCTTCGGCGCCGGCGGCGAAGACCGCTCGCCACACCTGGCTTGGGAAGGCTTCCCCGCGGAGACCAAGAGCTTCGCCATCACGTGTTACGACCCGGACGCCCCCACCGGCAGCGGCTTCTGGCACTGGGCGGTGTTCAACGTCCCGGCGTCGGTGACGGAGCTGGCTTCGGGCGCGGGCGACGGCTCCGGCCTCCCCGACGGAGCGGTGACGTTGAAGGGCGACGGCGGCGTCAAGCAGTTCCTCGGCGCGGCGCCCCCGCCCGGCCACGGCCCGCACCGGTACTACTTCGCGGTGCACGCGCTCGACGTCGACAAGCTCGAGGTCGATGGTGAAGCGACCCCGGCATTCCTGGGCTTCAACATGTTCGGCCACACGCTGGCGCGCGCGGTGATCACGCCGGTGTACGAGAACAAGGGTTAGGTTTCCCGGGTCAGGTTTCAGGGCCCGGCACTGTCGCGGATCGGCGACAGTGCCGGGCACTTTTTTGTCGGTGGCCGATGACACACTGCGGTCATGTCACCACCGATAGCGACACCCCGGTCGCGAGCACTGGGGTTCGGGCTGAGGAAGGCGCGCCAGGCGCGCGGCATCGGCCTGCGCGAACTGGCCCGCGGCGCGGACGTCCGCCCGGGCGACCTGTCCAACTGGGAGCTCGGCCTGCGGGTGCCCAAGGTCGAGGAGGTCGCGCTCCTGCTCGGGCGGATGCAGGTCAGTGTCGAGGAGCGGACGCGGCTGCTCGAGCTGGCGGAGAACGCCCGCGAGCCCAACTGGCTCGAACCCAAGGTGGGCCCCGAAGTCGCCGCCTACGCCGAGTACGAGCGCACGGCGACCGCGCTGTTCACGTGGCAGCCGATCCTCGTGCCCGGCCTCCTCCAGACCGAGGACTACATCCGCGCGGTCGCCACCCTTCCCCAGCGCACCAGGGCCGAGGTCCAGCACCTGACCGAGGTCAAGCTCGCCCGCCAGGAGCGGCTCCACGGCCGCGATCCGCTCCCGTACGCGGCCCTCCTCGCCGAAACCGCGCTGCGGCGCGGTTTCGGCGGCCCGGCGGTCATGGCCGAGCAGCTCCACCGCCTCCTCGCCTCGATGGACCGCCCCAACATCAGCCTCCGGATCGTCCCGGCCACCGACCACGCCCACCCCGGGGTGTGGGGCTCCTTCACCGTTCTCGAGTTCCCGGCGCTGCCGTCGATCGTCTTCATCGAGCAGTACCACGGCAGCGCCTACCTCTACGATGACGATCAGGTGGCGGCCTACCGCGCCGCCGCCGAGTCCATGACCTCCCTCGCGCTGAGCGAGCCCGACTCCGCGCAGCTCCTCCGGGAGGTGATCGCCGAAGTGGAGGCCTGACATGCACTGGCAGAAGTCCAGCCACAGCGCGGATGCGGACTGCGTCGAAGTGGCGCTCGCGGAAGTGGTGCAGATCCGCGACACCAAGGACCGCCCGGGCGGCACCCTCCGGATTTCCACCCGATCGTGGGAAGCACTCCGCACCGACCTCACGCGGTGATCCGGCCCGTCACCCCCGACGACTGGCGGGAGTGGCGCGACCTCCGCCTGGCTGCCCTGCGCGACACCCCCGAAGCCTTCAGCGCGACCCTCGCCGACTGGGAGAACGCCCCCGAGCACCGCTGGCGAGCGCGTCTCGACGGCACCTTCAACGTGCTCGCGGACCTCGACCACGAGCCCGCGGGGATGGCGACCGGCTTCCCGCGTGACGACCACGTCGAGCTGGGCACGATGTGGGTCGCCCCGCGAGCGCGTCGCCGAGGCGTGGGCGAGGCGCTGGTGCGCGCGGTCATCGGCTGGGCGGTCGGCAAGCGCGTGACGCTGCAGGTCGCCGAGGGCAACACCGCCGCCGTCGCGCTCTACCGGCGTCTCGGCTTCACCGGCGACCGCCGTCTGGAATACCAGACGAAATCGCCCCGACAGGCCTAGGACCAGCCCGCCGGGCGACGGTTAATACCTCCCGAAGCACGATCAGCAGGAGGCACACCGTGGCGGCGACGCTCGAACGCAGGTCCATCGACCCGGTCCCGGAGACCGAACGGCACGGCCACCCGCGCAGCCTCTTCACGCTCTGGTTCGCGGCGAACATGCAGATCACGTCGGCCGTCACGGGGGCGCTGACCGTGCTCGTCGGGGTGCACCCGCTGTGGGCGCTGGTCGCCGTCCTGGGCGGGAACGTCCTCGGCGGCATCCCGATGGCGCTGCACGCCGCCCAGGGCCCGAAGCTGGGCATCCCGCAGATGATCCAGTCGCGCGCGCAGTTCGGCGTGTACGGCGCGGTCCTGCCGCTGGTCCTGGTCGTCGTGATGTACCTCGGGTACTTCGCCAGCGGGAACGTCCTGGGCGGACAGGCCGTCGCGGAGATCACCGGCCTCCCGACCGACGCCGCGATCGGCGTGTACGCCGCCCTTTCCGCGCTGATCGCGATCGTCGGGTACCGGCTGATCCACCGGTTCGGCTGGGTGGCGTCCGCGCTGTCGGTCGTCGTCTTCGTGTACCTCACGATCCGCCTGGTCGGCGGCCACGACCTCGGCGCCGTCCTCAGCACGCCGACGCTCGACTTCCCGAAGTTCCTGCTCGCCCTCTCCCTGACGGCGTCGTGGCAGCTGACGTTCGGCCCGTACGTCGCGGACACCTCGCGCTACCTCCCGTCGGCGACGTCGGTGCGCGCGACCTTCTGGTGGACCTACGGCGGCACGGTCCTCGGCGCCACGTGGGCGATGTCGTTCGGCGCGCTCGCGTACGCCGTCGCCGGGAAGGCGTTCAAGGGCCACGAAGTCGCTTACGTCGTCGGCCTCGGCGGCGAGGCGCTGCTCATCCCGCTGCTGCTGGCGATCGCGCTCGGCAAGTTCACGGTAAACGTCCTGAACATCTACGGCGGCTACATGACGGTCGCGACCGCGCTCACCGCGTTCAGCCGCAAAGCCGCGCTGTCGCAGCAGGCCCGCGTCGGGTACATCGCGATCGTCGGGGTGCTCGGCGGGATCATCGCAGTGCTCGGGCGCGGCGAGTTCCTCGGGAACTTCGTGCTGTTCCTGGACTTCCTGCTGTACTTCCTGACGCCGTGGAGCTCGATCAACCTGGTCGACTTCTACCTGGTGCGCAAGGAGTCCTACGACCTCGAAGCGATGTACGACCCGAACGGCCGCTACGGCCGCTGGGCGGCGCCGGCGCTGATCGCGTACTTCGTCGGGATCGCCGTGCAGATCCCGTTTTCGAACGTCGAAGGCATCTTCGTCGGCCCGATGGCCCCCCTGCTCGGCGGTGCCGACATCTCGTGGCTGATCGGCCTGGCCGTCCCGGGCGCGCTGTACTTCGCCCTTCAGCGCAGGGCTTCCTTGTTGACGCCTTCGCGTTCGAGGTAGCGGCCCTTGGTGTGCTCACCGAAGCCGAACTGCCGGTAGAGCCCGTGCGCGTCGGCGGTGTGCAGCATCCAGCGGAAGCCGGCGCCGGGCCCGTTGTCGATCATCTCGCGCACGATCTCCTTGCCGAGCCCGCTGCCGCGCGCGGAGTCCACCACGAAGACGTCGGCGAGATAGGCGCTGCTGACGCCATCCGAGAAGGCGCGCGCGAAGCCGACCATCTCCCCATCGCGGTACGCGCCGACGACCCGCCACGAGCCCTCGATGGCGGCTTCGACCTGTTCGCGCGTGCGCCAGCGGCCCCAGTAGGCCTCGGTGGAGAGGAACTTCCACACCACTTCGAGGTCCAGCCGCGTCCGGTCGTCGTCGAGCTCGTAGGCACCGAAAGTCCGCATGATCCGAAGCTAACCGGCGCGTCAACGCGGTTTGAGCAGGTAGTCCACCACCGGCCGCAGCTCGTCCGCGGACGGCGGGCCGTCGTCGATCAAACCCTGGATCAGCAGCCCGTCAATGCCCGCGAGGAACACCCGGAACGCCACTTCGTCGTCGTGCCGGACCATCGACGTCAGGACGTCCAGCCAGCGCCGCGCGGCCGGGCGCAGCTCCGGCTTCCGCGCGGCCAGCAGGTACAGCTCGTACTCGGCCATCGTCCGGCCGCGCCGCGGCCCGAGCGCCTCCGCGAGCAGGCCCGCGACCTCCTCGGCGCCGCGGGAGCCGCGCGAGCGGGCGCGGTCGATCATCCAGTAGACCTCGGTCGCCATGTCGCGGGCGCACGAGATGAGCGTCGCGATCAGCAGGTCGTCCAGCGACGAGAAGTGGTACGTCGTGGACGTCGTGGGCACGCCGGCCTCGGCCGCGACCGTCCGGTGCGTCACGCCCGCGACGCCGTCTCGCTCGATCACGCGCAGCGCGGCCGCGATGATCTCCGCGCGCCGCTTCTCGCCGCGGGCCTTCCGGCCGTCGACCTGCAGTTTCACGACGACGCACTCCCCAGCTCGATCAGCACCACCCCGCCGATCACCAGCGCCAGCCCGGCGATCATGGCGGCGTTGACCGGCTCCTTGAGGAACACCACGCCGATGATCGCGACCAGCGCGACCCCGGCCGCGGCCCAGATCGCGTACGCGACGCCGACGGACAGCCCCAGCTTCAGCACCTGCGAAAGCGCGAAGAACGCGATCGCGTACCCGATCACCACGACGATCGACGGCCCGAGCTTGGAGAAGCCTTCGGAGAGCTTTAGCGAGACCGTCGCGGAGACCTCGGCGGCGATCGCCAGCGCAAGCAGAAGGTACGCACCCATAGGGTGAAAACTACCTGAACGATCGTCCCGAAACAAAGAGCGACGTACACCACATCGGTGGGACTTAGGCCCACTCAACGGGTTACTCATCAGTAAGGACGGTTAGTCTCCCGGCACCACCACTGATCCATCCGGACGAAAGGCACCCGAACGATGGGCGCTCTGCAACTGACGCTCGGCGGGATCTCCGTCGTGCTCGGCCTCGTCGCCTGGGGCATGTTCGCCGCGACGATCGCCCGTTTTGTGCGGGTCATCCGCCTCGGGCAGCCCGACGCGACCCGCAACGGCCCCTTCATGCCGCGCATGAAGACGCTGATCAAGGAGTTCGCGGCCCACACCCGGATGAACCGGAAGCGCAGCGTCGGACCGGCCCACTGGCTGGTCATGTGGGGCTTCCTGCTCGGCTCGCTCGCGCTGTTCGAGGCGTACGGCGAAGTCTTCGTCCCGCACTGGGGCTGGCCGATCCTCGACGACTTCCCGCCGTTCCAGCTGCTCATGGAGCTGCTCGGGGTCGGCACGATCGTCGGCATCCTGGTGCTGATGGCGATCCGCCAGCGCAACCACCCGCGCCGCGCCGACCGCCAGTCGCGCTTCCAGGGCTCCAACTTCAAGTGGGCCTACTTCATCGAGGCCGTCGTCCTGATCGAGGGCATCGGCATCATCGGCGTCCGCGCCGCGAAGGCCGCGCTCGGCGCACACGAGACGCCGACCTGGGCCGCCTTCGTCTCGAACCCGCTCGGCGAGCTGCTGCCGGCCAGCCCGAACCTGGTCACGGTGTTCGCGTTCGTCAAGCTGATGAGCGCCACTGTCTGGCTGATCGTCGTCGCGCGCACGATGACCATGGGCATCGCCTGGCACCGCTTCAGCGCGTTCTTCAACATCTACTTCAAGCGCGAGGCCGACGGCGGCGTCGCCCTCGGCGCGCTCAAGCCGATGATGAGCGGCGGCAAGGTCCTCGACCTCGAGGAAGCCGACCCGGACGAGGACACCTTCGGCGTCGGCAAGATCGAGGACTTCAGCTGGAAGGGCTGGCTGGACTTCTCGACGTGCACCGAGTGCGGCCGCTGCCAGGAACAGTGCCCCGCGTGGAACACCGGCAAGCCGCTGTCGCCGAAGCTCGTCATCACGCAGCTGCGTGACCACGCGTACGCGAAGGCGCCGTACCTGATGGCCGGCGGCAAGCGCGACATGGCCGGCGACGAGGTCGGCCTGTCCGGCGACAACATGTACGCGGGCATCGACGTCCTCGCCATCGCCGAGTCCCAGAAGGCCCTGATCGGCGACGACGGCGGTGTCATCGACCCCGACGTCCTCTGGTCCTGCACCAGCTGCGGCGCCTGCGTCGAGCAGTGCCCGGTCGACATCGAGCACGTCGACCACATCGTCGACATGCGGCGTTACCAGGTGATGATCGAGTCGTCGTTCCCCAGCGAGCTGAACGGCATGTTCAAGAACCTGGAGAACAAGGGCAACCCCTGGGGCCAGAACGCCAAGGACCGGCTCGCCTGGACCGAGGACCTGGACTTCGAGGTCCCGGTGTTCGACGGCGACATGGGCGACGCCGAGTACCTCTTCTGGGTCGGCTGCGCCGGCGCGTTCGAGGACCGCGCGAAGAAGACGACCCGCGCGGTCGCCGAGCTGCTGCACATGGCCGACGTCAAGTACAAGGTGCTCGGCTCGGAAGAGTCCTGCACCGGTGACCCGGCCCGCCGCGCGGGCAACGAGTTCCTGTTCCAGATGCTGGCGCAGCAGAACGTCGAGGTCCTGAACACGGTGTTCGAGGGCCGCGAGCGCAAGGCCCGCAAGGTCGTCGTGACCTGCGCGCACTGCTTCAACACCCTCGCCAACGAGTACCCGGAGCTGGGCGGCCAGTTCGACGTCGTGCACCACACGCAGCTGCTGAACCGCCTGGTGCGGGAGAAGCAGCTGGTCCCGGTGGCGCCGGTCGCCGAAGACGTCACCTACCACGACCCGTGTTACCTCGGCCGCCACAACAAGGTCTACGAGGCGCCGCGCGAGCTGGTCGGCGCGACCGGCGCGCGGCTGCGCGAGATGCCGCGGCACGGCGACAAGTCGATGTGCTGCGGCGCCGGCGGCGCCCGCATGTGGATGGAAGAGAAGATCGGCAAGCGGATCAACGTCGAGCGCGTCGACGAGGCGCTCGGCACCGCGCCGTCGAAGATCGCGACCGGCTGCCCGTTCTGCAAGGTGATGCTGAACGACGGCCTGACGGCCCGCCAGAGCGACGGCAGCGCGAGCGAGAAGGTCGAGATCGTCGACGTCGCGCAGATGCTGCTGGAGTCGGTCAAGCGCAAGCCGGAGCCGAAGCCGATCGCCCTCGGGGCGCCGTCGCTCGCGGCGGAGCCCGTCGAAGAAGCCTGACGACCCGCGGCCCGGCCATGACATTCGTCCTGGCCGGGTCGTGATCGACGGCCCAGGCACCGCCCCGCCGTCCGCCCGACGATGAGGGAATGCGAAAGTCCGCGGCCCTCACCCTGGCGCTCCTCGCCCCGTTCACGGCCGAGTTCCTGCTCGCCGACCAGTACCTCGCCGGTCCGCCCGAGCTGGGGCAGCAGCTCGGCATGTTCGCCCTCTACGTCGCCTTCTACGGCGCGGCGGCGCTGCTGATCCGCGAAGCCGCCCGGCGCCGGGGCCGCGGCTGGCCCACGATCCTCACGCTCGCCCTCGCGTTCGGCGTCTTCGAAGAAGGCCTGCTGACGCAGACGCTCTTCAACCCGCACTACCTCGGCCTGGACCTGCTGACGCCCGGGCACATCGCCTGGCTCGGCATCGGCGCGCCGTGGACGGTCTACGTGCTGACCCTGCACGTCGTGTGGAGCATCGGCGCGCCGATCGCGGTCGCCGAGGCGCTCTTCGGCCGTGAACCGTGGCTGAAGAAGGTCGGCCTGAGCCTCTGGAGCGTGTCGCTGGTCGTCGGCGCCGCCGCCACCTTCGCCATCACCTACTCCTTCGCGCGCTTCGTCGCACCCGTCGCGCAGCTCGCCGGGGCCGCCGTGGTCGCCATCGTGCTGGTCGTCGCGGCGTTCCGGTTCCGCTCTCCGGTCTGGACGTCGACGCCGGGGAACCCCTGGGTCGCGCTCGCCCTGGGCGCCGGCGCGAGCAGCGCGTTCCAGATCCTGCGCAGCCTGGACGTCGACCCGTGGCTGCTCGTCGGACTGCTCTTGGCGCTCGAAGCGATCACCGCCGTCGTGGTCCTGCGGCTGCGCCCACCCGCGTTTCCGCTGGCCGCGGGAGCCGTCGTGACCTATTGCTGGCTGGGCATGAAAACGACCATTCCCTACGGCACGATCGCCATTGTCGAGCAGTCGGTCCTCATTCTCGTAGCCGTGGCACTACTGGTTGTCACCAGTCGATCAAGGCGTCCACTAGCTGGGAATTCGTAGCGGCAATCGATTACTGCCACAATGTCCGCGATATTCACTGAAATGGCCTATCAGGCAAAGGACAAACAGTGGCCTGAAGACTGGACAACGGGCGTATCCTGGCCTTTCCTCGCCGCCAACGCTGCCAGCGAGGCAAATTCGGCGATCACGGAATCAGGGGGCAGCGAGGATGGGCGAGGACCTGCGGACCGGGGAAGATTCCCGCCCCGCCACCGGCCGGCACGCCCTTCGCGGCACCCCAGCCCTCGATCACGTTCCCAGCCAGCGGACGCTCGTGCGTCCCTACGTGCTGACGCGCGGCCGCACGCAGTCGCGGCGCCACCTGGCGATCGAAGCCATGGTTTCGACACGGGCCGGCGCCCACTGGAACGGCGCCCGGCTGAGCGGTGAGTTCCGCTCGGTCCGCTCGATCTGCCACCACCCGCGCTCGGTCGCCGAGGTCGCCGCGCGGCTCAGCGTCCCGCTCGGCGTCGCCCGGGTGCTGCTCGACGACATGGCCGACCAGGGCCTGGTGACGATCCACGACACGCGCGTGAACACCGACGGCCGCCCGGCCGTGGCGCTCATGGAGCGCGTGCTGCACGGCCTGCGCCGCCTCTGACCATTACGCTCACCACCGTGAGCGAGGAACCCGAAAAGCCCGGTGGCGAAAGCACGCTGACCGTCCTGCTCGCCGGCGGGGTGAACCTGGCGATCGCGATCATGAAGCTGATCGCGGGCATCATCACCGGCTCGGGCGCGATGCTGTCGGAAGCGGCCCACTCCGTGGCGGACACCTTCACCGAAGTCCTGCTGCTGACGGCGTTGAAGCGCTCCGACCGCCCGGCCGACCGCGTGCACCCCTTCGGGTACGGCAAGGAGCGGTACTTCTGGTCGCTGCTCGCCGCGGTGTCGATCTTCGCGTCGGGTTCGATGTTCGCGCTCTACGAGGGCGTTTCGACACTGTTCGGGCACGGTGAGGCGCAGAGCACGTCGATCCTCAGCTACATCGTGCTGGCCGTGGCGTTCCTGCTCGAAGGCACGTCGTGGGTGCAGGCGGTGCGCCAGACCGTGCGGGAGTCCAAAGCGGAAAACCGGTCATTCTGGGCGTATCTCCGCCTGATCGACGACCCGACACCGAAGACCGTGCTCTTCGAGGACTCCGCGGCGCTGATCGGCCTCATCGTCGCGTTCGCCGGCATCGGCCTGCACCAGCTCACCGGCTCGGAGGTCTGGGACGGCCTCGCGTCGATCATCATCGGCGTGCTGCTCGCCTTCGTCGCCTACCTGCTCGGGCGGACCAACCGCGGCCTGCTCATCGGCCGCCAGGCCAACCCGGAGATCGTCCGCGGCGTGCGTGACCACCTCTCGTCCGCGCCGGAGATCGAGGCCGTCGTCGACCTGCAGACGATGCTGATGGGCACCGACCAGGTCCTGGTCTGCACGCGCGTCGACTTCGACGACTCGCTGGGCGCCGCCGACGTCGAACGCGCCTGCGTCCGGATCGCGGCCGAGCTGACCCGGACGTTCAACGACGTCACCGAGGTGTTCATCGAGCCGGTGCCGCGGACGGATCCCGACCTGCGGGCGACCGTGCTGGCGCGGTACGGCGACATCGCGGAGCGGTGGAACAACCCGGCTTAGGCGCCTCAGTACCCGAAGTCCTGCACCCAGTAGTTGCCCGCCTTGGTGAAGCCGACGCCGATCTTCGTGAGCGAGCAGTTCAGGATGTTCGCGCGGTGGCCCTCGGAGTTCATCCAGGAGTCCATGACCTGCGCCGCGGACGTCTGGCCCTTCGCGATGTTCTCCGCGCCCGGCTTCGGGTTGCCGGCGTTCTTGATGCGCTGGTCGAAGGTGACACCCTCGGGGTTGGTGTGGGAGAAGAAGTTGCGCGCCGACATGTCGTCGCTGTAGTCCTGCGCGGCCTTCGTCAGGTGCGACTCCTCGGCCAGCGCCTTGCAGCCCGCCTGGGCGCGCTCGTCGTTGACGAGGTTGATGACCTGCTCGGCGACCGAAGAGGCAACCCGCGCGGCGGCCTTGGTGCTCGGCGGCGGCGCGGCCTCGGAAGTCGTCGGCGGGGGCGCGGAGGTCTCGGTCGGGGTCGGCGTCGGCGTCGCGCTGGACGACGGCGCCGGCGTTTCGG
This sequence comes from Amycolatopsis sp. NPDC104819, assembly GCF_055583145.1. Lineage (NCBI taxonomy): Bacteria > Bacillati > Actinomycetota > Actinomycetes > Pseudonocardiales > Pseudonocardiaceae > Amycolatopsis > Amycolatopsis sp. NPDC104819. The sequence goes on along the minus strand of NZ_JBVJON010000001.1, from coordinate 368,679 downwards.
CCGAGGGCTGCTTCGTCGTGGAGGCCTGGCCACCGGCGAGGTCGGTGCCGCTGCCGCCACCGGAGGCGCCGGGCGCGTCGGGGAGCACCAGGGCCGCGGCGCCGAGCTCAGCGGTGTTTCCTTCGGCGGTGGCCATCCAGGTGCCTGTCGCGGCGGAGAAAACGCCGAGCAGCACACTGAGTGACACCATCACCACGCGAGCACGTTCACCAATGGGGGACACGGCGCGAGAACGTATCACGGAACGATTACAGCGAGAACCCTACGAACGCACTGGTCACATTCTTCGGCCCGCCGTTCGCCGACGGACACGGAACCCGCGGCAATCGGACGCTCCAGCGTTACTCCATTCAGCCGCTCCGGACTTTGAAGGTCGCCTCGCCGGACGCGCTCACGGGGCGCCCAGTCGGATCTTGACCGGTGACGGTCGCCCTGCTCGTGAAGCCTTCCTGACCGGCGATCATCGTGCAGGTGTAGGTGATTTCCCCGTCCGCGGCCAGCTCGGGCGTGGTGCGCCCACAGGACGGCGTGCGGTCGTCCACGACGGACACGGCGGTGAGCGGCACGTCGCCGGTGTTCTTGACCAGAACGCTGAAGGTGACGGTTTCGCCCGGGCGCACTTCGAAGGGAGTCGCGTCCTTCATGACCGCGATCTCGGGGTGGACAACGTCGATTTTGGCGACGACGGTCGATTGCACTGAGCGACCGGTCGGATCCATTCCGGTCACTTCGGCGGTGGCCGAGAAATCGTCGTCCGGCGCTTTGCGGGTGCAAGTGTAGGTCTGCGCTTGGCGGGTTTCGAGTTTGTCGAAGGTCTTCGCGCAGGCGGGCTCGTCGGTGACCTGGACGGCGGTCAGAGGGACGTCGCCGCTGTTCGTGACGGTGATGGTGAAGGTGACTTCGTCGCCTACGCGGACTGTAGCGGGCTTCGCATCCTTCGTTATTTCTACATTCGGGTGGATGACGTCGATTTTCGCGTCACCTTTCGCGGTGACCGGCGGCCCGATCGGCGCTTCCGCGGTTGCTTCGGCGGTGCTGGTGACGTCGTCCTTCGGGGCGGTGGTCTTGCAGTCGTACTTCTGGGATTCCCGGACTTCGAGTTTGTCGAAGGTCTTGGCGCAGGCGGGCTCGTCGGCGATCTTGACGGCGGTCAGGGGGACGTCACCGGTGTTGGTGACGGTGATCGTGAAGGTGACTTCGTCGCCTTCACGGACTGTGCCGGGCTTCGCGTCCTTGGTGATCCCGAGGCTCGGGTGCTGGACGGTGAAGACGGCGTCGTCGGTCGCGCTGACCTGGCGTTTTGTCGGATCGGTGCCGGTTGCGGTGGCCGAGCTCACGAAATTGTCGGTGCCGGCGTTTACCGTGCAGGAGTGGCGCTGGAGGGCGCCGGGAGGGAGGGTGCCGATGGTCAGAGCGCACGCCGGAGTGCGGCTGTCCACAAGGGACACATCGGTCAGTGGGACGTCCCCGGTGTTGGTGACGACGAGGCTGAAGGTGACGGTGTCGCCGACCCGCACCTGAGCGGGCGCGGCGTCGTCCGTGACGGCGATTGCCGGGTGGATGACGTCCACGGGCACCTGTGCAGCGTTGGTCACCGTCCGGTTCGTGGCGTCAGTACCGGTGACCGTCGCGACGGCGGCGAAGTCGGCTCCGCCGGCGGTCTGGGTGCAGGTGTAGGTCTGCTTTGCGTGCGGTTCGAAGGTGCCGAGAGCTTTGGCGCATGCCGGTGCGCCTTGGTCGGCAACGGAGACGTCGCGGAGCGGGCTGTCACCGGTGTTGGTGACGGTGATCGTCGAGGTGACGGTGTCGCCCTCGCGCACCATCGCGCGGTCAACGGTCCTGCCGATCGTGACGGCGGGATGGATGACGTCAATGCCGGCGGTCCCCGTGGCGGCTACCGCAGGTCCGACGGGCGGAGTGGCGGTGGCTTGCACGGCGGCGGTGACGTCGTCGGCGGGAGCGGTGAGGCTGCAGGCGAAGTCCTTGATGGCGCCGGGCTCGAGGGAGCCGTCGAGGAGCTGGGCGCAGCCGGTGGCTCGTGCCTGCGGACCGGTGGCTCGTGGGTTTGAGCCTCCCGCGCCTGGGGCCTGGACGCTGAGGGCGGGTGCCGACCCGTTGGTGGCTGGCGTGCTCGCGGCCTGCCCACCGGTGGCCGGAGTGCCCGGCGCCCGCTGCCCGGCGGTCTGCAGGCTTGATGCCAGTTCGCCGGTGGCCGGAGTGCTCGAGGTTCCCGCACCGGGAACCTCCCCGCCATCGGCAGGCCCGCGCACCGCCGACCCGTCGGCGGTTGGCATGCCCGCGGCCCGCCCGCCGGTGGCCGGAGTGCCCAGGGTTCCCGCACCGCGGGCAACCGTGCCTTCCGCCGGCCTGCCCGCTGCCTGCCCACCGGTGGTCGGAGTGCCCGAGGTTCCCGCACCGGGACCCTGCCCGCCATCGGCAGGCCCGCGCACCGCCGCCCCATCAGCGGCTGGCCTGCCCGCAGCCCGCCCAGTGGTTCCGGGAGTGCCCGCACCGGGAGCAACCGTGCTGTCGGCCGGCGCGCCCACCGCCGACCCGTCGGCGACCTGCCCCTCGGCGGCCCGCGACCCCGCCACCGGAGCCACGTCCGCGACCCGCAACCCCGTCAACGGCACATCACCGGCATTGCGCACCGCAATCCGCAGCGGCACCACATCGCCCTCGCGGAACGGGCCACCCGTCACCGTGGCCGTGATCGCCACCGCCGGGTGCTGCACCACGAACGCGGCCTCCGCGGTCGCCGTCACCGGCCGGTCGGTCGGATCAGTCCCGGTCACCACCGGACGGTTCGTCAGCCCGGCCGCGCCCGCGACAGTCGTGCACGTGTACGCCTGCGTCGCCTGCGGCGCCAGCACACCCAGCGGCTTCGCGCACCCAGCGACCTCGTCCGCGACCGCCACCCCGGTCAGCGGCACGTCGCCCGTGTTGGTCGCGGTGATCGTCCAGGTCACCGTGTCGCCTTCGCGGACCTGCGCGGGCGAAGCCTGCGCGGCGAGCGCCACCCCCGGGTGGATCACGTCGACCACGGCGTCGTCGGTCACCTTCACCGTCCGGCCGAGCTGGTCCTGGCCCGAGGCCACCGCGGTGTTGGTGAAGTCGTCGGCCGGGGCGGGCATGGTGCAGGTGTACGTCTGCCTGCCCTGCGGCGGCAGCGCGCCGAGCGTCTTGGCGCACGCCGGCGTGTGGTCGTCCGTGACCGCGACCTCCGTCAGCGGCGCGTCACCGGCGTTGGCGACCGTGATCGTGAACGTGATCAGGTCGCCGGCGCGCACGACGCCGGGCGTGGCGTCCTTCGTGAGCGTCAGCGCCGGGGTGATCACCGTGACGGTCGCCGACGCGCTCGCGTTCACGGGCTGGCCGGCCAGGTCGGTGCCGGTCGCGGTCACGCGGGACGTCGTTGTCGACGACGGGTTCGACGTGCACGTGTACGTCTGCGTCGCGCCCGCGACCAGGCCGTCGAACGTGCGCGAGCACGACGTTGTCGTGTCGTCGGTGACCTTGACCGGCGCGAGCGGGCTGTCGCCGGTGTTCTTCACCGCGACGGTGAACGTGACGGCGTCACCCGCGTGGACCACCGGCGGCGCCGCGGTCTTGGTGACCTCGATCGCGGGCGCGATCGTCGGCGCCGGCGCGTCCGCGGTGGCGCTCACCTGCTTGCCGAGCTCGTCGGTGCCCGCGACGCCGGCGGTGTTGACACCGTCGGCGATCGGGGCGCGCGCGGTGCACGTCAGCGTGCGGCTTTCGCCGGGCGCAAGCGATCCGGCCAGCGGCTGCGCGCACGACGGCGTCTTCGTGTCGGTCACCTGGAGGCCGCCGAGACCGGTGTCGCCGGTGTTCGTGGCCTTGATGGTGAACGTCGCGGTGTCGCCCGCGCGGTAGGCGGGCTTGTCGGCCGTCTTCGTGAGGCCGAGCGCCGGGTGGATGACGTCGACGTGCGCCGACGCGACGCCGTCGAGCGGCTCGCCGGGGCCGCTCGTGCCGGTGACCGTCGCGGTGTTCGTGAAGTCGTCGGCGGGCGCGGGGCCGGTGCAGGTGTAGTCGACCGTCTGGCCCGGGGCGAGCGTCCCGAGCGGCTTCGCACACCCGGGGACGGCGTCGTCGGCCACCCGCACGTCGGACGCCGGGACACCCGCGGGGTTCGCCACGGTGACGGCGAAGGTCACCGGGTCGCCGGCGTGCGCCTTCGGCTGCTTCGTGTGCAACGCGATCTGGAGCTCGGGCACCGGCACGGAGAACGCCAGGTTCTGCGCAAGATACGTGTCGCCGCTGGTCACGAAGCCGAGCTTCGCGCTCGTCGCGCCGGCGGGGATGGTGTCGACGTTGAACGCCTTCGCGTCCACGCTGAAGTTGTTCTTCACGCCCGGCGCCGCGGCGTTGTCGGCGTTCGAGACGAAGAAGTTCGACGTCCCGCCGGTCGCCGGCTCGGCGGCCGGGACACCGTCGACGAGGAACTGGTCGCCGGAGCCGCCCCAGTCGCCGTCGTACGCGGTGACGCCGATGTGCGCGTCGGCGGCCGCGGCGCGGAAGCCGGTGACCGTCGTTTCGGTGGGGACGTCGGTGGGCTGGACGTGCCCGTCGTAGACGACCACCTTGCGCTTGTTCGGCGCGAAGTCGGCGTTGCGTTCCGGGTACGCGTAGACGAGCGCGAGCGACCAGCCGCCAGCGCAGTCGAAACCCTTGGGGGCCCAGACATTGCCGACCGTCACGGCGAGCGCCGCCCCGGTCGGCGCGGCGGCGAACTGCCCGGTCACGTCGGCGTGCGCGGAGTAGTACTGCCCCGGTTCCTCGGCGAACCCCGTCGGCGCGACGTCGACGGGTTTTCCGCTGCCGACCGAAAGCCGGACGTTCTGCGTGGCGGGTGTCCCCGGCGGCAGCACCGCGGGCGCGCCCTCGCGTGAGCCGCACGTCTTCGCGGTGGTGTTGCCCGCCCAGTTCAGCCGGGCGAACACGATCTTCGCGCCGGGCGGGATGCGCACCGACGCGCTGGCCGAGTCGAACGTCGCCGCGTCCGTGTCGACGTCCGCCCACTGCATGAAGAAGTCGTCGTTGGCCAGGGTGTCCTTGCGGTCCGCGGTGTTCGCGCACGCGGCCGGCGTGGCCACCGCGGCGCCCGCCGGCGCGCCGTCCGCCGCGACCGGGCAGCGCAGGACGCCGTTGCCCGCGTACAGGAAGTCTCCGTAGACGACGCCGTCGTAGCCCACCTTGAACGGCGGATCGGCGGCCGCTCCCGCCGACGGCACGAGGGCCGAGGCCAAGAAGACCAGTGCCAGCACGAGAACCAGGCGAAGCGGTCTTGCGGGCAACAGCACTCCTTGCCACCTCCGGGGCCGAGACGACCTTCCGGAGCCTGGCACGAGAGCGGGCCGGGCGCCTCTACCTTCACCCGTCCGTGGAGCCGGTCAGCCTCGCCGTCGACTCGTGGGTGATGGCCGTGGCCGTCTCGACGAACCCGATCACCGTGCGGAGCTCGTCGTCGCTGTAGCGGTCGCAGAGCTCGTACATGCGCTTGACGAGGTGGTCCCACAGGTGGATGCCGCTCGCGATGGCCTGTTCGTCCAGCGCGATCAGGACCCGGCGGCGGTCGTCCGGGTGCGGACGGCGGTTGACGATGCCCTTGCGCTCCAGCCGGTCGATCATCGCCGTCACCGACGCCGGCGCCAGGCCGGAGAGCCGCGTCAGCTCCTTCGGCGTCTGCGGCCCGAACCGCGCGAGGTAGTCCAGCACCTTGCTGTCGACCGCCGACAGGCCCCGCGTCTCGGAGATCGCGGTGTGGAACATGACCGTCTCCGTCGACAGCTCACGGGACCTGAGCAGGACTTCTTCGACCAGGTGCGCTCGCTCACTTGACACAGCGCCCAGCCTAGCCCACTCTTTAGTTCGACAGAACGAATTAGTTTCTAAGAGTTTCGAGGGGATGAACGAGATGACCAAGGCGCTGATCATCGGGGGCGGCATCGCGGGCACGATCACGGCCATCGCGCTGCACGAGGCCGGGCACGAGCCGGTGCTGTTCGAGGCGTACGACCGCGGGGCCGAGGGTGTCGGCGCGTTCCTCACGCTGGCGGTCAACGGCCTGGACGCGCTGCTGCCGCTCGGCCTGAAGGACGTCGTCAAGAGCACCGGCTTCGACTCGCCACGCATGTCGATCGGCCTCGGCAACGGCACCCGGCTGGCCGAGTTCCCGCTCGGCGGCGCGCTGCCGGACGGCACCGTGAGCCAGACCGTGCTGCGCTCCGACCTCTACGTCGCCCTCCGCGACGAGGCCGCGCGACGCGGGATCCACGCCGAGTACGGCAAACGCCTGATCGGCGCGAGCCAGACGTCTTCGCAGGTCAGGGCCGATTTCTCGGACGGCTCGCACGCCGACGGCGACCTGCTGATCGGCGCCGACGGCCTCCGTTCCCGGGTCCGCACGATCATCGACCCGGACGCGCCGTCGCCGCGCTACGTGCCGCTGCTCAACACCGGCGGCTTCGCCGAAGGCCTGTCCCTGCCGGACGAGCCGGGCGTACTGAACATGGTCTTCGGCAAGCGTGTGTTCTTCTGTCACGTCGTGAGCCCGATGGACGGCCGCGTCTGGTGGTTCGCGAACCCGGCCCGCAAGACCGAGCCGACGGCGTCCGAGCTGGCCACGCTCGCCGGCGAGAAGCTGCGCGCCGAGCTGCTGCACCTGGTGGCACCCGACCGGACCCCGGCGGCGGAGATCATCCGCGCGACCCGCGAGGTCTACCCGGCGTGGCCGACGTTCGACTTCCCGTCGGTCCCGGTCTGGCACCGCGGCCGCATGGTGATCATCGGCGACGCGGCGCACGCGACGTCACCGGCGGCGGGCCAAGGTGCGTCGATGGCCATCGAAGACGCCGTCACGCTGGGCAAATGCCTGCGGGACGTGCCGGACATCGAGCGCGCGCTGAGCACGTACGAGGGCTTGCGGCGCGAGCGCGTCGAGGCCGTTGTCGCGGCGGGGAAGCGCAACGGCGACGACAAGGTGATCGGCCCGGTCGGGCGCGTCGTCCGCGACTTCTTCATCAAGCGGGCGTTCTCGAAGCCGTTCGACGAGGACCCGAACGCCTTCATGTGGCAGCACCGGATCGACTGGGACGAGAAGATCGCGGCCTAGCGCCAGGTGTCGACGCGGTGGAAGTTCTTGTACGCCCGGCTCGGGGTCGGGCCGCGCTGCCCCTGGTAGCGGGACCCGGCCTCACTCGAACCGTACGGGAACTCGGCCGCGCTCGACAGGCGGAAGATGCACAGCTGGCCGATCTTCATGCCCGGCCAGAGCGTGATCGGCAGGTTCGCGACGTTCGACAGTTCCAGGGTGATGTGCCCGGAGAAGCCGGGGTCGATGAACCCGGCGGTCGAGTGCGTGAGCAGCCCGAGGCGCCCCAGCGAGGACTTGCCCTCGAGGCGGCCGGCGAGGTCGTCGGCCAGAGTGACGAGCTCGTAGGTCGAGCCGAGCACGAACTCACCCGGGTGCAGCACGAAGGGCTCGTCGCCCTCCTTCTCGACCATGGAGGTCAGGTCGTCCTGCTGCAGCTGCGGGTCGATGTGGGTGTACTTGCTGTTGTTGAAAACGCGGAAGTACCGGTCAAGCCGGACGTCGACGCTGGACGGCTGGACCATGCCGGCGTCGAAGGGGTCGATGCCGAGCCGGCCGGCTTCGAGCTCTTTGCGGAGGTCACGGTCACTGAGCAGCACGCCGCGAAGCCTATCCGGTGGGTTCAGGCGGCCCGCATGTGCTGCGCGTAGGTGGTGTCGGGCGCGAAGAGCTTCTCGAGCCGCTTCACGTACCCGCGGCGTCCGGCCTCACCGATCCGTTCCTGCAGCGCGGTCGCCCCGGGAATGAACCGCCGCACGGTCTCGGCGGCGAAGTTCACCCCGGCGACGGCGACGATCGCGGCCTGCGCGACGGGATCGTTCGGCAGCCCGAGGAAGTCCGCGTTGGTCTTCCCGAGCACCAGCCGGCTGATCGACGAGTGCACGGCGACGGAAACGTGGGAAAGCACCTTCCCGACGGCGCCGCGCCCTTCGCCGACGGCGGCGTTGGCCTCGATCAGCGCCTTGGCGAGCCGCTTCGAGTCGTCGTCAGGAATGAACTCGGTGGCGGCGAGCAGCCAGAGCAGCCGCCAGGCGTCCTCTTCGGAGGTGGGCAGCAGCTCGTCGTCGACGCCCATGAGCCAGCCGATGTAGCGCCAGAGGTGCAGGATGTCACCGCGTTCGCGCGCGGAGTAGCGGAGGCCGAGCAGCTGCGTGCCGAAGACGTAGACGAGCGAGAAGAGCAGGAGCGTGCCGGCGGTCTGCACCTGGTTGACGGGCTTGTCCCAGGAGGCGTAGTCCCAGTCGTCCCGCCGGTTCATCGCGGCGCGCACGTGGGCGTGCACGAGCCGGATCCGCAGCGCGGAGGCGTACCCCTGCGCGCCGTGCTTGAGGGCGCCGGGGGTGGTGACGTCGATCCACCAGGCAGCGGTCTCGACGAGGCGGCGCGTGGCCTTGTACTCGATCTCACCGGTCCCGACCAGGGATTTTGTCGCGCGCGAGGCGAGGTAGCCGCCCATGAGCGACATGTCCCCGAGCGGAAAGAGCCCGAGCAACCCGGCCCGGGTGATCGCTTTGGCGCCCCGCTCGATCCGCTCGTCGTCGACCCAGTAGGGCTTGGCGTCGACCTCGTCGAAGAAGGCCTTGAGCGGCCCTTCAGCGGGAGCGCCACCCTTCAGCGCGTCTTCGAAGAGTGTCCGCCCCTGCCCTTTGGGCTGCTGCGCCATCCAGGCGACAACGTCGTCGGCGAGCCGGTCCTCGACCTGGGCGAACTCCCGGAGCCGGGCGACCTGCCGCTCGTCACCCCTGATGTCCCCGTCGATGAACAGCCGCTGGGCCAGCCGGAACCCGCCTTGCCGGAACAGCTCGGGCTCGTCCATGGCACTCACCTCCGAGGTCGACAACAAGTGTTGTCACTTGACGCGCCGACGTCAAGGAGGGAGGGTCCTGGACAAGGGGATCACGCCGCCGTGTATGCTGGCGACGCACTGCGGATGTAGTTCAATGGTAGAACATCAGCTTCCCAAGCTGAATACGCGGGTTCGATTCCCGTCATCCGCTCTCAGCGAAAAGCCCAGGTCACATGGTGTCTACTGTGGACCTGGGTTTTTCTTTGCGCTCGACTGTTACCCGGTTTGAGATCATCGGTCAGCTTCACCTGCGCCTGCAGGACAGCTACCAGGTGCGGCTCTGACCTCTCGAGGAGCGGTGGCTCAACCGCGCGCCACCCGAGGCCGGAACGAGCGGCCGGTACAGCGTGACCCGGCTACTGGACGGCACCCGCCGGATCCTCGCCGAGTCCCTTGTGGACGTCTAAAGTGGACTCAATCGGCGACGCAGGTGGTCCGCATGGGCCTCCGGCAACCCGGTTTCCACCGCACGCCTCAACGCGTCGACGGCCTCAGCGGAACCCAAGCGGTGCAACAACTCCGCCCGCGACGCGTGCCACCACGGATAATCCTCCAGCCCCGGCAAGGCATCCACCAAAGCCAACCCCACCGCAGGCCCATCCCTCTCCGCCACCGCCGCCGCGCGGTTCAGGCGGACCACCGGGGTGTCCTGGATCGACAACAACACGTCGTACCAGGAGATCACCGCGTCCCAGTTTGTCTCCGGGTACGACGGGGCCAAGTCATGGCACGCCGCGATCGCCGCCTGGACCACGTACGGGTTCGGGACCGACGGCGTCCGGCGCAGGCCGACGCCCACCAGCGCCACACCTTCCTTGATCAGCTCGAAGTCCCACGCCGAACGGTCCTGGTCGGCCAGCAGCACCGGCGTCCCCGACGAGAACCGGGCCGCGCGGCGGGCGTCCTGCAGCAGCACCAGCGCCAGCAACCCCAGCGCCGTCGGCTCGTCCGGCATCAGCGACGCCAGCAGCCGGGCCAGGCGGACCGCCTCCGCCAGCAGGGAAACGCGGCCCGTGTAACCCTCGTTGAAGATCAGGTACACCGTCGACGCGACGCCGGCCAGCCGCGCGGGTAGTTCCTCCGCCGAGGGCACGCGGTACGGGATCCGGGCCTGCGCGATCTTCTGCTTCGCGCGCGTCAGGCGCTTCGCCATCGTCGCTTCTGGGACCAGCAGGGCCCGGGCCACCTCCGCCGTCGACAGGCCGCCCAACGTCCGGAGCGCCAGCGCCACCTGGGCGTCCAGCGACAACGCCGGGTGACAGCACGTGAAGACGAGCCGCAACAAGTCGTCGCGGACCGAGACCGGGTCCGGGCGCGGGTCGACCGCCGGCATCGCGTCCGCCTCCTTCCCGAGGCGCTTCGCCTCGCGGCGGACGACGTCGACCGCGCGGCGGCGGGCCGCGACCAGCAGCCAGCCGCGCGGGTTGCCGGGGACGCCGTCGCGCGGCCACGTCTCCAAGGCGCGCACGACGGCGTCCTGGACCGCGTCTTCGGCCAGGTCGACGCTGCCGGTGACGCGGACCAGCGTGGCCAGTACCCGGGTGCCCTCGTCCCGGACCAGCCGCGCGACCGCGTCCCCGGCGCCGGTCACTTGCCGAAGTCGACGACCGGCCGGACCTCGATCGCGCCGTCCCAGGCGCCCGGGATCTGCGACGCGACCTTGACGGCTTCGTCGAGGTCGGCGCATTCCAGCAGGTAGAAGCCGGTCAGGGCTTCCTTCGTCTCCGCGTACGGGCCGTCGCTGGTGACGACGTCGCCGCCCTTGCCGCCGGTGACGCGGACCGTCGTCGCGGTCGCCGTCGGGTACAGGGCCGCGCCGCCGCGGATCACGGCCTGCGCGGCCGCGCCGAACTCGTCGTAGTCCTTCATCATGTCCGTGGCCTCGGGCGTGGTCGGGTCGATGTCGGAGGCGTAGATGATTGCGGCGTACTTGGGCATTGCTGCTCCTCACGGGTCCTGACCGGCGCCGATCGCCGGCTCTCACTGTAAGGACGAACGGGCGGTGTCGCGCCAGGACACTTGTCGCGGGGAAAGTTTGCCGGGCAGGGTGGGACGCCGCACCGGCTCGACTTCCCGACCGGCACGTGGGCCTGGCTGGTCACCCGGTACGAGGACGCCGTGCTGGCGCTCAACCACCCCGCCCTGGTCAAGAGCCCGTTCGCCGGCAACGCGGAGTGGCAGCGCTCGGGTATGGGCCTGCCGCTCGACCACCGGCCGTCGCTCGCTTCGAACATGATCAACACCGATCCGCCGGACCACCTCCGGTTGCGCCGCGCCTGCGCCGGCGCGTTCGGCCCGCGCCGGATGGAGGGCTGGCAGATGACCGATGAGCTGGTCGGCATCATCGAGGAACGCGGGGCGCGGGGACCTCGCCTACTCGGCGTGCGCGAGCGCTACCGCGAGGACAAATGGTCGGTCGTCATCGACTCGGCGGACGACACCGACGGCTCCAAGGTCCGCGAAGCCCCTAAGGTGCTCGAACGGCTGGTCACCGAGGTCGTCGAAGTCCAGGTGACGTCGACGGCGTTCCTCATCCTCATCGGCGGCGCGGCCTTGGCCCGGAACTGCAGGCTGGCGTCGCCTTCGAAACCGACCTCACCTGGTGGCCGAGCCCGATCACGCGCGGGCTCTTCCACCTGCCGATCGAGCTCTAACCCTCGACGAGCTCCCACTCGGAGTCCGGCGTCTCGCGGTCGTACACCTGGCCCGGCGCCGCCTTCAGCACGGTGCGGACGTCCGGGTACAGGTTCGCGACGTGCTCCAGCTCCAGGCCCTCGACCTCGAAGTCCTCCGCCTCCGGGACCTCGAAGCCGACGAACAGCCACGTGCCGTCCTGCTCGCGGACCACCTGGCGGACCGCGCGGGCCGGGGCGTCCGAGCCGGTCGGGATCTCCGTCAGGCCGGTGCTGATCTGGGCTTCGTCGTCCGGAGAGCCCTCGAACTTCCAGGCCGCGCGGCGCTGCGAGAGCAGCCGGATGTCCTCGTCCTCGTCGTCGGAACCCGTCACCGACGAGAGCAGCCACGTGCGGCGCTCGGGGTCCCAGTCGGCGGCCATGCCCGTCGGGAGCCCGGCCAGCGCCGCCAGCTGCGGGAGCAGCTCGAACGCCTCGCGCACCGACATCTTGCCGAAGCTTTCGCGGTTGACGAGCACGTCGTCGGACAGCTCGGTGCCGTCGCTGATGAACCAGTCGTCCTCGTCGTCGAGCACGACGAAGCCCAGCGCGGCCGGATCGTTGACCAGGGCCAGGGCGATGATCACCGGCGCTTCCGGGTCCTGGCGCAGCGGCCATTCGGTCGACATGCGCCATATCCCACCATCGGCGCGGTGCGCGCCGGGAGCCGGGGTCACCCGATCGATTAATTCATCGCTTGTTGATATCGTGGGTCCATGGTGCTGCCCAAGGGACTCGCCCGCTTCAACCGCGTGGTGACCAACCGGATCAACAAATACGTCGTGAACTGGGCGCCGGGCTTCGGCCTGCTGGTCCACAAAGGACGCAAGTCCGGCAAGGAGTACCGCACGCCGCTGAACGTCTTCCGCACGGACGACGGCTTTGTCGTCGCGCTCACCTACGGACCTGACACCGACTGGGTGAAGAACGTGCTGGCCGCGGAGAGTTGCACCATCGTCACCCAGCGGAAAAATTACCCCGTGCACTCACCGCGGCTCGTGCATGATGAGTCGCGGCAGGCAATGCCGACCCCGGTCCGGCAGTTCCTCGGCCTGCTCAACGTCGACGACTTCCTGCTGCTGAAGCGGGACTAGGGGGAGAAGTGCTCGAGGGGGAGCTCGTCCGGCTGCGCGCGCTGGAGCCGGACGACGCCGACAAGATCCACGTGTGGGGGAACGACCCCGAGGTCGGCCGCTGGATGAACAACGGCTACCCGCGGTCGCTCGCGCAGTACCGCAAGCGCGCCGAGGAACGCCCGGTCAACTCCTACGAGCTGGTCGTCCTGGGCATCGAAACGGTCGCCGACGGCAAGCTCATCGGCATCGTCGACCTCCGCGACGCCGAGCCCGAGGTCGGCAACGCCGAGCTGGACATCTACATCGGCGACGGCGACCACCGGGGCGGCGGCGGGTACGGCACCGAGGCACTGCGCCTGATGTGCCGCTACGGCTTCAACACCATGCGGCTGCACATGATCACGCTCTGGGTCGTCGCCGAAAACGAGCGCGCCCGGCACGTCTACCGCAAGGTCGGGTTCTCCGAAGACGGCCGTCACCGCGAAGCGTTCGTCGCCGACGACGGCACACGCCACGACATGATCCTGATGAGCATGCTCAAGGGCGAGCTCATGTGAGAAGCCGGCGAGGCGCCTTCAGCCGCCACGCCTCTTCGAGCAGCTCGCGCAGCTGATCGACGTCCACCCGATCGAGGTCGACGATGATCGAGCCGTACCCGTCGTAGTGCGGGGTCGTGAAGAAGGCCGCGTCGCCGGAATCCAGCAACGCGGCCTTCTCGTCTTGCCCGCACATCACTACCAGGCCGCCCTCGGCCTCGGTGCGCAGCCGCGCGAACCCCTTGCCCGCCACCTTCAGGGCGGGCGTGCGGTACCAGGTCGACGCCTCGACCTCGGGCAGTTCCGAGGCCAGGCGCACGACGTCTTCCCAAGTCGTCATGGCTCCATTGTCGCCACGGCGTCTTGGAAAAACCGGATCACGGCAGCTGCGTGATCCGGTCGGCCGCGGGCGGGGCCAGGTTCGGGTGGGCGCCCAGGTACGCGGTCAGCGCGTCCAGGTCCACCGGTCCGCCGGCCAGGTTGGTGCCCTTGGTGAACTCGGTGAAGCCGTCCCCGCCGGCGGCGAGGAAGTTGTTCACCGACACGCGGAACGTCGCCGCCGGGTCGACCGGCGTGCCGTTCACCGTGATGTTCGAGACCCGCGAGCCCTGCGCCGCGGACGCCGAGTAGCTGTAGTGCAGCGAGCTCGAGATCTGCAGGAACTTCGGGTTCACGCCCGGCGCCCACTGCTGCTCCAGCACGTTCTTGAGGTTCGCGCCGGTCAGCGTGATCGTCTGCATGATGTTCGAGAACGGCTGGACGGTGAACGCTTCGCCGTAGGTCACCACACCGTCGCCTTCGCCCGCCGGGGACGACGCGTAGGTCAGGTCGGCGCGAATGCCGCCCGGGTTGGTCATCGCGATGACCGCGTTGTTCGACTGCGTGCCCGCGAGCTGCGCGTCCGCGATGACGTCGCCCAGCGTCGACTCGCCGGCCGCGTTGCCCGCCGCCTTCAGGTCCTGGGTGATCGTGCCGATCTGCTTGTTCGCGATCGGGCCCGACTTCGCCGTCGCGTCGGCGACCAGCGCCGCCACGGCCGGGTCCGGGGTGACCGTGCGCGTGACGATCTCGTTGTGGGCCTGCGTCGCCGACCGGATGACGTCGCGCGTCTTCAGGTTGATCTTCAGATCCACGACGGACAGCAGGCGGCCGAACGACGCGCCCTGGATGACCGGGCGCGGCTGGCCGGCCGGGTCGTTGATCACGCAGTTGTACTGCTGGTGGCTGTGGCCGGTGAAGATCGCGTCGACCTTCGGGGTCACCGCCTTCGCGATCGCCGTGGCCGGGCCCGGCAGGACCCGGCAGTCGTTCGGACCCTCGAGCTCGGTGCTGTCACCCTGGTGCATGGTCACGATCTGGGCCTTGACGCCGAGGAAGTCGAGCAGGTTCGCGGTGCGGTTGATCGCCTCGACCTCGTCGCCGAACTTCAGGCCCTTGATCGCCTCCGGCGTGACGACCGACGGCAGGTCCTTCAGCGTCGCGCCGATGACCCCGATCGGCACGCCACCCTCGAACTTGACGGTGAACGGCAACAGCGCGGGCAGCCCGTTGGTGAAGTACACATTGGACCCGAGGAATGGGAAGTCCGCACCCTTGAACTTCTTGTCGAACTGGCAACCGTCCGTCGGGTGGCAGCCGCCGAACTGCATGCGCTGCAGTTCCTTGTAGCCCTCGTCGAACTCGTGGTTCCCGACGACGGACGAGCTGACGCCCAGCATGTTCAGGAAGTCGATGGTCGGCTCGTCGTGGAACAGCGCCGAGGTCAGCGGCGACGCGCCGATGTTGTCGCCGCTGGACACGACGAACGAGTTGCGCACCTGCGCCCGCAGCTGCTTCACGTGCGTGGCCAGGTAAGCGGCACCGCCGGCGTCCACAGTGGTCCCGTCGGACTGCGTGACGCGGCCGCTGGAGCCGGTCGGGGGCGCCAGGTTCCCGTGCAGGTCGTTGAACCCGATGATCCGGACGTCCGTGGTGGGGTCCGGGCGCTGACCCGCGGACGCGGGCGCGGTGGTGACCGCGGTCGTCGCCAGCGCGGCCGCGGCGAGCACCACGAGCCGGGTTGAAAGCCTCATGCGTGTTTCCTCCGATTCGCGCCCAAGGTCCCCAAACGGGCGCACGGCGGAGGATTCTGCCTCGCGAAGCAGTCAGCTACCAGGGTCAAAAGACGGACGTGCTGTGCGATCGTTACCAATCCGACCGGCAGCCACGGCGGAACGAGTCCGTTGAGCGGATTCGTTTCAGTCCGTGCCGCCTGCTTTCGGTCGGATTGGTAACGCGAATGTCACCTAACGGCTTCCCTGAAGCAGCACCTGCGCGACGAGCGCCGGGTCGTCGTTCATCGGCACGTGCCCGCAACCGGGCAGGAGCCGGAACGTCCCATGAGGAGCGACCTTCCGCAGGTCGGCGACACGAGGCCGGGCCAGGATCCGGTCGTGCTCGGCCCAGGCGATCGTGACCGGGACGCCGGTGACCGGGCCGGTGAACCGGAAGTCTCCACGCGACTGCGCGGCGGTCGGCTCGAAACCCGGCGCGGTCGCGAGCGCGCAGGCGTCCTCGACGACGGCATCCGCCGTCAGCAGGCCCGGCTTCCCGACGATCATCCCGACGAGCGCCTTGCGCCCCGCCGCCGTCGCGGCGATGCGGCGCACGACGTGCGGCGGTGTGCGCTGGGCGAGCGCACGGTGAGCCTTGAGCGTGGCGATCGCGTACATCTTCTGCGTCCGGTTCCACAGCCCGGCCGGCGACAACGCCGTGACGCTGCGGACGAGCCCGGCCTGGCCGAGTGCCAGTGACAGGAGGCCGCCGAGCGAGTTCCCCGCGACGTGCGGACGGTCCAGGCCCAGCTCGGTGAAGAGCTCCTTGAACATCACCAGCGCGGGCTCGACGCCGTACCCGCCGGCCGGCTCGGGTGACTCCCCGAAGCCGGGCAGGTCGACGGTGATGACGTCACGATGCGGCGTGAGCAGCGGAACCACCGGCGCCCAGGCCTGCCGGCGGTGGCCGATGCCGTGGATCAGCACCAGCGGCTCGCCCCGGCCCGCGCGGTCGTAGACAACGTCGTCCATTACCCGAGAGTAAGTCGGGTGCAGGCGAAAATCTACTACCGCCGGTAACAGTTACTCTGCGTCCGGGTGAACCCGCGTCCCGGTGTCGGCCGACCGCTGGACGACGTCCAGCACCCGGTGCACGCGCACAGCGTGCGCGAAGTCCGGCAGGTCGCCCTTGAGGTGGCGCGCGTAGGCGTGCGCGACGTTGTACGACGGCTCGGCGCTGCGCCCGGCCAGCTGCGGCAGCTCGTAGCGCGTCGGCACGGAGAGCCGCTCCAGCGTGCCGGTGCGGCTGCCGCGCAAGGTCAGCTTCGCGATCCAGAACAGTGGATCCGCGGCGTTGACGACCAGCGTGCCCTCGGTGCCGTTGATCTCCCAGAGGAAGTCGGTCGCGGGGGACGTCCCGCCGCGCAGGTGCAGCGACGCGACCGCGCCGCCGGCCAGCACGCCGGTGACGCCGATCTGGTCCGGCGCGGTCATCGGCACCGGCTCGCCGGTGACCTCGTCGCGCACCCGCGTCCGGACGGTCGCCATGGTCGCGGACAGCTCGGTGAAGCCGCCGAGCACCATGTGGAGCGCGTCGGCGGTGTGGGCAAACGGGATGGTCAGCATCGTCGCCCCGCCTTCGGGGTGCAGCTGGTAGTCCCGCCCGGCCCGGACCGACGGCCCCCAGTTCCCGCCGGAGGCGATCAGCGACGTCGAAAGCACGCGGCCGACGTAGCCGTCCTTGATGAGGTCACGCAGGTAGCGCAGCGCCGGCGCGGACCGCCCCTGCAGCCCGACCGCCGTCTGCCCGCTCTTCGCGGCTTCGGCCAGCGCCTGGCTCTCCGCAAGACTCACGCCGAGCGGCCACTCGCTGAGCACCTGCTTGCCCGCGGCCAGCGCGGGCTCGATCAGCGCCCGGTGCTCGGACACCCGCACCGCGACGACCACCAGGTCGACCTCCGGGTGCCGGGCCAGCTCCCCGGCGTCGCCGAAGGTCAGTGGCACGCCGTACTTCTCCCCGGCCACGCGCGCCGACTCGGCGCTGCTCGCGCTCAGCGCGCGGAGTTCGTAGCCCTCCACCGCGGCCAGCGCGGGCACGTGCGCGGTCGCGGCCCAGCCGCCGTTCGCGCTGAGCCCGACGATGCCGACCCGGACCGGTGCCATGAGCTTTCCTTTCGTTGCCCCGCACAAGACTTCGACGTGCCGAGCGTCGTGGGCATTCCCGCGTGAGCGCAAGCCGCATCCGGTTACGACTGCTTCGTCCCGGCATGACATCGATCACCGCCGTAACAACGCTTCACGCGGTCACGATGTGCCGGGCACTACGACATGTGGGGGAAGAGATGGGCATCGAGGTTGTCCTCGTCGTGCTGGCCGTAGTGGTGCTGCTCATCGTCGGCACGCTGGTCAGCGCGACGCGCGCGGACCGCTCCGAGGACACCGAGGACGACTGACCGATCGGCCCGGCCGCGGGTCGGCCAAGTGGCCGAGGGGCGACCCGGCCGTCCGGCCCTTCGACCGAAGCCGTGCCCCGGTCAAGATCCATAACGTCGAGGGCATGACGAACGCACAGGTCACCGCCCTGCAGTACGGCTTCATCGGCTTCCTCGCGCTGTGGACCGTGGTGCTGGTGCCGCAGCTGCTGACGCAGCTCGCCCGCCACGGCGGTCTCCGGCTGCGGAGCATCGCCACCACCGCGGCGGTGCTGCTCTACGGGTGCATGACCCTCGCGGTCGTCTTCCTGCCGCTGCCCGGGCCGGGCACGCGCCGGCTGAGCCAGGTCGTGCAGCTGCACCCGTTCCAGTGGATCACCGACATCCACACGGAAATGCTCAAGCACGGGTCGCAGTGGTTCATGACGCAGACGTTCCAGCAGGCGTGCCTGAACGTCCTGTTGTTCGTCCCGCTCGGCGTGTTCGCCCGGATCCTGTGGCGGCGCGGCCTCGTCGGCACGGCGCTGATCGGCTTCACGGCGTCACTGCTCATCGAGATCACACAGGTCACGGCCAACTTCGGGACGGCACCGTACGTCTACCGCATCTTCGACGTCGACGACCTCATGAACAACACGTTCGGCGCCGGAGTCGGCTGGGTGTTCGGCGCGCTGCTGCTGGCTCTGGTCCGGCGTTCACCGGTCGAGGTGCAGCCGGCCCGGCGCGAGCGGATCCACCTCGCCCAGACGCGCTAGCCGCGCTTTCCGCTGCAGAGCCGCCCGCTTGGCGGCCCGCCGATCCTCGAGAACAACAACAAAAGCCGCGACGGCCAGGATCAGCGCGACCAGCCCGAGGACGATCGGGAGCTGCACAAAATCCTCCTCGGTACGGCGCTGTGCGGGAGATCACACAGGGTACGCAGGTTTGTGGTGAATCCGCTACCCCCAGCGACGGGGATGGGAGGTGAAGATCAGGTTCGCTGAGGTCAGGGCCTCACCAAGCGCCAAGCGGCGGCAGTTCAACTCCCGGTCCCCGGCTGCGGCGGGCCGAAGACCGCTACCCAGCCACAACCGACGCGACATCACGCGCGGCGAACCAGCTCCGATCGGCCACAAGCCAGCCATCAAAAACCAACCCAGCCGAGGTCAGGACCTCCTCGAGCACCAACCGGCGGCAGGTGAACTCCTGCTCCCACCGCTGCCCCCGAGCCGAATACCGGACCGTCGCCGACAGCAGATCCCCCTTCCGGGCCACGTCCGCGAGCTCGAGCGACACCTCGCCGAGCCGGCCGCCCTGGCCGGACGCCGCGGTGTCGAACCACTCCGGCGGGTGCCACTCGACGATCAGCCGCCCGTCCGGTGCGAGGTGGCGGCGCGCGGCGGCGAGCATCGCCTCGCGGTCGGCGTCCCGCTCGGTGTTCACCAGGTGGCTGGCAAGCAGCACCGCGTCAAACCTGCGGCCGAGCTCCAGATCGCCGATGCGAGCGCAGACCGTCTCGGCCCGCACGTGGGAAAGCATCTCCGCCGAGTCGTCCACAGCAACAACCTCGTGCCCCAGCTCCAACAGCGCGTGCGTAACCCGCCCAACACCACAACCAAGCTCGAGAACCGACGCCCCGGCCGGAACCGCCGCGTGCACGATCTCCGCCTCCCCAGCCGGCGGCAGCAGCAGATAAACCTCAACGTGACAACCGTCCGCGGTGACCATCCCCCGAGCGTGCCGGAAACTGGGCCGAGTGAGCACCCGACCCACAAAGGACCAGCTAGCCGCCGCGCAGGACAAGACCATCCCGGACGTCCTCACCGCCAACCTCGACGTCCTCTTCTGCGGCATCAACCCCGGCCTCTACTCCGGCGCGCTCGGCCGGCACTTCGCCCGCCCCGGCAACCGCTTCTGGCCCGCTCTCCACAACGGCGGCTTCACGCCGCGGCTCTTCAAGCCCAGCGAGCAGGACGAGCTCCTCGATCTCAAGCTCGGCATCACCAACGTCGTCGCCCGGACCACCGCTCGCGCCGACGAGCTCTCCGACGACGAACTGCGCGAAGGCGGGAAGCTCCTCCAGGCCAAAGTCGAGCAGTTCCGGCCGCGGTGGCTGGCCGTAGTCGGGATCACGGCGTACCGGACCGCGTTCGGCTTCCCGAAGGCGCGCGTGGGGCGGCAGGAACACCGGATCGGCGACACCGGCGTCTGGGTGCTGCCGAACCCGAGCGGGCTCAACGCGCACTGGACGCCGGCCGGACTCGCGGTGGAGTTCGCCGCACTGCGGGAGGCCGTTGTGACCCGCTGACCAGTAATGATCCGCACCCAACCGGCGTCTGACCCGTTAGACGCAACGAGGCCGGGAGGAAGGGGAGGCACGGCCGGTTCCGGCGTCCGGACCGACGGCACGGCACCCCGTCGGCGCGGGCCACCCTCAGTAGCACCCACCGCCCCGTCCGGGCATTCCCGTGCCCGTCGAGCCGTTGTCGCGACGGGGTTTTCTACCCAGAGTTTGCTGTGACCGGGCGGTTGGGCCATGAGGGGGAACTGGCGTCATGAGCTGCGCAATCGCGACTCGTACCAAGCAGGAGGAGTCACTTCTGGCCGGTCCCGCAGGGGGGACCGGACGGTGCCGAACGCGTGAACCGAGGGGACGCGTCCGGCGTCCCAGTAGCGACGGCGCAGAGACGGAGGCCCACGATGCACGGCATCGAGCCCACCCGCAGGCCCAGCGGGCCGATCGGACCCGGCGGCCGCAGTCTCGGCGTGGCGGTCGTCGACCCGGTCCCGATCTACCGAGACGGCCTCGCCGCGCTCGTCCACCGCAGCCAGGGGCTGCACTGGGCCGGGCAGGCAGCCAGCCACCACGCCGCTTTGCAGCTGTGCGAACAGGTCAAACCGGACGTCGTGGTGCTCGATTCGGCACTGGATCCGAACTGCCACCTGACGAAGCTGCTCAACGCCGGCGACCCGGCGCTGATCATCGTCACGCTCATCCGTGACGCGAATCGCACCCAGCAGTACCTCGCGGCCGCCATCGCGGCGGGCTCGCATGCGATCGTGCCGCGGTCGATCGATTCACGACGGCTCGCCGAAGCGATCCGGCGGGCGCACAGCGAGCGCCGGTACATCGACCCGGCACTGGCCGCGCTCACCGCGCGGCCGAAGCGCTCGACCGTGCCGAAGGGGGACCTCGCGCACGACAGCCCACCGTCGCCGCGCGGCGGGATGCCGCTGTCCAGGCGCGAGTACCAGGTGCTGCAGCTCGTCGCCGAAGGGCTCGAGAACTCGGCGATCGCGAAGCTGCTCTTCCTGTCCGTCGAGACGGTCCGGACGCACGTCAAGAGCATCCTCCGGAAGCTCTCCGCGCGGGACCGGACACACGCGGTGACCATCGCCTTTCGGGGCGGGATACTGGTTGCCCGCACCGAGGACGGCCACGTGCCGGTGACCGCCGACACAACGGCGCTGCCGGGCGGCCGCTGAGCCGCTCAAGCAGCTAGAGGGCCACTTTTCGGTAGATTTCCGTTACTCGGAAGTGCGGATCTGCTTGCTCCAGTTACCCGCAGGTAATATCCTGAAGTTACCGGCGAGTAAGGCGAACATGTGCCCGGCCGGGGAGCCGAACACATTGGAGTGACGACATGGGCCACTACAAGAGCAACGTCCGAGACCTGGAGTTCAACCTCTTCGAGGTGCTCGGCGTCCAGGAACGCCTGGGCAAGGGTGTGCTCGCCGAGTCCGACGAGGAGACCGCCCGCGGGGTGCTGTCCGAGCTGAACAAGCTCGCGACCGGCCCGCTCGCCGAGTCCTTCGCCGACGCCGACCGCAACCCGCCCGTGTACGACCCGAAGACCTTCAGCGTCAAGATCCCCGAGTCGTTCAAGAAGAGCTACCAGCAGCTCCTCGACGGCGAGTGGTGGCGCCTCGGCCTCACCAACGACCTCGGCGGCTTCGGCCTGCCCCCCACGGTGCAGTGGGCCGCGTCCGAGCTGATCCTCGGCGCCAACGCCCCGCTGTTCATGTACCTGGCGGGCCCGAACTTCGCGATGATCGTGAACAAGAACGGCACCGAAGAGCAGAAGCACTGGGCCCAGCTGATGATCGACCGGGCCTGGGGCGCCACGATGGTGCTGACCGAGCCGGACGCCGGCTCCGACGTCGGCGCGGGCCGCACCAAGGCCGTCCAGCAGGAGGACGGCTCCTGGCACATCGACGGCGTGAAGCGGTTCATCACCTCGGCCGAGCACGACATGAGCGAAAACATCATGCACCTCGTGCTGGCGCGCCCCGAGGGTCCCGGCATCGAGACCAAGCCGGGCACCAAGGGCCTGTCGCTGTTCCTCGTGCCGAAGTTCCACTTCGACTCCAAGACCGGCGAGCTGGGCGAGCGCAACGGCGCCTACGTCACGAACGTCGAGCACAAGATGGGCATCAAGGCCTCGACGACGTGCGAGCTGACCTTCGGCCAGCACGGCACCCCGGCCAAGGGCTGGCTGCTCGGCGAGGTCCACGACGGCATCGCGCAGATGTTCCAGGTCATCGAATACGCCCGGATGATGGTCGGCACGAAGGCCATCGCGACGCTGTCGACCGGTTACCTCAACGCGCTCGAGTACGCCAAGGAGCGCGTCCAGGGCGCCGACCTGCCGAACATGCTGAACAAGGCCGCCCCGCGCGTCACCATCACCCACCACCCGGACGTCCGCCGCTCGCTGATGCTCCAGAAGGCGTACGCCGAGGGCCTCCGCGCGGTGTACCTGTACACGGCGTCGTTCCAGGACCAGCTGTGGACCGGCGAGGGTGACCAGAAGGTCGCGCACGGCGTCAACGACCTGCTGCTGCCGATCGTCAAGGGTGTCGGCTCCGAGCGCGCCACCGAGCAGCTCGTGCAGTCGCTGCAGACCCTCGGCGGATCCGGCTTCCTGCAGGACTACCCGATCGAGCAGTACATCCGCGACGCCAAGATCGACTCGCTCTACGAGGGCACCACGGCGATCCAGTCGCTGGACTTCTTCTTCCGCAAGATCGTCCGCGACAAGGGCGCGTCCCTGGCCTTCGTCGCCGGCGAGATCACGAAGTTCATCGAGTCCGAGGCGGGCAACGGCCGGCTCAAGAACGAGCGCGGGCTGCTCAAGCAGGCCCTCGAGGACACCCAGGGCATGCTGGGCTCGCTGATCGGCTACCTGACGACGTCGCAGGAAGACCCGCAGAACATCAACAAGGTCGGCCAGCACACGGTCCGCCTGCTGATGTCGGTCGGCGACCTGCTCATCGGCTGGCAGCTGCTCAAGCACGCCGAGGTCGCCATCGGCAAGCTCGACGCGGGCGCGTCCGCCAAGGACGTCCCGTTCTACGAGGGCAAGATCGCCGTGGCGTCGTTCTTCTCGAAGCAGGTGCTGCCGGAGCTGACCGCCCGCCGCGCGATCGTCGAGGCCGCCGACAACGCGCTGATGGAGCTCGACGAAGCCGCGTTCTGATGGTCACGAAAAGGGCTCTCCTCACGTGAGGAGGGCCCTTTTCGCGTTTCGGGGTCACCCGATGCGGGCACTCCGCTCTCCGAGTCCGACGAACCCGAATGGCCGGGTTCGCGGATCCTTGAGAGGAGAAAGTGATGACTGTCGCCGGCATCGTCAGCGCACTCATCGTCGGGCTGATCATCGGTGTTCTCGGCCGCCTGGTCGCTCCCGGCAAGCAGAGCATCCCGATCTGGCTGACCATCGTGATCGGCATCATCGCCGCCTTCATCGGCACGGCCATCGCGCGCGGTCTCGGGTACGCCGACACCAACGGCATCGACTGGCTGGAGATCCTGACGCAGGTCGTCCTCGCCGCCATCGGTGTCAGCATCGCCGCCGGCGCTTACGGACGCCGTGGTGTGAGCAGGTAACACCCCCGTATCTCGGCCCGGTCCGGCGCAGCCCTCGAGGCGCGCCGGACCGGGTCTTTTTCTGTCACCCCATCGAGGGGCAAAGCGGGCGGTCTGCGGGGATCGGTGTCACGGTGGCCCTTATTGGACGATCCGAGGAGGGACCGTGCTCGGCGGACTTTGGGGCATCATCTCGACGATCATCGTGGGCCTGATCCTGGGCGTGCTCGGCCGGCTGTTCGCGCCCGGCGACCAGAAGATCCCGATCTGGCTGACCATCGTCGTCGGCATCGTGGCCGCGTTCATCGGCAACTGGCTGGCCGGGGTGTTCGGCGTCCGCGACACGAACGGCATCGACTGGATCCGGCACATCTTCCAGATCGCCGCCGCCGTCGTCGGGGTCATCGCGGCCTCGGCGATCTACGCCAGGGTCAAGGGCGGCAGCCGCACCAGCGCCTGACGGCGAGACCTGCGCCGACGAGCAGCAGCACGGCGGCGCAGGTCATCGTCGCGGTGAGGGCGTGCGCGGACGACGTCGAGGCGAGCGTCAGGAACAGGCTGCCGAACGTGGCCACGCCGACGACCTGGCCCAGCTGCAGCGTGGTGGTCAGCAGACCGCTGACGTCCGACGCGCGGTCGAGCGGAACGTGCGTCAGCGCGTTCACCATCAGGGAGCCGAACGCCGGTCCCATCGACAGGCCGAACAGCAGCAGCGCGACGAAGAACAGCGCGCCGCCGTCCGCACCCACCGCGAGCAGGGCGTACGCGACCGCCGAACCGACGTAACCGCACGGCGTCAGCCACTTGTGCACCCGCTGCGGTAGCCGGTTCCAGAAGAACCCGCAGAGGCCGAAGACCACGCCACCCGGCGCCATCGCCAGGCCGGCGGCCAGTGCCGTCTTGCCGAGGCCGGACTGCAGGTGCAGGGCCACGCAGAAGAGGAACCCGCCGTAGGACGCGACGCCCGCCCCGAGCGTGGCCAGCCCCGGCGCGACACCACGGATCTTGAGCACGGCCAGATCGACGAGCGGGTCGCGCACCCGGCGTTCCACCAAGACGAACAGCACGGCCAGCAGCACGCCGACGGCGACCGAGCCGAACGTCCAGGCGGGCCAGCCGGTTTCGTGCCCGAGCACCAGCGGCAGCACGACGAGCACCACCGCCGGCACGGCGATCGCGAGCCCGCCGACGTCGAGCCGTCGGCCCGCTTTCGCCGCTCCGGCGGGCACCAGCTTGACCGCGAGCGCGGCCACGAGCACCCCGATCGGGACGTTCACCAGGAAGATCGGCCGCCAGCCCGCGCCGAACAGGTCGGCGCCGACGAGCACACCGCCGGCAACCTGGCCCGCGACGAACGCGACCGAGATGACCGCGGTGTACGCACTGAGCGCCTTCGCCCGCGCGGCGCCGGTGAACCGGGCCTGGATGACGCTGATGACCTGCGGCATCATCAACGCGGCGCCGGCGCCCTGCGCGATCCGGGCGACAATCAGCGTGGCGGGGTTCGGCGCGAGCCCGCACAGCAGCGAGCAGACGGTGAAGGTGACGACGCCGGTGACGAACAGCCGTCGCCGTCCGAACAGCTCGCCGAGGCGGGCGCCGGTGATCAGCAGCATCGCGTAACCCACGGTGTAACCGGAGACGACCAGCTGCAGCGCGGCGCCGGACGCGTGCAGGTCGGTGCGGATGTCGGTCATGGCGACGTTCACGACGGTGACGTCGAGCAGCGCCATGAACTGGCCGAGCAGCAGGACGGCCAGCATGAACCACGGCCGCCGGTCCGGCCGGGCTTCCCGGTCCGAGGCCGGGGCAGGGGTGGTCAGTGTCATGCCGTCGACTCTGGGTTTTTTGGCGCTGGGCCTGGGAGAGCCTGGTGATGCTGGTACTGGGAGCACCCGCTTCGCCCGCTGAACCTTCCAAAACTGTCGTACCCCTCGGGCACTATGGCCCTCATGACCCAGACGCAGGTCCCCACGAGCCGCCGGGAGGAGCTCGGCCGGTTCCTCAAGGCGTGCCGGGCGCGGATCGGCCCGGCCGAGGTCGGGCTCGCGCCCGGCCCTCGCCGTCGGCTCAGCGGCCTGCGGCGGGAGGAGGTGGCGCTGCTCGCCGGGGTCGGCGTCACCTGGTACACGTGGCTGGAGCAGGGGCGGCCGATCAACGCGAGCGCGCAGGTGCTCGACGCCGTGGCGCGCACGCTGCGGATGGACCACCCCGAGCGGGAGCACCTCTACCGGCTGGCGGAGCTGACGCCGTCGCGGCTGCCTTCGTCGGAGGAAGCGGTGCCGGACGTGGTGCGCGAGGTGCTGCGCGCGCTGGATCCGTTGCCCGCCACGGTGGTCAACGGCCGCTTCGACGTGCTGGCGTCGAACGCGGCGCAGGAGGAGCTGTTCTGGGAGTGGCACAGCCTGCCGTGCCTGCACAAGAACCTGCTGTGGTGCTGCGTGACCGAGCCCAGCGCGCGGCGGTTCCTGCTGAACTACGACGAGGAGGTCCCGCACATGGTCGCGCGGATGCGGGCCGAGTACGGCCGGCACCTCGGCGACCCGGCCTGGGAGGAGGACATCCGGCGGCTTTCGGCGCTGAGCCCGGAGTTCACCGAGCTGTGGGCGCGCCACGAGGTCGCCGAACCGCGGGCGCGGCTGCGGCGGCTGCACCACCCGCGGGCCGGGCGGATGGACTTCCGGCTGACCGAGCTGGCGGTGTCGGAGGCGCCGGGGCTGCGGATCCAGGTGTCCACACCGGAAGACACGCGCACGTGGGCGTTGCTGCCGTCGACGCGGAGGCCGTCGTGACGGCACTGGATCTGAGCGGCCGGGAGCTGGCTTCGGTGCCGTCGCTGCCTGCGGGTCTGACACGGCTCGACCTCTACCGGAACTCGCTCACGGCGGTGCCCGCGTCGCTGTGGGAGCACACCGGGCTGGAGGTGCTCAACCTGGCGGCGAACCGGCTTTCCTCGCTGCCGCCGGGAATCTCGGCGCTGACGTCGGTGCACACGCTCGACCTGGGGCACAACCGGTTCCCGTCGCTGCCCGACGAGCTGGGTGATCTGGCCGGGCTCACGGAGTACCTGTACGTCAGCGACAACCAGCTGACCGAGTTTCCGGCGGCGTGGTGCCGGCTGGGGAAGCTGAGGTACCTGGGCTGCACGGACAACCGGATCCGTGCGCTGCCCGCGGATCTCTCGGGTTTGGCTTCGCTGCGGGAACTCCGGCTCTACCGCAACGAGCTGACGCAGCTGCCGTCGTCGATCGGCACGCTGGGAGCGTTGCGGGAGCTGCATCTCCGGGGCAACGGGCTGACTTCGCTGCCGGAGTCGATCGGCTCGCTGAGTGAGATCCGCCAGCTAGACCTGCGGGAGAACGCGTTGGTCTCACTTCCGGACTCGGTCGCTCAACTGTCCAAATTGGACAAGCTGGATCTGCGGTGGAACAAGAACTTCCGCGAGCCGGCGTGGTTGCGCTCGTTTGAAGAGGAGGGGTGCATGGTCCTTCGCTGACAACTCAACACAGGATGGTCGGACGCGGACCGTAGGTCGCGGTGTGCGACGTCCGCCGGACTTCGGCGCCGCTGCCGACGTCGTAGAGCACGCGGGTGTCGGTGATGCTGAAGCCGGGTGTGCCGATGGACGCCTGGCACGGGCTGACGCCCCCGAACTGGACGGGGGGCGGGTCGCCGGGGACCTGGGCGCCGGTCTGGCTCTCGACGCGGTAGTGGCGGGTGCCCCAGATCCGGACGGTCACGGAGTCGCCGGAAACCGTGGCCTGGACGGCGATCCCGGTCGGCGAGTCGTTGGTCAGCTTGAGCTCGACGGGGCTGCCGTCGGCGTTGACGGCCTTGGCGTCACGGGCGGCCGGGTAGCGGTCGAGGTAGTGGTCGTGCTCGAGATGGCCGCCGTCGGTCAGGCCCGCGAGGTAGCCGGCGTTGTACAAGGTGGACGCCAGCTGCGAGACCCCACCACCGACGACGGTCGGGCCGGTGCCGTCTTCGTCGGCCGGGGCGGGCACGTAACCGGCGTCCGCGGTGCGCGGGCCGGAGCGGGCGCCGAGGCTGAACGTCTCGCCGGGCTTGACGATCGTGCCGGACACGCGGTCGGCGAGCGTGCGGTTGTTCGTCGCGGCCGGGCCGGCGAGGCCGGCGGTGGTGAACTCGCCGATCACGGCGGTGATGCCGAGCGCCCCGGCGGCTTCGGTGGTGACGCCGGGCTTCGTCGCGTTGTAGACGACCGGGAGGTCCCGCCCGCCGGTCTTCTTCAGGACGTCGATGAGCGGCAGGAAGGTCTTCTCCCAGTTGATCTTCCGCGCGTCTTCGGACGGCTCGACGCTCGGCTGGTCGCCGGTGAAGACGATCTGGGCGTCCTTGCCGTCGGTCTCGGTGCTCGCGAGCCCGTCGGTGAGCGCGGCCTGCAGCTTGCCCTGGTCGATGCGGACCTCGACGGCCCCGCCCTCGACCGCGGCGAACTGGAAGGACGCGGCGATGGCGTCCGGCTTGAGCGGGACGTCCTTGCCCTGCCCGTGCACGACGACGGGCGTCGCCACCGCGGGCACCACGATCTGCCGAAAGGCGGCTTGGACGCCCGCGGCGGTCGCCTTCACCGGCGTGATCGCCATGGTCAGCTTGACCCCGGCGGGGTCGAGCCAGTGGTCGGTGACGGTGTGCACGGCGGCGTCGAGATCGGTCAGCTGCTGGCCCTGCCTGGGCAGGACCGGGTAGGGCGTGACACCGCCATCGCTGTCCTGGAGCGGCATGAACCCGACGGCGCCTTCGGTGGCGGCGTGGTTGAGCTTGCCCTCGGCGAGCGCGCGCACGGCCTGGCTGATCTGGTTGGGATCGGTCCGCGTGGCGACGCCGACCTCGCGGCTGCTGAAGAAGGACATGATCCGCGTGATCGGACTCAGCGGCTGGTGCCCGGCGAGGCCGAGGGTGTTCGGCCAGTCGAGCCCCAGCCCGGAGCGCGAGGGAACGAGCTCGGCCTGGACATCCCCGCCGTGGATGACAACAGGCCGAGTCAGCCGCGGCTCGAGCTCTTTGCGCAGCTTGGCTTCCGCGTCGGCGTGGGAAAGGCCGCCGACATCGATGCCCGCGACGGTGACACCCCGCGGAACGTCCCCGGCGCTGGCGATGAGGTCGATGGCGTAGAGGATGACGAAGAGCCCGAGAGCGAGCCCGATGGCCATCATGGTGTGGGCGACGCCCTTGCGCAGCTTCCGCGCGGGAGTCTCGGGAACGGGCGGCGCGGGGTTTTCGAGCAGCTCCCCGAGCAGATCATCGGCAAAGAGATCGGTGGTGGCAGTGGCCCCACCGACGGCGGTCGCCTCCGCGGGAGGCGCTTCGGCGGCTGCGATCTCGGCTTGGACGGTCGCAGGCTCATCCGGCCACTCGGGCGCATCCGGCTCGGGAAGCGGCGCGGCCCCTTTGGCAGGCGCGGCCGGTTGCGCGGTTTCGGCGGGCAGCTCCACGGCCTCGGCCGCTGAAGCTTCCGCGGCGGGCGCGAGCGCAGGCTCGGCCGCTCCAGGCTCGGTCGATGGCTCCGCCACCTCGGGTTCTACGGACTCTGCCGCCGCGGTTTCCCCTGCGGCCACCGTCGCGGACCCCGCCACGTCGGCTGGCTCCGCGGGCTCGATCATCTCCGCGGGCACCGCTTCGGAGGCGGCTCCTGCGGGCTCAGCTGTCGCGGTTTCCCCAGCGGGCTCGGGGGGCAGCTCCGGCTCGGCCGCCACCCCGGCAGGCTCGGCCGCCGCGATCTCCCCGGTGGTCGCGGGCTCGACCGGTGCCGACTCGCGGTCGGCCTTGGTCGGGTCGGCGCGCTTGCGCACGTCGTCGTCTGACACGCCCCCGCCCTCCGCCGGCTCGCCCTAGAGGTAGAGCCCCGTGCCGTGCTCGGTTCGCTCTGTCGCCACCGCGTGGATGTCGCGTTCGCGCATCACCAGGTGGGCGTCGCCCTGGATTTCCACCTCGAGCTGGTCGTCCGGGTTGAAGAGCACTCGGTCGCCGATCTTGACGTTTCGGACGCTGTTCCCCACGCCCAGTACATCACCCCACGCGAGCCGGCGCGCGACCTGCGCGGTCGCGGGGATCACGATGCCGCCGCTGCTGCGGCGCTCGCCCTCTTCCGGCGACAGCCGCACGAGCACCCGGTCGTGCAGCATCTGGATCTCGAGTTTCGGCCCGGCAGACACGGGCAGCATGTTACCCGCCGGAGCGCGGCTCACCCGCCATGACCAGGCTCAGCTCCCGCGCCCCGTCCGGCGACAGCCGCACCGGGACGCCCCAGTCCTGCCGCGTGATGCGGCACGCCGGGTGCTCACCACCCTCGTCGCAGCTCGCGGCCTGCGCCACCACCTGCAGCACACCTTCGCCGACACCCGAAGCCAGCCGGATCTTGCGCGTCAGATCCGTGCCGGCACCAACACCGTCGGCCAGCAGGGACGGCGGCGAAGCGCTGATCTCCAGCCGGGTCGACGGACCGAAACGGTCGTCCAGCTTCTCGCCGGGCGGCGCCGCGAAGACCACCGAAAAGTCGATCTCACCCGGGGCCAGCACCGTCGGCGGACGGCGGACCGCGTGCGCGTCACCGCTGACGACCGTCGGCTCGGTGGTGGGCAGCGGGCCGACGCGGTTGCCCGCGGACTCGACGACCAGCAGGTTCCCGTCGTGCAGCAGCAGCCCCTGCGGCTCCAGGAGCCCGGACGCGATCGTGGTCACTTCGCGCGTGAAGACGTCGAAGCGGCGTACGGCGCCGTTGTAGGTGTCGGCGATCGCGATCTTGTCGCCGGGCAGCACGGCGAGGCCGAGCGGGTGCTGCAGCAGCGCCTGGTCCGCCGGGCCGTCGGTGTGGCCGAAGGAGAAGAGGTCAACGCCGATCGCCGTGTGCACGGTGAACGAGTCGCCGTCGGGCTCGATCCAGCGCAGGGCCGACGTCTCCGCGTCGGCGAGCCACAGCTTCTCGCCGTCCACCGCGAGGCCGGACGTCTGCGCGAAGAACGCTTCGGTGACGTCGCCGTCTCGGAGGCCTTCGACGGTCGTCCCGGCGAAGCGGCGGATCGTGCCGCCGATCGGGTCGAACACGCTCAGGGTGTGGTTGCCCGCCATCGCGACGACGATCCCGCCGGCCGGGCCGTACCAGGCGACGTCCCACGGGCTCGTGAGGTCGACCTCGATGCCCTTGCCCGAGTCCGGCCCGCTGCGCCACTGCGCGCCGGTGCCGGCGACCGTGGTCACCTCGCCGGTGATCAGGTCGAGGCCGCGCAGCCGGTGCCCGGCGGTGTCGGCGACGACGGCGTGGTACCCGGCGCGTTCGGCGACGTCGTAGGGCAGCAGCGCGATGCCGGACGGCTCGGTGAAGGTCGCGACGTCGAACGGCCCGTCCTGGGCGCCGCGCTCGCCGCTGCCGAAGCGGCGGATGACGGTCTCGCCGTCCGAAGCGAACTCGACGATCGCGTGGTGCCCGGTGTCCGCGACCAGCACGCGCCCCTCGGCGGTGGCGACGGCCTTGCTCGGGAACCGCAGCTCGCCGCTCTGCTCCTCGGCCGGCACGTACAGACTGCCCCCGCGGCGAAGTGTCCCCTTCGCTTCGTGCTTCGTCACGAGCTCCGCGATGACGCGGCGAAGCGCCTCTTCGTGCCCTTCACCAGCGGCGACGTGCACGACGTACCCCTCGGGGTCGACGACGGCCAGCGTCGGCCACGCGCGGACCGCGTACTGCGACCACAGCTCCATCTTCGGGTCGTTGACGACGGGATGGTGCACCTCGTAACGACGGACCGCGGCCTCGATCGACGCGGGCTCACCCTCGTGCAGGAACTTCGGCGAGTGGACGCCGATCGTGACCAGCACGTCCGCGAACTCGGCTTCGAGGGGACGCAGCTCGTCGAGCACGTGGAGGCAGTTGACGCAGCCGCTGGTCCAGAAGTCCAGCAGCACGACGCGCCCGCGCAGCTCGGCGAGGGTGAGCGGGCGGCCGCCGGTGTTCAGCCAGGTGTCGCCGCGCAGTTCGGGGGCGCGCACGCGGCTCTGCGGTCGTGGTGAGGTCACGGCAAGAGTGAACTACACCCGCTCACGCTCTGTTCCCCCCATCCAGCTGATGAGAGAACAAACTCACGCCCGTGAAGACGGCGGAAAAGAACGCGCGGCGGGGTGAGCCGCCGCTTAGGCTCGGGTCATGACCCCAGTCCAGCCGGCCGGCGCCCTCACCCCGGAGGAGGCACGGCACCTGCAGGAGAACCTCCGGGAACCGGTGCGTCCCGGGCTGAGCGAAGCCGAGCTCGACGACGTCGAGCGCCGGTTCGGCTTCAGCTTCGCCGCGGACCACCGCACGTTCCTGTCCGCCGGTGTGCCCATCGGCGACCGCTGGCCCGACTGGCGTTGCGGCAACCCCGAGCAGCTGCGCAAACGTTTGGCCTGGCCGGTCGACGGCGTGCTGTACGACGTCGAGCACAACGGCTTCTGGCTGCCCGACTGGGGCACCCGCCCGGTCGGCCCGGAGGACGCGGTCCGCGAGGCCCGCCGGCGCCTGGCCGACGTGCCGCAGCTGGTGCCGGTCTGCGGGCACCGCTACCTGCCCGGCGTCCGCGGGTCGATGGGCTACCCGGTGCTCTCGGTGTACCAGACCGACATCATCGTCTACGGCTGTGACCTGCGGGACTACCTGCACCGCGAGTTCTCGACGGGCGGCATCAGCACGGCCCCGCCGGACGGCCCGCGGTACATCCCGTTCTGGTCCCGCTTTCTCGACTAGCCGCTTCTCGGCAAATCTTGGCCAGACACTAGACAGCCCGATAAACGGCCAGAGATCAGTATTCTCGACGCAGCATGCGGCTCACGCCGGCCGCCACCGTGGTCGCCAGGATCCAGCCGGACGCCGTGAAGCCGGCAGCCACCCAGTTGTCCGTGCCGTGCATGTACCAGCGGCTCTTGTTGCCGAAGTCCACGATCGGCACCAGCAGGTCGGCCGTGTAGATCACCGGGTTCCACTGCAGGCCCGTGTCCTGCTGGTTGACCACGCACCGCCGGCCGTTCGCGATGACCTGGTGCGCGGGGTCCGGGTTCGTCCAGTTGACGCAGTCGTCGGTGCCCAGGCCGAACCACAGGCTGCCCAGCACCAGCAGCGTGAACAGCCAGCCGAGCGCGCGCACCGGGCGGTAGCCGTAGCCGACCATCGAACGCTGCAGCCAGCTCCACGTCCGGACACCCGGGCCGAAGAACTTGAAGCCCTGGGCCAGCGCCTCGTAGCGGAACTGCTGCTTGCGCAGCGCCACCGTCGAGGCGTGCTCCTCGTTCCCGGCCGCGCGCAGCATGTGCGCGAGCTGGTCGTACGGGCCCGGCCGGTAACCGCGCATCGCCTTGCGCAGCAGCTCGATGCGGTGGTCGAGCGCCTTGTCGTCGGCGAGCGGGATGCCCTTGCCGAGCGCGTCGTAGCGGAAGTCCTCCAGCTCGATGCCTTCGGACGCGGCCCAGAACGCCTCGTTGTCGTTCAGCGTGCCGCAGTGCGCCCGCCGCAGGACGACCCTTCCGGCCGGGGGCACGCTCGGGGTCAGTGTGAACTCGTCCGCGGCGACGTCCCCCGCGTCGAGCGCCACCGCGAACGGCGGCAGCGAGCCGAGCTGTGATCCCCGCAGGTCGACGCGCCGCGCGACCTGGGCGCCGTCGAGGTTGACCCCGCCCTCGGCGACGAACGGACGGCTGTTGTTGTCACGCAGCGTGAGATCACGCCCGATCCGGCCGGTTCGGACGTCGAGGGAGAAACTGCTGGTGGCGCGGCGGCCGGGATCGGTGAGCCGGGTGCCGGCCAGGTTGATGCTGCCGCCGACCTCGACACCCTGCAGCCGCAGCGTGCCGTGGATCGTGGCGTCGGTGAGCTGGAAGTTGCCCGCGATCTTCGACCGGCGCGCGGAGAAGACGTCCCGGCCGGGGTGGCGGAACATCGAGTTCCAGGCCAGGAAGTTGCCCCCGACGGTGACGTCGGCCAGGCGCAGCTGCCCGGCGGGCACCCGCAGGCTCGTCGCCTCGATGTCACCGCCGATCTCGGTGCCGTCGAGGTGCAGCGCGCGGTCGTAGTACGGCTGCGACTTGCCGCGCACCACGGTGATCTCCGCGCCGGCCAGCCGCAGCGAGCCGCCGATCCGGGCGTTGACCATGCGCAGCGTGCCGAGCGCCTGCAGGCCGTCCGACAGCTCCAGGTTGCCGTCGACGCGCAGCCGGTCGACGACCAGCGCGGGCCGCGGGTCGAGGTACGGGTCGTTGGACTTCCACGCGTCGACGGCGATCGGCCCGTGCTGCGACACCGTCAGCTTCGCTTCGCGCAGCACGATGTCGCTGTCCACCGTGGCGCTCGGCAGGTACATGATCCCGGTCGCGGAGAAGCGTTTGCGCTGGCTGGCCGGCCCGTAGTTGTCGACTTCGCAGAGCAGGCTGCCGCCGATGTGCAGGCCGTTGCCGTTGAGCGCGAAGCCGTCCGGGTTGTTCAGGGTGGCGCCCGAGAAGTTGACGTTACCGCCGGTGCGCAGGCCCGGGAGCCGGACTTCGCCGTTCGCGACCATCCGGTAGGCCAGCAGCGCGCCGGTCAGGACGAGCCGGTCGGCCTGGATCGCCTTGCCGTGCGGGTGCGAGATGACGGTACGGGTGAGCACCATCGACCCCTCGATCACGGCGTCGGTGAGGTTGACCGCGGCGTTCGGCATCCCGCGTTCGCGGTCGTCGCCGCGCTGCACGGTGGTTTCCTCGATCTCGCGGTCGGCGCCGTCGACCTGCACGACGCAGCGGATGAGCCGGACGTCGTTGCGGCTGCGCAGGTTGCGTGCCTTGAGCCCGGGCAGCCAGCACTTGCGAAAGACCAGGCCGAGCAGGTTCGCCTCACGCACGTCCGGCGGCTGCTCGAACCGGCAGCGCTCGAACCGGAACAGGTACTTCAGGTCCGCGGCGCGCAGGTCGAGCGTCCCGGTGATGTAGGCGTCCTCGACGTAGACGATCGGCGCGTTGGTGGCTTGACGCCGCCAGCGCAGCAGGCCGCCGTTGCCGGGTTTCAGCAGGTCGGACGCCTTGACCTCGTAGCGGCGGTCGGGGATGCCCGCGAACGGGTCGAGGGGTGGCAGCGCGTTTTCGGTCGTCATCGTCTCCCCCACCCCATTGCCCGCACCGACTATAACACCGGATGATCACCGGCCTGGCCTATTGCCGCTGCCGATCATCCGTGATGTGATCGATTCACAATATCCCCGGGGGGAGGGGCTAATTGGCAACCATTGACCAGTGTGCGTATTGCACCGGTGCCGGTCATGGTGATCAGCCACTCCGCATGAGCACCCGAGGAGCCGTTTCCTTTTCCAGAGGGGTGGAGAAATGCGCACAATCGCGCGCGGAGCGCTGGTCACGGCGGCTTTGGCGACCAGCGGCACGTTCCTTTTCGGCGGAACGGCGGCGTTCGCCGATGCCGCGAGCACCAATGAGGTCGTCGTCGCCGGCCCGTTCGACTGGTACGACTCGTGCCACCGGACGCAGCAGGAATACCAGCGGTACTACACCATTGTCCAGGGCTGCTTCCAACTGGAAACAGGCAACGACAAGTGGATCTTCACGTATGACAACACGCACCACTAGAACGACCACGGCGGAATAGCCGCCGATTTGATCGCCCGGCACGTCCACACGGACCTGCCGGGCGATCAAGCACGGGCTGCCGACGCGGAGCCGGCAGCAGCTTCATTCACCGTCGAGGCTCTGCGTCGGGTTGAGGACCCGGTTGAGGAACGACTTCGTGCGGTCGTGCTGCGGGTCGCCGATCACCTGGCCGGGCGGGCCCTGCTCGACGACCACGCCGCCGTCCATGAACAGCACGCTGTCGGCCACTTCGCGGGCGAACTGCATCTCGTGCGTGACGACGAGCATCGTCATGCCCTCTTCGGCCAGCTGCCGCATGACCGCGAGCACGTCGCCGACGAGCTCCGGGTCCAGCGCGGACGTCGGCTCGTCGAACAGCATCACGTCCGGGTTCATCGACAGCGCCCGCGCGATCGCGACGCGCTGCTGCTGACCGCCGGAAAGCTGTCCCGGCAGCGACGTCTCCTTCTCGCTCAGGCCGACCTTCTCCAGGTTCTCCCGGGCGATCCGGACGGACTCCTCCTTGCCGCGCTTGAGGACCTTCCGCTGCGCGACGGTGAGGTTGTCCAGCACGGTCAGGTGCGCGAAGAGGTTGAAGCCCTGGAAGACCATGCCGATCTTGCGCCGGGCGCCGTCGATGTCGACGTCCTCGTCGGTGATCTCGTTGCCGTTGACCACGATCTTGCCCTGCTGCGGCTCCTCCAGGAGGTTCACGCAGCGCAGCAGCGTCGACTTGCCCGACCCGGACGGCCCGATGATGCAGACGACCTGGCCGCGTTCGACCTGCAGGTCGATGCCCTTCAGCACCTCCAGCGGGCCGAACGCCTTGTGCAAACCGGAAATTTCGACGATGACGTCGGTCATGTGGCACCTCCGCCGGACACCCCGGCGCCGTATTTCTTCTCCAGCCGCTGCTGCAGGATCGACAGCGGGATGGTGATGACGAGATAACAGAGGCCCGCGACGACGATCGGGGTGAGCCCCTTCGCCTCCAGCAGGGCCTGGCGGCTGAACTGCGCGAGCTCCTGCTGCGCCGGCGTCGTGCCGAGCAGGAACGCCAGCGACGAGTCCTTCGTCAGCATGATCAGCTCGTTGGCCAGCGGCGGCAACACGATCCGGAAGGCCTGGGGGATGACGATCGTGATCATCGACCGGGTCGGCGACATGCCCAGCGACCGGGCGGCCTCGACCTGCCCGCGCGGCACCGCCTGGATGCCGGCCCGGATCGTCTCCGCCATGTAGGCCGAGGACACGATGCCGAGCGCGATCATGATGGAGACGTTGCGCGGCAGGTGCGTGTCCGGGAACGCGATCGGGACGCCGACCCCGACCGCGAGGAAGATCAGCAGCGCGGGCAGCCCGCGGAAGAACTCGATGTACCCGCGCGCGAACCACCGGTACGGCCCCACCGAGGACAGCCGCATCAGCGCGAGCACGAGCCCGAGCCCCAGGCCCAGCGCGAACCCGAGCGCGGTGAAGATGATGGTGTTCTTGAGCGCGACCGTGATGACGTCGGGGAACTGCTGCGCGGCGACGTCCAGGTCGAAGAACGCCCGCCCGATCTGACCCCAGTTGGCCAGGAACGCGAAGACCACGACGATCACGAGCAGCAGGACGTACTGTGCACCCCGGAACGCCGATCGTCGCTGGCGTCGGCTCAGTGCCATTTCACTCCTCTGGCAGGCCCGGAAAGGGCATCGGAAACACCGCTGTGGGGGGGGGGGGGGGGGAGGGGAAAGGGGGGGGGGGGGGGGGGGGGGGGGGGGGGGGAGAGGGGGGGGGGGGGGGGGGCTGGAAACGGAGGGTGGGA
>NZ_JBVJON010000001.1:144897-331707 GCF_055583145.1 Amycolatopsis sp. NPDC104819 | reverse complement strand
CAGAAATGGCTTGCACCCCCAGAGCCCCGGCCGTCGGGGGTTTCGGCCCCATTCCCTTTCCCCTCCGTGGACAAGCGCGAAACTAACACAAACCCCCCCCCTCCCCCCCCCCCCACCCCCCCCCCCCCAGGCGGGGGTCTTACTGGGTGGGGTTACCGGGCAGCCAGGTCGGCGCCTTGCCGAACCACTTCTGGTAGATCTGGGCGTAGGTGCCGTCCGACACCGAGGCCTTCAGCGAGTCGTTGATCGCGGTCACCAGGGCGGAGTTGCCCTGCTTGACGCCGATCCCGTAGAACTCGTTCGTCTTGAACTCCTTCACCACGGCGGTGTCCGGGTTCGTCTTGACGAAGTCGTAGAGCACACCGTTGTCGTTGACGCCGGCGTCCACGGTGCCGTTCTTCACGGCCTGCTCTTCCAGGGCGAGGTCGTCGAACGTGACGATCTCGGCACCCTTCGCGTTCTCCTTGGCGTAGTCGGCGCCGGTGGTGGCCGACTGGACGCCGATCTTCTTGCCTGCGACGTTGCTGAAGTCCTTGATCGGCGAGCCGGCCTTGACCAGCAGGGCCTGCGTGGCCTCGAAGTACGGCTCCGAGAAGTCGAACTTCTGCTTGCGCTTGTCGGTGATCGTCATGCCCGCGGCGGCCAGGTCGCACTGGCCGCTGTTCATGGCCTCGCCGGACTCGATGTTCTCGAAGGCGATGTCGACGATGTTCTGCTGCACACCGAGCTTCTTCGCGACCAGGTCCACGAGGTCGACGTCGAAGCCGACGATCTTGTCGCCCTGCTTGACCTGGAACGGCTGGTAGGGCAGGTGCGTGCAGGTCGTGAGCTTGCCTGACGCGATCAGCTGGACACCGCCGGCCGCCGTGCCGCCGTCGTCGCCCCCGCACGCGGTCAGGGCGGCGGCCGCCAGGGCGAGCGCCGGGATCAGGGCGAGCGCCTTGAGTTGGGGTCCTCGGGCCACGTCGTCACTCCTCGTAGTTCTCAGTTCGTGAGAGCACGCATATTGCCACTCATCCATACCAAAGCACAGCACTGTCGAGTTACAGCGACGTTTCGCACCGCGCCCACCGGGGTGGGAGTGTCGCGCACGAAGGGGCACGTGAGTGAGGATGTCGTTCATGAACGCGACCCCGCCCCGGCTGCCCCCGTCCGGTCGACGTGCGCGGAAGGCGGCGACCAGCAGGATCACCCGGCCGGGGGCCCGGTTCGACGGGTACCTCTCCCCGGAACGCCCGCACGCGGGCGCCTACGACGAGATGTTCGCCGCCGACGGCACGGTCCGCGGGCCCTACCGGGCGCTGTACGACTCGATCGCCGCGCTCGACGCGCACGACCTCAACTCCCGGTCGCTCGCGCTCGACCGGGCGATGGTCGACCAGGGCATCACCTTCTCGCTGTCGGGCCAGGAGCGGCCGTTCCCGCTGGACCTGGTGCCGCGGGTCATCCAGGCCGCCGAGTGGTCGAAGCTCGAACGCGGGGTCGCCCAGCGCGTGCGCGCGCTCGAAGCGTTCCTCGCCGACATCTACGGCGACCGCCAGATCCTGCGCGACGGGGTGCTGCCGCGGCGGCTGATCACCTCGTGTGAGCACTTCCAGCGGGAGGCGTTCGGCATCAACCCGCCGAACGGCGTGCGCATCCACGTGTCCGGGGTGGACCTGGTGCGCGACGAGGAAGGCACATTTCGGGTGCTGGAGGACAACCTCCGCAACCCGTCCGGGGTGTCGTACGTGATGGAGAACCGGCGCACGATGGCCCGGGTCTTCCCGGACCTGTTCGCCCAGCACCGCGTCCGGCCGGTCGGCGACTACGCCTCGCACCTGCTGCGGGCGCTGCGGGCGGCGGCCGCGGCGAACGTCGCCGACCCGATGGTCGTCGTGCTCACCCCCGGCGTCTACAACTCTGCCTACTTCGAGCACTCGCTGCTGGCGCGGCTGATGGGTGTCGAGCTGGTCGAAGGCCGTGACATGTTCTGCCGCGACAACGTCGTCTACCTGCGGACCACCGAGGGCGAACGCCAGGTCGACGTCATCTACCGGCGCATCGACGACGAGTTCCTCGATCCTGTGCACTACCGGCCGGACTCGGTGCTCGGGGTCGCCGGGGTGCTCAACGCGGCGCGCGCGGGCAACGTCGTCGTCGCGAACGCCGTCGGCAACGGCGTGGGCGACGACAAGCTCGTCTACACCTACGTGCCGGAAATGGTGAAGTACTACCTCAACGAGAAGCCGCTGCTGCCCAATGTGGACACGTTCCGCTGCTGGCTGCCGGACGAGTTCGACCACGTCATGGCGCACCTCGACGAGCTGGTCGTCAAGCCCGTCGAAGGCTCCGGCGGCTACGGGATCGTCTTCGGGCCGGAGGCGACGAAGAAGGAGCTCGACACGCTGCGCCGGAAGGTGCGCGCCCACCGGCGCGGCTGGATCGCGCAGCCGGTGGTCCAGCTCTCGACCGTGCCGGCCAAGGTGGACGACCGGCTCGCGCCGCGCCACGTCGACCTGCGGCCCTTCGCGGTGAACGACGGCAAGGAGATCTTCGTCCTGCCGGGCGGGCTGACGCGGGTGGCGCTGCCGGAGGGCAGCCTGGTCGTCAACTCGTCGCAGGGTGGCGGCTCGAAGGACACGTGGGTGCTGGCGTCCCGCGCTTCCAGCGTCGAACGCGAACTGGAGCAGCCGGCGCTCGGCGTGATGTCCACTGTGGACGGCCTGGCCGCCGAACAGGGGCCCGAGCTGTCCGCGTCCCAGCAGCAGCAACAGCAACAGCAGAGCTAGGGAGGTTCGAATGCTGGCACGCAACGCGGAGTCGCTGTACTGGATCGGCCGGTACGTCGAACGCGCCGACGACACCTCCCGGATCCTCAACGTCTCGGTCCACCAGCTGCTGGAGGACGCGACGGTCGACCCGGACCACGCGAGCCGTCAGCTCCTGGCCGTCCTGGGCATCGACACGCCCAACGGGGAGACACTCGACGTCTGGAAGCTGACCGAGCTGGTGGCGTACGCGAAGGACAACCCGGCGTCGATCGTCGGCTCGATCAACTCGGCGCGCGAGAACACGCGCGGCGCCCGCGAGGTCGTCTCGACCGAGCTGTGGGAATGCCTGAACGCGACGTGGAACGCGGTGCCGGACCGGCAGCGGTACGCCCGGCGCGCCGGGCCGCACGCGTTCCTGTCGTTCGTCGAGGAGCGCGCGGCGATGTTCGCCGGGCTCGCCGACTCGACGATGTCGCGCGACGACGGCTGGCTGTTCATGGTGCTCGGCCGCTCGATCGAACGCGCCGACATGGTGGTGCGGCTGCTGCTGTCCCGGGTCGCGGACCGCGCGTCGTCCCCGGGCTGGATCACGGTGCTGCGCTCGGCCGGCGCGCAGGACACGTACCTGCGGACCTACCGGGGCGCGCTCGACGCCGGGCGAGTTGTCCAGTTCCTGTTGCGGGACACGCTGTTCCCGCGCTCGGTGTTCCACGCGCTGCGGCAGGCGGAGGAATGCCTGCAACGGCTCGACCCGGGCGGCGGCTCGCGCAGCAACGAGAAGTCCGAGGCGCTGCGGGAGCTCGGCCGCGCCCGCAGCGAGCTCGAGTTCCTGCGCCCGTCGGACCTGCTGACCGACCTGCCGCGGCGGCTCGGGGCGCTGCAGACGTCGATCAAGGACATCGGCGAATCCGTGTCGATGCAGTACTTCAGCACGTCGCCGTGGGTGGCGTGGAGCGGTGCGGAGGTTTCGCTGTGACCTGGCAGCTGCGCGTGGCGCACCGGACGGGGTACCGGTACGCGACACCGGCGACGCAGTCGTACAACGAGGCGCGCCTGACCCCGCGTTCGGACCGCCGTCAGACGACGGTCGCGACGCGCATCGAGACGACCCCGGCGACCCGCGCCTACCGGTACACCGACTACTGGGGGACGGTGGTCACGTCGTTCGACCTCCACGCGCCGCACACGGAGTTCGCGGTGCTGGCGACGTCGGTGGTCGAGACGGCGGACGAAGCCGAGCCGATCCGCACGGCGACGTGGAAGGACCTGCGTTCGGACACGGTCGTCGACCACCGCACCGAGTACCTGACCCCGACCGACTACACCCCGCGTGACGTCGCTCTGGCGCGCGAGGCCCGTTCACTGCGGACCGGGCTGGATCCGGCGGACGCGGTGCTGGCGGTGTGCGAGTGGGTGCACAAGCAGCTGAAGTACCAGCCGGGCACCACCGGTGTGCATTCGACGGCGACGGACGCGTGGAAGGCACGCGAAGGCGTGTGCCAGGACTTCGCGCACGTGACGCTGGTGATGCTGCGCGCGATCGGCGTCCCGGCGCGGTACGTGTCCGGGTACCTGCACACCAAGCGGGACGCGAAGCTCGGCGAGGTGGTCGAAGGCGAGTCGCACGCCTGGGTCGACGTCTGGACCGGCGGCTGGTGGGCGTACGACCCGACGAACGCGATCCCGGTCGGGCCGCGGCACGTGTGGGTGGCGATGGGCCGGGACTACGCCGACGTGGCGCCGTTGAAGGGCATCTTCACCGGCGGTGGGCAATCCACTTTGGACGTCTCGGTCCACCTGACCCGGCTGGCGTGAGCGGCGCTCTCCCGGGAGAGCGCCGCTCACGGAGTCAGCCGCGGGCGTGGGCGTCCAGGATGTGCGCGACGGCCTCGGTGACCTGCTGCGCGTACTCGAGGTGCAGCCACTCGTCGGGCACGTGGATGTTCGAGTCGGACCCGCACGCGCCCGTCACCAGGAACTGCGCCTCCGGGTACTTCCGCGAGAGCAGGCCCATGAACGGGATCGAGCCGCCCATGCCGGTCGCGCGGTGGGGCTGGCCGAAGACGTCGTCGCTGACCGTGCGCAGGGCCGCCGTCAGCCACGGGGACTCGGTCGGGGCGTTCCAGCCGTCCTCGGACTGCGGGTTGTCGCCGAAGGTCACCTTCGCGCCGTACGGGACGTCCGTCGTCAAAGTCCGCTTCACGGCTTCGAGCGCCTTCGCGGCGTCGGCCGTCGGAGGGAGGCGGAAGCTCAGCGTCAACGTCGTGCTCTCGCGCAGGACGTTGCCCGCGTCGGCCGGCTTCGGGAAGCCGTCGGCGCCGATCACCGACAGCGTCGGGCGCCACGCGTTGTTGAGCATCAGCTCCAGCGCGTCTTCGGTGATCACGCGCCCGCCTTCGACCAGCGGGAACGCCTTCGACAGCGCCTCGGGGAAGTCCTGCGAGACGGCCTTGAGCTCCGACAGCCGGTTCGCCGGGACGTCGACCTTGAGCTCGTCGAGCAGCAGCTCACCGGTCGCGCTGTCCTCGAGCCGTTCGATCAGCTTCCGCAGCACGCGGAACGAGCTGGCGACGACGCCCGACGCGATGCCCGAGTGCTGCGCCGAGCCCAGCAGCTGCACGGTGACGTCCAGGTGCAGCATCCCGCGCAGGCTCGTGACCAGCCACAACCGCTCGTAGTCGCTGCCGCCGGCGTCGAGGCAGATCACCAGCGAGACCGCGCCGATGCGGTCGGCCAGGTGGTCGACGTACGCCGGGAGGTCGGGACTGCCGGACTCCTCACCCGTCTCCAGCAGCACGACGATGCGCGCGTGCTCACCGCCGGCCGCGTGGACGGCTTCGATCGCCGCCGTCGCCGCGTAGCCGGAGTAGCCGTCGTCGACCGAGCCGCGGCCGTAGAGCCGGCCGTCGCGGATCACCGGCGTCCACGGGTCGAGGCCCTCGGACCAGCCGCCGACCGGGGGCTGCTTGTCGAGGTGGCCGTACATCAGGACGGTGCCCTGGTCCGCCGTGCCCGGGGTCGCCGGGACGTCGACGAGCAGCAGGGGGGTCCGGTCTTCGAGCCGGACGACCTCGAGCTTCGCGCCGGGCAGCTCGCGCGCGGCGATCCACTCGCGGACGTGGTCGACGGCGGCGGCCAGGTGCCCGCTCTTCGCCCATTCGGCGTCGAAGGCCGGGGACAAGGCGGGGATCGCCACCAGCCCGGACAGACTCGGGATGACGTCGTCGGTCCAGGTGGACACGACGGATTCACGAACGGATTTGTGCTCCACGAGATCCATCGTGCCATGGGCGTCCCGGCGTGCGGCACATCACAACGTCGCCTCACGCCTCGTGAGTGGTTAGGGCGGTTCTAACCGCCCTAACCACTCACGAGCCTGGTGAACGGGCGGACCGATTCCCTACTCTCGTAGGTCCGATGCTCGGGCTTCCTAGCGTTTTCCCTGTTCAGAGCCCCTTTCTCAGCAACAAATCAGCAACCGCGTCTGACCAAAGCCACGACCTTCGTGCCAGGATGTCGGCGTGAACCGTCAACGCCGACGGTGACCGAGCGCTTCGGAGACCCGAGACGCTGGTCCCCGCCGGTGCAGTCGCTGTGGTCGCCACAAGCGGCCGCCAGAGGCACCGACACCGAGGAGTACCGCCCATGCCGTCCGAACAGTGGACGCACCCGGAGCCTGGAGACGGGCCGGCCGCCGTCGCGGCCCAGCCGTCCCCCGAGCAGGTGATCGCCGGATTGCGAGCGACCAGCGAAGGTGGCGCTGAGCTGACTCAGCTGCTCACCCCCGAAGGCGAGCGGGTCCCGTCGCCGCAGTTCGACAAGTACGTCGACGACGTCGACGACGAAGCCCTGCGCCAGCTGTACCGCGACATGGTGCTCGTCCGCCGCGCGGACCGTGAGGCCAACGCGATGCAGCGCCAGGGCCAGCTCGGCATCTGGGTCCCGCTGCTCGGCCAGGAGGCCGCGCAGATCGGCTCCGGCCGTGCGCTGAAGAAGAACGACATGGCGTTCCCCAGCTACCGCGAACACGGCGTCGCGTACGCGCGCGGGGTCGACATGAAGGACCTGCTGGGCATCTTCCGGTGCACCGACCACAGTGGCTGGGACTACCAGGGCACGGGCTTCCACCCGTACACCATCGTGATCGGCAACCAGGTGCTCAACGCCGCCGGCTACGCGATGGGCCAGAAGTTCGAGGGCAAGGTCGGCGACGACGACGGCGAAGCCACCATCTGCTACTTCGGTGACGGCGCGACCTCGCAGGGCGACGTCCACGAAGGATTCGTCTGGGCCGCGGTCTACGACGCGCCGCTCGTGTTCTTCTGCCAGAACAACCAGTGGGCGATCTCCGAGCCGACCGAGCGCCAGTCGCGCCTGCCGCTCTACCAGCGCGCCCGCGGGTACGGCTTCCCCGGCATCCGCGTCGACGGCAACGACGTCCTGGCCTGCCTCGCGGTGTCCCGCTGGGCGCTCGACGAGTGCCGCCACGGCAACGGCCCGGTCCTGATCGAGGCGTTCACCTACCGGATGGACGCGCACACGACGACCGACGACCCGTCCCGCTACCGGCTCTCCGACGAGCTCGAAGAGTGGAAGCTCAAGGACCCGATCGAGCGCGTCCGGGCGTTCCTGGCCCGCAAGGGCGGCGCCGACCACGACTTCTTCGACCAGGTCCAGGCCGAGGCCGACGCCTTCGCCGCGGACCTGCGCGAGTACACGTTCAACATGCCCGAGCCGCCGCCGGAGCGGATCTTCAGCAACGTCTACGCCGAGGGCAACCCCGTCCTCGAGGCGCAGCGCGAAGAGTTCCTGTCCTACCTCGACGGCTTCGTATCGGCGGGTGAGCACTGATGACCGACCTCCAGAAACTCACCATCGG
Source organism: Amycolatopsis sp. NPDC104819 (assembly GCF_055583145.1). Taxonomy (NCBI): domain Bacteria; kingdom Bacillati; phylum Actinomycetota; class Actinomycetes; order Pseudonocardiales; family Pseudonocardiaceae; genus Amycolatopsis; species Amycolatopsis sp. NPDC104819. Next base: position 324,075 of record NZ_JBVJON010000001.1, on the reverse strand, counting down.
CAAGGCGCTCAACCTCGGCCTGCGCCGCGCGATGGAAGAAGACCCCAAGGTCCTGATCATGGGTGAGGACGTCGGCAAGCTCGGCGGCGTCTTCCGGATCACCGACGGCCTCCAGAAGGACTTCGGCGAGCAGCGCGTGCTGGACACGCCGCTCGCGGAGTCCGGCATCATCGGCACCGCGGTCGGCCTGGCCGTGCGCGGCTTCCGGCCGGTCTGCGAGATCCAGTTCGAGGGCTTCATCTTCCCGGGCTTCGACCAGATCTCGTCGCAGCTGGCGAAGCTGCACTACCGGACGCAGGGCAAGGTCAAGATGCCCGTCGTGATCCGGGTGCCGTTCGGCGGCGGGATCGGCGCGGTCGAGCACCACTCGGAGTCGCCCGAGTCGCTGTTCGCGCACATCCCGGGCCTGAAGGTCATCTCGATCGCGAACGCCGTCGACGCCTACTGGGGCATCCAGCAGGCGATCAAGTCCGACGACCCGATCCTGTTCTTCGAGCCGAAGCGGCTGTACCACTCGGGCGCGCTGCGCGCGGAGATCGACACCGACGCCACAGCGCCGCGGGTGTTCTCCTCGCAGGTGGTCCGCGAGGGCACCACGGCGACGGTCGTCGCGTACGGCCCGTCCGTGAAGGTCGCGCTCGACGCGGCCGCTGCGGCCGAGGACGAGGGCAAGTCCCTCGAGGTCATCGACCTGCGCACGCTCTCGCCGCTGGACCTCGGCCCGGTGTTCGAGTCGGTGCGCAAGACCGGCCGGCTCATCGCGCTGTCGGAGGCGCCGTCGGAGTCGTCGCTGACGTCGGAAATCGCCGCGCGTGTCCAGCAGGAGTGCTTCTACTCGCTGGAAGCGCCCGTCCTCCGGGTGACCGGGTTCGACACGCCGTACCCGCCCGCGAAGCTCGAGGAGCACTACCTCCCCGACCTGGACCGGGTGCTGCACGCCGTCGACCGCTCACTCGCCTGGTAAGGGGGATTTCCGCGTAATGCCCACGTACAAACAGTTCCCCCTCGCCGACACCGCGGAGGGGCTGACCGAAGCCGACATCCTGTCGTGGCACGTGAAGCCGGGTGACACGGTGACGGTCAACCAGATCGTCGTCGAGATCGAGACCGCCAAGGCTGCCGTCGAGCTGCCGATCCCGTGGGCCGGCGTGGTCACGGAGCTGCACGTCGAGCCGGGGCAGACGGTGGAGGTCGGCACGCCGATCCTCACCATCGACGTCGACCCCGGAGGGGCTGCCGCTCCCGTCGCGGCCCCTGCTCCCGCGGCCGCGCCTGCCGAGGAAGAGGAGATGAAGCCGCTGGTCGGCTACGGCTCCAAGGCGGTCGTGACCCAGCGGCGGGCCCGGAAGGGTGCTGCTCCCGAGCCGGTTCCGGCGGCCGCCGTCGCCGCTGCTCCTGCGCCTGCGTCTGCGCCTGCGCCTCGGGGCGGTTACGTCCCGCTGGCCAAGCCGCCGGTGCGGAAGCTCGCGAAGGACCTCGGGGTCGACCTGCACGCGCTGAACGGGACCGCATCGGGTGGCGTCATCACGCGTGACGACGTCGAGCGCGCGGCGAACGGCTCGGCTGCTCCGGCCGCGTCCCCTGTGGACAGTGGTTACGACCCGGCCACCCGCGAGCGGCGCGTCCCGATCAAGGGCGTCCGCAAGATGACCGCGGCGGCGATGGTGCAGAGCGCGTACACCGCTCCGCACGTCACGGAGTTCCTGACCATCGACGTCACGCCGATGATGGAGTTCCGCGAGAAGCTGAAGAAGTCGCGGGAGTTCGCCGGGGTGAAGGTCACGCCGCTGACGTTCGCGGCGAAGGCCGTCTGCCTGGCGGCGAAGCGCACGCCGGACATCAACGCGGTGTGGGACGAAGCGGCGCAGGAGATCGTCTACAAGGACTACGTCCACCTCGGGATCGCGGCGGCGACGCCCCGCGGCCTGATCGTGCCCAAGGTCCGTGACGCCGACTCGCTGTCGCTGAAGGAGCTCGCGGGCGCGCTGACGACCTTGACGGACGTCGCCCGCGAAGGCAAGACGTCCCCGGCCGACATGGCGAACGGCACGATCACGATCACCAACGTCGGCGTCTTCGGCGTCGACACCGGCACGCCGATCATCAACCCGGGCGAGTCCGCGATCCTGTGCCTCGGCGCGATCAAGGACCAGCCGTGGGTGGTCGACGGCGAGATCAAGGTCCGCAAGGTGCTCCAGCTGTCGCTGAGCTTCGACCACCGCGTGGTCGACGGCCAGCAGGGTTCGGAGTTCCTGGCCGACGTCGGCGCCCTGCTGGCCGACCCGGCCATGGCCATGACGTACTGAGTTTTCGCAGGTGAAGGCCGCTTTCGGGCGGCCTTCACCTTTACTCGCTTGACGGAGTGAGCACTCACTCCGCACACTGGTGCCATGACACCAGCACCAGAGACCCGGCGAAGAGCGCCGGGCATGAGCGTCGAAGCGCGGCGCGCCATGATCGTGCACGCGGTGCTCCCGCTCCTGATCGACCACGGCGCGAACGTGACGACCAGCCAGATCGCCCGTGCCGCCGGCATCGGCGAGGGCACCATCTTCCGCGCGTTCAAGGACAAGGACGAGCTGTTCGACGCCTGCACGGCGGAGGCCCTGCGGCCCGACCACGTGCTCGACGCGATCGCCGAAATCCCCGTCGACCAGCCGCTCGACGACCGGCTCGTCGAGGCCGCCGAAGCCCTCGGCGCCCACCTCGAACGGATGGGCGCGCTGATGGGCGCCCTGCACGCGTCCGGCCGCGTCCGCCACCGCGACCCCGAGCAGCGCCTGAAGGACCAGCGCAGCACGTTGAAGGGCGGTCGCCGCGAGTCGATGACCGCCATGCGCGGCGCGATGACCGAGCTGTTCGAACCCGAGAAGGACCGGCTCCGGCTGCCGCCCGAGCAGCTGGCCTCCTTGTTCCTGACCCTGCTGTTCGGCGGCCGCCGGATGGCGCCCGACGACGACGCGCCCACCACGCGCCAGGTGGTCGACGTCTTCCTGCACGGCGCCGTGGAGGCCCCGTGATCCCGGGCGGTGGGGGCGGGATGGAGTTCCTGATGGCCCGGCGGGGCCGGCGGCGCGCCATCTCGACGGTTCCGGAAAGCGGCCTGACCGGCCCGGTCGACATCCCGGAGCCCAAGCAGGACAACCAGCCGAAGGACTGGCGCTCCCGGCTGAAGCGCGCGAAGACGTCGGTCTCGGGCACGGTCCGCGGCCTGCCGAAGGTCGTGAAGCTGACGTGGCAGGCCAGCCCGATCCTGACGATCCTGCTGGCGCTGATCACGCTGCTCTCCGGGCTCCTGCCGACGGTGACGGCGTACATCGCGAAGCTGCTGCTCGACTCCGTCGTGGCGGCGATCCAGCACCGCGGCACAACGGCCGACATCGTGAACGTCGCGCTGTTCCAGTTCGGCGTGCTCGCCGCGACGGCGATCAGCAGCGCGCTGACGTCGATCGCGCAGTCCCTGCTGCAGGAGCGCATGACGCTGACGATCCGCCACCAGGTGATGGCGCACGCCAGCGAGCTGCACCTGGCGTACTTCGAGGGCTCGACGTCGTACGACATGCTGCGCCAGGCCGCGCAGGAGGCGCCGACGCGGCCGCTGTCGATGATGAACTCCGCGCTGGGGCTCGTGCGGACGACGATCACGTTCGGCAGCATGATCGCGCTGCTGGTGGCCGTCAGCCCGCTGCTGGCGCTGGTCGCGCTGCTGGCGCCGATCCCGGCGTTCATCTCGCAGTCGAAGTACGGCTCGCGCGCGTTCTGGCTGACCTTCCTGATGTCGCCGATCAAGCGGCGGATGGACTACCTGTCTTCGCTGGTCACAACGGACACGTACGCCAAGGAGACGAAGCTGTTCGGGCTCGGCCCGTACTTCGTCGACCGGTTCCGCCGGCTCGGCCTGGTGTCGTACGAGCGGCAGCGGAAGCTGACGATCAACCGCAACATCAGCTCGACGTCCTGGGGGCTGTTGAGCACGTTCGCGGGCTCGGCGATCGCGTTGTACATCGCGCTGCAGGCGGTCGGCGGCCACCTGACGCTGGGCGACCTGGCGCTGTACACGGCCGCGGCGACGTCCGTGCAGACGTCGGTGTCCGGGCTGTTCACGGCGTTTTCGGGGATGTACGAGAACAATCTCTACCTCGACACGCTGTACCGCTTCCTGGACACCGAACCGGAGATCACGGCGCCTGCATCACCCCGCCCCATGCCGTCCACAGTGGAGGGACACATCGAGTTCGACTCGGTGACGTTCGCCTACCCGGGTTCCGAAGAACCGGCTTTGGAGGACGTCAGCTTCGAGATCCGCCCGGGCGAGACGGTGGCGGTGGTGGGCCGAAACGGCGCGGGCAAGTCAACGCTGTTCAAGCTGCTGTGCCGACTGTACGACCCGACCGCCGGCCGGATCCTTTTGGACGGCGTGGACATCCGCGAGTACGACCCGGTAGAGCTGCGCACGAGGATCAGCGCGATGTTCCAGGACTACGTGACGTACCAGGGAACGGCGGCCGAGAACATCGGCCTGGGCGACCTGACTCGCCTGGAGGATCGCCCGCACATCGAGGATTCGGCCCGCCGAGCAGGCGCGGACGAACGCATCGAGCGCCTGCCCGGCGGTTACGACAGCCCCCTGGGCCGATGGTTCGACCAGGGCGTCTCCCTGTCCGGCGGGGAGTGGCAGAAGATCGCTTTGGCGCGGGCGTTCCAGCGGGAGGCGCCGTTGTTGATTCTCGACGAACCGACGTCGGCGTTGGACGCCCAGGCGGAGCATGACCTGTTCTCGCGGCTGCGTGAGCTGTCCGAGGGACGGACGACGCTGTACATCTCGCACCGGTTCTCGACGGTGCGGCAGGCGGAGCGGATCCTACTGCTGGACCACGGAAAGGTGGCGGAGTACGGAACGCACGAACAGCTGATGGCGGCCAAGGCCGGGTATGCGGAGCTGTTCACCCTCCAGGCGCAGGCGTATCTGGACGAGATCCCGAGCTAGCGGAGAGGATAGGTCCGGTCGATCACCGCTGTCAGCGTGCCGTCCGCGACGAGGTCGAATGCTCTTCGCGGGCGGCCGCTAAGTGGGGCGGCAGGGAGGTGCCGCCCCGCAGTTCGACGTTCGACCACCCGGCCGGCTGCGGATCTTCGTCGCGGTCGACAACCGTGACAGTGTCGAGCACGCAGTCGGTGAGCACGAGGTGGCGGCTGACCCGGCTCAGGTCAAGCCGGCACCGCTCGAACCGGCAGTGGTCGACGAGCACCGCCGCCCGCGAGATCGCCTCGTAGGAGTGACCGTTCGCCAGGTTGAACTCGAGGTCGGCGAACTCGCACCGATCGAACACCACCCGGCTGATGTAGGTGCTCAGCTGCGAAAAGCCGGCCACGGGCGCGGTGAACCGACAGCGGAAGAAGGACATCGACGCGAATTCGAGGAACCCGTCGGAGAAGTCGGCGATCTCCCCGCCGAACTCCGTCCCGACAAATTCGGCCTTGCCTGAAGTGACGCTCAGGCCGGCGAAGTTCGTCTCGGCCGCGGAGAACCGGGCGCCGTGGAAGCTCAGCAACCGACCGAACTGCGCACCCGCGAACGAAGCCACCCCACCGACGAACTCCGCGCCGTCGAACAGGACTTCACCGTCGAACTTGAGGCGTGCAAAATCGGCGTTCTCGAAGGTGACGCCGCTGAAGTCGAAGTCGAGCCGGGACCAGGAGAGGGCCGCCGAGCCCCGGGTCCGGTCGCGAATCACGCGCAGGATCGCTTCGCGCACTTCGGTCTCGCCGTCGCCTTCGCGGGTGATCCGGAAATAGCCGCAGAGGACGTCGACGCAGACCTGACGCTTGTCCGCCCAGTCGTCGGCCAGGCCGGCCATCGCGTAGACACCCGCGAGCCGGACGGCCGCGCTCTCGTTGGCGAGCTGCTCGGCGGCGCTGCCGAACCGTTCGTTGAACTTCTGCACAACCTCGCGCTCGGCCCGCTGAACGGCGAGAGCGTGCTCGTCCTCGGCGACGCGTTGCTTCCGGTAGTTGACCGCGAGCAGCACCACCCCACCGAACCCAGCGACCACCGAGAGCGCGATCTTCAGCAGGTCGAGCAACTGAGCGACGTCGAACTGCCCGGCGTTGGGCAGCCGCGGCCAGCCGAGGAACCAAAGGAGGCCACCCCCGGTGGTCCCAGCCACGACCAGCGCGACAACAAGCCAGCCCAGCACGGACCCGACCATCCCGCGACGGCCACGCCCCCGCTTCCGCCGCGCCCACTCGACCCCGGGGAACACTAACCGCCGACGGCGGCCGACCGAGACCACAAGAACGGCCAGGACCAGGCACAACGCAATCAGGAGCCAGCGGAGCCAGTCGGACACGATGGGTGAGACTAGCCGGTGCGTCGCAAGGCCGGGAGCAAATCGGACAGGTCGTTCGTTGTACGGGTATGGCTGTCGCGTTCCTGCTCTACGTCTTCGCCGAGATCGCCGCGATCTGGGCGGTCGGCTCGGCCGTCGGCGTGCTCGGCACGCTCGGCCTCCTCCTCGCCGGTGCCTTCATCGGATCCTGGCTCGCTCGCCGCGAAGGCGCCAAGGCGATGAGGGCGTTCATGTCCGCCGCCCGAGCCGGCCGGCCGGCGGAGAAGGAATTGACCGACGGAATGCTGGTCGGTCTCGGCGGCGTGTTGATCCTGGTCCCGGGCTTCGTGAGCGACGTCCTGGGGTTGTTGTTGATGCTGCCACCATCGCGCGCAGTGGTGCGGCGATTGTGGTTGAAGCGGATGGAGAAGCGCGCGGTGCAGTTCGCCAACCAGCGCCGGGGGCCGGTGATGGTGGTGGACAGTGAGGTCGTTTCCGAGGAGTCGCAGCCTCGCCGTGACCAGCCGACGGTGATCGAGGGTCGGATCGTGGAGAACTGAGCCTCAACGCCGCCTAGTGTTTGCCGTGCGCCTGACGGTGGTGAGCGACGTAACCGAGATTGATTTCATGATCGGGGTGGCGCCGGAGCTCACCATCAACGACGCCGTTCCGCAGGATCGTGAAGTCGTCTCGGATGGTGACTGCGCCGAGGTCGAATTGGACGTGGCAGTTCGGGCACAGGCAAAGGATGTTGTCCTTCATGTCCGGTCCGTCGTGCGGACCGCCCAATGCCTTGATGTGAGCGCCCTCTGAGTAGGTGCGGTCACCAACCGCCAACTGCTGCCCACACAACTGACACGTATCTTTGTGGATCCTCTTTACATCCTTGGCGATGGCGGTGATCCGCACCTTGCGCTGCACGATTGCCGTTCGCTCACTTGGCGTCATGGTGCCCGCCGAGACCTTGCCGTGGGCGGGCACGCCGGACAACTCAGCCTCGATCCGCGGGGTTGGCACAACGTCTGGTTCCGACGTTGCCTTCTTCATACGGAACTGGCAGATCCAGAAGTCGCCGCTTCGGACATAGTCGGCACTATCAACCTGGAAGAGTCCGTCATAGCGGTAGCCAGATGCCGGCCCGTGCTCTGAGCCTTCGTGCGCACCACGGATCACCCGAACCAGGATGTCCTCACGCATGCTGGTCCGTAGTCCCGCATTTCCCGGGTCGGCGAAAGTTTGACCGGCTATTCGTTTACCGTTCTCGTCCAACCCACCATGGCCGGTGTAGATAATCACATCGCCGTGATCACGATCCTCGTACCCGCCAGATAAGACTATCGACTCGGCACCTTTCTCTTCGGTACCCACGATCCCGGACTGAGGGGCTCGATGCGTGCCTCGAGCGGCGACGGCGCGCCGATCCGGGAAGGTTGTACCCAACGGGACCTTGGGAAGTTCGCCGAAGCGCTGAGCGGTCTTGCGGTCCATGACTTCGAAGTCGAGCGCCTTCAGGCTTGCTACAACTGCGTCAACCGCAGTGCGCAATTCACCAGCCGACAGGACACGGCCTACGGCCTCTCGGTGCGCAACGCCGACGACGGCAGGAGCGTCGTACGCCCACTCGCCGATCAAAACCTCGTACCGACGAGCATGCGTGTACCCGTACTTCTTGCAGAACTGCCCCTTCTTCAGCTGGTCGTACTCAGCAGCTGCCGCCAGCACGTGCTCACGCCGGATGTCCGCAAGACTCATGACGCCACTCTAAAGGCGGACACCGACAGTTTGGTGTCACCGACGCGGCACAGCTAGTCCACGGATGGCTTGGGGATGTCGAAGTAACTGGAGAACCGCACAGCCGGCGCGTACTCGCCCTTCACCTTCACCCGGCCCGTCACGAACATCGCCGCCACCGCAGCGTTGCCCGTGGCCATCCTGATGAAGTCGTCCACGGACAGGGTGATTGTTGTGTCCGGCGTTCGGGACAAGTCCGTCGAAGAGACGCACACCCCGTCCTCGATCACCGTCTGGAAACGGTCGTACCCGTCTTCGCCAGTTCCCTCGGAAAAGCGCCAGGAAACCACGAAATCCACGTGGCGTGCTCGTTCCGGCAAGAAATGCTCGGACATTCGGCGGAAAATCTCGTCCAGGAACACGCCACGCAACTCAGGGTGCTCGGCGATGGCCTTGAGCTGGTCGCGGGAGGCTCGGCGGACCACGTCGACCAGGACGTCCGTGGACAGGGAGCTCAGCTCTATGCCCGCTCCAGTGGAGCCCAGCATGTGGAGGGTTTCCAAGACCTGGATGAACTGCGCGGGGGTCAAGTTGCCAATGACGAGCTTGTCGGCGAACGCGTTCACCGCGTGGCCGGCTCGTACTCCGCGGGGCCGGGAAAGGCGCCACTTCGGTTTTCGGGGCACGGGGACGAGACTATCCCGGGTGGGGGAGGTCGAAGAAACCGATCAGGCCCGCCGCGAAGGCCAAATCGCCCTTGACCTTGATTCTTCCCGTGACGAACAACACCGCCGGCGTCGCCTGGTGGGTGATGAGGCGGAAGAAGTCCGCCGGGGCGATCGTGATCGTCACGCGGGGGGCCGAGCGCATGTCGCGGCTCACCGTGCACGAGCCGTGCGAAATCACCGTCTCGTAGCGGTCGTAGCCGCCTTCGCCGAGGCCGCCCGACATGCGCCAGTGGACGACCGCGTGCAGGTCGCGGGCTCGGTCGGGGCGGATGTGGGCGCCCATGCGGGCGAAGATCTCGGCCAGCACCCGCTCGCGCAGAGGCCGCTCCGCGACGACGCTCTCGAGCTGCGCGCGCGACGCCGAAGACACCAACGTCGCGAAGCGCGCCGGGTCGACCTTGCTCAGGTCGAACGCCGGGGCTCGCTCGGCCAGCCGGAGCAGCGCGCTCAGGAGACGGCGGAAGTCGTCCTTGCCGAGGTTGCGGGGGTTCACCGCGTCGGCGAGGGTGTTGACGTCGAGGGTGTGCGCCTCCGGGCCGACGGGGTCGAGCCGCTCCAGGGCGTCGAGCAGCGCCGTTCCGCGGAGGTTCGCGACCTGATCTGCGCTGGTCATCCCGGCGTTGTCGGCCATGGTCACTCCCTCTCAAGTTACTCACACGTAGGCTACCCGCCAGTAGGTAGGCGGGCAAGCGTGCCGAAATCACCCTCCCGGGGCAACGCCCGGTACCGTCTCCGGGCAGCAACAGGGAGGTCCAGCGTGTCAGAGGATGATCAGCGTCCGCCGGAGCGGGCCCGGCGGCTGCCGCGCGCCGTGCGCGAGCGGCAGATCTTGGACGCGGCCGTCCAGGTTTTCTCGCGCCACGGCTACCACGCGGCCTCGATGGACGAGATCTCCGACGTCGCCGGGGTCTCGAAGCCGATGATCTACACCTACCTCGGGTCCAAGGAGGACCTGTTCGGCGCGTGCATCCGCCGCGAGGCGACGCGGCTGCTCGAGGCCATCCAGGCCGGCGTCCAGCCCGACCTGCCGCCGGACATGCAGCTCTGGCACGGCCTGCGGTCCTTCTACCGCTTCGTCGCGGAGTACCGCGAGTCGTGGACGGTCCTGCACCGCCAGGCGCTCACCGTCGGCGGGACGTTCGCCGCGGAGATCACCGACATGCGGGCGCGCGCGATCCAGCTGGTCGCGGCGCTCGTGGTGTCCGCCGGCACCCGCAAGGGCGTGGGCGAGCAGGCCGAGTTCTCCGGCGAAGGCCTGTCCGCGGCCCTGGTCGGGGCGGCCGAGTCGCTGGCCGACTGGGCCCTCGACCACCCCGACATCTCCGACGGCGTGCTCGCGTCGTGGCTGATGAACCTCGTCTGGCTCGGCTTCAACGACCTCATCGAGGGCGAGGTCTGGAAGCCGTCAGAGTGAGGTGATCGTGCCTTCCAGGTGCGGCTTCGCCTTGCTCCACAGCTCGAACGCCCACCCCTCCGGGGAGGACCACGACGTGAAGGCCGCCTTGGCCGGGAGCAGCACCGGTTGCTTGAAGCGGACGTCCACCGTGAACGCCTCCGGCAGCCGGCCTTCGAACGCTGCCAGGGCGTGGGCCTTCGTCCACATGCCGTGAGCGATCGCGCGGGGGAAGCCGAACAGGCGCGCCGTGAGCGGGTGCAGGTGGATCGGGTTGCGGTCGCCGGACACCTCCGCGTAGCGGCGGCCGATGTCGGCCGGGATGCGCCAGATCGCGTCCGGGGTCGGGGGCGCCAGCTGGTCACGCCGTGAAGAAGACCCCGACGAAGAGCCGCGGCGCAGGTACGTGCTCACGTCTGCCCACACCGGGTCGTCTCCGGCCCACGCCTCGCTGACGACGTCGAACTGACGCCCCTTCTCGTGTGGGCGCAGGTTCTCCGCGCGCACCCGGATCGTCAGGGGCTCGCCCAGGCGCAGCGCGCGGTGCTGGGTGATCCGGTTCGCCACGTGCACCATGCCGAGCAGCGGGAACGGGAAGCCCGGCTCCGTCATCAGCGCCATCTGCAGCGGGAACGCCAGCATGTGCGGGTACGTCGCCGGCAGCTCGTCGCTCAGCCGGAAGCCGCACACCGTGTTGTACGCCGCCAGGTGCGCCGGGTCGACGACCACACCCGTGCGCACCAGCTCCGTGTCCGGCAGCGAAGAGCCCGTCCGGCGCAGGCCGAGCAGCGCCTTCGGGTACAGCGTCGCCAGGCTCGGCGTGCTGTCGAGTTCGCGGATCACCACGTCAGGCCCCCAGCAGGGCCTGGCCGCAGACGCGGACCACGTTGCCGTTCACCGCGGCCGACGCCGGGTTGGCGTACCAGGCGATCGTCTCGGCGACGTCGACCGGGAGCCCGCCCTGGCCGAGGCTCGACAGCCGCCGGCCCGCCTCACGGATGAACAGCGGGACCGCCGCCGTCATCTTGGTCTCGATGAACCCCGGGGCGACCGCGTTGATCGTGCCGCCGTACGCCGCGAGCTGCGGGGCGCCGACGTTCACCATCCCGATGACGCCCGCCTTCGACGTCGCGTAGTTCGCCTGGCCGACGTTGCCGGCGATGCCCGCGATCGACGAGACGCCGATGATCCGGCCGTTCTCGTTCAGCACGCGGTCGGTGAGCAGCTTGTCGTTCACCGCCAGCTGCGACGCCAGGTTCACGGCGATCACCGAGTCCCACGCGCTCTCGCTCATGTTCCCCAGCGTCTTGTCGCGCGTGATGCCCGCGTTGTGCACCACGACGTCGACGCCGCCGTGACGCTCCTTCAGGTACTCCGCGAGCTTCGCGGGCGCGCTCGGCGAAGTGATGTCGAGCTGCAGCGCCGAGCCGCCGATCTTGTTGGCCACCTTCGACAGGTCGCCGCCCTGGGCGGGGATGTCGAGCGCGACGACGTGCGCGCCGTCGCGGGCCAGGACCTCCGCGATCGCCGCGCCGATGCCGCGGGACGCGCCGGTGACCAGCGCGACCTTGCCGTCGAGGGGCTTTTCCCAGTTCGCGGGCGCATCGGCCGTCTTGCCCTCGACGCCGATCCGGACGACCTGCGCGTCGACGAACGCGGACTTCGCGGAGAGCAGGAAGCGCAACGTCGACTCGGTCGCCTCTTCGGCGCCTTCGGCAACGTACACGAGCTGAGCCGTCGCGCCGCGCTTCAGCTCCTTGCCGACGGAGCGCACGAAGCCCTCGAGAGCGCGCTGAGCGATCCGCTCGCGGCCGTCGACCTGCTCCGGCGGGGTGCCCAGGACGACTACGCGGCCGGACGGGCCGACGCTGCGGATCACCGGGTGGAAGAAGTCGTAGACCTCGCGCAGGCGCGAAGGGTCGGTGACGCCGGTGGCGTCGAAGACGAGCGCCGCGTGCCGGTCACCCGAAGCGGTGACAACGTCGATGCCCGCGTCCGCGAGCTGGTCACGCACCTTCTTCTCCAGCCGGCCGCCGGGCGCGGCGCCGAGAAGTGCGGGACCCTCGAGGGCGGGTTGCCCGGGCTTGAACCGGCGCAGCGTGGCGGGGTTGGGCAGGCCGAGCTTCGGCACCACGAACTTCCCCAACGGGGTTTTCGTGAACTGCTGGTACCTGTCAGCCATCGGTTGCCTCCCGTGCAGTCTGCGTCACGTCGCAGTCTAACCTACTCAGGAGTAGGTTACAGTGTGAGAGAGCCGACCAGAGAGGTGACGTTCATGCCGCCCAGGAAGACCCCCGCCGTGCGCAAGGTCGCGATCATCGGCGGCAACCGGATCCCCTTCGCGCGGTCGAACGGCCCCTACGCGAAGGCGTCGAACCAGGACATGTTCACCGCCGCGCTCGACGGCCTGGTCAGCCGCTTCGCGCTGCAGGGCGAGGTGATCGGCGAGGTCGCGGCCGGCGCCGTGCTCAAGCACTCGAAGGACTTCAACCTGGCCCGCGAGAGCGTGCTCGGCAGCAAGCTCTCACCCGCGACACCCGCGTCCGACGTCCAGATGGCGTGTGGCACCGGCCTGCAGGCGATCGTCAACGTCGCCAACAAGATCGCGCTCGGCCAGCTCGACTCGGCCATCGCGGGCGGTGTCGACACCACCAGCGACGCGCCCCTGGCCGTCAACGAGGACCTGCGCCAGATCCTCATCCAGCTCAACGCCGCGAAGACGCTCGGCGACCGTCTCAAGCTCGTCTCGAAGATCCGCCCGGGCCACATCGTCCCGGCTATCCCGCGCAACGAAGAGCCGCGCACCGGCCTCTCGATGGGCGAGCATGCCGCGTTGACCGCGAAGGTCTGGGAGATCACCCGCGAGGCGCAGGACGAGCTCGCCGCGGCCAGCCACCAGCACCTTGCCGCCGCCTACGACCGCGGGTTCTTCGACGACCTCGTGACGCCGTTCCTCAAGCTCGCGCGCGACCAGAACCTGCGTGCGGACTCGACCGCCGAGAAGCTCGCCAAGCTCAAGCCGGCCTTCGGCGGTCCCGAAGGCACGATGACCGCGGGCAACTCGACGCCGCTGACCGACGGCGCGTCGACGGTCCTGCTCGCCACCGACGAGTGGGCGAAGGCGCACAAGCTGCCGGTGCAGGCGTACCTGACGTTCTCGCAGACCGCGGCCGTCGACTACGTCCACGGTGACGAGGGCCTGCTCATGGCGCCCGCGTACGCCGTGCCGCGGATGCTCGCGCGCGCCGGCCTTTCGCTGCAGGACTTCGACTACTACGAGATCCACGAGGCGTTCGCGTCGCAGGTGCTGGCCACGCTCAAGGCGTGGGAGGACCCGGCGTTCGCCAAGGAGAAGCTGGAGCTGGACGAGCCGCTCGGCTCGATCGACCGGACGAAGCTGAACGTCAACGGCTCGTCGCTGGCGGCCGGGCACCCGTTCGCCGCGACCGGCGGCCGGATCGTCGCGACGCTGGCGAAGCTGCTGCACGAGAAGGGCTCGGGCCGCGGCCTGATCTCGATCTGCGCGGCCGGCGGCCAAGGCGTCACCGCGATCCTGGAGAAGTAGCAACGACAAAAGGGCCGCCCCTCGCGAGGGGCGGCCCTTTGTGCGTCTGTGTCAGCCAGGCAGCTTCTTCTGTGCCCGCTTCGCGAGCTTGTTCGCGCGCTTCTCTGCCTTGCGGCTGAGCTTTCCCGCCGCGCTGCTCACGTCCCTGCTGACGTCCTTCGCTGCGTGCTTCGCGCGCCACGCCGCCGACGGCTTGCCGTGCGTGTCCGCGACGGCGAGCATCAGGCCACCGGCCATGCTCGCGTTCTTGAAGAACTGGATCTGCTGCTTCTGCTTCTCTTCCGGGTCCTTGATGGTCCAGAAGCTGTGCGCCGCCAGCGTGGTCGGCACCAGGCTGCCGAGCAGCAGCCCGGCCGCGAGCCGGGGCGCCTTCCCGGTGGCGAGCGCGAGGCCGGCGCTGATCTTGACGGCGGCGTCGATGCGGACGAGCGTCACCGGGTCCCGCGGAACCTGCTCGGGGACGACGTCACCGACCTTGTCGAAAGCGCCCTTGAGGAACGGTTCCGCCGCCTTCGCGTGCCCTTCGGCGTGCCTCAGCGCATTGATCCCGCCGGTCACGAACATCGCTGCCAGCAGGGGACGTGCCAGTCGACGGAGTATCACGGTCGTTGCCTTCCTCGTACGGGCCGCTGCCTGGTCGAACCTACTCGCTGAGTGCCCGCTCGGCCCGCGCTCGAACCCTCATCGGTGTTTCTGCGCGAATCTCGTGTCGATGCTAGAGAGCCCTAGAAAGCCTTAGCGCTTGACCTTGACGTTGCGTCAACTTCTAGGGTCGAAGCCATGGAGTGGTCGATCCAGGACATCGCCCGCTCGGCCGGGACCACGAGCCGGACGCTGCGCCACTACGGCGCGGTCGGCCTGCTCGAACCCAGCCGGATCGGCAGCAACGGCTACCGCTACTACGACGAGCAGGCGCTCGTCCGGCTGCAGCGGATCCTCCTGCTGCGAGAGCTCGGCCTCGGGCTCCCGGCGATCGCCGGCGTCCTGGACGGGCAAGGGGACAGCGTCACCGCGCTCGAGACCCACCTGGAGCTGCTCGAACAGGAGCGGCGGCGGATCGACCGGCAGATCGGCTCGGTCCGCACCACGCTACGGAAACTGAAGGGAGGTGAACGACTGATGGCAGAAGAAGTCTTCGACGGCTTCGACCACACGAAGTACGAGAAGGAGGTCACCGAGCGCTGGGGCGCTTCGGCGTACGCGACGGGAGACCAGTGGTGGCGCTCGCTGTCCGCCGAGGAGAAGCAGGCGCACCAGCAGGAGCAGCAGGACATCGCCGCGGCCTTCAGGTCCGCCCACTCGGCCGGGCTCGCGGCGGACGCCGACGACGTCCAGGCGATCGCGGGACGGCTGCACGCGTGGCTCCGGCCGGCGGTTTCGGCCGTGTCCGCGGGTTACTTCGCGGGCCTGGGCCAGCTGTACGTCGACGACCCGCGCTACGGGTTCGAAGGCCCGGGCGCGGAATTCGTGCGCGACGCGATGAAGATCTACGCGGAACGGAACCTGAGCGAGTAGCGCTACGTCGTAGTGCGCGCTGGGGGTAGGGACGAGCAGGGCTGCAGACCTGTTCGTCTCTATGTACGGCCATCCGGTCGAACCTCGGCGACACGCGCTAGGCGTGTATGGCCGAATATCGGGTCCGCGCTAGATACGCCGATAACTTGGCAGAGTGGACCCCATCCGCAACCCCTTCGCGCCGGGCGCCGGGCAACGGCCGCCCGAGCTGGCCGGCCGCGAGCGTGAGCTCAAGGCGTTCGAAGTGGTGCTGGAGCGGGTCGCGCGGGGGAGACCCGAACGCAGTCTGGTGCTCACCGGCCTGCGCGGGGTCGGCAAGACCGTGCTGCTCGGGGAGCTGCGCGCGATGGCCGTCCGGCACAAGTGGGGCGCGGGCAAGATCGAGGCGCGGCCGGACGCCGAGCTGCGGCGGCCGCTGTCCGCCGCACTGCACCGGGCCATCCGCGACCTCGCCGTGCGCCACCGCGCGCCGGACCGCGTCGAAGAGGTGCTCGGCGTGCTGAAAGCGTTTGCGCTGCGGGCCAACAAGGCCGACGCGAAGCTGCGTGACCGCTGGCAGCCGGGCATCGACGTGCCCGCCGCGCAGGGCCGCGCCGACTCCGGCGACATCGAAATCGACCTCGTCGAGCTCTTCACCGACGTCGCCGAGCTGGCCGCGGACGTCGGCACCGGTGTCGCGGTGTTCATCGACGAGATCCAGGACCTCCAGCCCGACGACGTCTCCGCGCTCTGCGCCGCCTGCCACGAGCTGTCGCAGTCCGGGGCGCCGCTGGTCGTCGTCGGCGCCGGGCTGCCGCACGTGCCCGCGGTGCTCTCGGCGTCCAAGTCGTACTCCGAGCGGCTCTTCCGCTACGCGCGCATCGACCGGCTCGACCGCGAAGACGCCGACTTCGCCGTGATGGCGCCGATCGAACGCGAAGACGCCGGCATCGAGCCGGAAGCGCTCGACGCGCTCTTCGACGCCTCCGGCGGCTACCCGTACTTCATCCAGGCCTACGGCAAGGCGGCCTGGGACGCGGCGCCGTCCGACCCGATCACCGTCAAGGACGTCCAGGTCGCGGCGCCCGAGGCGGAGTCGGAGCTGGCGGTCGGCTTCTTCGGCTCACGCTACGAGCGCGCGACGCCGGCCGAGCGGGAGTACCTGCAGGCGATGGCCGAGCTGACCCAGGGCCGCGACGAACCCGCCGGCACCGCCGACGTCGCCGTGTTCCTCGGCCGGAAGCCGTCGTCGCTGTCACCGGCGCGCGACAGCCTGATGAAGAAGGGCCTCGTGTTCTCGGCCGAACGCGGGCAGATCGCCTTCACCGTGCCGCACTTCGGCCACTACCTGCTCAGCCGCGACTGACCTGGGCTTTTCCGGCTGTCTCGCGGTCTATGAGCGTCGCTAAGTCTTTATCGGAAAATTGCTAGACATAGGTAGATAGCCCGATGAGGTTGCTCTGTCGTGACGGCCAACACCCTCGATCTCTCCGGCGCTTACCCAAGTTTGCCGATGATTCATCGGCAAGTGCGCCACATCACCGGACATTCGTTGGATTCCTTGTGAAAAAAGGTGCATACTAGAGGCACAAGCCACCCAGAACCCTCGAAGGGGATGCAGAAACCGATGAACAACATCGCCGCCAAGCTCCGTGCCCGTCGCGCCGAGGCTCGCACTCGCCGGGCGCTGAACCGGGCGATCGACACCGCCGCGACCGCGACGGTCCGTCAGGAACTCATCGCGATCTCCCAGGCGCGCTCGGGCTACATGCGCTGACCTCTCACCCCCGTGGCGGTCGCCCATCAGAGTGACCTATGCCACATAGTGTGCGAGGTGTAACGCCGCGCTAAGTCGCGTCGATACCCACTACGACCCCGTGATGCTGGCGGACCCCCGACCTGGCAGCATCGCGGGGTTTCCCATGTCCGGAACCAGGTTGCGGCCGCCGGCTCGTCGAGTAATCTTTGACTTCGTCAACGAGTTTGTTGAGGTGGTCAATGAACGACGATCGGGTCGCCGCGGTCCGGGCTTTCAACCGGCTCTACACCGGGGTCATCGGGGTCCTCGACGAGGGCCCGGCCGACGCCGAGTACTCCCTGCCGGAAGCGCGGGTGCTCTTCGAGCTCGCGCAGCAGGATCCGCTGGCCGTCACCGACCTGCGGAAACGGCTCGACCTCGACGCCGGTTACGCCAGCAGGCTGCTCGCGCGCCTCGAGTCCCGCGGCCTGATCTCCCGTGAACGCTCCGACGAGGACGCCCGGCGCCAGCTCGTCCGGCCGACACCGGCGGGCCGCGCCGCGTTCGCCGTGCTCAACCGCCGGTCCACCGAGCAGATCGGCGGGCTGCTCAGCCGGTTCGACGACGAACAGCAGCAGCGCCTGCTGGCCGCCATGCGCACCATCGGCGACGTCGTAGGCGACCGCCCGCGCGACCCGGTGCTCGTGCTCCGCCCGCCACGACCGGGTGACCTCGGCTGGGTGGTCGAACGGCACGGCGCCCTCTACGCCCGCGAGTACGGCTTCGACGTCCGGTTCGAGGGCCTCGTCGCGCGGGTTGTCGCGGACTTCGCGGTGCACGACGACCCGCGCCGGGCGTTCTGGATCGCCGAGCTCGACGGCGAGCGCGTCGGCAGCATCGGCTGCGCGCCCGGGCCGGACCCGGACGTCGCGAAGCTGCGGCTGCTGCTCCTCGAGCCGTCGGCACGCGGCCACGGCGTGGGCCGGCGGCTGGTGACCGAGTGCGTCGAGTTCGCCCGTGGCCACGGCTACCGCGCGATGGAGCTGGCGACGGTGTCGATCCTCGATGCCGCCCGCGCGCTCTACCGCGGGGCCGGGTTCCAGCTGGTCAGCGAAGCGGACTTCGACACCTGGGGGCCGAAGCTGACCGAAGAAGTCTGGCGCGTCGAGTTCTAGCGGGGCACGCGGCCGAGCAGGAAGAACTCCGGGTTCGGGCGCAGCGCGGTCAGGTGCGCGAGCCGGTTCGACATCGCGAACAACGCCGTGATCGCGCCGACGTCCCAGATCTCGTCTTCGGTCAGGCCGGCGTCGCGCGCGGCGTCGAGGTCGCCTTCGCCGAACAACGCCGAGTCCTGCGCCAGGGCGAGCGCGAGGTCGACGATCGCGCGGCCGCGCTCGTCCAGCTCGACCTGCCACGGGTTGCTCGACACGCGGTCGGCCAGCTCCGGGTCCTTCGCGCGGATGCGCAGGATCGCCCCGTGCGCGACCACGCAGTAGGTGCAGTGGTTCGCGCCCGACGTCGCGACGACCACGAGCTCGCGTTCGGCCTTGCTGAGTCCGTCGGAGCGTTCCATCAGGGCGTCGTGGTAGTCGAGGAAGGCGCGCAGCTCGGCCGGCCGGTGGCCGAGGGCGCGGAAGATGTTCGGCGTGAAGCCGGACTTCTCCGCGATCACGCCGACCCGCTCGCGCAGGTCGTCGGGCAGGTCTTCGAGTTCCGTCACCGGGAACCGGCTCACCGCTTCGCTCATACTCCTCACGCTAGCCGTGTCGATTCCCGGGCGTCTTGTTCGTCTGGGGGCTGTTGTCGTCTCGGACGAAGGAGCGGACATGCCGACATTCGCCGCGTTCATGGTCTTCCCGCCGGACCCCGCCGAGCCCGATCCGGAGCTGGTCGCGAGCGGGATCGACCGGTACCTCGCCTGGCAGGAGGAGCTGCGGGCCGCCGGGCACCTGGTCACCGCCGCCGGGCTGGCGCCGGACTCGAAGGTCGTGCACGCGGGCGGCGTCACGAACGGGCCGTTCACGGAGTCGAGTGAGCTGATCGCGGGGTACATCGTCGTTCGGGCCGAAAGCCTCGACGAAGCGGCGAAGCTGTTCCTCAAGCACCCGATCGCCGAGGACGGGATCGGCCGGTTCGTGCTGCACGAGATCGCGCTGACCGACCAGGACGCCCACCTGCGATGACCACGAGCGCGGTGGTCGAGCGGGTGTTCCGGCAGAGCACGGGACCAGTACTCGCCACGCTGACCAGGGCCTTCGGCGCGGACCGGCTGGACCTCGCGGAGGACTGCCTGGCTGACGCCGTCGAGCTGGCCCTGCGCGTCTGGCCCGTCTCCGGCGTGCCGGCCAACCCCCGCGGCTGGCTCTTCCGGGTCGCGCGCAACCGGGCCCTCGACGTCGTCCGCCGCGAACGGACGCTGCGCGCGAAGCTCCCGCTGCTCACCGGGGAGGTTTCCGAGGCGGGCGACGGCGAGCTGGCGTTGATGTTCCTGTGCTGCCACCCCGCCTTGCCCCGGGCGTCCCAGGTCGCGCTGACGCTGAAGATCGTCGGCGGGCTCGGCGTGCGCGAGATCGCCACGGCGTTGCTCACGAAGGAGCCCGCGGTCGCGCAGCGGCTGGTGCGGGCGAAGAAGTGGTTCCGGGAGTCGGGCGAGGCGGTCGAAGTGCCGGCGGCGCACGAGTCGCGGCTGGACGGTGTGCTCGACGTGCTCTACCTGCTGTTCAGCGAGGGGTACCAGGCGACGGCGGGGGAGCTGGCCGTCCGCCGCGAGCTGTGCGCCGAAGCGATCCGGCTGACCCGGTTGCTGACCGCCGACCCGCGGACGGACCTGCCGCCGGCTGAACGGACCTGCCGCGGGGCAGCCCCCGCCCTCCCTGGGGGGCGTGCCCTTGTCCAGCCTATCGGCGGCTGCTGACAAAACTCGGCTCCTGCGTGCGGGAGCGGGCTGGTTGTCCACATTCGGCCGGGGCTGGGGATAACTGGATCGGTGGTGAGGTCGGGGCGCAATCGCGGCGTGCCACGCCCCGTCGGGCGCTGGACCGGATGCTTGCGTGCTGCTCGTGCCGTCGTCCGGTTGAACCGGGCGATCGCGCTTGCTGAGGTCGACGGGCCGCGGGCCGGGATCGCGGAGCTGGAACGGCTGGGTGCTGACCTGGCCGGTCACCTGCCGCTACCCGCCGCGCTCGGGGCGTTGTCCCTGCGAGCGGGCGACCACGCCGCCGCGGCCGCGCACTACCGGCGGGCGCTGACCTTGCCGTGCTCCGAGCCGCAATGACGGTTTCTCGAACGACGGCTGGCTGCCTGCACCTGATTCCTGGTTGGCTTGGCCCGTGACGGACTACTGCGAGCGCGTCGCTTCCGGGATCTGGGGAGAGCCGCTCAACAGTCTCAGCAACCTCGCCTTCCTCCTCGCCGCCGTGCTCGTGTGGCGGTTGGCCGCCGGGAACCGGACCGGGCGGCTCCTCGCCGTCCTGATCGGGCTCGTTTTTGCCGCCAGCACCGTCTTTCACCTGCTCGCGACACGGTGGGCCGGCGCCGCCGACTCGCTGAGCATCCTCGTTTTTGTGCTGGTCTACGTCGTTCTGTTCGCGCGCGTGTTCTTCCACTGGCGGTGGGCGTGGCTCGCCGCGCCGATCTTCCTCGGGTTCACCGTGGTCACCGCCTTGCTGGGCGGCGGGCTCTACCTGTCGGCGTTGATCGGGCTGTTCCTTTTCGCCGCGCTGCTCGCCATCCGCCGTGACGCCCACTGGACGCACTTCGCCGTCACTGGCGCCGTCTTCGCGTTGTCGCTGAGCTTGCGCACGCTCGACCGGGACGTGTGTGACTACGTCCCGGTCGGCACGCACTTCCTCTGGCACCTGCTCAACGGCCTGGTGCTCTACCTCGTCTCGCGCACGATGATCCGGCGCTTGACGTCCACAGTGGACTAGTGGGCCGCGCCGATCGGGCGCAGGTCCTTGTCGTGCTCGTCGGCCAGGTAGTCACCGGGGTTGGTGTCGTCGGTGCCGTTGAACACCTTCATCTGGCGCGCGATCACCGTCACGACCGCGGCGACCACCAGGTTGGCGATCAGCGCCACGAACCCGACGTAGATCTGGACCGTCGAGCCCGAGAACGGGTGCCAGCCGAAGATCGACAGGTTGCCGAGCGACAGCGCCGAGCCGCCGAAGTGGAGCTTTCCGTTGGCCGGGTTGGGGATGCCGTACAGCATGATCAGGCCCCAGCCGATGCCGACGACCCAGCCCGCGATCAGGCCCCAGCGGTGGAACCAGCGCGTGTACAGCGCGAGCGCGACCGCCGGCAGCGTCTGGAGGATCAGCACACCGCCGATCAGCTGGAGGTCGATCGAGAACTGCGGGTCGATCAGGATGATGACGGCGACCGCGCCGAGCTTCACGACCAGCGAAGCGAGCTTCGCCTGCTTCGCCTCGTCCGCCGGGGTCGCGTTCTTGCGGATGTACTCCTTGTAGATGTTGCGCGTCCACAGGTTGGCCGCGGCGATCGACATGATCGCGGCCGGCACCAGCGCGCCGATGCCGATCGCGGCGAACGCGATGCCGGCGAACCACGACGAGAACTGGTTGTCGAACAGCACCGGGACGATCGTGTTGCCGTCCGGCTTGCCGGTGGCCGCGTTCGTCAGCGGCTTGACGCCCGCCGTGATCGCGACGTACCCGAGCAGCGCCAGCAGGCCCAGCACCAGCGAGTACGCCGGCAGCGCGACCATGTTCTTCTTGATGACGCTGCGCCCGCGCGAAGCCAGCACGCTGGTCAGCGAGTGCGGGTACAGGAACAGCGCGAGCGCCGAACCCAGCGCCAGCGTCGCGTACTGCAGCTGGTTGTTGGCGTTCAGCAGGATCGAGCCGGCCGGCTTGCCGGTGGCCGGGCTCGGCGTGCCGAGCTTCGCCGCCGCCGTGTCGAAGATGTGCGACCAGCCGCCCAGCTTCGAGGGCAGGTAGATGATCGCCACGAGGATGACGATGTAGATCAGGATGTCCTTGACGAACGCGATCAGCGCGGGCGCCCGCAGGCCCGACTGGTAGGTGTAGACCGCCAGGATGATGAACGCGATCAGCAGCGGCAGGTGCCCGACGATGCCGGAGCCGTTGATGCCCATCGTCCGCAGCACGGCTTCGAGGCCGACCAGCTGCAGCGCGATGTACGGCATTGTCGCGACGATGCCGGTGATCGCGATCAGCAACGCGAGAATCGGCGAGCCGAAGCGGCCGCGCACGAAGTCGGCCGGGGTGACGTACCCGCGCACCCGCGACACCGACCACATCCGCAGCGCCGGGAGCAGGACGATCGGGTAGACGACGATCGTGTACGGGAGCGCGTAGAGGCCGAGCGCGCCGGCGCTGAACACCAGCGCGGGCACCGCGACGAACGTGTACGCCGTGTAGAGGTCACCGCCGAGCAGGAACCAGGTGATCCACGAGCCGAACTTGCGGCCGCCGAGGCCCCATTCGTCCAGGTGGTCCAGCCCGCCGCCGCGCTGCCAGCGCGCCGCCATGAACCCCATCACGGTGACCAGCAGGAACAGGATCGTGAAGATGATCAGTTCGGGCCACTGCAGGTTGCTCATCGAGCGTCCCCCTCGTCCAGGTCGTCGACGCTCAGGCGGTCCGGCGCCTCACCGGCGGGCTTGTCCCGGGTCATCAGGTAGACGACCCAGGTGCTCAGCACGCCGACCGCCACCATCAGGAACTGGAACCAGTAGAAGAACGGCATCCCGAACAGCCGGGGACCGTCCATGTTGAACAGTGGCGTGACCAGGACCAGCAGCGGAACGATCAGGAGCAGGTTCCACGGGTTGAACGGCTTCCGGGGCACCTTCCCGCCTTGCTTCACAGTCGACATCGGACCTCACCTAACACTCCCGTAACCGACCGTCCGACCTTAGAACCTGGGTGAGGAGGCCGTCACGTCTGTCCGATATCGATTTGATCGCCACGCACCGCGTTGCCGACCAACGTCGGTTGCCGTGCTCTGAGCAGCCCTATAGGAATAGCCCGGATCCACTGGCGAAAGACCCAAAAGGGGCAACTGTATGACACGACTTCGCTACGCGGTGGTGATCCCGGCGATCGCCGGCACCCTGCTGGCCGGGTTCACGCCTGCGTTCGCAGGTCAGGAGGCGGCGGCCGGCAAGCAGCCGCTGAACTCGACGAACATCCCGGCGCAGTACGCGAACCAGAAGCTCGACTGGCACAAGTGCGCAGTCCCCTCCGAGCTGCCGACGGCCCCGCCCGCGGGCGCCGAGGACATGGAGTGCGCGACCTACAAGACGCCGCGCAACTGGTACCAGGCCAACGCCCAGATCGACCTGACCATCGCGGTCAGCCGCCTGAAGGCGACCAAGGACGCGACGGCCAGCGTCGTCACCAACCCCGGCGGCCCGGGCGCGCCCGGCCGCAACTTCCCGGCCCGCCTGCGCAACCAGCCGAAGCTGCGGGAGCACCAGGAGATCGTCGGCTTCGACCCGCGCGGCACCGGCAAGAGCACGAACATCACCTGCGGCGGCGCGATCGGCACCGGCTCGGACCTGGACCCGCGTGACCGCGACCGGGCGAACCTGAACCTCATCCTGCAGGCGACGAAGTACGCGGCGCAGTCGTGCCAGGTGAAGTCCGGCGAGCTCGGCCCGCTGATCAACACCGACCAGACGGTCAAGGACATCGACCTGCTGCGCGTGCTGCTCGGCCGCGACAAGATCAACTGGGTCGGCTACTCGGCGGGCACCTGGATGGGCGCGCACTACGCCCAGGCCTACCCGACGCGCACCGGCCGGTTCGTCCTCGACTCGTCGACGGAGTTCACGACCACCTGGCAGAAGTCGTTCGACTGGCAGCCGCTCGGCTTCGAGCGCCGCTGGCGCCAGGACTTCCTCCCGTGGATGGCGAAGTACGACAAGCTCTACCACTTCGGCACCACCGGTGAGGCGGCTCGCCAGACCTACGAGCAGGTCCGCTACGCCCTGACCCAGGGCGCGGTCACCCTGCCCGACGGTTCGAGCGTGTCGGCCAACGGCCTGGACGCCTTCATCGCGTCGCAGATCTACTCGAAGCGCGCCTTCCCGGGCCTGGCGGACTACCTGGTCAGCGTCCGCACCCTGACCCAGGGCGGCACGTCGGCGCAGGCCAAGTCCTCGGCCGCGCAGAAGGTCAAGGCCGCGGACAAGGGCACGGTCACCTACGGCCCGCAGCCGCTGATGGTCCCGGCCGACGGTGACTCCTACGACGCGTCGTTCTGGAGCATCCCCTGCAACGAGGGCCCGTGGACCGGCACCCCGAACAGCGCGATCAAGGACTCGCAGAAGCTGATCGACAAGCAGCAGCCGCTGCTGGGCGCGGGCTGGTTCATCCAGCCGTGCCTGTTCTGGAAGAAGACCCCGGCGCCGCTGCCCGTGCTCAACGGCAAGGGTGTCCCGCCGGTGCTGATCGTCGAGTCGGAGCACGACCCGGCGACGCCGATCGAGGGCGCGCGCCGCGCGCACAAGGCGTTCGACGGTTCGCGGATGCTGACGATCACCGGCGAGGGTGACCACGGCATCTACGCCGGCGGCAACGCGGGTGTGGACAAGGTCGTGGAGGCCTACCTGGTGGACGGCGTCGTGCCGAACGACCAGAGCCTGCCCGGCATGCCACTTCCGGTGCCCGCGGGCGCCTGACACCACAAGAAGTAGTGGAGCCCCCGCCGAACGGACGTTCGGCGGGGGCTTTTCCACACCTGTGCACAGAGTTGTCCACAGGCGGTGGATAACCAGTGGTATTAGAATAGGTGCCATGGTTCGAGTGCCGCTGACGGACGAAGAGCGCGAACGGGGCGAGCGCCTCGGCCAGGCACTGCGAACGGCACGGGGCGGCCGGAGCATGGTCGAGGTCGCGGGGGAGGCCGGGATTTCGGTGGAGACGCTCCGGAAGATCGAGACCGGGCGGATCCCGACCCCGGCGTTCTTCACGGTGACGGCGATCGCGGATGCCGTGGGGCTGTCGTTGGAGGAGCTGCGGGCGGTGGTCGCGCCGGCTGGGTCGTCGCCGCTTTCCCAGGCGAGCTAGGTGCGTTCGACCGGGAATGTTGAGGAGTTCCTTGGCCGGGCCGGAGACTTCCTGCGCTCACGGCTGCACGGACGAAGCCGGAAGTGCTCGGTTTCGGCTGGTTGGAGACGCGATCTTCTACCGCCGCGCGGCGCATCGACTGGCGCTCACCCGGCACTCGCCGGAGCAAGCCGGAACCCTCGCCGCACAGCTGACTGACCGCGGCTGGGGGCTGTCCGGCGTCACGGCCGAAGACGCCACCGCCGCCGCGTTCGCCGAGACGCGGGAGCGACAGACCGGTGTGGTACCGCCCAGTGCGCTCGCCGACCTCACCGGCTACGACTTCGGCTAGACCGGGCGTAGCTGGGTCAGGATGTGCTCGCGGTCGTTGAGGAACGCGCACGCCGGCACCGGGAGGTCGTAGCTGTTCAGCAGCTTCTCGAAGTCGGAGAACTCGTCCGCTGACAGGTTCAGGCCGAGCTTGACCGCGTGGGCGCACAGGACGTCGGCCAGTTCCTCCCACTCGCCCGACCACAGCAACGTGCGGTAGTGCGTGTAGTTCTCCGGGGAGAGCCGGTCGGCCAGGCAGGTCAGGACGCTGTCGGCGAAGAAGCTGATCCGGTTTTCCTTGAGGTCCGCGACCGTCGGGTTCGCCGGGTCGCGGGCCGTGTCCGGGTTGCGGACCACTCCCGGGCCGGCCACCGGGTACGCCGTGTGGACGTTGCCGTCCTCCTCGACCAGCACGATCAGGTGGACGTTGAACCGCTCGCCCGCGCAGCGCCAGCGGCCGTTCAGCTGCTGCCGGCGCGCCTCGCCCGGGTCGTTCGCGACGTCCTTGACCACCGCGATGATGTGCTCGTCGCTCCAGCCGGCCGGGAACTCGCTGGTGCCCCTGCGACCCACCCCCGGTGCGTGCCCGCCGCCCACTGGCTGCTCCCTTCGTCGCAACGAGCGTAGGTCAAATGCCGAGGGAGAGCACCACGATCCCGAGAACCTGCAGGTCGAGGCCCCGGAAGAGCTGGCGGACGAGGTTGGCGGGCATCGGGCCCATCGGCGTGTCGACAAACGCCGGGTTGCCGTAGTCGACAGCCTTGCGGGTGACCGTGCGCAGGATCGAGAGCACCGACAGCGGCACGGCGAGCCACGCCGGCCCGGCGAACGACGTCCCGGCGGCCAGCGTGACGGCGAACAGGACCACCGCCCACAGCAGGCCGGCGCCGGTGAGCACCAGGCCGTGGGTCAGCACCAGCTCGCGGTTGGACGTCGCCAGCCAGCGGCGGCGGCCCGGGTTGCGCCAGAGCTCGCCGAGCCCGGCGCCGAACGGCGTGAGCGCGACGTACGCGCCGATGCCGATCAGGACCGCGCCCGGCATCGTCGGCAACGCGATGTGCGCGACGACGACCGCGAAGGTGACCAGGGCCGCCGCGCCCGCGTAGCGGAACCGGCCGAGCGTGCCCGCCCAGGCCAGGCGCAACGCCGTCGGGCGGCGCAGCGAGATCCGCCCGATCGGCGCGGACGGCGGGAGCAGCATCATCGGGTCGAGGAACGTGACGGCGACCGAGCGCAGCACCCGGCCGTCCCACCCGGCCAGCAGCGCGGCGCGGCCCGCGCGCGAGACCGGCTCGCCGCCGAATGCCAGCGGGACCGCCGCCACCAGCACCGCGGCCGCGACGAGCTGCACGGTCACCGGGCCGAGGCCGAACGCGGCGATCACCAGCCCGAGCACCGCGAGCACCAACGGACCGAGCGCGTCGAACCCCAGCGCCGTCCGCCGGGCGGAGGCGAACGCCGTCACCGCGGTCGCGACGACCACCGCGATCGCCGCGCGCCACTGCTCGATGCCAGCCCCGCCGACGGCGAGCAGCAGCGCGGCCAGGTAACCGGTCACCACGACCACGCCGGTCCAGGCGCCGAGCAGCCGCAGCGTCACGACGCGGCCGCGGTCGACCGGCGCGAAGTCGAGCCAGGTCAGCTCCGCCGGTTCGACCCACGCGAACCCGCGGCGCAGCAGGCCGCGCCAGCCCACCGCGCAGCAGAGCGTCAGCAGCCCGAGCACCGCTGGGAAGTCCACCCGCGCCGAGCCGTACACCGCCGGGCGCCACGCGTCGACGTGGAAGAACGCGGTGAACAGGAACCCGAAGCCGAACAGGAAAACGAACGACGCCGTGTCGCCGCTGAAGATCCCGCCGAACCGTTTGCGGCCAGGGATCCGCATCCGGCGAGGCGCGAGGGTCACCACAGCTCGAGGACGCTGTCCGCGGCTTCCAGCAGCGGCGGGTGGTGCGTCGCCACCACGACCGCCGCGCCCGCCGCCGTCGACCGGCCGATCACCTCGACCAGCCATTCCTTGCCCGCGGTGTCGAGCGCGCGCTCCGGCTCGTCGAGCAGCAGCACCCGGTGCGGGCGCGCGGTGACGCCGAGCAGGAGCAGCCGGCGGCGCTGGCCCGCGGAGAAGTGCCCGGCCGTGACGCGCATGCGTTCACCCAGGCCCGCGTCGCGCAGCAGCTCTTCGTGGTCGCCGAGGTCGGCGCCGAACGAGCCGGAGAGCAGCTCGAGGTGTTGCAGCGGGGTCAGCTCGGCGAAGAAGTCGGAGTCGTCGAACAGCACCGACACCTTGCGGCGGAACTCGACGTCCCGCTCGTCCGGGAGCCGGCCGTCGACGAGCACGCGCCCCCGCTGCGGTGTCTGCATGCCGTAGAAGCAGCGCATCAGGGTCGACTTGCCGACCCCGTTCGGCCCGACGATCGCCGCGCACTCGCCGGGGTCGACGGAGAAGTCCAGGTCGTCGAACAGCCAGTGCTCGCCGGCCCGGACGCCGATCCCCTTCGCGTCGATCACCGGAGTGCTTCGATCACCGGCGCGAACTGGGTCATGTTCTGCTCCAGGACGGTGTAGTAGGTCAGCCCGAACCGCTCGCGGTGCGCGTGGAGCTGCTCGGCGACCTCCTTGGCCGAGCCGACCAGCGCCGTCGGCAGCTCGGCGAGCTGCTCGACGTCCAGCACGCCCTTGGTCTGCTTCGCGAGCTCGGCCAGCGCGCTCGCGCGGTCGTCGGTGATGTGCACGAAGTGGCAGAGCAGGTTGAACTCCACTTCACGACCGCCGAGCTTCGACCGGACGAACTCGACGCGCTCCTCGATCTCCGCGGCGCTCGCCGGGGCCGGCGCGCCGCCGTCCGGCGTTTTGGCCGCGCCGGTGAAGCCGATGATGTCGGCGTGCTCGGCCGCCAGGGTCAGGAGGCGGTCGCCGCGGCCGGCGAGCAGCAGGGGCGGCCCGGCGGGACGCACCGGCGCCGGCTTGTGCTCGGGGTCGGCATACGCCCGCTTCAGCTCGAGGATCGCGCGTTCGAGGTGGTCGACGCGCTCGCGGGCCGGCGGGAACGCCATCCCGGCGGCCTCGAACTCCTCCTTGACGTACCCGGCGCCGAGCCCGAGCTCGAGGCGGCCGCCGGTGAACCGGTCGGCGCCCGTGACGTCCCGGGCGAGCAGCACCGGGTTGTAGAACGGCGTGTTCAGCACGAAGGTGGTGAGCCGGGCCCGCTCGGTGACCTCGGCGGCGAGCACCAGCGCCGGGAACGGCGGCGCCATCCCCAGGTGGTCCGCCGCGCCGATCACGTCGAAGCCGAAGTCCTCGGCCTTGCGGCACTTCTCGACCCACCCCGCGCGGTCGTCGGGCACGTGCATGTTGACACCGAAGCGGAAATCCCCAGTCATACCGACAACGTACTCAGCGGAGCATCTCGATTACCGGTGCCAGCCGGGTCAGGTCGTCTTCGACCACGGTGAAGTAGCTGACGCCGAGGGTCTCCCGCGTGCGCAGCAGCTGCTCGGCCGCCGCTTCGGCCGAGCCGATGACGACGGTGGGCAGCTCGCCGAGCTCATCGGCGCCGAGGTGCGGAACGAGCCCGTGGGCCGCTTCGAGCGCCGTCCGGCGGTCATCGGTGATCCGGATGAAGTGGATCAGCAGGTTGAGTTCGGCGTCCCGGCCGCCGAGCGCTTGTTTCACGAAGTCCACGCGCTCGGCGAGGGCGGCGGGGCCGGCCAGGGCGAGCCGTCCCTCGGCCGCGCCGGGGGCGGTGCCGGTGAAGGCGATGGTGTCGGCGTGCTCGGCCGCGAAGGTCAGCATGCGGTCGCCGCGCCCGCCGAGCAGCAGCGGCGGCCGGGGCTCCCGCGCGCGCTCGAGTTCGGTCACCGCGCGGACGACCCGGTCGAACCGCTGCCCGGCGGTGCCCCACTCGATCCCGGCGGCTTCGAACTCCGCTCGGACGTACCCGGCCCCGATCCCGACCTCGAGGCGACCGCCGGTGAACTCGTCGAGCCCGGCGAGGTCGCGGGCCAGCAGCACCGGGTTGTGGAAGCTCGCGTTGAGGACGTACGTGTTCAGCCGGACCCGTTCGGTGGCTTCGGCGGCGAGCAGCAGCGCGGGGATCGGCGCGACCCGCCCGAGGTGGTCGACCACGCCCACGACGTCGTAACCGAGGTCCTCGGCCTGACGGCACTTGGCCACCCATTCGGCGCGAGAACCGGGCGCCACCAAAGCCACGCCGAAGCGGAAAGGTCTCATGGCGCGAACCTACCGGGCGCAGGAAGAAGGGGACGCCTCCCGGATGCGGCCGGAAGGCGTCCCCTTCTGCACGAGGGACTAGCCGAGGCGCTGGGCCAGCGCGTCGAGCTCGTCACGCAGCGAGGTCGGGACCTCGCCGATCTTCTGGAACCACTCCTCGATCAGCGGCAGCTCCTCGCGCCACTCCTCGGGCTTGACGTCCAGGGCGGCCTGGATGTCCTCGATCGGCTCGGTGAGGCCCTCGGTGTCGAGGTCCTCGGCGCGCGGCACGAACCCGACCGGCGTCTCGACGGCGTTGCCCTTGCCCTCGACGCGCTCGATGACCCACTTGAGGATCCGCGAGTTCTCGCCGAAGCCCGGCCACAGGAAGCGGCCGTCGTCGCCGCGGCGGAACCAGTTGACGTAGAAGATCTTCGGCAGCTTGTTCGCGTCGGCGTTCTTGCCGAGGTTCAGCCAGTGCTTGAAGTAGTCACCGGCGTGGTAGCCGAGGAACGGCAGCATCGCCATCGGGTCGCGGCGCACGTTGCCCACCGCGCCGGCCGCGGCGGCCGTCGTCTCCGACGACATCGTGGCGCCCATGAAGACACCGTGCTGCCAGTCGCGGGCCTCGTTCACCAGCGGCACCGTCGTCTTGCGACGGCCACCGAACAGGATGGCCGAGATCGGCACGCCCTTCGGGTCGTCCCACTCCGGCGCGAGGATCGGGCACTGCGACATCGGCGTGCAGTAGCGCGAGTTCGGGTGGGCGGCCTTCTCGTCCGAGCCGGGCGTCCAGTCCTGGCCCTTCCACGACGTCGCGTGAGCGGGCTGGTTCTCCATGCCCTCCCACCAGATGTCGCCGTCGTCGGTCAGGGCGACGTTCGTGAAGACCGTGTTGCCCTTCTCGATCGTGCGCATCGCGTTCGGGTTGGTGTGCCAGTCGGTGCCCGGGGCGACGCCGAAGAAGCCGAACTCCGGGTTCACGGCGTAGAGACGGCCATCTTCGCCGAAGCGCATCCACGCGATGTCGTCACCGAGGGTCTCGGCGCGCCAGCCCGGGATGGTCGGCTGCAGCATGGCGAGGTTGGTCTTGCCGCAGGCGCTCGGGAACGCCGCCGCGACGTAGTGGACCTTGTCCTCGGGCGAGATCAGCTTGAGGATCAGCATGTGCTCGGCGAGCCAGCCCTCGTCGCGGGCCATCACCGAGGCGATGCGCAGCGAGTAGCACTTCTTGCCCAGCAGCGAGTTGCCGCCGTACCCCGAGCCGTAGCTCCAGATCGCGCGCTCTTCGGGGAAGTGCGAAATGTACTTCGTCGTGTTGCAGGGCCAGGAAACGTCCTTCTCGCCCGGCTCGAGCGGGTGCCCGACGGAGTGCAGCGCCGGCACGAATTCACGCTCGCTGCCATCCGGCGCGACGAACTTGTCGAGGGCCGCCTTACCCGCGCGGGTCATCACGCGCATCGAAGCGACAACGTAGGCGAAATCGGTGATTTCGATACCCAGCTTGGGGTTCTCGTCGGCGAGGGGACCCATGCAGAAGGGGATGACGTACATCGTGCGGCCGCGCATCGAGCCCCGGAAGAGCTCGGTCATGGTGGCCTTCATCTCGGCCGGGTCCATCCAGTTGTTGGTCGGACCGGCGTCCTCGGGACGCTCCGAACAGATGAAGGTCCGGTCTTCGACGCGGGCCACGTCGTTGGGGTCGGAAGTCGCCCAGAAGGAGTTGGGCTTGGACTTGAGCTGCACGAACGTGCCGGCGTCGACCAGCTCCTGGTTGATCCGGGCGGCTTCTTCGGCTGACCCGTCGACCCACACCACGCGGTCCGGGGTGGTCAGCTCGGCGACCTCCCGGACGAAGGACAGCACACCGGTGTGCGTCGTCGGCGCGGTGTCCAGTCCGGGGATGGCGACTGCGGTCATCTCTACTCCTGACTTCCGACGACAAATGAGCCCGCACCGGGAACGACGCTGTTCCGGTGCGGGCTTCATTGCCTGCGGCCGAATGGCTTCGCACACCGGCTGACAACCGGTGTGCGGGTTTTGGGATTCTTCGAGAGTAACCGCATGACCAGCAGGTAACCGAGAGCTGACGTGTACGTTCTCTCACAGGACCGATAAGGGAATCGATTCAGATGGCGGATTTTCTTTCCTTGAAGACATGAAGAAAGCCCGAGGCCGGAGCCTCGGGCTTTCAAACTGTGACCTGGCTAACCTCAGTTGGGGGAGATCCACTGCCCGGTGCCGGAGTCGATGCGCGCGACGCCCTCGAGCGTCTGCGTGCCGGCGCCGCCCCATTCGGCGTCGCCCGCCGGGTCGCCGAGCGGCTCGCCGCCGCCCGAGTCCATCAGTCCACTGGAGACTTCGGTCCACTGCCCGGGTCCGGTGTGCTCGAACGTCGTGGTCGTGCCGTCGGCGTCGGTCTGCACGGCGATGTCCGCCTCGCCGTCGCCGTCCTTGTCGGTGAGGGCGATCGTGCCGCCGCTCTTCGTCTCGACGATGGCGGTGTCGTTGTGCCCGTCGTGGTCGGTGTCGATCGTCGCGGCGCCGGCGTCGATCTCGCCGTCGGGCAGGTCGGCGTGGATGTGCCCGCCGGAGCCGTCGTCGCGGCCGCCGCCGGTGTCGGAGTCGTCGTGGCCGCCGCCCCCGGACTGGACCCACTCGCCGCTGGCCTCGTCGTAGACGGCCTGCTCGACGACGTGCCCGGTCTCGTCCAGCACGGCGTACTGGTCGGCCTGGCCGTCGTGGTTCGAGTCGATGAAGGCCTGGGCCGTGCCGTCGTCGTGCTCGACGATCGCGGTGTCGTTGACGCCGTCCTCGTTCACGTCGTAGTTGACCTCGGCCTGGTACTCCTGGCCGTCGACGTGGACGGTCATCGCGTTCGTACCGCTCGCGTCGGTGTCGCTGCCGCCACTCTCGTCGACCCACATGGGACTTCCCCCTTCGAACCGGGTAACGCCGTCTCTGACCTGCTGCCTGAGGGTATGACTCACCGTAGGCCCGTTCGGTTCCGGTTCACAACCGGACGGGCGGTCAGGCCGCCTTGTCCCGCAGTGCCCGGATGCGGGTCAGGAAGGCTTCGGCGCGCTCACGGCCGTCGCTGACCTCTTTGAGCCGCTTCGAG
Source organism: Amycolatopsis sp. NPDC104819 (assembly GCF_055583145.1). Lineage (NCBI taxonomy): Bacteria > Bacillati > Actinomycetota > Actinomycetes > Pseudonocardiales > Pseudonocardiaceae > Amycolatopsis > Amycolatopsis sp. NPDC104819. The sequence goes on along the minus strand of NZ_JBVJON010000001.1, from coordinate 291,401 downwards.
ACGATCGTGATCTTCTTGGCGCGCTCCTGGGCGCCCATCTTGATCGTCTTGTCGACTTCCTTCAGCTCGGCTTCGATCGCGTCGATCCGCCGGCCCAGCGCCTCGTCGAGGGCCATCGACAGCTGCTGCTCGGCCTCGATGAGCTGCTCGGCGACGAGCTGGTCGAGCGTCGAACGGGCGTCCGCGATGGCCTCGACCAGCCACTGCTTCATGTGCTGCTTGTCGGCCGCGTGCTTGCGCGTGCGGGCCATCCACCAGCCGGCGCCGAGGCCGATGATGATCGTCGCGGGCAGCACCACCGGGTTGAGGATCGCGACGCCGGCCAGCGGCAGCGCGGCCACCTTGCCGGCGCCGACGCCGCCCGAGATGCCCATGAAGACGAGCAGCTTGTCCTCGGCCGTCGGCGGTTTTTTGTCCGGCGGCCGCAGCACGACCGGCGGGCCGCCGGCCCGGGCGAACTGCGCGCGGATGACGTCGAGCTCTTCGGGGGAGAACAGCTCCGACAGCGAGACGTTGGTGACCTGGTTGAGGCGTTGCGAGAGCAGCATCGAGACCCGCTGCGACGTCGTCTGCAGCGCGATGTCCACCTGCTGTGGCAACGCGGCGAGCGCGTCCCGCTTGGCGCCGTCGATCAGCTGGCGGAAGTGGGTCTGCGCGTCCCGCATCTGCCGGCTGCTCTCGTGGAGCACCTCGACGCGGGTGCGCTGCACCTCGCCGCGCAGCTTCAGCTGCCAGCCGCGGGTCGACGTCCGGCGCTCGGCCTGCAGCTGGTCACGGCGTTCGCGCAGCACCTCCGCCTCGGCCTCGCCCGCCGACAGGGCCCGGCTTTCGGCCTGCAGCTTCGCCTTCAGCTCACCCAGCGCGCTGGACAACGCGCGCAGCGTGTTCGCCTCGGCGAGCATCGCCGAGCGGCCGACGAGCAGCTCCTGCAGCGCCGTCTGGATCGCCGCGATCCCGGACTTCTCGCGCAGCATCGCGGCGACCTGCTCGTTGGGCGCCTTCGCCGCGGTCTCGAACACCCGCGCCGACACCGGGTGGAACACGGCGTCGGCGAAGCGGGGCGCGTGCTCGCGCAGCAGCTGACGGTCGGCCTCGAGGACCTCGCGCCAGCCGCGGAACATGTCCACTTTGGTCAGCGCGAACACGACGGTCTCGACGCGCTCGCCGACGTCCCGCAGGAACTGCAGCTCGGTCGAGGTGAACGGCGCCGAAGCGTCCACGACGAACAGCAGCGCGGTCGCGCCCGCGGCGGCTTCCTTGGCGAGCTCGCCGTGCATCGAGTCGAGCCCGCCGACGCCCGGGGTGTCGACCAGCGAAAGCCGTTCGAGCAGCGGCACCGGCCCGGTGACCTCGACGTAGCGCGGCGGGAGCTGGCCCGGCGGCAGCTCGTGCGCCGCGGACACCCAGTTGATCAGCTGGCCGAGGTCGATCGGCACCGGCGCCAGCTGGCCGGGGTAACAGGCGTGCGCGCCCCACGTCTCGGCGTGGTCGAACACGAGGTAGGTGGCGGTGGCGACGTCGGCGTCCACCGGGGACAGTCCCGGCCGCGCGAGCAGGGCGTTGACCAGGGTGCTCTTCCCGCGGTTCGTCTCGCCGACCACCACGACGGCCGGCTTCTTCGGCCGCGCGCGCCGGACCTCTTCGACCCACTTGGCGGCGGCCGGGTCGGCGTCGCGGACGATGGTCAGCAGCTGGTCTCGCGCCGCTTGGACCTGCGCAGGCAGGCTCGGCGCGGTCGGTGCGCTCACGGGGTCTTCTTCGCGTAGACGGTGACGATCGGGGCACGCAGCAGACGGTCGTGGTCGGCGAAGCCGGTGACCTCGGTTTCCGCGACCGTGCCCTCGAGCGCCGGGTCGTCGGTCGGGATCGCGCCGCCGGCTTCGTGCCGGGCCGGGTCGAACCGCTCGCCGTCGGGCCGCAGGGCCTGGACGCCGATCGCGGCGAGCCCGGCTTCGAGGCGTTCGACCACTCCGCCGCTGCGGGCGCGGTCCAGCGCGTAGAGGCACATCTGGATCAGCGCCTGGCGGTCGGCGAGTGCGCGCTCCAGGTCCGTTACTTGCTGCTGCAAGGGGTGCACATCGGTGTCCGACGCCGGGGACGGCCCGGTGGTTCCCTTTTCCGCGTCCGCCTCTTCGATGATCTGCGCGAGGTTCACCGCGGCGATCTGGCCGGTGGGGGTGTCGTCGGGATCCACGGATCCGTCCTTGCGAAACCACGCCATGCGCACCACCCCGTCCCGGTTCCGCCAGATTCCACCAGTTTGGCCGACTCAGGCGCCATCCGGGGGCGAAACGGGACGAAGGAACCGAACCAGGATCGTCCGGAGGATCGCCAGCTCGGCGGGCAGATCGAGGTCGGGGTCGAGACTGGCCCGCGAGATCATCGCGTCCACGAGCCCGGCGACCCAGCCCGCCGCCGCCCGCGGCGCGACGCCGGGGTTGATCAACCCGGCGTCGGCGGCCCGCCCGACGAGGACGGCCAGGCCGTCGCGCAGGGCGCCGTCGTTGTGCCGGATCAGCGCGGCGAACTCGTCGTCGCGGGCGGCCTGGGCGGCGGCTTCGAGCACGAGCCGGACGACGGCCGGGTGCGCGATCTGGCCGGCCAGCTCGGCGACGACGTCGAGCAGCGCGTCCCACGGGTCGTCGGCTGCCGCGGCCGCGGCCAGCCGCTCGCCGGTCTCGGCGGCGTCGTCGGTGAAGATCGCCGTGAAGACCGCACGCTTGCTGGGGAAGTAGTGGAAGAGGCTGCCGGAGCTGATGCCCGCGACGCGGCAGATGTCCGCCGTCGTCGTCCGCTCGAAGCCCTTCTCGGCGAAGCACCCGGCCGCGGCGTCGACGATCGCGCGGCGCTTGGCCGCGTGCTTGGCCGGGTCGACGGTCCTCATCGTTCGACGGGCGGCTCGTCGCGCCAGGGGTACCCGTGCTCGGCGAACGCCGGCGCCAGCTCGCGGCCGGAGAGGTCGGTCTTCTCGCGGGCGATCTCCCGGCCGTCGACCGTGCGCAGGACGAGCTCCTTGCCGTCGAGGTAGACGGACTCGAGGTCGGCCTCGATGCGGCGGGTCTTGTCGCCGCGGACCAGCGTGACCCGCGTCGGCGACACCGTGACGACCAGGCGTTCGTGCGCCCAGACCGCGGCGAACAGCAGGCCGAGCACCAGCCCGCCGCCGACCGAGGCCAGCGTCGCCCACGGCTGCGGCAACGCCGTGAGCACCTTGAACACGCCTTGGAACGGGAAGGCGGGCAGCCCCACCACCCACGCGGCGATGGCCCACACGCCGACCCCGAGCGCGGCGCCGGCCAGCGGGCAGCCGATCCAGGACCCGGTGCGCAGCCACGACGGCTCGTCGACGGTCGTCTCCATGCCGTCTATTATTAGACCGCGTACTCGGTTTATGAAAGCCAGGGGCTCAGACCAGCTGGCCGATCACGTCGCGGAGCACGGCTTCCAGGCCCGGGCCGTCCTCGGCGAGCCGGGAGGAGACCAGCAGCTGGTCGTCGGCCGTGCGCAGCCAGATCGACCCGGCGACCGAGATCTCGATGACGTTGAGCCGGAACGGGTACGCCCGCCGCCCCTGCCGCACCTCGGCCTCGCGCACGAGCTGGCCCAGCCGTTCGCCGGCCACGATCTGACGCCGGTAGAACCCGGGCGCCCATGGCGTGCCGCCGGACGGCTCACCCGCGCCGCGCAGGGCGGGGCCGCGGGCGTTGGCGAAGTGCCGGGCCGCTTCCGGGCCGAAGAAGTCGACCGCCTGCCGCATCGCCGACTCCGGCGCGAGCGCCGGCCGGCCGTAGCGGCTGCGGGGGTTGCGGGGGTCGGGGTCCTCGCGGTTGCGGAGGAACCCCAGCAGGTCGACCCACCAGTCGGCCCACTGCGCCTGGACGGCCGCCCGGTCGATCCCGGGCGGAACGTGCACCGGCACCTGCGGCTCCACGGGCGGCAGCACCTGTCCCTCGGAAACGGACAGGGCCAGGGCGTCCCGGATGTACAGCGCGACGTCGACCTCCGTCTCGCTGCTCCAGCCGGCCCGCCAGGACGTCGTGTTTTCTAGGCGCACCTTTTCACAGTACGCGGGAAAGGGGGTCTACCTGCGAAAGTCGGCAAGCAGAAACAAACTCAGGCTTCCCGCAGCTGCTGCCAGATCAAGAAGTACGCGCGGTGCACGACGTGCGCGACGCGGCTCTGCGCCGGCGTCGCGCCGAAGGACGCGAACGACCGCCACCAGCCTGCCCGTTCGAGCGCGTGCGCGGTCAGCTCCGGCCGCGGGGCGCCGGGCTTGCCGAGCTGCGCGCCGATGTCGGCGTTGCTGCCGACTCGCAACACCTCTTCCGACAGGTCCTCCGGCATGTCGACCGCGCCCGACGCGACCAGCGTCAGCGCTTCGAGCAGCCGCAGCTGGTGGGCCTCGGGCTTGGCGAGCAGCACCTCGATGGCGTCGTGGACGCGCTGGCGCTCGCCGGGGTCACCCGAGGTGTGCGCGAGCGCGGTGACCGAGGCCAGCGCCGCGGCCGCCTTGATCCCGTCGGCGCGGGCGGCGAACACCACCGAAAGCCGCTGCCGCACCGCCTCCAGGCCGGACGCGTCGAGCAGCGACCGCCGCAGCGAGCCCGCCGTGAGCTCCGGCTCCTTGCGGAGGGCTTCGACGGCGTGCGAGATGCCGAACAGGTCCAGCTTCTCCAGCAGCCGCAGCCGGGTACCGGCCGGGACGTCGCACTCCCAGCTGGTGAAGATGTCCGCCGAGATCAGCATGGTCTGGAGGATGTCGTCGTCGAGCGCGGCGAGCTGCCGCAGCGCCTCGGCGTCGGCGGAGGTGAACCCGCCGGACTCGGCCGACTCGGCGATCAGCCCGATCACCGGCAGCACGTCGGCGACCCGCGGCTTCAGCGTCGACGCCTGCTTCTCCGACAGGATCGTCGCGGCCTTCCAGATGTCGCCGTCCGCGCCCTCGACCGACTCGGGCGCGATGGTGTCGGCCTTGTTGAGCACGGCGATCGCGTTGACCGGGCCCGCCTCGCGGCTCGCGGTGGCCGCGGTGAACGCGGCGAGGGCCTGCTGGTCGTCGGCGCGGACGCCCTGGGTGACGACGTACAGCACGGCTTCGGCGCCCGCGACGGCGTTGCGCGAGGTGTCGTCGAGCTCGTCCGAACCCTCTTCGTCCTCGCCGTGCTTCGCCGCGCCGAGGAGCTGCTCGGTGCGGGACACCGAAGCGGCGTCGAGCGAGCCGAGGCCGGGGGTGTCGATCACCGTCATGCCCTGCAGGACGGCGTTGGTCAGGTACGCCTCGATGTGCGAGACCTTCGTGATGTCGACGCCCAGCTCGGCCGGGATCATCCCGTCCGAGGCAAAGGGGAGCACCTGCTTGGCGCCGTCGGTGAAGACGATTTCGACGCGGTCGACCGTGCCGTACTGGAACCGCGTCACCAGCCGGGTGCACTCACCGATGTCGGTCGGCGCGACCCGGCGCCCGATCAGCGCGTTGACCAGCGTCGACTTGCCCGACTTGATCCGCCCGGCGACGGCCACCTGGAGCGGCGCGCCGAGCCGCCGCAGCACTTCGGCGAACCCGGCCGCGGTGCGCGGGGAGACCTGCGACTGCAGCCGGTGGCACAGGGTGGCCACCGACATCGACAGCGGACCCGCGAGCCGGCCCTGCTCCGGTGACGTCACGGCCCCCAGCCCTCCCCGGTCGTACGGACAACCCCGTGAATCGTGCCATGTCCCTCATCCTCGGGTCGCACCGAAGGTGGTACCGCCGACCGACGCGCTTCCGGCGGCCCGGGACCTAGTGTTGTCTGGTGCGACGGCTGAGTCTTTGGATGCGTGCCCACCCCATGGCGGGCGACACGGTGCTCGCCGTCCTGCTCGGCCTGGTCGACATGCTGCTGTTCGTCGCCGACGGGTTCGCCGAGGTGCCGGAGCTGCCGCCCTGGTACGTGGCGGTGCCGATCAACCTCGCGATGGTGACGCCGCTGGTGTTCCGGCGGAAGTCACCGCTGTGGTCAGCGTATTCGGTGCTGGTGGTCAGCATCGTGCACGCGACGCTGCTGCTCGGCATCGGCAGTGTCGCCGGGCTGGCGATGAGCATCTACTCGGTGGTCGTCTACGCCGGCCGGCGCCAGGGCCTGCTGTTCGTGGGCGCGGTGCTGGTCGCGTCCGCCGTGCAGCTCGCGCTCGAAGAGCCGCAGGGGCTGGTCGTGCAGGTGCTGTTCCTCGCGTTCGGCATCGCCCTGTGCTGGACGCTCGGCGAGTTCGTCGGCGCCCGGCGCGCCTACGACGTGGAAGTGGAGGCCAGGTTGCATCTGCTCGAGACCGAACGGGACCAGGCCACCCGGATCGCGGTGGCGGAGGAGCGCGGCCGGATCGCGCGGGAGCTGCACGACGTCGTCGCGCACGCGGTGAGCGTCATGGTGGTGCAGGCCGACGGCGCGTCGTACGCGATCCAGAGCAACCCCGAGCTCGCCCAGCGGGCCCTGCAAACGATTTCCGAGACCGGCCGCGGCGCGCTCGGTGAGCTGCGCCGCCTGCTCGACGTGCTCCGCAGCGACGACGCGGACGGCGAACCCCGCGTGCCGCAGCCGGACGCGCACGCCCTCGCCGACCTGGCCGAGCGGATGCGCACGGCCGGCGTGCCGGTGGCGCTGGAGACCGATGAGCTCGGCGACCTGCCGGCCGGCGTCTCGCTCGGCGTCTACCGGATCGTGCAGGAGTCGCTGACCAACACGCTCAAGCACGCCGGGCGCGGCGCGACCGCGTCCGTGCGGGTGCACCGGACCGGCGACCTGATCGAGGTGCTGGTGTCCGACGACGGCGCGGGCCGCGTCCCGCAGCTGGCCGCGACGGCACAGGGCGGCCGGCTGCCGGGCGGCAACGGGCTGATCGGGATGCGCGAACGCGCCCACGTCTACGGCGGCACGCTCGAGGTCGGCCCGGCTCCGGGTGGTGGGTGGCAGGTCCGCGCGGCACTGCCGGTTAGGTTGACCCCGTGATCCGTGTGGTGGTCGTCGACGACCAGGAACTGATGCGCGTCGGGTTCCGGATGGTGCTGGGCGCGCAGGCCGACATCGATGTCGTCGGCGAGGCCGGCGACGGCGCCCAGGCCATCCGGATGGCCGAGGAGCTGCGGCCCGACGTGGTGCTGATGGACGTCCGGATGCCGGTGCTCGACGGGGTCGAGGCGACCAAGCGGATCGTCGCCGCCGGCACCGCGCGCGTGCTCGTGATGACGACGTTCGACCTCGACGAGTACGTCTACGCGGCGCTGCAGGGCGGCGCGAGCGGGTTCCTGCTCAAGGACACCCAGCCCGACCACCTGGTGTCGGCGCTGCGCGCGGTCGCCTCGGGGGACGCCGTCGTCTCGCCGTCGGTGACCAAGCGGCTGCTCGACCGTTTTGTCGGCGCCGGCGGCTCGCCGATGCGGGACACCGCCGAGCTCGACGTGCTCACCGACCGCGAGCGCGAGGTGCTCGTGCTGATCGCGAAGGGCATGTCGAACCTGGAGATCGCGGAGGCGCTGTTCCTCTCGGAGGCGACGGTGAAGACGCACGTCGGGCGGATCCTGGCGAAGCTGGAGCTGCGAGACCGGGTGCAGGCCGTGGTGCTGGCCTACGAAACCGGCCTCGCCCGCCCCGGCCTCGCTTGACTCAAGCGGAGCTTTCACGTGAAAGCTCCGCTCGGACCGCCGCGACCATCGCCTTCGGTGCGCCGTACAGCTCGGCTTTCGTGACGATCACGAAGCGCCAGCCCAACGCGCGAATCGCCGCTCGACGCGCCTCATCGCGCCGCGGCTGCTCGCCATCCCGGTGCCAGTCGCCGTCGTACTCCACTGCGAGTTTCTGCTCGGGAAAGGCGAGGTCCAGCCGGCCCACGAACGCGCCTTGTTCGTCGAAGACCTGAACCTGGAGGTCGGGGGCGAGGCCGGCGACGGTCAGCCAGACCCGCAACTCGGACTCGGGAATGCTCTCCGAACGGGGATCGGCGAGCTGAAAGGCTTTTCTCGCGCGGACGATCCCGTTCTCCCGGCGGCCTTTCAGGTAGGCAGCCATCGTCGCCGCGTCGATCTCACCGGCCCGGAGCAACGCGTCGAGATAGCCGACGACCCTCGCCAGCGATCGGTGCAGCTTCGTGTCGACAAGGATGTCGAAGACGAGGCGTATCGACGACGCCAACCGGATCTCCCGCCAGGGCTCGCTGTCGATCCGTCCCCGGCTGGTCCGACGGATGTGCACGCCGTCCTGCACTGCGAACAGCGCACTTTCCGGCAGGACGAACTCGACCGGATCATGCGCTCCGGCCAGTTCCACGCCGCGGACGGTCGAGGCTGAGCAGCCGGTGAGAACCGCACACGGCGGTGCCAAGAGCGCAGCTGCTCGGCAGCGCAGCACGTGCGTGATCGGGGTCGCCGAAGCCACGTAGACGTTGCGGAAGAGCTTCGTGAAAAGCGGGGATCGGAGGGCCTGTTCGGTCACCGCGCCCGCCGCCACGGCATGGCTACCCAGGAAGGGCTCGGTGAACTCGAACTCAGCGGAGGTGCACAACACAACCCGAGCGTGCCGCACGCTCTACCGCAATCCGTCGCTTCAAGATCAACTTTTCCGGTTTACCCACACTCCGCCCCAGTTGTGGATAACCTCCGCTTTCACGTGAAAGCTCCCACCTGGGCCCCGAGCTTTCACGTGAAAGCTCGGGATCAGCGGAAGTCGTCCGGTGGGGTGGTTGCCGGGTCCTTGCCCGCGTGGCGGACTTCGGTTAGCCAGCGGCCGAAGTCCGGGCGGTCGCCGTCGATGTCCGTGTAGCCGTACTCCTTCATCAGCGTCCAGGAGGCCAGTGTCCGGCCGGCGAAGCGGGAGACGGCGGGGTCTTGCGCCAGCGCCGCGACGCCGCGGGCCAGCAGGTACGGCGTCTCGGAGATCTTGAAGTCGACCGGCGCGATCTTGCCCACCGCGTCGCGCCAGTTGTCCTCGGTGACCTCGAACGCGTTCAGCATCGACTCCGACCGGAGGAAGCCCGGGGTCACGGCGAGGCCGACGCAGTCGTTCTTCTTCAGCTCCACGCCCAGCGCCCGGCCGAGCGCGCGGATGCCGCACTTGGCCAGGTAGTACGGCAGGCCCGCGCCGACGTAGTCGTCGTTGTCGCCGTCGGTCACCTCCAGCACCAGCCCGCGCCGCGCGACCACCAGCGGCAGGAGCTTGTGCAACGCGATGAGGTGGGTGTCGAGCGCGTTGTGCGTCAGGTTCAGCGCGTCTTCGAGCGGCGTCTCCCAGAACGGCGCGTCGAAGTGGAAGTACATGTCGCCGCCCCAGACGTCGTCGACCAGGATGTCGATTCCGTCCACTTCGGACTCGATACGGGCCTTCAGTGCGTCCACATCGGACTGCGACGAGAAGTCGCAGCGGACGACGACGGCCTTGCCGCCCGCCGCTTCGACCAGCTCGCCCGTCTCTTCGATCGTTTCCGGGCGCTTCATCGGCGACACCGTTTCGCGCGTCGTCCGGCCGGTGACGTACACCGTCGCGCCCGCGCGGCCGAGCTCCACCGCGATCGCCCGGCCGCAGCCCCGGGTCGCGCCCGTCACCACGGCGACTTTGCCTTCCAGACTCATGAATCCTCCCGTCCCCGCCACGCGGACAGCACCGCGTCGACGTCCTCCGCCAGCCGGTCCGCCAACCGCCCGTGCGGCCGGATGGACCAGTCGATCGACACTCCGTTGATCACCCCGAGCACCGCGCGCGCGGCCCGGGGCACGCTCGGCGCGTGCGGCAACGCGGAAGCCGCCGCCCGCACCAGCCGTCGCAGCTCTTCTTCGACGGCGGTGAAGTGCTCGCCGAGCAGCGCCCGCAGCACCGGGTCGCCGATGTCCACGCCGAGCTGGCCCAGGTGGTTCGCCGCCTCTTCGGCGTCCCCGAGCACCGCGTAGACCGCCACCGCCGCGTCGCGCAGGCCGACGACCGGGTCGTCCGCCCGCTCGGCGCACTCCCGCATCAGCTCGACCGCCCGCCGCGTGGCCCGCCGGCTCATCTCCTGCAGCAGCCCGCTCTTCGAGCCGAACCGCTGCCCGACCGTGCCGACGGAGACACCCGCCTCGGCGGCCACCTGCGCCAGCGTGAAACCGGGGCCGCAGCGGCCGATCACGGTCTCCGCCGCAGCCAGCAGCCGCTCGTCGGTGATGCTCTTCGGCCGGGCCACCTCATTATTGAACCACAGTTCATTAATGACCGCGAATCAGGGTCGCCTCAGGGTCATCACGGATCGCGCATCGGCCGAAGAGCCAGCAAGGTACTACTCAGGTAGGGGGACCGGTTCGGCCTACAGGGTGACGCGCGAACGGCCGCCGACCCGCGACGATGTACTCGTCGTAAGCGAGGGGCGAAGAGGAGCAGCCATGATCGAGGCAACCGGCCTCACCAAAAGGTACGGAAAGACGCTGGCGGTGAACAACCTGTCGTTCTCCGTGGCCGCGGGCAAGGTCACCGGCTTCCTCGGCCCCAACGGGGCGGGCAAGTCCACCACCATGCGCATGGTCCTGGGCCTGGACAACCCGACCGGCGGGCAGGTCACCGTCGGGGGCAAGAAGTACCACGACCTCAAGGAGCCGCTGCGCACCGTCGGCGCGCTGCTCGACGCGAAGTGGGTGCACCCCAACCGCTCGGCGCGCGCCCACCTGCAGTGGATGGCGAAGTCCAACCGCATCCCGAACGCCCGCGTCGACGAGGTGCTCGACACCGTCGGCCTGACGAGCGTCGCCGGCAAGCGGGCAGGCGGGTTCTCCCTCGGCATGTCGCAGCGGCTCGGCATCGCGGCCGCCCTGCTGGGCGACCCCGAGGTGCTGCTGTTCGACGAGCCGGTGAACGGCCTCGACCCCGAGGGCATCCTCTGGATCCGGAAGTTCATGCACCGCCTGGCCGACGAAGGCCGCACTGTGTTCGTGTCGAGCCACCTGCTTTCGGAGATGGCGCTGACCGCCAGCGACCTCGTGGTGATCGGCCGCGGGCAGCTGATCTCGCAGTCGTCCACGCAGGACTTCGTCTCGCGTGCGGCGGAGAACACCGTGAAGGTCCGCTCGCCGCAGCTGGCCGAGCTGCGGGACTTCCTGCAGCGGGCGAGCGCCGGGGTCGCCGACGACGGCGGCGCGCTCGTGGTGTCCGGAATGGACAGCGACAAGATCGGCGAGATCGCCGCGGCCAACCGGATCGTGCTGCACGAGCTGAGCCCGCAGACCGGCTCTCTGGAGCAGGCCTTCATGCAGATCACCGGCGACTCCGTCGAGTACCACACCGGGCTCGACGCCGAGGCGCAGCACGTGCTCGAGTCCGCCAAGTAAACGGGGAAACCAAGATCATGAACCTGCTCGCGGTCGAACGCATCAAGCTGTTCAGCACCCGCTCGCCGTGGTGGTGCGCGCTCATCACCCTGGCCCTGACCATCGGCTTCGCGGCCATCATCTCCGGCGCGTCCGACACGCCGGTCACGGTGTCCGCCCTCCAGTTCGGCGGCACCCAGTTCGGCATCGCCGTCGTGATGGTGCTCGCCGCGCTCGCGGTGACCACCGAATACCGCTTCAACACCATCCGCACCACGTTCCAGGCCGTGCCGCACCGCTCGCCGGCGCTGGTCGCCAAGGCGGTCGTCGTCGCGCTGGTCGCGCTGGTCATCGGCGAGCTCGCCGCGTTCGGCGCGCTCGGTCTCGGCATGCTGATGCGGCCGGACGACAACCTCGGCCTGCACAGCGCGCAGGACTGGATGAACGTCGCGGGCCTCGGCCCGGTGTTCGCCGTCAGCGCCGTGCTCGCCGTCGCACTCGGGATCCTGGTCCGGCACAGCGCCGGCGCCATCGCACTGCTGCTCATCTACTACTTGGCCGTGGAAGAGCTCGTGCAGCTGATCCCGAAGATCGGCTCCCACATCCACGAGTGGCTGCCGTTCAACGTCGCGAACAAGTTCCTGCGCGGCTCGGCGATCGTCGACGGCCCGGCGCCGTCGGACTCGCCGCTGAGCCCCGGCTGGGCGCTGGCGTACTTCGCCGGCATCGCGATCGTGTTCCTGCTCGTCGCGCTCGGGGTCGCGAAGAAGCGGGACGCGTAAAGGGGGAACAAGGGGAAGGGAACGGGAATCCGGGCCGCGCTGTCGGGGGGCGGCCCGGATTCCCGTTTCGCAGTAGGCTCCCCGGGGACACCGACGGGGGAGCACATGATCGAAGCGACGGCACTGACCAAGCGGTACGGCGCCACCACCGCGGTGAACGACCTCACCTTCACCGCGCGCTCAGGGCGGGTCACTGGGTTCCTCGGCCCGAACGGCGCCGGCAAGTCCACGACCATGCGGCTGGTCCTCGGCCTCGACTCGCCCGACGCGGGCCGGGTGCTGGTCGACGGCGTCGCCTACCGGCAGCTGAAAGATCCACTCAGGACGGTCGGCGCGATGCTGGACGCCACCTGGCGCCACCCCGGCCGCAGCGGGCGTGAGCACCTGCGCTGGCTGGCCGCGACCAACGGCATCCCGGACAAGCGCGTCGACGAGGTGCTCGCGCTCGTCGGGCTGGCGAGCGTCGCGAAGACCCGCGTCCTGCAGTACTCCCTCGGCATGCAGCAGCGGCTGGGCATCGCCGCCGCGATGCTGGGCGACCCGCGGGTGCTGCTGTTCGACGAGCCGGTGAACGGGCTCGACCCCGAGGGCATGGCCTGGATCCGGCAGCTGCTGCACGCGCTGGCCGCCGAAGGCCGGACGGTGTTCGTCTCCAGCCACCTGCTGCCCGAGATGGCGCAGACCGCGCAGGACCTGGTGGTGATCGGCCGGGGCCGGCTGATCTACCAGGGCACGATGGAGGAGTTCGTCGACCGCACGAGTGAGCACGGGGTGCGCGTCCGGACCCCGCACGCCGACGAGCTGCGGGCCGCCCTCACCGGGCAGGCCTCCTTCACCGAGGCGGACGGCGCCTTCGTGGTGTCCGGCCTCGACAGCGACCGGATCGGGCAGCTCGCCTTCGACGCCGGCGCGACCCTGCACGAGCTGAGCCCGATCGCCGGCTCGCTCGAGCAGGCCTACCTCGATCTCACCCGTGAAGCCGTCGAGTTCCCGGCGGCGGCTCCCTCGGAGGTCGCGAAATGAGCATGACCACGAACCTCCTGCGCGCCGAGCGCATCAAGCTCTTCAGCACCCGCGCGCCGTGGTGGTGCCTGGCCATCGCGCTCGTCGCGCCGCTCGGCTTCACGGCGTTGTTCTTCGCGCTGGCCGGGCCCGAGATCCCGGCGACCGTCGGCAACACCCAGCTCGCCAGCGGCAACGGCCGGACCGTGCTGCTGGTCTTCGCCGTGCTCGCGACGGCGTCGGAGTTCAACTGGGGCACGATGCGGCTGACGTTCCAGGCCGTGCCGAGCCGGGTGCCGGCGCTGGTGGCGAAGGCCGTGGTGATCAGCGCGGTCGCCGCCGTGCTCGGGCTGGTCGTCGGCTTCGGCTCGTGGGGCCTGGCGACGCTCGTGCAGCCGGACGCCGACCTGGCGCTGCGCTCGGGCGCGGACTGGCGCTCGGTCGTCGGGCAGGGCCTGGTCTTCCTGGTGACCGCCGTGGCCGGGGTCGGGGTCGCCCTGCTGGTGCGCAGTGTCGCCTTCGGGCTGACGGCCGTCCTCGTCTGGACCCAGGTGCTCGAAGGGGTGATCGTGTTCATCCCGGGCGCCGGCAAGCACATCTTCCAGTGGATGCCGTTCCACGCGGCCGACGAGTTCGTCGGGGCGAGCGGGTTCACCGGCGGCGCGTTCCAGCTGCCGCCGGCGCCGCTCGGGCCGTGGGGCTACCTCGGTTACTTCGCGGCGATCAGCGTTGCACTCTTCGTGGCCGGAGTGCTCGTCACGGCCCGGCGCGACGCCTGAGCGTGACCGCCGTCGCAGTACCGCAAAAAATCACGTTAAGAGAAGATGAAGAGGCTGTGGCTTCTCTCACAGGCACCGGACATAATGCTATGACCAGGCAATATTCGTAAGAGAGCGAACCGGAACCGTCTAGCTCCCCTGGAGGTGATCCTTGACGGTGGACACCGGTCAAGAACTGGGCAGCACCATTCCCCGAGCCCGCGTCGAAGACGCCGCACCCCGGCTCGAACCGATGTTGGACCTCGAATGGTCGCGGGCGATCGAGCTCCCGCAGGCCGCCATGATCGCGGGCTCGCCCGCCGAGCTCCGCCGGGCGTGGGTGCACCGCGCGCCCGAAGACAGCGTCCTGGCCCTGTTCCGCGCCTCGGCGGGGATGGCGGGACCGATCCCCGCGCCGTGGTGGCTGCGCGCCATCGCGGACGGCAAGCTCGATTCCCGCGAACAGGGTTTCCGCGTCGAAGACCGCATCGCACAACTGCTCGGCCGGCGGCCGGGCTGGGAATTCGTGCCGTGGGCCGCGGACGGGGAATCCGGCTACTGGGAGTTCATGCCGTCCGAGCGCGGGAAATCGGGACACGCGATTCCCACCACGGTGATGAACACCGACCGGCACCCGGGCTGGATCGACGTCCTGCCCGCGCACAGCGGGCCGACGCCGGACCCGATCCCGATCGCCGGGCTGGCGGGGCTGCGGTCTCGTCTCGGGGAGCTCGAAGCCGTTCGTTAACCTCGGTGAGTGGAAAACGAGGACCAGACCCGGCTGCGCAGCGTCGTCAGTTATGTGAAACGCGGCGGCCGGATGACCGTCGGGCAGCAACGCGCGTGGGATGAGCTGTGGCCGGAACTGGGCCGCACCGTCGGCGAGCTGCCCGGCGGGAAGCTGGACTTCACCGCGTGGTTCGGCCGCGAGGCGCCGGTGCTGGTCGAGATCGGCTCCGGCATGGGCGAGACGACGTCGCAGCTCGCCGCCGCCGCGCCGGAGCTGAACTACGTCGCCGTCGAGGTCTACGACCCGGGCCTCGGTCAGCTGATGCTGCGCGCCGAAAAACTGGGCGTCGAGAACCTGCGGCTGCTGCACGGTGACGCCGTCATCCTGCTGACCGAGCACGTCGAGCCCGGGTCGCTGCACGGCGTCCGGCTGTTCTTCCCGGACCCGTGGCCGAAGAAGAAGCACCACAAGCGGCGGATCGTTTCGCCGTCGTTCGCCGCACTCGTGGCGTCGCGGCTCGCGCCCGGCGGGACGTTCCACATGGCGACCGACTGGGAGAACTACGCCGAGCAGATGCTCGAGGTCTGCTCCGCGGAACCCGCGCTGAAGAACCGGTACGACGGCTGGGCGCCGCGGCCGGAGTGGCGGCCGGTGACCAAGTTCGAGCAGCGCGCGGACGTCGAAGGCCGCGTCTCGCACGACCTGATCTTCGAGAAACGCTGAAGGGGACCTCTCCCCGGATCCCCGCGGAGAAAGGTCCCCTTCAGCTCACTACCCCCGGTGCTCGCCCCTCCCCCGACAGAGGGGCGAACGTCCTATTCGTCGGCCAGCGGCTCGGCCTGGACCCGCTTGAGGGCGGGTGTGCAGACCGACGCGCCGAGCAGGGCCACCCCGACCCCGAGCACCACCGGCGCCAGGAGCCACGGGCTGAGCACGATGCCCCGCTCGTCGACCATGCTGTAGAGCCCAACACCGACGAGCACCCCGACGATTCCCGCGCCGATCGTCGCGACCAGCGCGGGCAGCGCGGCCTCCATCCGCAGCGCCCGCGAGAGCACCCGCACCGGCGTGCCCGCCGCCATCAGCGCCCCGAACGTCCGGCGGCGGTCCATCACCGAGCCCGCGGTCGCGACCGCGGCGCTGCAGCCGGCCAGGACCCCGGCCGCGATCAGCCCGATCACCGTCACCCGGCGCAGGTCGCCAAGCTCGGTCTGCTGGTTGAACAGGTACTGGTCGCGGCTGCCGACCTCCTCGCCGGCGGCCGGGCCGGCCAGCGCCGTCCGGACGATCTCGCGGTTCGCTTCGGTCGTCGGCGCGACCACGGTGACGAACTTGGGCACCAGGCCGTCCGGCATCGCGGCCGGGTCGATGATCGACGTGCTCGAGAGGTCGGAGTCCGGCAGGGGGATGGCTTCCGCCCGCGTTCCCGACTTGACCGCGACCGCCGGCCCTTCCCAGTCGCCGGCGATCTTGAACTGCGCCAGGTCGAGCGCCGAGTCACCGAAAACGGCCGGGCCGCCGGTGCAGTTCTCCGCGCCGAGCCCGAACCGGGTCAGCTTGACCGCGTCCGCGCAGCTCATCACCAGCGCGCGGTGGCCGGTGCGCTGCGAGCCCTCACCCTGGACCAGGTAGACCTCGCCGACCGCGACCGCCTTGTCGGGCTGGCCGTACTTCTGCAGCGACGCATTGGCCTGGTCGACGATCTTGCTCGCGTGCTGGCCGTCGGTGTCGACGTAGAGCACGGAGTCCTGGAAGGACCGGCCGCCGCCGGCCATCGACTCGAACGTCGGCAGCAGCGTCAGCGCCATCGACCCGGCGAACACCGCGAGCACGATCCCGGCGGACGCCCGGTAGGCGCCCTTCGGGTCGTCACGCAGGCGACGGCCGGCGAGTAGCGAGGACGGGCGGCGCCAGATCCGGACGAACGTGCCGCCGACCGCCGAGGTCACCCACGGCCCGACAATCGCGGCCGACCCGACCAGCAGGAACAGCCCGGCCATGACCATCGTGATGCCGCCGGTGTCCTTCGCCGTCGTCACCGCGACGAGGAAGAACAGCCCGGCCGCGGGCAGCGCTAGCAGGCGCCACCAGCGCAACGGCTTCTTCGTGTGGCCGCCGGTCGCGAACAGCGGGTTCTTCAGCACCCGCCGCAGGCCGAGGACGCCGGCCAGCACCACGAGCACCGGGATCGCCAGGACGATGAACACCGTCAGGCCCACCGGGAGCGCGAAGTCGGCCGCGAGCCAGGTGCCGCCGGCCCACGGCACGAACGACGCGAGGCCGTGCAGCGCGGGGCTCAGCAGCAACCCGAGCAGGGCGCCGATGCCCGCCGACAACGTCGTCTCGGCGGCCACCATGTTCGTGACCTGCCCCGGGGTCGCGCCGGCCAGCCGGATCGCGGCGAGCCGCCGTTCACGACGGGCCGCGGTCAGCCGGGCCGACGACGCGACCAGCACCAGGCTCGGCACCAGCAGCACGATGATCCCGACCCAGGACAGCAGCATGAGCAGGCCGTCCGGGCGGGCCTCGCCCTTCGGGAAGCCCGCGACCTGCGACGACGACTCCGGCATCTGGTCCGGCGTGTGCCCGGTCAGCGCGACGAGCTGCTCGGGGAACCGCAGGCCGTCGTCGCCGAGCGCGCCGACGGGCTTGCCGAACCGGTCGCCGAGCTGGTCGGCGGAGTGGCCCTGCAGCAGGCGGCCGAGCGCGGGCGACACGACGGTCTCACCCGGGCCGGGCAGCTGCGGCACGCCGGCCGGCAGCTCGAGCCCCGCCGCGGTGGCGCCGGGCGCCAGCGCGACGTCGACGCGGATGATCTGCTGCCCGTCGAAGTAGTCCTTCGAGGCGGAGTACAGCAGTTTCGCCGGGCCGTCGGAGTTGCGGCTGTAGAACTGGTCGCCCTGCCAGAGGGCACGCTGTTCGCGGTTCTGGGTGGCGAACGGCAGTGTCGCCAGCAGCAGCACCAGCCCGGTCGCGACGGCCACCCCGACCGCGGTGAGGATCGCCGACGTCCGGGTCCGGCGGTCGACCCTCAGCACCCGCAGGGCGATCTGGAGCGAGTTCATGCCGCGAGCCTCGTGGCGATCAGGCCGTCCCGGATGGCGACGGTCTTCGGCATCGACTCGGCGAGCTCGCGGTCGTGGGTCACGACGAGCACCGCGGCGCCGGTCTCGTGGGCCGCGCCGAGCAGGGCGTCCATCGTGTCGCGGCCGGTGCGCGTGTCGAGCGCGCCGGTCGGCTCGTCGGCGAAGATCACCTTCGGCCGGTGGGTCAGCGCCCGCGCGATCGCGACGCGCTGGGCCTCCCCGCCGGACAGCTCACCGGGACGGCGGCGCTCCTTGCCGGCCAGGCCGAGGCGCGAGAGCCAGACGCGGCCGGCGTCGATGGCCTCCTTGCGGCCGAGCCCGGCCAGCAGCGACGGCAGCGCGACGTTCTCTTCGGCCGTCAGCTCCGCGACGAGCATCCCCGACTGGAAGACGAAGCCGAACTCGGTGCGGCGCAGCTCGCTGCGGTTCTTCTCACCGAGGTGGTCGACCCGCTGACCGGCCAGGAAGATCTGGCCGTCGTCGGCGCGCAGGATGCCGGCCAGCACGTGCAGCAGCGACGTCTTGCCCGAGCCGGACGGCCCGACGATGGCGACGGCGTCGCCCGGCTGGATGTCGATGTCGATGCCGGCCAGCGCGTACTGCGCGCCGTAGCGCTTCACGAGGCCGCGGCCGGACAGCACCGGCCCGTTCGTCCACTGTGGAGTGTTCGGGTCCACGAGGTTCTCCCCTGTCGGTCGGGATCTTGTGGAGCTGAGCTTCGCCGACGGCGGGGGGTGTCCACTTCGGGCAGACGGCCAGTGCCGCGGGGCGCCGCATCGGCCGATCGGCCGAGGGAGCGCGAGCCACTCGGCCAAGGTGCGAACCGCGGCGGATCCTCTAACGTCACGTTGTGACCGCCGCGCCCCCGCCGAACTCGCTCTACACACGCGCCGCCAACCTGGTGCGGCGCATCGGCGTGCCCTCGGCCGTCCTGTACGCCGCGCTGCTGTTCGACCTCGTGTACACAACGCAGGCCGCACTCGACGACAGCGGCCCGCGCCTGGTCGACTTCGGGCTGCTGCCCGGCATCTTCGCGATGGCGGCGTGCGGGCTGTGGGCCCAGAAGCGGGCCGCGGTCGCCGGCGCGGCCGGCTCGGCCGTGCTCGTGTTCTCCACCCTGGCCATCCACGCGTTCGACATCCCCGCGTACTCGAGCGTGCTGCCGAAGGTGACCATCACCGAGGTCGTCGCCGGGGTGCTGATGGTCTACCACGTGTCCCGCCGGGCCCGGGCCGGCGTGGCGTTCTGCGTGGTCAGCGCCCTGGTCGTCGGGTGTCTCGTCGCGGTGTTCGGCCGCTACAACGCGGTCAGCGGCATCGGCTCGAGCTCGGTGGTCCAGGCGATGCTGTTCGGGCTCCTGCTCGTCGTCGGCGCGGTGCTGCCGGCCGTGCTGAACCGGGACCACGGCCCGAAGGCCGACCCGCGGGCGCGCAAGCTCCACCGGGTCAACCAGCTGGCGCTGGGGCAGTGGCCGCTGATCGGCCTGCTCGGCTTCGCGCTCATCTTCGAGTTCGGCTACACCTACTCCAACACCGCCCGCGGCTTCCCGATCCTGTTCTGCTCGCTCGCCGCGGCCGTCGTCGCGGTGCTGTCGCCCCGGCGGCCGGCGGACGCGGTCCTCGGCCTCGCCGGGATCCTGCTGTTGTCGGCGGTCATCACCCCGTTCCTGGAGCTGCGCAGCTCCTACCCGATGCCGGGCGGGATGCCGTTCGTGCAGGTCATCGCCGGGATGGGCGTGGTGGTCAACCTGACCCGCGCCCGCGGGCTGAGCCACTCGTGGCCCCGGGTCGCCGTGCTGTCCGGGGTGGTCGCGCTCGCGGCGATCGTCAACTCGAACCAGCCCATCCGCCGGCTGCAGACCGATCCCCAGACCCTCGCGGTCCTGGCCTTCGCCGCGGCGCTGCTGCTCGGCATCTCGATCGCCGTCGGCCTGATGCTGCGGTCGCGGGACTCCGAGCGGACCACCGTCGTCCAGTCCGCCGTGAGCGAGGCGCAGACCGCCGAGCGGATGGCGCTCGCCCGCGAGCTGCACGACGTCGTCGCCCACCACGTCACCGGGATCGTCGTGCAGGCGCAGGCGGCACGGCTGATGGCCGCGAAGAACCCGCAGGTCGCGGTCGAGGCGATGGGCCGGATCGAGAACGCGGGGGTCGAGGCCCTCGCGGCGATGCGGCGGCTGGTCCGGTCGATGCGCGGCGACGCGCCGGCGGGGTCGACCGGGATCAGCGAGCAGGCGACCACCGACCTCGGCGCCGACCTGCGGAAGCTGGTCGAAGGCGCCAACCACGGCGTGCCGACGTCGATGCACCTCGACCTGCCGCCGGACCTGCCGCACGAGGTCGGCCGCTCGGCGCTGCGGCTGGTGCAGGAGTCGCTGACGAACGTCGGCAAGCACGCCGCCGACGCGACGGACGCCGTGGTCCTCGCCGAAGTGAGCGGCGAAGAGCTGCACCTGCGGGTGACGGACAACGGACGCGAGACGGCACGCCGTCCGGCCGGCGGGTCGGGCGGTTACGGTCTGGTCGGCATGCGCGAACGCGTCGCGCTGCTCAAGGGCCGGCTCTCGGCCGGGCGCGGCCCGGACGGCGGCTGGCGCGTCGAAGCCTGGCTGCCGCTGGCCGCCACGGAAGAAGCGGAAGGGAACGAGTGATCCGGGTACTGATCGCCGACGACCAGGAGATGGTGCGGATGGGGTTCCGCATGATCCTGGAGTCCCACGACGACATCGAGGTGGTCGCCGACGTCGCGGACGGCGTCTCGGCGGTCTCGAAGGCCCGTGAGCTGCGCCCGGACGTCTGCCTGCTCGACATCCGCATGCCCGGCCTCGACGGCCTGGAGGTCACCCGGCAGCTGGCCGGGCCGGACGTCGCCGACCCGCTGAAGGTCGTTGTCGTCACCACCTTCGACCTCGACGAATACGTGCACACGGCGTTGCGCAACGGCGCGTCCGGCTTCCTGCTGAAGGACGCCGGCCCGGCGCTGCTGATCGAGGCGGTGCGCGCGGCCGACCGCGGTGACGCGCTGGTGTCGCCGCAGATCACCGTCCGGCTGCTCAAGCACTTCGACGGCAGCTCGGTGAAGTCGCGGGCGAAGCCGCCGTCCGAGCCGCTGACCGCGCGGGAGATGGACGTCGTGAAGGCGGTCGCGCGCGGGCTGACGAACACCGAGATCGGCGCCGAGCTGTTCATGTCGCTGTCCACGGTGAAGACCCACCTGGCCTCGGTGCAGGGCAAGATCAGCGCGCGGAACCGGGTGGAGACCGCGGCGTGGGCGTGGCGGAGTGGAGTCGTCTCGTAATCGAGGGTGCGTAGTATCCAGAGATGCCACACCGTTTCCACGCCCCTGTTGTTCTCCCCGCCGACCCGTCCTGTTCGCTCCTTCGTGACGCAGTCGTCGATGTGGACGCCGACGGGCGCATCTCCTACTGCGGACCGGCGGCCACCGCCCCCGAGTCCGCCGCACCGGTCACCACCCTGACCGGCATCCTGCTCCCCGGTCTGGTCAACACGCACGCGCACAGCCCGATGACGCTGCTGCGCGGCATGGGCGGCGACCTGCCGCTGTTGCCCTGGCTCAACGAGATCATCTGGCCCGCCGAAGCGAAGCTGCGGCCGGAAGACGTCCGCACCGGCATGCTGCTGGGCTCGGTCGAGATGCTGCGCCACGGCGTCACGACCAGCGCCGAGATGTACTTCGAAGGCGAGCAGCTGGTCGACGCGGTGCTCACGACGGGCGGCCGTGTGCTGGTCGCGCCGCCGGTGATGCAGCTGCCCGGCCTCGACTGGCAGGCCCAGCTGACCGCGATCGAGCGCTGGATCGACACCGACGGCCTGCGCTTCGGCCACGGCGACCGCGTCGAGCTCGGCTACGGCCCGCACTCGGCGTACATGCTCTCCGAAGAGGGCCTGCGCGCGACGGCGGAGTCGGCGGCGGTGCGGGGCGCGCTGGTGCAGATCCACGTCGCCGAGGCGGCGCTCGAAGACACCGTCGTCCGCGAGGCGCACGGCTCGGTGCCGGCGCTGCTGCAGAAGCTCGGCATGCTGGACGGCCGGGTGCTCGCCGCGCACGCGATCCACCTGTCGGACGCGGACATCGCGTTGTTCGCGGCCCACGGCGTCGGCATGGCGCACTGCCCGGGTTCGAACGCGAAGCTGGCTTCGGGCATCGCGCGGATCGCGGACCTCCGCGCGGCGGGTGTCGCGGTCGGCCTCGGCACCGACGGCCCGGCGTCCAACGACGACATCGACCTCTGGGAAGAGCTGCAGCTCTCGGCGATGTTCGCCCGCCTGGCCACGGGCGACTCGACGATCCTGAAGGCGGCCGACGCGTTCCTGCTGGCGACGCGTGGCGGGGCGGCGGCGCTGGGCCGCGACGACATCGGCGCGCTGGAGCCCGGCCGCTGGGCCGACCTCGTCCACATTGACCTCGACGACCCGGCGTTCGCGTGCGGCCTCGACGTCCCGGACGTCCAGCTGCTGTCGAACCTCGTCTGGGCGGCGGGCTCGCGCCGGGTCCGGGACGTGTGGGTCGCGGGTGAGCAGGTGGTCGCCCACGGCGAGTCGACGAAGGTGGACCGCGCGAAGGTCCAGGCCGCCGTGGCCGAGACCGCCGCGCGGCTGCGTTAGTTCGGCCTGAGAATCAGCTCGGTCAGGTGGGCGTCCGGGGTGGCGGACACCGCTGTCACCACCGCGGTCGCCACCGAGTCCGCCCTGAGCAGGTGCGTGGTGTCGTACTCGCGGCCCTCGCCCTTGAAGATCTCCTGCTGCATCTCGGTGTCCGTCCGGCCGGGGTAGACAGAGGTCACGCGGATCTCGGGCTCCTCTTCCCGCAGCGCGTCGGCAAAGGCCCGGACGGCGAACTTGCTGGCGGCATAGGGCGACCAGCCCGGCCGCGCGGTGCGGCCGGCGCCGGAGTTGATCACGACGACGTGCCCGCGCGCGGCCCGGAGGGCGGGCAGCAGCAGCCGGGTCAGCTCGACGACGGCCAGGGTGTTGACCTCGAAGTTGTCCCGCCAGGCCGCGGCGTCCAGGTCCGCGATCCGGCCGAGCTTCGCGACGCCGGCGGAGTGGACCAGGACGTCGAGCGTGGTGATGTCCGCGGTCGCTTGGGCGAGGGAAGCCGGATCGGTGAGGTCGACGGGCCACGGCTTCGCGCCCGGAAGCTCCTTCGCGAGGGCGGCGAGGGCATCCGCGTCCCGGCCGCCGAGGAGGAGCCGGTGGGTCGGGGCCAGCTGGTGCGCGACCGCCGCGCCGATGCCGCGGGAAGCGCCGGTGACGAGGGCAAGGGGGAGATCCGTCATGCCCTCCACCGTAGTGGCGCGGCTCGTCCCTACGCGGGTGCGAACCCGGCGTCGACCGTGGTGTCCTCGCGGTGGCCGGGGCCGAGCGTCCGCGGTTCCGCGCAGCCTGTCGCCGGGTCCGCGTCCGAGTCCTTCGTGTCGTCGCCGGCGTCCTTCGTGGTCGGCTTGTGCCCTTCCGCCGTGAAGCAGACCTGGTGACTGCCGTCCTCCAGGCCGGTGAACGCGTACGCGCCGTCCGGGCCGGTGACCACGCTCGTGCCGTTGGCCAGTGTTGCCTTCACTCCCGCCAGGCCCGGCTCGCCCGCGTCCTGCAGGCCGTTGGCGTTCGTGTCGGTCCAGGCGAAGTCGCCGATGCGGTTGGTCGGCGGGGCCAGGCCGAGGTCGACCGTGAAGTCCTCGCGCGCCGGGCCGCCGAGGGTGCGGGGCGCCGTGCAGCCGTCCGGGTCGGCGTCGGAGTCGCGGTCGTCGGCGGCCGCGTCCTTGCGCGTCGCCGTGAAGTCCGCCGGGACGGCGAAGCACACCTGGTAAGTGCCGTCCTTCAGCTTCTCGAAGCCGTACTTGCCGTTGCCGTCGGTCGTCGCCGTCCCGATCGTGCCGCCCGCGCCGTCCTTCAGCGTCACCTTGACCCCCGCCACGCCGGGCTCGCCCGGGTCCTGGATGCCGTCGCGGTTGCGGTCGTTCCACACGAAGTCGCCGATCTTCGCGATCGCCGGCGGCGGCACGACGGTGATCGTCGCCGACGCCGTCTTGTCGCCCAGCGTGCCACCCGGGTACTTCACCCCGGTCACCTTCGCCGTGTTGACGTGCCCGGTGTCGGCCACCGTCAGGTTCGGGTGGTCACAGGTCAGCTGCTTGTTCGCGCCCGAAGCCAGCGTGAACGGCTCGAACGGCGCCGCGCACCACGGGTCCTGCACCGTGATCCCGGTCAGGTCCTGCGTGCCCTCGTTCGTCACGGTGACGCGGTAGTGCGCGGTCTCGCCCGCGGTGACCGTCGCGAACGAGCCCCACGCGCCGGTCGCCGGGTTCTGCACTTCCTTCTTCACCGAGTACGCCGCCAACTGCAGGTCGACGCAGTCCCAGCGCAGCCGTTCGGCGCTTGTCGTGGCGAAGAACTTCACGGCCGTCGCCTTCGCCGGCGCCGTCGCCGCCGGGAAGTCCTGCTTGGCGAGGTGCCCGTCACCCGCGTTGTGGTCGGCGACCAGCTTGGTCTCCTGCACCTGCGCGCCGGTCGCGTCGAAGAACCGCAGGCCGGTGGCGGGTCCGGCGGCCGGCGCCTGGGAACCGGTCGACACGCTCAGCGTGTACACCCCGCCGGGCACGAACCGCTCGGTCTGGAAGGCGGTGCTGGCCTTGCCGTCCGGCGTCTGGATCACCGCCGAGCGCTGCCCGTCGACGGCGTAGGCCTGCTCGGTCAGCAGCTTCGGCGCCTTCGCGGCCGGGGTCCCCGGCGGGACCGGCGCGGCCGGGCTGAAGACGTACCCGTCCGGTGCGCCGTTGCCCGCCACCTGCTCGACGCTCGGGTTCGCCGCGACACCCCCGCAGGCCGGCGGCGGGTCCGCGGCGGCCGAGGGCACGACCGTCCCCGAGAGCGCCACCGTCACTGCCACCAAGCGCGCCGAACGGATCATGCCTCGACTATGACGCGGGGCCCGGGCCCGCACCGGCCGAGAACCGTCCACTTAAGAGTGAACCTCGGCGGGGCGGACCCGGTGCGTCAGCGCTCGCCGATGCGGCCGGGCAGCCCGAAGCGGCCCTTCTTCCACACCGAGACGATCGACGGCCGTGGCTGCGCGGTGCCGCCGTCCGGCCAGTGCGAGGTCGGGTTCGCCGAGCTCGCCGCGTTCTCACCCGGGTGCTGCACGGCGACGAGGACCACGTGGTCGGTGACGACCGGCCCGCAGGTCTCGGCGCCGACCGGCACCGAGAGGAACTGCTTGACGTGCCCGCGTTCCGGCCCGGTCACCGGCACCGAGAAGAGGCCGTCGTTCGCGCCGAGCGCGTTGCCGTCGGTGGCGATCCACAGGTTGCCGTGGCGGTCGAAGGTGACGTTGTCCGGGCAGGAGATCGGGCTGACCTTGCTCTTGTCGAAGCCGCCGAAGTAGGTGTCGGCCGCCGCCGGGTCACCGCAGACGAGCAGCAGCCGCCAGGAGAACTTCGTCGACGCCGCGTCGCCGCGGGCCTCCTCCCACTCCAGGATCTGCCCGTTCTTGTTGGCCACGCGCGGGTTCACCTCGTCGACGCCGGCCTTGCCCGCCGCGCCGCGGTCGGTGTTGTTGGTCAGCGCCGCGTAGATCCGGCCGTTGACCGGGTTCGGCTCGATGTCCTCCGGCCGGTCCATCTTCGTCGCGGCGACCTTGTCGGCGGCCTGGCGTGTGAAGACGTAGACCTCTTCGGCGGTGAAACCGTCCACAAAGGACTTGGTGCCGCTCGCCAGCGGGATCCACTCGCCGGAGCCGTCGAACTCGTTGTCCGACGGGAGCTTGCCGGTGCCGTCGATCTCGGCGGCGGGGCTGTCACCGGTGAAGCGGGCGACGTACAGGGTGCCCTCGTCGAGCAGCGCCGAGTTGTACCGGCGCGCGTGCGCGCTCTTGCCGGGCTTGTACTTGCCCTTGGACACGAACTTGTAGATGTACTCGAACCGCTCGTCGTCCCCGGAGTAGACGGCGACGTGGCCGTCGGCCGTGATCTTGACGTTCGCGGCCTCGTGCTTGAACCGGCCGAGCGCGGTGTGCTTGACCGGCGTGGACGTCGGGTCGTTCGGGTCGATCTCGACGACCCAGCCGAACCGGTTCGGCTCCTGCGGCTCCTGGGCGACGTCCCAGCGCTTGTCGAAGCGCTCCCACTTGCGGGTGCTGGCGCCGGTGCCGACGAGGTAGCGCTTGAGCCGCGCGGCCTGGACCGGGTCGGTGACCTTGTCCGCGTTGGCGAAGTACTGGTGGAAGTTCTCCTCACCGGACAGCACGGTGCCCCACGGCGTCACACCGCCGGAACAGTTGTTCTGCGTGCCGCGGACCCTGCGCCCGGTCGGATCGGCCGACGTCTTCAGGAACTTCGAGCCGGCGGCCGGGCCGCGCACCTCGAAGACCGTGTCGAGCGTGATGCGGCGCCCGTACCGGCTGGGCACGACCTCGAGGCCGCCGCGGATCGGGTCACGGCGGGTCAGCAGCACCGACAGGCCGTGCGCCGCCCAGGCGATCTTGACCTGCTCTTCGGTGGGGTTGGCCGGGTCGTACTGGTCGGCCGGAAACAGGTGCACCTCGGTGGTGTACTCGTGGTTCACGACCAGCAGGTTGCCCAGCCCCAGCGGGTCCTGCGGGATCAGGCCGACGAAGTCGTTGTTGTAACCGAACTGCTTGGCCTGCGCGGCCGCGGTCTGCTGGGCGAAGTCGAACTTCGGGGCGCCCGGGACGACCGGGTCGCCCCAGCGAACGACGACGCGCTGGGCGTACCCGTCGGGGATGCTGACCTGGTCGAGCTTGTTCGGCGGGACGGCGTCGAAGTCGGTGCCGGGGACCGGACGCGGCTTCGGGCCGTGGTCGTGGCCCTGCGGGGCCGGCGCGGCGGCCGCGGTGCCGGACAGCGCGGCGAACCCACCCGCGGCGGCGGCCATCACGGCGCCCGCCCTGAAGACCCGGCGGCGGGAGATGTCCTTGACGACGTCGCCGAAGTATTCGTTCCCGGACTCGTTGGGTTCGGGGTGGGCACAGGCGTTGCCGCAGCGGTATTCGCAGGTGATCGGCGAGCGGCCGCCCGGGTGGGCGGCGGGGTACAGCGGGAGCAGGCGGTCGGGCACAGCGCCTCCATGGTGGGAGTTCGGGAACAAACCGAACCTAAGCGCCCAAAACCAGCCAAGCCAGACATTCAGGTGAACGGTAGGTGTACCGCTCACCCGAATGGCCGTGGCTCAGAACTCTTCGCCGACGAGCACCGCCTCCTGCGGCACCACGTGCGGGTCCGCCTTGCGCTCCCTCAGCGAGAGCAGTGCGCCCGCGATCACGCACAGCACGGCCGAGGCGACAAACGGCGCCTGCGGCGAACCGAACCACTCGGCGACGTGCCCGACGAGCGTCGCGGCGACGGCGCCACCCAGCCAGCGGCAGAAGTTATACCCCGCGCTGGCGACCGGGCGCGGCGCGTCGCTGATCGACATCGCGGTGCCGGTGAACAGCGTGTTCAGCAGGCCGGACACGAGCCCGGAGACGATGATCCCGGCGACCAGCACCGGCTTGCTCGGCACGGCCAGGACCAGCATCAGCACGGCGTACCCGAAGACGGCGGCCGCGGCGGCGTGCCGCTCACCGAGCTTGGCGGCCAGCCGCGGCGCCAAAGCCACTCCCGCCACCGCGACACACAGGCCCCAGCCGCAGAAGATCAGCCCGACGGCGATGGCGTTCCAGCCGAGCACGAACGGCGACCAGGCCAGCACCGCGAAGAACGCGGCGGTGTACAGCGCGGACGCGACCGACGTGCGCAGCAGACCGGTGTGCTTCAGCGCGCGCAGCGGGTCGAGCAGCTTGATCGGGTCACGCTTTTCGTGCTTGTCGCTCTTGAGGAAGACCGCGCACAGCACGAGCGCGCCGGCCATCAGGACCGCGGTGCCGAGGAACGGGCCGCGCCACGAGATCGAGCCGAGCAGCGCGCCCAGCAGCGGGCCGACCGACAGGCCGACCCCCAGCGCGGCCTCGTACAGCAGGATCGCGCCGGACTGGCCGCCGGTGGCGGCGCCGACGATCACCGAAAGCGCCGTCGCGATGAAGAACGCGTTGCCGAGGCCCCAGACCGCGCGCAGCCCGACGAGCTGCTCGATCGACCCGGCGGCCGAACACAGCGCGGTCGCCACGACGATCAGCGACAGCCCGACGAGCACCGTCCGCTTCGGCCCGAACTTCGCGCTCGCCGCGCCGGTGACCAGCATCGCGACGACCTGGACCCCGAGGTACGACGAGAAGAGCAGCGTGACCTGCGACGGCGTCGCGTCCAGGCCCTTGGCGATGGAGAGCAGGATCGGGTCGACCAGGCCGATCCCCATGAAGGCGATGACCGCGGCGAACGCGGTGATCCACACCTGCTTGGGCTGGCCCTTGACGGCGTCCAGCAGGCTCGAGTGGTGTTCAGCGCTCATCGCTGATCAGTTCCTCCTTCTTGGTGTCGACAAGTAGCTTGGCGAGAGCCGGAAGGGCGGCTTCGATCGCTGCGCGGTCGGCGTCGTCCATCGCGATCAGGCGCTCGCGAAGGAACTCTTCGCGGGCGGCGACCATCTCGGCGTAGAAGCGACGACCCTCGTCGGTGACGTCCACGAGCACCGCCCGCCGGTCGGCGGGGTCCGGCGTGCGAGTGGCCAGGCCGAGGCGTTCGAGCCGGCCGACGACGTCGGTCATCGACGGCAGCTTGACCCGCTCGAACTCCGCCAGCGCGCTCATCCGCTGCGGCCCGCCGTTGACCAGCTCGCTCAGCACTGAACCCTGGGTGAGGGTCAGCGTCAGCTGCGGGGTCTGGCGGCGGACCTGGTGGTACAGCCGGAAGACCAGCGGCCGCAGCCGGTGGGCGAGATCGGCGATCGGGGAAGTCACTTAGCCAGGCTAACAAATTTTAGTAAGGGTAGCTAAGTAAGTCGGCTCACAGGCTAGGCTCGAGGTCATGGACGCGGTGATCTTCGACCTCGACGGCGTGCTGGTGGATTCGGAGCGGATCTGGGACGAGGTGCGCCGCGCGGTCGTCGCCGAGCACGGCGGCACGTGGCTTCCGGAAGCGACCCGGGCGCAGCAGGGGATGAGCACCCCGGAATGGGCCCGCTACCTGGTGGAGGAGCTGGGCGCCCAGCTGTCCCCACCGGAGATCGCGACGCTCGTCGTCAAGCGCATGGCGGCCCGGTATGCCGAGGAGCCGCCGCTGATCCCGGGCGCGGTCGAGGTGGTGCGGCAGGTTTCGGCGCGCTGGCCGGTGGCGATCGCCAGCTCGTCGCCGGTGATCCTGATCAAGGGCTTCCTGGACGTGACGGGGTTGCCGGTGGGGGCGGCGGTGTCGTCCGAGCAGGTCGGGGCGGGGAAGCCGGCGCCGGATGTTTATCTGCGGGCGGCCGAGCTGCTGGGTGTGGCGCCTTCGGACTGCGCGGCCGTGGAGGACACGACCAACGGGCTGAAGTCGGCGCTGGCCGCGGGGATGGCTGTTTATGCCGTGCCGAACCCGCACTTTCCGCCGGATCCGGAGGTCCTGAAGCAGGCCACGGCGGTGGTGGAGAAGATCACCGCGTTGCCGGATGCGTTAGGGGCGAGCTGAGCGGGCCGTAGATGACCTTGTAGCGGACCGGATCGACCCCGGGGGTCACATCGGCCAGGAAGACCATGTTCTGCATGACCCGCTGCCCGAGGGACCGCCCCTGGCTCAGGTCACCTCGCTGGTCGAAGAGCAGCACGCTGCGGACCGTGGCATCGAGGAAGTAGACGGCCTTGCCCGCCGGCAGCGGACCGCCGGCATGGCCGACGTATCCGGCGCGCACCGGCTCGTCCGCCATCGCCTGGGTCGGGGTGCACTGCGGCGACTCGGTGCCGTACTGCGGGGTGCCGGCCTCGAACTTCAGGCCCGACGGCACCGCGGCGACGCAGATCACGCCCGCCCCCGTGCCGGCCACGCTCGCCTGGAAGGCGACGGCGGTCCACTTGTCGGTCTGGCCGGCGAACTCGGTGAGCTCGACCACGTCGGTCACGTGCGAGAAATCCACGTTCTCGCGGGTGAAGCCGGCCAGGTTCAGGTCGACGATCTGGTTCGCGGGCTGGACCGGCGCCGGGGCGTTGTTCACCCGGGTGACCAGCAAGACACTCGTCAGCACCACCAGGACCGCGGCCAGCGGAGCGATCCAGACCGCCGCCCGGCGGCGGCGCTGTGGTCTCCGCTGCCTTCGCATCTGCTCGGCCCACGCCGCGTCGAGGTTGGGCGTGACCTCCTCCGCCTGTCCTCGCAGCGTCTCGGCCAGCTTGCGTTCGAGGTCGGTCATCGCTCACCTCCCAGGTCGTCCCCCAAGTGTTTGCGCAGGTTCTCCATCGCGTGGTGCGTGGTCGCCTTCACGGTGCCCGGTGAGATGCCGAGCGTCTCCGCGATGCCCGTGGTGCTCAGGTCCAGCCAGTACCTCAGCACGAGGACCTCGCGCTGGCGCCTCGACAGCTTCTCCAGCACCGCGCGCAGCTGCTGGTGCTCCCAGTTGGCCACGGCTCTGACCTCGGCGGACAGCTCGTCCGGCGGCCGGTCCTGCGGGGTCCGCCGCACCACCTTCAGGTGCCGGGTGCGCGACCGTGACATGTTGACCACGGTCGTGCGCAGGTAGCCGGCCACCCGCGTGTGGTCGGTGAGCGAGTCCCACCGCTGGTGGAGCTTGACGAACGCCTCCTGCGCGACGTTCTCCGCGTCGTCCGCGCCGAGCAGGTGGGCCAGCCGGGTCATCTGGGCGAAGTACTCCTGGAACAGGTCGTGGAAGGTCGGCGCGCCCAGGTCCCCCGGCACACTCTCGTCCACGCTCGCACTCACACCACGCCAACGCGCACCCCGCCCCACCGGTTTAGTGGACCACGCGAAGAAGGCCGCCACCAGCGGTGACGGCCTTCTCGACGGGGGAGGATCAGACCTCGCCGCGGATGAACTTCTCCACGGCGTCGCGGGCGGTCGCGTCGTCGTACTGCTCCGGCGGCGACTTCATGAAGTAGGAGGACGCCGACAGGATCGGGCCGCCGATGCCGCGGTCGAGGGCGATCTTCGCCGCACGCACCGCGTCGATGATGATGCCCGCCGAGTTCGGCGAGTCCCACACCTCGAGCTTGTACTCCAGGTTCAGCGGCACGTCGCCGAAGGCGCGGCCCTCGAGCCGGACGTAGGCCCACTTGCGGTCGTCGAGCCACTGGACGTAGTCCGACGGCCCGATGTGCACGTTGCCCTTGCCGAGGTCGCGGTCGACCTGCGAGGTGACGGACTGGGTCTTCGAGATCTTCTTCGACTCGAGCCGCTCCAGCTCCTTCATGTTCAGGAAGTCCATGTTCCCGCCCACGTTGAGCTGCATCGTCCGGTCGAGCTGGACGCCGCGGTCCTCGAACAGCTTCGCCAGGACGCGGTGCGTGATGGTGGCGCCGACCTGGGACTTGATGTCGTCGCCGACGATCGGGACACCGGCGTCGGTGAACTTCTGGGCCCACTCGGGGTCCGACGCGATGAACACCGGCAGCGCGTTGACGAACGCCACCCCGGCGTCGATCGCGGCCTGGGCGTAGAACTTGTCGGCCACCTCGGAGCCCACCGGCAGGTACGACACGAGCACGTCGGCCTTCGCCTCGCGCAGCGCCGCGACGATGTCGACCGGGGTCTCGTCGGACTCCTCGATCGTCTCGCGGTAGAAGCGGCCGAGGCCGTCGTGGGTGTGGCCGCGCTGGACGGTGACGCCGAGCGGCGGCACGTCGGCGATCTTGATCGTGTTGTTCTCGGAGGCGAAGATCGCTTCCGACAGGTCACGGCTGACCTTCTTGGCGTCCACGTCGAACGCGGCGACGAACTCGATGTCGCGGACGTGGTACCCGCCGAAGTCGACGTGCATCAGACCCGGGACCCGCGTGGCGGGATCCGCGTCGCGGTAGTACTGGACACCCTGGACCAGCGACGCCGCGCAGTTGCCGACGCCCACGATGGCCACCCGAACGCGGCGGTTCTCGCCCATGGGGGTTTCTCCTTCAATCCGTGTCTGTTCAGTAGGTCTGGTGCCGCGACGCTGCGGCCCGCACCGCCCGGCTCAGGTCTCGGGACCTCGCCGTTCGGCTTCTTCGTGCGCGATCAGCTCGTTGAGCCAGCGCACCTCCCGCTCGCTGGTCTCCAGCCCGAGCCGGTGCAGCTCGCGGGTGTAGCGATCGATCTTCTGCTCGGCCCTGGCCAGCGCCGCCCGCAGACCTTCACGCCGCTCCTCGACGCGCCGGCGGCGGCCTTCGAGGATCCGCATCCGGACGTCGGCCGGGGTCCGCGAGAAGAAGGCCAGGTGAACGCCGAAGCCTTCGTCGTCCCAGGTCTGCGGCCCGGCGTCGCCGAGCAGCTCACCGAAGCGCTCCTTGCCCTCCGCGGTGAGCTTGTAGACCCGGCGTCCGCGCCGCGACCACGCCCGGTCGTCGGCTTCGTCGAGCTCTTCGACCAGGTACCCGGCCCGCAGCAGCCGCCGCAGGGTCGGGTACAGCGAGCCGTACGAGAACGTCCGGAACGTGCCGAGCGTCTCGTTCAGCCGCTTGCGCAGCACATACCCGTGCATGGGCGCTTCGTGCAGAAGACCGAGGATCGCGAACTCCAGCACACCGCACCCCCTTCCGGGAACAAACCGTGGCGACCGGCGTTGCTCCGAATGATCGCCTCGATCCAACCTACTCAGCCACTATATCGCGCCGATACATCGAAGTGGCGAAGCCAACAGGCCTGCTCACTCTGGAGTGGGGGAAATTCACCGGAGAGTTATCGAACGTCCGGCGTGTCCGCTCCGGGCCGGGGCCCGGCCGCGCTAGGGGGCGTGGACGACACAGGAAGAGCCCGTACTCTGTCCTGGTGATTAACCAGCGGCAGGTCGTGGACTACGCGCTGCAGCGCCGTGCGCTGCTGGCCGAAGTCCGCTCCGGACGCGTCGGCAGCTACGAAGCCTGCGACGCGAGTCCGTACCTGCTGCGGGCGGCGAAGTTCCACGGCCGGGCCGGTGACGTGCCCTGCCCGATCTGCCGCCAGGAGCCGCTGACCCTGGTGTCCTGGGTCTACGGTGACGAACTCAAGCACGTCGCGGGCTCGGCGAGGACCCCCGAAGAGCTGGCCAGGATGGCCGGCCGGTTCGCCGAGTTCACCGTGTACGACGTCGAAGTGTGCCGAGCGTGCCACTGGAACCACCTGGTCCGGTCGTACGTCCTCGGCACGGGGGAGCCGGCCGACGGTCCACGAAGGACCGCAGGCCGGTGAGCTGGATCACAACCGCTGAAGAGCGCAGAACGGCGCACTACCGGGCGCCGGTCTGGGAGGCCCATTCGTGAACGACGACCGCAACCGCTCCTGGCCCGGCCAGGAGCCAGATGCACCTCGCCGTGCCCAGTCAGGCCCGTGGCCGGGGGAAGACCCCGGACCCGCCTGGCCCGGCGAAGAAGCCCCCCGCCGGCCCCAGCGCGGCACGCCGCCCCGGGGGAACCCGCGCGGCGCCGCGCCCGAGTGGCCCTCCGGCGACGAAGGCGGGCCCCAGTGGCCGGCCGGGGACGAGCAGCCGCCCCGGCGACCGCAGCGACCCCGCCAGCAGCAGGGCATGCCGCCGCGCCGGGCCGTCCCCCCGGGCGGGCAGCGCCCGGCGCAGGGTCCGCCCGCCTCGCCGCCGCAGGGGTTCCGCCAGCAGACCGGACGCCGGCCCGTGCCGCCGCCGGGCCGCGAGCCGGACCTGATCACCCACCACGCGCACAACGGCACCGACGACTTCGGGCGTGACCCGTACGACGACGGTTACGAAGACGCCGCGTTCAACGAGTACGCCGACGACGTCGAGCCCCAGGAGGAGCTCGACGAAAAGGGCAAGAAGATCCTCACGCCGGCGCAGAAGAAGAAGCGCCGGTGGAAGATCGTCCGCCGCGTGGCGTACGCGTGCGTCGGGCTGTTCTTCGTGGTCCCCGCGATCGCGTTCGTCATCACGTACTTCCTGGTCGACGTGCCGACGCCGGAGAGCGTCAAGGCGCTGCAGAGCCAGCCGATCACCTACTACGACGCGAACGGCCAGCTGATCGGCCGCGAGACGCCGCCGACCGGCGACCACCAGCTGCTGAAGCCGGGCGAGGTGCCGGAGGTCGTCAAGCACGCCGTGTACTCGGCGGAGGACGCGACGTTCGAGACGAACTCGGGCTTCGACGTCACCGGCATCCTGCGCGCGGTCGTCGCCCAGGTGACCGGCGGCCAGGGCGGTGGTTCGACCATCTCCCAGCAGTACATCAAGCAGGCGACGCAGAACGACCAGCAGACGCTGACCCGCAAGTGGACCGAGCTGGCGAAGTCGTTCAAGATGAACAACCAGGAGTCCAAGGAAGAGATCATCACTTCCTACCTGAACATCGTCTTCTTCGGCCGCGGGGCGTACGGCATCGGTGCGGCGTCGAAGGCGTACTTCAACAAGGACGTCAAGGACCTCAACGCGTCCGAAGCCTCGCTGCTGGCCGGCCTGATCCAGGGCCCCGGCCGGTCCGAGAACGAGGCTTACGCCCAGAAGCGCTGGGCGTACGTGATGGACCAGATGGTCGCCAACAAGTGGCTCCGCGCGGACGAGCGCGCGACCTTCCAGTTCCCGACCCCGATCGCCAAGAACTCCAACAAGGAGAAGGACTCGGGGAAGATGACCTACCAGCTCCAGCAGCGGATCAAGGACGAGCTGGAGGCGAAGGGCTACGACGAGGGCAAGCTGTTCTCCTCCGGCGCGAAGATCTACACCACGATCGACCCGGCGGCGCAGGCCGCGGCGGAACAGGCCACCCAAGAGGGCATGAAGGGCCAGACCGACGAGAACCTGCTGAACGCGCTGGTCGCCGTCGACCCGAAGACCGGCGGCGTGCTCGCCTACTACGGCGGGCCGGAGCTGGTGAAGAACCCCGAGGGCAAGGACGCGATCGGCCAGGACCGCGCCAACCAGGCACGGAACCCGGGTTCGTCGGTGAAGGCGTTCGACCTCACGGCGTTCCTCAAGATGGGCAAGGGCCTCGGCGAGACGTTCGACGGCTCGAACAACCGGGTGCTCGGCGGCCGCACCGTCCGGAACGCGGGCGACAGCGCGAGTTGCGGCAAGGACTGCACCGTCGCGAAGGCGATGGAGATCTCGGCGAACACCGTGTTCTACGACATGGTCCTGAACGTGACGAAGCCGTCGCGGGTCGCGGAAGCGGCCAAGGAGGCCGGGGTCAAGGTCGCGCCGAACGGCAAGAGCGTCCTCTACACCGACGACAACAACATCTCGCTCGGTGGTGGTGGCACGGCGGTGACGCCGGAGGACATGGCCGCGGCGTACGGGTCGTTCGCCAACGGCGGCACCTACCACGAGCAGCACTTCGTCTCGAAGCTGACGAACGGCCAGGACGAGGTGGAGTTCGACGAGAACAACTTCAAGACCAACCCGGCCTTCGACGACGACGCGGCGAAGAGCCAGCAGATCGCGGGCAACGTCACCGAGGCGCTGAAGCCGGTCATCTCGCACTCGAACCTGAAGTGCCCGACCGGCCACGAGTGCGCGGGCAAGACCGGTACGCAGCAGTACACGGCGAAGGACAGCGACCCGAAGTCGTACGGCGACCGCAACGCGCAGACCTGGATGGTGGGCTACACCCCGTCCGTGTCGGCTGCGGTCTGGGTCGGCGGTGACGGCAACAAGCCGCTGCACGACCCGAAGGGCAAGCCGATCTTCGGTGCCACCATCGCCGGTCCGACGTGGCAGAACTTCATGAACCTCTACCTCAAGGGCAAACCGGCGGAGAAGTTCGACAAGGTCCAGGCGATCGGCAAGGACGTCAACGAGGTGACGACCACGCCGTCGAAGCCGTCGGAGACGCCGAGCGTCACCACGACGCCGACCACGCCGGAGTCGTCCGAGAGCACCGAGCCGACGAACACCGACACGAACACGGAGACGAAGCCGGGCCGGCCGACGCGGCCCGGCCCGGGTGAGACCCCGACGTTCCCGCTCGGCAACAACAACGGTGGCGGTGGTGGTGGGTTCGCCCAGCCACCGGGCTCCGGGCCCGGCTAGCACGTCCTCCTTCAGGGCCCTCTGCGAACGCGTGGAGGGCCCTGAAGCGTTCCAGGAAGATCGTTTCGGCAACCCGGACGCATTTCGCACGTCCTCTCTCAGAGGGGGTGGCGGTTGTCGCTGCCCGCGCACCCACCGTTTTTCGGGGGCTCCGGGTGGCGGAGCCCCCGGCTCGGGGCGAAGCCCCGCGGAATACTGGAGGACTGACCCGTGCCCGACGATCGATCCCGCTCCTGGCCCGGCCAGGGTCCCGATCCGCGCCGTCGCGCACCCCAGGGTCCGCCCGGCCAGGCCCCGCGCCGCCCGCAACAACAGCAGCAGTGGCAGCAGCAACAGCCACCGCGGCAGCCGCCGCCTTCGCGTGGGTACCGGCCCGAGCCGCCGCCGATGAGCGGCGGCCCCGAGCTGATGACCCACCACGCGTACGAGGAGCCGGACGCCTACGACGACGACGTCCGGCCCGAAGGCGACGGCAAACCGGAGCTCACTCCGGCGCAGCGCAAGAAGCGGCGCTGGAAGATCATCCGGCGGGTCGCCTACGCCTTCGTCGGGGTGTTCATGGTGCTGCCCGCGATCGCGTTCGTCATCACGTACTTCCTGGTCGACGTCCCGTCGCCGACCGAGGTCGCGCAGAACCAGAGCCAGGCGGTCACCTACCTCTTCTCGGACGGCTCGCCGATGGGCAAGGACGTCCCCCGCGGCGGCAACCGGGTGCTGCTGACCCCGGACCAGATCCCCGACGTCATGAAGCACGCGGCGATCGCGACCGAGGACGACTCGTTCGAGACCAACTCCGGCTTCGACATCGGCGGTCTGCTGCGCGCGGTCTACAACCAGGCCACCGGCGGCGCCGGCGGTGGTTCGACGATTTCGCAGCAGTACATCAAGAAGGCCACCGACAACGACGCCCCGACGTTGACGCGCAAGTGGACCGAGCTGGCCAAGTCCTTCAAGATGAACCAGACTTACGAGAAGAAGGACATCATCACCGCGTACCTGAACATCATCTACTTCGGGCGCGGCGCATACGGGGTGGGCGCGGCTTCGCAGGCCTTCTTCCACAAGGAAGCGAAGGACCTCAGCTTCTCGGAGGCCGCGCTGCTGGCCGGCCTGATCCAGCAGCCGGGCCGGTCGGAGAACCCCAAGGTCGCGAACGACCGCTGGAACACCGCGCTCGACCGGATGGTGAAGAACAACTACATCTCCGCGGCCGACCGCGCTTCGGCTCAGTTCCCGACACCGATCCCGCTCGAGGACAGCAAGCAGCAGGCCGGCGCGCCGCCCGCCTTCGTCGTGCAGCAGGTGAAGGACGAGCTGGCCGCGCACGACATCCCCGAAGACCGCTACTACTCCGGCGGTTTCCAGGTGCAGACCACGATCGACCCGAAGGCCCAGCAGGCCGCGGAGCAGGCGGCCACCGAGGCGCTCGAAGGCCAGGTGGACGACAACCTGCTCAACGCGCTCGTCGCCGTCGACCCGAAGACCGGCGGGGTGCTGGCCTACTACGGCGGCAAGCCGATCGTGCAGGTCAACGGGCAGGACCAGGCCGGGCGCGACTGGGCGAACACCCCGCAGAACCCGGGTTCGTCGATGAAGCCGTTCGACCTCACGGCGTTCCTCAAGATGGGGAAGGGCCTCGACGCGACGTTCGACGGCTCGAACAACCGCACCTTCGACGGCCGTGTCGTGCGCAACGCCGGTCCGGGCAGCAGCTGCTCGCAGCAGTGCACGGTCGCCGAGGCGATGGAGCGGTCCGCGAACACGGTGTTCTACGACATGGTCCTCAACCAGACCAAGCAGGGCCCGGTCAAGGACGCGGCGCGGGAAGCCGGCGTGAAGACCAAGAACGACGACGGCGGCCAGTCGATCATCTCCACCAAGGACAACAACATCTCCCTCGGCGGTGGCGAAACCCAGATCACGCCGGCCGACATGGCCTCGGCGTACGCGACGTTCGCGGCCAACGGCGAGCAACGCGCACGCCACTTCGTGCAGAAGGTGTCCAACTCGCAGGGTGAGGTCGCCTACGAAGCCACGACCGACGCCAAGCCGGCGTTCGACAGCGACGCGGACAAGAGCCGCCAGATCGCCGGGAACGTCACCGAGTCACTGAAGCCGGTCATCGGGTTCTCGAAGCTGAAGTGCCCCAACGGCCACGAGTGCGCCGGCAAGACGGGGACGCAGCAGCACACGAAGGTCGCGGGTGAGCCGTCCTGGGCGGCGAACGCCAACTCGCAGACGTGGATGGTCGGCTACACCCCGTCGGTCTCGGTGGCGGCCTGGGTCGGCGGTGACGGCAACAAGCCGCTGCACGGCAAGAACAACTCGCCGATCTACGGCTCGACCATCGCCGGCCCGATGTGGCAGAAGTTCCTGTCGCTGTACCTGACCGGCAAGCCGGGGGAGAAGTTCGACAAGGTCGACCGCATCGGCGGTGAGGTGGCGCCCCCGCCGTCCTCCGACGTCGCGACGACCACGGAGTCGACCCCGACGGACGAGAACACCGACCAGACCGGCGACAACGGCGACAACGGCGACGGTCACGGCAAGCCCTCGTCGTCGCAGGAGAGCACGCCGAAGCACACGAAGACGTCGACCTCGAAGGACACTCCGACGAAGAGCGACGAGCCGGAGAACTGACCCCGGGGGTGAACCACGGTGGGCCGCGGTCCGTGTGCCTCCGAGAGGACTGCGTCCGCAGCCCACCGTGGAGGACGGCCCGTGAGCAACGACCGCACGTCACCCGGGCGGCAGCCTGACCCGCGTCGTCGTGCCCGCCGGCCGGCGCCGCGCTCCGGGCTGCTGGGCGCCGAGCCGGAGCTGATCACCCACCACGCCCACAACGGCACCGAGCCCGACGAGCCGCCGACCGTGCCGATCCGGCGGCAGCGGCCCGGGCAGCCGCCGCGCCGGCCCCGGCCGCTCACCGCGCAGGACCTGCGGAAACGGCGCTGGCGGCGGATCCGGCGGATCGGGTACGTCGTCGCCGGCGTGTTCTTCGTGGTTCCCGCCGTCGCGTTCGTGATCACCTACCTCGCCGTCGACGTCCCCTCGCCGGAGACGGTCGCGCAGGCGCAGGGCCAGGCCGTGACCTACCTGTTCAGCGACGGCACCGAGATGGGCAAGGACGTGCCCACCGGCGGCAACCGGCAGATCCTCGTGGCGAACCAGATCCCGGACGTCGTCAAGAAGGCCGTGATCGCCACCGAGGACGCGTCGTTCGAGACCAACTCCGGTTTTGACGTCGGCGGCATCCTCCGCGCCGCGTACAACCAGGTCACCGGCGGTTCGGGCGGCGGGTCGACGATCTCCCAGCAGTACATCAAGAACGCCTCCGGCGACGACGACCCGACGCTGACGCGCAAGTGGGTCGAGCTCGCGAAGTCGTTCAAGATGAACCAGACCTACGAGAAGGCGGACATCATCACCGCCTACCTCAACATCATCTACTTCGGCCGCGGCGCCTACGGCGTCCAGGCCGCCGCGCAGGCCTACTTCGGCAAGGACGTCGGCCAGCTCGACTACTCGCAGTCGGCGCTGCTGGCCGGGCTGATCCAGCAGCCAGGCCGGTCGGAGAACACCGCCGTCGCCACGAGCCGCTGGAACACCGCGCTCGACCGGATGCTGAAGAACGGCTACCTGACCCAAGCTCAGCGGGCCGCCGCGAAGTTCCCGACACCGATCCCGCTGCGGGAGAGCCGAGACGCGGGCGCGCTGAACCCGTTCATCAAGAAGCAGGTCAAGGCCGAGCTGGCCGCGCAGGGCATCGACGAGAAGCAGTACTACTCCGGCGGGTTCCAGGTGTTCACCACCATCGACCCGCGGGCGCAGCAGGCGGCCGAGCAGGCGGTGTCCGAGGGCATGGCCGACCAGACCGACGACCGGATCCTCAACGCGCTGGTGGCCGTGGACCCGAAGACCGGCGGGGTGCTCGCCTACCACGGTGGTGAGCCGATCGTGAAAGGCCCGAACGGCGAGGACCAGGCCGGCCGCGACTGGGCCGACGAACCGCACAACCCCGGGTCGTCGATGAAGCCGTTCGACCTGGCGGCGTTCCTCAAGCTCGGCCGCGGCCTGGACGCGCGGTTCGACGGCACGTCCCCCCGCACGTTCCCCGGTGTCGACCTCCCGATCCGCAACGCCGGCGACAGCAGCAGCTGTTCCGACCAGTGCACCGTCGCGGAGGCGATGCAGCGGTCCACCAACACGGTGTTCTACGACATGGTGCTGAACGTGACGAAGCCGTCCGGCGTGGCGGAAGCCGCGCAGGAGGCGGGCATCCGGACGTCGGACAACGGCGGCCGCAGCAAGCTCTTCACCGGCGACAACAACATCTCCATCGGCGGCGGGGACACCCAGGTGACCGCGGCGGACATGGCGTCGGGGTACGCGACGTTCGCGGCGAACGGCGTCCAGCGCGACCGCCACTTCGTCCAGAAGGTGACCAACGCGAACGGCGAAACGGCGTACGAGGCCAAGGACCGCTCGACCGACGCGTTCGCCGACAACGACGCGTCCCGCAGCGCGCAGATCGCGGGCAACGTGACGGCGGCGCTCGCCCCGGTCATCCAGTTCTCCCGGCTGACCTGCCCGGCCGGCCACGAGTGCGCGGGCAAGACGGGGACGCAGCAGCACACCCCGCAGAACGACGAACCCGCGTCCGCCGCGAACGCCAACTCGCAGACGTGGATGGTCGGGTACACGCCGTCGGTGTCGGCGGCGGTCTGGGTCGGCGGCGACGGGGACAAGGCGTTGCGCGGCCCGGGCGGGACCCCGCTGTTCGGCTCGACGCTCGCCGGGCCGATCTGGGACCGCTTCATGCAGCTGTACCTGACGGGCAAACCGGCGGAGCGCTTCGACCGCGTGGCGGCGATCAGCTCACCGCAGGACCGGGTGGAGGTGCAGCTTCCGTCGCCGCCTCAGCAGCAGCAACAACAGCAGCAGCAGCAGCGCGACCCGCGGAACCAGCAGCAGCAGGCCCAGCCCGGAAACCGCCAGCAGCAGCTGGACCAGCTGCGGCAGTTCCAGCAACGGCTGCAGGAGCTCCAGGACCGCCAGCGCAACCGGAACGGAAACGGCAACGGGAACAACGGGAACGGCAACGACTCGGGTCAGAGCGGTGACCCGAACCCGGGTGGCTGAGCGAGGAAGGTGGCCGTGACGTCGGAGCTGGGGGACATCGGCGTCACGGCCAGTCCAGGGTCGTCAGAGCTTGACGACGGTTCCTTCCACGCCGGAGCGGTGCGCGGCCTCGATCACCCGCAGCGCCTCGACCGAGGATGCGGGGTCGACCGGGAACTCGCCTTCACCGCGCAGCGCGTCGCGCACCTGTGCGTAGAACTGCTCGTAGCGGCCGGTCTCGGTCGGCACGGTCTTGAGGTCGTTGCCGACGCCGATCTTCCCGGTGTCCGCCGCCGGCTCCACGCCCCAGCCTTCGTCGCCGGGGCGCATGCCCGCCTTGATCTGCGGTTCCTGCACGTCGAGGCCGAACTTCGTGAACGTCGCGCGGTCGCCGAGGAGCCGGAACCGCGGGTTCAGCGTGCCCGCGAGCGCGGTCGCCCACAGGTGTGAGCGGACGCCGTTGGCGTGGCGGAGCGCGACGAAGACGTCGTCGTCGACCTGGACGCCGCCGCGGCGCCGGTCGACCTCGGCGTAGACCTGCGTGACCGGGCCGAACAGCTGCAGCGCCTGGTCGACGATGTGCGCGCCGAGGTCGTAGAGCAGCCCGCCGGCCTCGGCCGGGTCGCCGAACTCGCGCCAGTTGTCCTTGGGCTTGGGCACCCAGCGGTCGTAGCGGGACTCGAAGCGGAACACCTCGCCGAGCCGGCCGGACTCGAGGACCTTGCGCACTGTCAGGAAGTCGGAGTCGAGCCGCCGGTTCTGGAAGACGGTGAGGCCGACGCCGGCCGCCTTCGCCGCGGCGACGATCTGCTCGGCTTCGAGCGCGGTCGGCGCGAAGGGCTTGTCGACGACCACCGGCAGGCCGGCTTCGATGGCCCGCAGCGCGAGCGGCACGTGTGTGCGGTTCGGGGTGCTGACCACCACGAGGTCGAGGTCGGCCGCCCGCTCGAACAGCGCGTCGGCGCCGGGCACGACCTCCGCGCCCGGGTGGTCGGCGCGCGCCTGGGCGGCGTTGCTCGACGTCGTGATCACCGCGGGGGTCAGGCCGGGGGTCGCGGCGACCAGCGGCGCGTGGAACACCCGTCCGCCGATGCCGTACCCGAGGATCCCCACGCGCAAGTCGTCAGCCATGACCCCCATTAAACAACAGTGTTGCGTAATTGGCCAGGCGTGCGAAGATCTCACCATGGCGGCCACCGGGAGGAACCTGCGCAACGTGCGCGAGCACAACCGCGCCCTCCTGCTTTCCCACATCCTGCGGGCCGGCGGCCTCAGCCGCGTCGAGCTCGCCGGCCGGACCGGGCTGACCCAGCAGGCCGTCTCGAAGATCGTGCCCGAACTCCTCGACGCCGGCCTGCTGGACGAGGAGCGTCAGCCGTCCGTGGGCGTCGGCAAACCCCGCACCCAGCTGACCGTCCGCGCCGGCGCCAAGCACGCGCTCGGCGCCCGGCTCGACCGCGACGAGTTCCGCGTGCTGCGCACCAACCTCATCGGCGAGGTCGAGGAGACGGCGGGCGGCCCGCTGCCCGTCGGCTTCACCCCCGAACAGGCGGTCGAAGCCATCGGCGCCGCCGCGCTCGAGCTCGCCGACGGCTTCGACGTGCTCGGCCTGGGCCTCGGCGCGGTCGGCCCGCTGGACCACCTCGCCGGCCTGGTCCGCGACGCGACCAACATGCCGGGCTGGCACGACGTCCCCCTGCGTGAGCTGCTCGAAAAGCGCACCGGGCTGGCCGTGACGCTCGACAAGAACACCAACTCCGCCGCGTTCGCCCAGCTCTGGCCGCACGGCGAGCCGACCGCGACCGCGGTGGTGCTCGTCGGCACCGGCATCGGCGTCGGCCTGCTGATCGACGGGCGGCTCTACCGCGGCCCGCGGACCAACGC
Organism: Amycolatopsis sp. NPDC104819; assembly: GCF_055583145.1. Lineage (NCBI taxonomy): Bacteria > Bacillati > Actinomycetota > Actinomycetes > Pseudonocardiales > Pseudonocardiaceae > Amycolatopsis > Amycolatopsis sp. NPDC104819. Next base: position 248,689 of record NZ_JBVJON010000001.1, on the reverse strand, counting down.
GGGTGAGTTCGGGCACACCACGATCGCCTACGACGGGCCGCGCTGCGCCTGCGGGCGACGCGGCTGCGTCGAGATCATGGCCAAGCAGGCGCCCGACACCCGCGCCGCCGCCGGCTTCCTCGGGATCGGGCTCGCCGACCTCGTGCAGGTGCTCGACCTCGAGCGGATCGTGCTGGCCGGACGCGCCGTGCGGGACGAACCGGACGTCTACCGGGAGGGCGTCTCGGCCCGTCTGGAGGAGCTGCTGCCGCTGCCGCACTGGCAGCGGATCGAGGTCGTCGAGGACTCCTTCGGCGAAGAGATCGTCACCCGCGGCGCGGCCGCCGAGGTCCTGGCCTCGTACTACGCGAATCCGGCATGATCGTCGGCTTCACCACGGCGCTCACCGTTCACCGATAACATCCGCCTCGTGCCAGAGGAGACCACCCGCGAGCCGGACGCCGGCCCCGTGACGCTGAGCAGGGCGGATCGGGTCGTCCCGAGTTGGACCGACCCCCTCGCGGCCGCGGTGACCAGACCCGTCGGGGGCCCGCTCGGCGAGCACGCGGCGGTCGGCAGGCACTGGTTCTGGTCGCCCCAGCGGGTCGGCCTGCTGCTGGCGACGCTGGCACTGATGCTCTGCTGGTTCGGCAAGGGCTCGTGCATCCAGCAGTACCAGGACTCGAGCGGCGCCACCCAGCTCGACTGGCGCGCGGGCCGCCCGTTCGTCGCGATGTGCTACTCCGACATCGTGCCGCTCTACAGCTCCGAGCGGCTCGACCGGCCGGGCACCTTCCCGTACTACACGTCGTGGAAGGAAAGCTCGCAGACCGCGGAGAACAACACCCGGTACATGGAGTACCCGACGTTCACCGGGCTGTTCCAGTGGGCGAACGCGAAGCTCGCGGCGGGCTGGTTGAACGTCGCCCAGAGCGGCTGGCTGCCGGGCGCCCTGCCGGTGGCGGTCTACTTCGACATCACCGCGTTCTTCCTGGCCCTGGCCTGGCTGGTCACCGTGTGGGCGACCGGGCGGACGATGAAACGCCGGCCGTGGGACATGGTGCTGGTGGCGATCTCGCCGCTGGTGCTGGTGCACGCGTTCACCAACTTCGACACGATCGCGACGGCGTTCACCGCGACCGGGCTGCTCGCCTGGGCGCGCAAGCGGCCCGCGCTCGCCGGCCTGCTGCTCGGGCTCGGCGCGACGGCGAAGCTGTACCCGTTGTTCCTGCTCGGCGTGCTGTTCGTGCTGTGCCTGCGCGCGGGGAAGCTGACGCCGTTCTGGAAGACCGCGGCCGCGGCCGTCGTGACATGGGTGGTGGTGAACGCGCCGTTCATCCTCACCGCCACGCGCGGCTGGTGGGAGTTCTTCCGGATGAGCACCCTGCGGCCGATGGACCCGGACTCGCTGTACAACGTGATCTCGTACGCCACCGGCTGGGCCGGGTTCGACGGTGTGCTGCAGAAGAACCAGAGCCCGACGTACTTGAACCTCACGGTCGCGGTGCTGTTCCTGGCCTGCTGCGCGGGGATCGCGTACATCGCGCTCGCGGCGCCGAGACGGCCGCGCGTCAGCCAGCTCGCGTTCCTCGTCGTGGCCGCGTTCCTGCTGACGAACAAGGTGTGGAGCCCGCAGTACTCGCTGTGGCTGGTGCCGCTGGCGGTGCTGGCGATCCCGCGCTGGCGGCTGCTGCTCGGCTGGATGCTGCTCGACGCGCTGGTCTGGGTGCCGCGGATGTTCTACTACCTCGGCGTCGACCACAAGGGCCTGCCCGAGGGCTGGTTCCTCGGCACGGTCGTGCTGCGCGACCTCGCCGTGGCCGGGCTCTGCGTGCTGGTGGTCCGGGAGATCTACCGCCCGGCGGCCGACCTCGTCCGGGCCGCCGGCGACGACGACCCGGCCGGCGGTTTCCTCGACGGCGCCCGGGACGTGATCGTCCCGAACGCCGTCCGCCACCGCCGGAAGGCCGCGGCCGTCTAACCGAGCTTCTCCCGCAGGTACGCGATGTCGGTGGCCTGCCCGTCGGGCGGGGTTTCGACGACGACCGGGGCACCCGCGGCCCGGGCCACCTCGACCAGCGCGTCCGGGTCGATGGTGCCCTCACCCTCGACGACGTTCGCGTGCCGGTCGCGGGTCGAGCCGAACTCGTCACGGGAGTTGTTGAGGTGCACGAGGTCGATCCGGCCGGTGATGGCCTTGACCTTCTCGACGGCGGTGGCGAGGTCCCAGCCGGCGGCGAACGCGTGGCAGGTGTCCAGGCAGAACCCGGCGCCGAACTCGCCGACCTTGTCCCACAGCCGGGCGATGACCTCGAGGTCGCGCGTGATCGCGTTCTCGCCGCCGGCGGTGTTCTCGATCAGGATCGGGACCTTGAAGCCGCCCTTCTCCTGCTCGCGCTCGAACAGCTTGCGCCAGTTGTCCAGGCCGGCCTCGACGTCGTCGTTCGCGCCGACGTGCCCGCCGTGCACGATCAGGCCCTTCGCGCCGACCGCCGCGGCGCCGTCCGCGTGCTGCGTGACGTTCTTGCGGGACGGGATCCGGATCTTGTTGTTCAGCGAAGCCACGTTGATGAGGTAGGGAGAGTGGATGAACACCTCGACGGGGTCGGCCGCGATCGCCTCCCCGTGGGGGTGCGGCTTCGGTGCCTTCCAGCCCTGGGGGTCGGAAAGGAAGAACTGGACGACGTCGGCTTTGCGCTCGGCGACCGCGGTCAACGGGTCGTCGTCACGGACATGGGCGCCAATCAGCATGCCGAGCACGCTACTCCGGGTGCTTCTTTCCCCTGTGGGACCGGTTGGTGACGCTCGTGGAGTACCGTGAGCGCGTTCCGTGATCCAGATTGGTCCGACTGCCGGAGGGCATCGATGGGGAAGCACGTCGCCCGGATCACCGCATTGGGGTTCACTCTCGCCGCTTCGGCCGCTCTGGCGGCGCCGGGCGTCGCGAGCGCGGACCCCAGCCCGACGCTCGGCGGGGACTGCGGGGCCACCCTGCAGAACGGCCAGGCCCGCGACACGAAAATCGGCCTCCTCCTGGACGCCGGCGCCCCGCTGAACGCCCCGGACCGGCTGACCGTCGGCCTCGACTCCAGCGCGCGGAACACCAACGGCTCGGCGCCCCTGCTCACGCTCCCGGTGGGCGACACCGTGAAGGCGCTCGGCGTCGGCGAAGTGCCGGTGGTCGGCGACCTCGCGACCCACGGCGTCTGCCCGGCCGCGCAGGGCACGGTCAACGCGGTCGGTGACACCCTGCAGGGCGTCACCGGCCAGTTGCCGCCGGTCCTCCCGCCCGCACCGCCGGTGCCTCCCGCCCCGCCGGTGCCCCCGGCCCCGCCCGGCCCGACACCGCCGCCGGGGCAGACCCCGCCGCCGGGCGACAGCACCGGCCCGGTGATCAGCGGTCCCGGGAGCGCGGGCCTGCCGGGTGACGCGATTTCGGGCATCTTCACCAACGCCGCGCTGCTGCCCGGCAGCCTGGTGCAGGCGCCGGTGACCGCCCAGATCATCCCCGGCCAGCAGGTCCCGACGGTCGACGAGCAGAAGTCCGGCACCGCGGAGGCGCTGCCGGGCGTCACACCGCCGGCGAAGCTGCCGATGCTGCTCGCGGTGCTGGCCCTGGCCATCGTCGCGGCGGCCCTCGTCCGGGCCTGGATCCGCCGCAAGCCCGCCTGATCTCACGCACGGTGACGCCCGCTTCCACTCGAATGCCGGACATTCTTGAGTGAGCGGGCGTTACTCGTCTGCCTTAACGTCGTTGTCCTGGGGAGAGGCCACGAGACCAAGGGCGGCGAGGATGCAGGATCGGGCACGGAGGGCTACGGCGGTCGGCGCGACGGCGGTTGTTCTCGCTGGTTCGGCTGTGCTCGGCATGCCCGGCACCGCTTCGGCGAGCGAGACGAAGACCGTGCCCTGCGGCAGCACAGTGACGGCGAAGCCCGGTGACACGGTCAAGGGCACGACCCCGCTGCTCGGCATCCCGCTCGACCTCGGTGTGGTCACCGACGGCACGAAGGTGCTGACCGGGACGATCAACGCCATCCTCGGCACGCTCTGCCAGGTCACCGTGAACGTGGTCAACACCGTCGTCTCGCCGGTGCCGGTGATCGGCGCGCCCGCCGCCAGCGCGATCAACCAAGGCGTCGAGGGCGTGACCAGTGGCGCGCAGCAGGGCCTGAGCGCGGTGACCGGCGGCGGCAAGCAGCAGTCGCCCGCGCCCGGCACCGGCGGCAACCCGCAGCAGAACCCACCGTCTCAGGGCGGTGCGCCTCAGCAGGGCGGCACCCCGCAGGGCACCACGCCGATCCCGGACGCGAACAGCCCGCTGCTGCCCGGCTTCTTCCCGGGCGGTGGCTCGGCGCTGGGCGGCTTCCCGTTCACCCTCGGCACCGGCTACGCGCCGATGCGCGACTACAGCGGCATCCCCTTCGCGACGGCCGGGCTCTTCACGCCGTCACCCGCGATCCGGTACGGCAGCCAGATCCCGGGTTACGCGCCGCAGTACGGCCTCACCGGTCCGGACGGCACCGCGGACGGCAACGCCGGCATCCAGACTGCCGGCGAGGCTCAGGCGCTGCCATCCGCGTCCGGCGGCTTCACGAACGGGTCGAACCTCCCGATGTTGATCGCGGTTCTCGCACTCTCCGGAGTCAGCGCGGGGCTCGTGCGGACCTGGGTGCTCCGCCGAATGGCCGCTGCGAATTGACCCGACTGCCGAGTATCTTTCACGTATCTTCTTCGTTGACCCTGGTGTTCAGGACGACGTCTCCATAACCCTGCGGAGGACTGTGCTCGTGCGGAAGTTCTTGACCGTGACCGCCCTGGCCGCCTTCGTGACCGGTAGCGCGTTCCTTTCCGCGGGCACCGCCTCCGCGGCGACGACGCTCGCGGGCACCTGCTCGGGCTCGGTGAGCGGCAGCATGGGCGACACGGTCGCGGTGCAGGGCACGTCAGTGAAGGAGATCGTCCGCAAGGGCGCGCAGGACTACGTGAACTCCCACCTCTGGACCGCTCTCTCGGTGTGGCCCAACACCATCGCGGACACCATCGCGGGCAAGGGCGCGCTGGCGGTCGGCCAGGTGCCGAACGCCGCGGGCGGCACGATCGCCGGCTCCGCGGTCGGCAGCGCGGTGGCCACCGCGCTCAAGGGCTCCAACGGCCTCGGCCTGCTCGACGGCACCAAGAACGAGGTGCTCGGCGCGGTCTCCGCGAGCGTCGCGAAGAGCTGCGGCCTCACCACGATCGCCACGAACTACGCCCCGCCGACCCAGCCGGGCACGGGCACCGGCGCCCCGCAGGGTGGCACCGGGACCGTCCCCGGCGGCAGCACCGGCAACCTCTCGAACCTGAACCCCGGCACCGCGGGCGGCAACGGCGGCACCGCGCCGATGCGCGACTACGGCGGCATCCCCACCGCGACCGCCGGCACGGCCGTCGCCCCCGGAGTCCGCTACCCGGCGAACGGCACGCTGCCCGGGGACGCTTCCGCGCCGCAGGCCGGCCAGGGCGACCCGACCGGCCAGGGCGCCGACATCCGCGACGCGGGCAACGCGCAGTCGCTGTCGGCTCCCGGCTCGGCGAACGACGTCCAGCTGCCGATGCTGCTCGCGGTGATCGTGCTCGCCGGGGTCACCGCCGGGCTCGTCCGCACCTGGGTCCTGCGCCGCGCGAGCTGACCCCGCCGTCCGGGTCCACCGGCACCCCCAGGTAGCCTTACCTGGACAAACCCTCCTGCCACGGACAGTCCGTGGCCGCGAGCCCATAGGAGGTGAGTGGTTGTGTCACGCCATTACGAGGTAATGGTCATCCTGGACCCCACGCTCGACGAGCGCACGGTCGCCCCGACCCTCGACACCTTCCTCAACGTGATCCGCACTTCGGGCGGTTCCGTGGAGAAGGTCGACGTCTGGGGCCGTCGTCGGCTCTCGTACGAGATCAAGAAGCACGCGGAGGGCATCTACGCCCTGCTGGACCTGAACTCGTCTTCGGACGCGGTGAAGGAGCTGGACCGCCAGCTTTCGCTGCAGGAGACCGTGCTCCGCACCAAGGTCATGCGTCGCGAGGTCAAGCGCGCCGCGGCCAAGCCCGCCGCCGCCAAGGCCTGAGCCGAAGGGGAATCCCGATGGCTGGAGACACCGTCATCACGGTGATCGGCAACCTGACGTCCGACCCGGAGCTGCGCTTCACCCCGTCCGGTGCGGCGGTCGCGAACTTCACCGTCGCGTCCACGCCGCGCACCCTCGACCGGCAGTCCGGCGAGTGGAAGGACGGCGAGGCGCTCTTCCTGCGTTGCAACATCTGGCGGCAGGCGGCGGAGAACGTCGCCGAGTCCCTCACCCGCGGCGCCCGCGTCGTGGTGCAGGGCCGCCTGAAGCAGCGGTCGTTCGAGACGAAGGAAGGCGAGAAGCGCACCGTCGTCGAGCTCGAGGTCGACGAAATCGGGCCCTCGCTGCGCTACGCCACGGCCAAGGTCAACAAGGTCAGCCGCGGTGGCGGCGGCGGTGGTGACTTCGGCGGCGGCGGTGGCGGTGGAAACCGCGGCGGCGGCGGCGGAATGCCGGCCGACGACCCGTGGGGTTCCGCCCCGGCCGCGAGCAGCGGCGGTGGCGGCGGCTTCTCGGACGAGCCCCCCTTCTGATCTCGTACACACCCACAAAAGATTTGAATTACCAGGAGTAGACAGTGGCCAAGCCACCCATTCGCAAGCCCAAGAAGAAGGTCTGCGTGTTCTGCAAGGCCGAGAAGAAGGGCCGCCCGGAGCTCATCGACTACAAGGACACCAACCTGCTGCGGAAGTACATCTCCGACCGCGGCAAGATCCGTGCCCGCCGGGTCACCGGCAACTGCAGCCAGCACCAGCGTGACATCGCCATCGCGGTCAAGAACTCCCGCGAAATGGCGCTGCTGCCCTACACCTCGACCGCACGCTAAGGGAGGGCGCTGACATGGCGAAGATCATCCTCACCACGGACGTGGCCAACCTGGGCGGCCCCGGCGACATCGTCGAGGTCAAGGACGGTTACGCGCGCAACTACCTGCTCCCGCGGGGCTACGCGATCGTGGCGTCCAAGGGCGCGGAGAAGAACGTGCGCACCATCCAGCGCGCGCAGGAGAGCCGTCGCATCCGCGACCTCGACCACGCCAAGGAGATCAAGGCGACGCTGGAGGGCCTCGGCGCCATCCAGCTCACCGGCAAGGCGGCCGAGGGCTCGAAGAAGCTCTTCGGTTCGATCACCGCCGGCGAGATCGTCGACGCGATCAAGGCGGCCGGTGGCCCGCTGCTCGACAAGCGCGTCATCGAGCTGCGCGACCACATCAAGACCGTGGGCAAGCACTCGGTCGGCGCCCGGCTGCACCCGGACGTGAAGGTCGACGTGCGCCTCGAGGTCAAGGCCTCGCAGTAAGGCAAGTACGTCGTGGAAGGCGGGTCGTCCCTGGTGGGCGGCCCGCCTTCACGCGTTTCGGGGGAACCCCGGACACACCGGCGTCGTCGTAGGACAATGGAGCGGGACGCGAAGGGAGCGCAGCGGGATGGGTAACGAGGTCAACATGTCCGCGCCGTCCGGCGGTGGGGGTTTCACCTTCGACGCCGACAAGATCGACGGTGTCATCAAGAAGTGGCAGGACCTGCAGACCGACCTGCAGAACGACGCGACCGACGCCAACCTGATGGCCGACGTGAAGGCGCCGGGCAAGGAGTTCGCCAGCGGCGACTGGGAGAAGCTCGCGAACCCGTCCGGCAAGGCGTTCCTGGAGCAGAACCAGAAGATGCAGGAATACGTGAAGAACTACATCCAGGCCCTGCTCGACGCGAAGAAGAAGATCAGCGCCGCGGACGCCGACCACACCGGCGACATCTCGAAGGCGGGGACGCAGGCGTGAACCGCCGGCTCGTCCTGCCCGGGCTGGCCCTCGCGGCGCTCGCCCTCGCCGGCTGCAACAGCACCACCGGCGGCACCGCCAACCCGGCCGCGTCCGGTCCCGACGACACCGCGAGCAGCTCGGCGGCCGGTGGCAACTCGGCGCCCAAGGTGGCCAGCCCGCTCGACCCGGCCAAGCTGAAGTCGGACCCCTGTTCCGTCCTCTCCGCCTCGCAGCGCTCCACGCTCGGCGTCGAGGACGGCACCCCGCGCTCCGGCGAAGCGGGCTCGACCTGCGCCTGGGTCTACACCGCCGACGAAACCCGCAGCAGCCGCGTCGACATCGCGGCCGACCCGAACACCGACGGGCTCGCGGGCATCTACGACCTCTACGCCAAGGGCGGCACCGACCAGTACGAGTACTGGGAGCCGACGGAGGTCTCCGGGTACCCGGGCGTCTACGCCGCGACGAAGGACTTCCGCAGCAAGGGCCAGTGCAAGCTGCTGGTGGGCGTGACGGACACCCAGGCCGTGCAGGTCTTCAGCCAGATCGGCAGCGGGCCGGGGGCGAGTGACCCGTGCCCGGGCACGCTGAAGGTGGCCGAAGCGATGATCCAGACCTTGAAGGAGGGCTGAGATGCTGGAACTGGTGCTCCTCGGCGGGTTCGCCGCGTACAACATGGCGACCACGCACTCGGACGACCACACGTCGACGCAGGGCGATCGCAAGATCGACTGCTACGACATCTGGCAGAAGATCACCACCGGCCCCGGCACCGGCTCGATCCAGAACGGTCAGGCCGCGGCGAGCCGGCTGAAGGGCGCCTACTCCGAGCGGCTCAGCACGATCGACGGCCTGGCCAAGGAGATGGACGCGGCCTGGACCGGCGGCGGCGCGGACGCGGCGCAGAACGCGGGCGCGCACCCGCTGCGGGTCTGGATGGAGGACTCGGGCACCAAGCTGACCGACTCCGACAAGTACCTCGGCGAGCAGAACAACGCCTTCACCACCGTGCACGCGCAGGTGCAGGAGGTCCCGAAGGACCCGCCGAAGAACAACCTGCTCAACGCGGTGACGCCGTGGACGACCGACACCGACCGGGCGATCCGCGACTACAACACCAAGGGCCAGGCCAACGTCGACGCCTTCAACACCTACTACAAGGCGAGCAACGACAACGGTCAGAAGATGCCGGCGTACTCGGCGCTCAAGGGGCAGCAGGAGAACGTCGACGTCGACAACGGCAAGGACGGCAAGAAGAAGCCGGGCGACAAGAACGGGAACGACGGCGGCGGCGGCGGCGAGCGCGGCGGCGCCCCGGGCGGCGGGCCCGGCGGCGTGAACATGCCGGGGCCGGGCAGTGTCCCGTCGTTCGGCGGCCCGCCGAACACCCCCGGTGGCAGCTTCGACCCGTCGAAGGTGCCCGGCGGGAGCTTCGACCCGTCCAAGGTGCCCGGCTTCGACCCGTCGAAGGTGCCGAGCGGCAGCTACGACCCGTCGAAGATCCCGGGCCCGGGCAGCTACACCCCGCCGAACTTCAGCGACGGCACGAACGCCTCGGGTTTCTCGCCTTCGGACGTGCCCGGGGTGCCGGGCTTCGGCCCCGGCGGCACCCCGAGCTTCTCCGGCGGCGGCGGCGGTGGTGGCGGGTTCGGCCCCGGCGGCTCAAGCGGGCTCGGTGGCATCGGCGACCCGTCGGCGGGCTTCGGCCCGGGCGGCGGGGGCTTCGGGCCCGGCGGCTCGACCGGCGCGGCCGTGCCGGGCGGGGCTGGCGCGGGAGCGGGCGGCATGGGCCGCGGCGCGGGAGCCGGCGGCGCGATGGGCGCGGGCGGCGCGGGAGCCGGCCGCGGCGGCGCCACCGGGATGGGCGGCATGGGCGGCATGGGTCACGGCGCCAAGGGCCAGGGCGGCGGGGACGAGGAACGCACCTCGAAGTACCTGCTCGGCGACGACCCGAACGAGATCTTCGGCTCCGACGAGCTGACCGCGCCGCCGGTCATCGGCGAGTAGCGCACGCGGGAGGCCCGGGCGCGTGCCAAGATGGGCGCGCCCGGATTTCGTTCACCGATTTCGAGTCTTCACCTGGGGGGAAGAGCGGTGCTGGACAGGCAGGTCACCATCACGACCGGCACCCTGGTCAACCTGATCCGGCGCCGGGGCGGCGAGCCGCACACCGTGCTGTCCGAGACGCCGACCTGGTACAGCGAAGAAGCCCTGCACGCCGAGGACGAGCGTGTCAACGCCGAGCTCGGCAAGGCCGGGCTGTTCGGCCCGCGCGGCATGCACCCCGGGTTCGTCGCGACGGTCGAAGCGATCGCCCGCCCGCAGCTGGAGTACTACGGCTGGGTCGACGGCGGTTTCCAGGGCAAGCCGGTCAGCTACCGGCTGCTCGCCGGCAGTGCCGGCGGTGAGGCGTTCGTGCTGGCCAAGCACGAGGAGCACGACGTCGTGGTGCTGGAGTCGTCCCGCCCCGGCTCGCTGCTCGACGACTTCCTCGGCCAGATCCCGAAGCTGGCGCCGGGGCGCGGGACCCCCCTCGCGGTGCCGAAGAGCCAGCTCGAAGGCACCGCCCGCGGCAGCGACGACGGCGGGTTCGCGGTGCTCCGCAACGACCGCCCGGCCGAGGGGTCGCACGAGGTCGAAGAGCTCCGGCGGATCCTGGCACTACGCCGAATGGGGAGTGGGAGCCTCTACGTCGCGGCCCGCAGCCGAACGGGTGCCTGGCAGCGAATCGAACGCCCGGTGAACTACATCGATACGTCGGAAGGCCGCTGGCTGACCGAGGAGGTTCCGGGGCGCGGGGAGAACCGGATCGCCTTCACCCCGGCCGACCAGCGCGTTCTCGCCGAGCGGTTACGCAGCGCACAGGGTCGGCTCACCGCGGCCTGACTCTCCGGCCGTTCAGCCCACCGGGTGGCGGCTCTACCCACAGTGATATTCATCCACAGGCCCGGTGGCTCAATGGGCCCGAGCTGGTCCACGACACGCCGAACAACGGAGTTGGCGCGACACGCCGCACGAGTTTTCGGAGAGTTCTCCACACCTTGTTCACAGACCCTGACCTGCACATTCATCGAAGCCGATCACGCTTGTCCCCAACTTGTCCACAGCTCTCAGGGCGCCTGTGACTGGTTACCCCCATTCATCCCCAGGTTGTCCACAGATGGGTCCCCATGCTGAATTGCCTTCGGCCTTCCGGGGGATCTAGCGTGCCCGCTCGGGCCTGTACTCACGGTGGTGCCCGGCGTGCCTCCGAGAGTCGGGCGGCGTTCTCGCCGATCATCGGGGACGAGGCCCGGCAGACGGGTGGCGCGGATCGAGCCGCGTGCTTCGAGAGCGAAGATCCGGCATACTCGAACGGGTGTTCGACACGATGAGGAGGTGTCCGGGGCGGTGGCGCTGACCGACGACCGCAGTCCGATGTATGCGGAAAACGACCCGGGTCCGAGCGACCCCGGCTCCGGTGGCGGGTTCGACCGCCAGCCGCCGCAGGACATCGCGGCCGAGCAGTCCGTGCTCGGCGGCATGCTGCTGTCCAAGGACGCGGTGGCCGACGTCATCGAAGCGCTCGGCCCCGACGACTTCTACCGCCCCGCGCACCAGGCGATCTACGACTGCGTCCTCGACCTCTACGGCCGCGGCGAGCCGGCCGACCCGATCACGGTGTCGGCGGAGCTCGAGCGGCGCGGCGAACTCGGCCGCGTCGGCGGCGCGCCCTACCTGCACACGCTGATCGCGACGGTCCCGACGGCGGCGAACGCGGGCTACTACGCGGAGATCGTCTCGGAGAAGGCGGTGCTGCGCCGCCTGGTCGAGGCGGGCACCCGCATCGTCCAGTACGGCTACGGCGCGGCCGCCGGCGACGGCGCGAGCATCGACGAGGTGGTCGACCGCGCGCAGGCCGCGATCTACGACGTCACCGAGCGCCGCACCAGCGAGGACTACGTCGCGCTGGAAGAGCTGCTGCAGCCGACGATGGACGAGATCGACGCGATCGCCTCCCGCGGCGGCCAGTCCCAGGGCATCCCGACCGGCTTCACCGACTTCGACGAGCTGACCAACGGCCTGCACCCCGGCCAGATGATCATCGTCGCGGCACGCCCCGGTGTCGGCAAGGCCCTCTCGCTGGACACCCGCTTGCCCACCCCGGACGGCTGGACGACCATGGGTGAAGTCCAGCCCGGTGACCAGCTGATCGGCGCGAACGGACGGCCGACAACCGTGGTCGCGGCCACCGACGTCATGGCCGGCCGGCCATGCTACGAGGTCGAGTTCTCGGACGGCACGGTGATCGTCGCCGATGCGGAACATCAATGGCTCACGGACACCCGTGCCTCGCGGCGTGCCGCCCAAGAGGCTCGTCGTGCTCGACGGCAACCCGTCGTCGGGGCCACGGTGCGGACGACCGAGGAGCTGGCGAGGACTCTGCGCTGCGAGACGGCGGACCACCGCGCCAACCACTCGATCAAGCACGCCGGAGCGTTGGACCTGCCGGAGCGGGCACTACCGCTGCACCCGTACGTCCTCGGTGCCTGGCTCGGCGACGGCCACTCGGCCAGCGCCCGCTTCACCACGGCGGACCCCGAGATCATCTGTCTCATCGAGGGGGACGGTGGCCTGCTGGCCGAGAGCCACGGCGACCTGCTGTACACCTTGCGGCTCCCGGCCCCGGAACCCGTGGCGTACCGGGCTTGCGAAGTGTGCGGAACCCCGTTCACCCCGCAGACCTCACAGGTGCGCACCTGCGGACGCTCCTGTGGCGGCAAGGTGCGCTTCCGCAGCGCGCCGGCTGCCCCGCCGACCTGCCCGGACTGCGGGAAGCCGTCCACCGGGCTCCGCCTGTGCCAGGAATGCCGCGGCCACCACGGCAGCGTGCAAGCCATCCTGCGGACGTTGGGTGTGCTCGGAAACAAGCACATTCCCGCCGAATACCTGCGAGCTTCCGTCGAACAGCGGCGCGCGCTGCTGGCCGGGTTGCTCGACACCGACGGCACGGTCAACCACGCGGGAGCCGCGCAGTTCTCGGTGACGAACAAGGTCATGGCCGAGCAGACCCGCGAGCTGATCGTCAGCCTCGGATACCGGTGCTCGATGACCACCCGTCAGGTCGCCGGACGCAGCGAGGCGACCTCCACGGCCTACGTCGTCAGCTTCACGACCCAGGACCGGGTGTTCCGGCTGCAGCGCAAGCACCTGCTGCACAAGGAGCGGCTGACCGGCGTGGCCTGCCGCCCGCACCTGCACTACGTCGTCGACGTCCGGCCCCTGCCGTCCGTCCCCGTCCGGTGCGTGGAGGTCGACGCGCCGGACCACCTCTACCTGGCCGGGCCGTCGATGGTGCCGACGCACAACTCGACCCTGGGGCTGGACTTCGCGCGGTCCGCGTCCATCCGGCACGGCATGACCAGCGTCATCTTCTCGCTGGAAATGAGCCGGACCGAGATCGTCATGCGCATGCTCTCGGCCGAGGCGAAGATCCGCCTGGCCGACATGCGTGGTGGCAAGATGTCCGACGACGACTGGACGCGGCTGGCGCGGCGGATGAGCGAGGTGTCCGAGGCGCCGCTGTTCGTCGACGACTCGCCGAACATGACGATGATGGAGATCCGCGCGAAGGCCCGGCGGCTCAAGCAGCGGCACGACCTCAAGCTCGTCGTCCTCGACTACCTCCAGCTGATGACGTCCGGCAAGCGCGTGGAGTCGCGGCAGCAGGAAGTCTCGGAGTTCTCGCGGCAGATGAAGCTGCTGGCGAAGGAGATCGAGGTCCCGGTGATCGCGATCAGCCAGCTGAACCGTGGTCCCGAGCAGCGGACGGACAAGCGCCCGATGCTGTCCGACCTGCGTGAGTCCGGCTCGCTGGAGCAGGACGCCGACCTCGTCATCCTGGTCAACCGCCCGGACGCCTGGGAGCGGGACGACCCGCGCGCCGGCGAGGCGGACCTGATCATCGCCAAGCACCGTGCCGGGCCGACGGCGACGATCACCGTCGCGCACCAGCTGCACTACAGCCGGTTCGTCGACCTCTCGCACGACTAACCGAGAGCGCTGTACCCGCGGACGAACGCCGTGAGGAGCCGGCCGAAGTCCGCCCGGTCTTCGTCCGGCCAGTCCGCCATGACCTCGGCGAACACCGAGCGCCGGAAGGCGTGGGTCCGGTCGAGGTGGGCCTGGCCGTCCTCGGTCGGCACGAGCACCGCACGCCGTCCGTCGTGCTGGTCGGCTTCGCGGCGGAGCAGGCCCTGTTCGACGGCGCGCGCCACGAGCCGGCTCGCGCGCGGCTGGTCGACGCCCATCGCCGTGCTCAGGGCCGTCACCGTGCTGGGTTCACCGCGCTCGGCGAGCTCTTCGACGACGTCGAGCAGCTCGTGCACCGGGTCGTGCGCGCCCTGGCCGCGAGCCTTGCCGATCCGGCTCAGCGCGCGCCGCTGCTGGCTGCGGCGGATCGCGATCATCCCGCGTTCGACCTCGGCCACGGCGTCCGTCATGGTTGCCCCACTTCCGCACTACATGTACTTTTACATGTAGTTGTTCATCCACATGTCGGAGTATCCATGAAACCCCTCGGCTGGTGGCTTCGCCACGTCCACGAGCTTCTCGAATCCTCCATGACCCAGGCCCTCGAAGCGGACTCGCTGACCCGCCGGCACTGGCAGGTACTCAACACGATCGCCGGCGGCGCGCGTACGCCGGAGGAGGTCGACGCGGCACTGGCGCCGTTCGTCGCCGCCGAGGGGTCGATGACCTCGAAGATCGCCGACCTGCGCGCCCGCGGCTGGGTTGCCGGAGACGGCGCGCTGAGCGACGCCGGCCGTGCGGCGCACGCGCGGGTCGAAGCGCGCGTCAAAGCGTTCCGGGCCGCGGTGACCGAGGGCATCAGCGACGACGACTACCGCACGACGGTCCGGACGCTGGAGCGCTGCGCCGCAAACCTCGAAGCCGCCTGAGGAATATCCCGGACCGCGAGGACGTCGTAGACTCCATTAGTTGAACTTTCAAGCACTGGAGCCGTTGATGACCCGCACCCCGGTCCTCTACCTCAGCCACGGCGCCCCGCCCCTCGCCGACGACACCACGTGGACCCGCCAGCTCGCCGGCTGGGCGGCCGACCTGCCGAAGCCCCGCGCGATCCTGGTCGTCTCGGCGCACTGGGAGGAGGCGCCGCTGACCATCGGGGCCACCACGACGGTGCCGCTGGTCTACGACTTCTGGGGTTTCCCCGACCGCTACTACGCGGTGAAGTACGAGTCGCCCGGCGCGCCGGAGCTGGCGGCGAAGGTGAAGAAGCTGCTTCGCACGCCGGAAACGCCGGTGCACGAGGCGCCCGACCGCGGCCTCGACCACGGCGCCTACGTGCCGCTCGTCGAGATGTACCCGGACGCCGACGTCCCGGTGCTGCAGGTCTCGATGCCGTCGCTCGACCCGCAGCAGCTGTTCGACGTCGGCCGCAAGCTCGCGCCGCTGCGCGACGAAGGTGTGCTGATCATCGGCAGCGGCTTCTTCACGCACAACCTCAGCGGCATGGCCCGCGCCACCGACGGGACCCCGCCGGCGTGGTCGGCCGAGTTCGACCACTGGGGTGCGGAGGTCCTGGGCAGCGGTGACGTCGACACGCTGCTCGACTTCCGGCACAAGGCCCCGGCGGCCACGCTCGCGCACCCGCGCACCGAGCACTTCGCGCCGCTGTTCGTCTCCCTCGGCGCGAGCTCGGCGGAAGGCCGCACGGTGATCGACGGCTTCTGGCACGGCCTGGCGAAGCGTTCTCTCCAGTTCTCCTGACCGGACCCCGGACACGAACGAGCCCCAGGAACCTGATCGGTTCCTGGGGCTCGCCGTCTCCAGGGAAGGAGCGTTCTCGCGATCGTCGGACGTTCCGTGCGAGGAAACCTCGCGGCGCGGTGGAACGCCGGACGGGAGTTGGGGGCCGGGCGGGCTCTGGCTGAACCCGCCCGGCGTCACCGAACTACTTGCGCTTGACCAGACCCAGCAGCTTCGCGAGGAAGCCGGTGGAGTCGAGGCCCGACATGGCCGGGACCTGCGCGGCCGGGGCCGCGCTGTCCAGCACCGGCAGCTTCGCGTTGACCGGCAGGGCCGGCATCGCGGTCGGCAGGGCCGGGGCCGCGGGCAGCGCGACCGGCAGCGCCGGGGTCGTCGGCAGGGCCGGGGTCACCGGGATGGCAACCGGCAGGGCCGGGACGCCACCGAGGGCCGGCAGCGCCGGCACGGCGACGGGCAGGCCGGCGGTCGGCAGGTCCGCACGCTCGGTGCCGCCGTGCCCGGGCAGGGCACCACCCAGCGCGGAGAGGCTGCTCAGGCCGGGCAGACCACCGGCGGTGGGCAGGCCACCGGTCGGCAGGTCCGCACGCTGCGTGCTGCCGCCACCCAGCGCCGAGAGGGCGCTGAGGCCGGGCAGGCCGGCGGTGGGCAGGTGCGGCAGCAGCCCGGACATCGGGGTGCTCACCGGCACGTCGGCACGCTGGGCCGGGACGGTCATCGGCAGCGTGGACAGGCCTTCGGTGGGCAGCCCCGCTGTCGGCAGGCCACTGGTCAGCCCGGTCAGCGACGGCAGCTCGCCGGCGCCCAGCTCCGAACCCTCGACCGGGTTCGCGATCGAGTCAGCCGCGTCCGTGGCTTCCCCGTCGATGATCGTCATGTCGGTCGCGTCCGCGGTGGCCACCCCGAGCAGCTCCAGGGGCACCCCGAAGACCTGCACCGGCGCCACGACGTCGTGGTAGAAGTTGTACCCCGACAGGCTCGACCCGTCACCCTCGGTGTCCGACTCGCCACCGTTGTCCGTGGTGAGGACGTCGTCACCGTTCGCGTGAGCCACGCCGCCCACGGCCACCGCGTCGCCGAAGAACTGGGCGATCGCCGTCGCCGGGAGGTCCAGGATGTCGCCGGCCAGCGCGCCTTCGACACCGGAGGTGGTGTCGTCGCCCGCGTCGGTCACCGTGGTGGTGTTCTGGCCGTTGCCGCTGGAGACGCCGCCGACGCTCACCGCGTCGCCGAAGATCTGCGCCACCGGAAGCGCGTCCGCGCCCACGATGTCGCCGGCGATCGCGCCACCGTCACCGTTGGTGGTGGCGTCGCCGCCGGCCTGCGACATCGTGTCGCTCGTGCCCAGGCCGTGGCCCAGGGCACCGCCCGCGACACCGTCGCTGAACAGCTGCGCGGCACCCGCGACCGGGGTCTTCACGATGTTGCCGGCGATCGCACCGTCCTGCCCGTCGGTGAGGGCGTCGCCGCCCGCCGAGGAGTCGGTGATGTTGTCGTTCTCACCGGTGCCGATGCCCGCGAGGGCGGCGCCGCTGCCGGCGGCCAGCACCGGGAGCGAGACCGGGGCCTCGACGATGTTGCCGGCGCCGGCGCCCGCGGGGCCGTTCGCCGTGACGTCGCCGCCCGCGTTGGACGTCGTGTCGGTCGAGCCCTTGCCGTGGCCCTGGCCGACGAACGCGCCGCCGATGTTGGCGACCTGCACCGGCAGCGAAGCCGGCACGGTGCCCAGGTTCGAGCTCAGGAAGCCGTTGTCGTCGTGCGTGCTGCCACCGCCGCCGCCGGAGACGACCTTGGTCTCGTCGGCCGAGCCGGAGCCCTGGCCGATGAAGGAGCCGCCCACGCCGAAGACCTCGGCGGGCAGGCCGACCGGCACCTGCACGACGTTGCCCGAGCCGGACGAGTCGTTGCCCTGCGTGCCGTCGTACGCCCCGGCGGTGACGACCTTGTCCTCGGTCGCCGAGCCGGTCGCGTTGCCGATGTGGCTGCCGCCGATGCCGAAGACCTCGGGCGCGCCCGCGGTCTGGGTGTTGACGATGTTGCCACCCAGCACGGAGTCGTTGCCCCGGGTGTAGCTGCCGTTGCCCGCGTTGGCGTCGGTGGTGTTGTCGTGCGCCGCGTCGGCCTGGCCGATGTAGGTGCCACCGATGCCGAAGGCCTCGACCGGCAGCGCGACCGACGGGTTCAGGACGTTGCCCGAGCCGCTGCCGTCGTCACCCGCGGTCTTGACGAAGCCGCCCGAGTCGACCGTGCTGGAGGAGCTGCTGCCCTCGGGGATGCCCGAGGAAGCCTTCCCGATCCACGAGCCGGCGACACCCGCGACGTTCGCGATCGGGGACAGCGAGGCCGCCCCGCCGTTGCCGGACAGGAACGAGTCGTTGCCGCTCGTCTCGAGGTAGGTCGGGATGCCGAGGCTGCCGTCGCGGGTGTCCCCGGCCGTCGCGTCGGCGGAGGTGGTGCAGCCGTCGGAGTTCGACAGCGAGCCCCACACGGCGCCCGAGTTGCAGTTGAACTTGACCGGCAGGGCGATCGGCGCGCCGACCACGTTGCCCGAGGCCGAGCTGTTGTCGCCGGAGCTGAACAGCGAGCCGCCGGAGGTCGCGACGGTGTCGGCGGTGTAGCCGTGGCTCTGGCCGTTGCCGAGCAGGTACGAAGCGGCGTTGCCGGTCACCTGGACCGGGGTGGCGAACTGGCCCGCCACGACGTTGCCGGAGAAGGCCGAGCCGTCACCGTTGGTGTCGACGTTCCCGGTCTCGGTGGCGCTCTGGTCGGCCGACCCGCCGGTCACCCGGCCGGTGCCGCCGGCGACGCCGCCGCCGTTGCCCGCGATCTGCACGGGGAGCGCCCAGTCGAGGGCGACCGCGTTGCCCGCGAGGCTGGAGTCCTCACCCGTCGTCGCGATGTCCTGGTTGTGCTCCCAGGTCTGCGAGTGGTTGCCACCCTCGACGTTCGCGTCGCCGATCGCGCCGACCGCGTTGTCCACGATCTGGATCGGGACGACGACGTCGCCGGTGACCTTGTTGCCCTTGAGGTTCCGGTGGCCCGGGGTGAAGGCGCCCGCGCCGTCGGCCTTCGTGACACCGCCGAGGGTGCTCTGGCTGATCGGGCTCGCCTCGTCGAGCTGCTTGGCAGCCTCGTTCGCGGCGTTGGTGACCGGCTTGGTGCTCAGCTCCGTCTGCCCGGCGGGCAGGTCCAGCTGGCCGAAGGGGGTGCCGACCGCGTTGTTGGCCTCCTGGATGGGGACCGTCACGTTGAGGTCGAGCGGGGAGGCCGGGGCGTCCGGGTTGACGTTCTCGTCGGCCGAAGCGATGCCGGTACCCAGCATCAGCAACCCACCGGTGACAAGTGCGGTCTGGAGTCCGCGCTTTGCCCACGTCTGCATGGGGTTTTTCTCCTTTATTTCGGGTTCCCTTGCGGGCTTATGGGGGTGCGTCGATACGCACCGAGGGGAAAGGAACTTCTTGCGGGCGCGAAAAAGCGCACCGCCGTGTCACGGGATGTCCGCGGACGCAGAGCCGTCAGATGCAGACGGACTTGGGCGCGTCAGCGACCCGTGAAGGGAGGTGTTCAGTCAGGAGTGACACCGGGCTGCTCGCCCGGGGTGGGCGCCACGTGGCGCAGGCCGCTGCGGTAAGCGCTGGCGGCGGCATCGCTGACGGCCGAGGAGACCCACGAGGGGACGCCGAGGTTCAGGCCGTCGAGGTGACCACCGGGGGCCGAGGAGCCACCCGGAGCGGTCGGAACGGACGGTGCGGCCGGAAGCTGCACCGGAACCAGCGGCGACGGCAGGTCGCGGTGCTTGTCACGGGACTCGCCCGCGGCACCGGTGCCGTCTTCGTGCTGGACACCCGTCGGCAGCACGAGCGCGGCTCGCGAAGCGGCGGGGAGCTGGACGGTCGAGACGGCGACCGCGTCCGTGGCCGGGGCGGCGACCGGGGTCGCCGGCTCCTGCTCGGCCGGGGCGAGCCCCGGGAGCTGGACCAGGTTTTCGTGGCCGGCCGGGTCGAGCAGCTGCCACACGTCGTGGGCGGCCGGCTCGGGGGTGAAGGCCTGCTCGAGGACCTGGCGGGTGTCCTGCGGCTTGCGGACGATGTGCTCGACCGCGCCGAGGGTGCGGTGCGCCGGGCTCACGACGGCCTGCTCGGTGAGTTCCGAGACCGAGTCGCGGACGCGCTCCGGCTCGCTCCACGCCGTGGCGGCCTGGGGCGAAGCGGCGACGTCGTCGGAGAAGCCGGCGACACCGTGGTTCACGTCGCCGAGGTCACCGGCCGTCGCGTCGGTCACCGGCACGACGGACGAGGTGCCCACCTCGACGGTGTCGGCGGACGCGGTGGCGGAGGAGACGAGCCACGCGGCGGCGGTGCCGGCCAGCGCGCCACCGAGCACGAACAGCGCACGCGTCACGAGCCGGCTCGAGCGCTTGGCGCCCTGCCCCTCGTTCGCCGCGGTGTTCGGCACCCGTTGTCTCCTCGTGTGTGTTCCGTGACCAATCGGCAACTTGTCGTTGCGGAAGCGACCTAACCAAACCCGGAAGCCGTCGCGCACCCTCGACACGACTTGATACCCCCATCGTGTGACGAACACAGCGTGTAGCCCGGGGTGACACTCGGCAATCATTCCTGGCAGTCCCACGAAACGGACACTCCAGCCAGTACGGTGAGCCGGTGAGCCACGCGCGACGCGAAACCCCGTTCCTGACGGAGCACGAAGACGTCACCAGCCTGATCCCGCGGGGCCTGCGCATCAGCGCGGCGCTCGCGTGGCGGTTCATCGTGGTGGTCGCCGCGCTGTACGCGGTCGTGTGGGTGATCGGCTACCTGTCGGTGGTCGTCATCCCGCTGTCGATCGCCCTGCTGGTGTCCGCGCTGCTGGCGCCGGCGGTGCAGAAGCTGGTCGCGGTGCGGTTCCCGCGCGGGCTGGCGACGGCGATCGTGCTGATCGCCGGGCTGGCCGTGCTGGGCGGGCTGCTGACGTTCGTCGTCACGCAGTTCTCCTCCGGCCTGCCGCAGCTGCAGCAGCAGGTGAACGCGAGCCTCGACCAGATCAAGAACTGGCTGCTCAACGGCCCGCCGCACCTGCGGCAGGAGCAGATCCAGGACTTCATCAACCAGGCGATCGGGTTCATCCAGAACAACCAGGCGTCCATCACGACGACCGCGCTGACCACGGCGAGCACCGTCGGCGAGATCCTCACCGGCTTCCTGCTGACGCTCTTCATCACGATCTTCTTCCTCAGCGGCGGGGACGGCATCTGGTCGTTCCTGGTCCGCGCCGCGCCGCGGCGGGTCCGCAACCGGGTCGACGTCGCCGGCCGCCGTGGGTTCGCCTCGCTGGTCAGCTACGTGCGAGCGACGGCCGCGGTGGCCGTGGTGGACGCCGTCGGCATCGGCATCGGCCTGTGGATCATGGGTGTGCCGCTGGTGATCCCGCTGGCGACGCTGGTCTTCATCGGCGCGTTCATCCCGATCATCGGCGCGGTCATCACCGGCGGGGTCGCGGTGCTCATCGCGCTCGTGACCAACGGGTTCATCGGCGCGGTGATCGTGCTGGCCATCGTGATCGGCGTGATGCAGCTGGAGAGCCACATCCTGCAGCCGCTGCTGCTCGGACGCGCGGTGAAGCTGCACCCGCTGGCCGTGGTCCTGGCCATCACCGCCGGCCTGGTCGCGGGCGGGATCGCCGGCGCGCTGCTGGCCGTGCCGCTGCTGGCCGTGCTGAACGCGGGCGTCCGGTCGCTGCTGCACGAGACCGACCCGGACCCGGCCGCGGTCGATGTCCTCAAGGACCAGGCCGCGCAGCCGAACGACGCGGCCCCCGGCGGCCCGAAGGCCGAAATCGCGACGCGCGGCGAGGACGAAGCCGACGCGTCGACGGCCGAACCGCCGAAGCGCGACCGCAAGCCGTGACCGTCCGGCGGGCCCCGGACCCGATCACGCCGCTGTGGCGCGGCGTGGTCGCGTTCCGCGTGCTCACCTGGGCGTTCGCCTGCGGCACGGTGATCGTGCAGCACGAGCACTACCGCCGCGAGTGGCTCGCCTGGACGCTGCTGGGCGTGATGGCCGTCTGGTCGGTCGTGATCAGCCTGCTGTACCTGCGCGAGCGGACCCGGCCGCCGTGGCTGGTCGTCGTGGACCTCGTCATCGGAACCGGGCTGCTGCTGACCTCGCCGCTGGTGCTGAGCGACGCGCAGTTCGCGCTGAACGTCCCGCTGATCACGACGGTCTGGGCGGCGGTGCCGCCGGTGGCCGCCGGCGCGCGCTTCGGCGCGGTGGGCGGGGTGCTCGCCGGGCTCGTCGTCGGCGTGGCGACCGGGCTGGCGCGGGAGAAGTTCGACCTCGACGTCGCCCGCGACGGCGTCCTGCTCGCCGCCGCCGGGCTGCTCGTCGGGATGGCGGCGACGCTGAGCCGGCAGGCCGCCGGCCGGCTGGAGCAGGCGCTGCGGAAGGAAGCGGCGACGGCCGAGCGGGAACGGCTGGCGAGGTCGATCCACGACAGCGTCCTGCAGGTGCTCGCCCGGGTCCGCAAGCGCGGCAACGAGGTCGGCGGCGAAGCGGCCGAGCTGGCCCGCCTCGCCGGCGAGCAGGAGATCGCGCTGCGCGCGCTGGTGACCACCGAGCCGCTGGCGCCGAACGACCGCGGCACGGCGAGCCTGCGGGCGGCGTTGCAGCTGCTCGCGACGTCGTCCGTGCAGGTCTCGACCCCCGCCGACGACGTCGAGCTGCCCGCGCACGTCACCGGTGAGCTGCTCGCCGTCACCCGCGAAGCGCTCGCGAACGTCGACAAGCACGCCGGCCCCGGCGCGCAGGCGTGGGTGCTGCTGGAAGACCTCGGCGACGAGGTCGTGGTCAGCATCCGCGACGACGGCCCCGGCATCGCCGACGGCGTCCTCGAGCGAGCGGCTTCGGCCGGGCACCTCGGCGTGGTGGAATCCATCCGGGGGAGGGTCCGCGACCTGGGCGGGAGCGCGTCCCTCGACACCGCGCCCGGCCGGGGCACGGAGTGGGAGGTCAGGGTGCCGAGCACAAGGGGTGCGAAATGATTTCCGTCATGGTGGTCGACGACCACCCGATCTGGCGCGACGGCGTGGCCCGCGACCTGACCGAGCACGGCTTCGACGTCCGCGCGACCGCGCCGGACGCCGACGCGGCGCTGCGGATCGCGCGGACCGTGCGCCCGGACGTCGTGCTGATGGACCTCAACCTCGGCAGCACCTCCGGCGTCGACGCCACCCGTGAGATCACCGCGGCGCTGCCGTCGACGAAGGTGCTGGTGCTGTCCGCGAGCGGCGAGCACAAGGACGTCTTGGAGGCGGTGAAGGCCGGCGCGTCCGGTTATCTGGTCAAGTCGGCGTCCGCGGCGGAGCTGGTGGACGCCGTGCACCGGACCGCCGCCGGCGACCCGGTGTTCACCGCGGGCCTGGCCGGGCTGGTGCTCGGCGAGTACCGGCGGATGGCCGACGCACCGGCGGAAGGGGCCGAGCCGCCGCGGCTCACCGAGCGCGAAACCGACGTCCTGCGCCTGGTCGCGAAGGGGCTGACGGCGCGCCAGATCGCCGAGCGGCTCGTGCTGTCGCACCGCACGGTGGAGAACCACGTGCAGTCGACGCTGCGGAAGCTGCAGCTGCACAACCGCGTCGAGCTGGCCCGGTACGCGATCGAACACGGCCTCGACGAGGAGTGACCCTCAGGGGAGCACGGCGAGGCCGCCCCAGTCGCCCTTCGGCAGGGCCGCCTTGCCCATCCGCCACGACGGCTCGCCCGGGTGCGTCGCGGCGAGGACGCCGTCGGCCAGGACGAGGTCGCCCTGGTCCGTCCAGTCGATCCCGCCGCCCCGCCCGAGGTGCTCGGTGATGAACGGCATCGCCGGGGTGTGTTCCCAGGTCAGCGTGTCCGGGTGGAGCAGCCAGATGTCCCGGGTCTGCGTGCTGGTGCCGCGGTAGGAGGGGTTCGGGAAGTCGGCGGCCCAGACGGCGCCGTCCCGCGACGGCACCACCGTGGGGGTCGACCCGACCGCCGGTCGGCTGAGCTGCTTGCGGGCGCCGGTCTCCAGGTCGACGAGGGTGAGCTCGACGAGGCCGTCGAGCAGCATCCGGTCCCCGGAGACGGCGAGGATGCGCGGCGCTTGCTGGACCGTGCGGCCGGTTTCCGGGTCGATGAGCGCGTCGGTCGACTCGGCGACCTCGGCGTTGATGGTGATCAGCAGGCCGTGCGCGCTTTCCCCGCGGACCAGGGTGCGGCAGCTGGCGGACTGGCCGTGCCCGGCCTCGCCGCCGGCGAGCGTGACGTGCTGCAGCCGGCAGTTGTCGGGCGAGTCCTGCCGGATGACCCACACCCCGGTGCCGTCGGCGTCCGGCGCGACCGACCACGCGCGGCCCAGCGGGCGCGGCGGTGTCGCCGGGCCGGTGTAGGCCAGGACTTCGAACGGCTCCTTGTTGTTCGCGTCCCTCGGCTGGGCGGTCAGCACCGCGGACTTGCCGACGCGGACGACGGCGAAGGCGACGTCACCGCCCGGATAACCCGGCGGTGTGCCCGCCGGACCGCCGTCGGAGTCGAAGACGGTCGGGCCCGAGGTGGGCAGCAGCGCGGTGACCCCGATGCCGCCGGTCGCCTGGACGCCCAGGAGCCCGTCCGGCAGCGACCGCGTGGTCGGCGGGGCGGTTGCCGAAGGCTCCGGTGGCGGCGGCGGTGGTGGCGCTTCGCCGGTGCACCCGGACAGCAGCAGGAGGGCCGCGCCGACGGCGGCGCCGCGGAATACGGGTCCGTTCAGGGTTTTCCCCCGATCTCCCTGGTGAGTTCCGGTTCTACCATCGTGACCATGGGCGAGGAAGAGACCAAGGCGGCGGAACCGGTGACCGAGACCAAGCCGTTGAGCGAGCGCGACCTCCGGGTCTCCGACGACGAGCGGGAGCACGTCGTCGGCGTGCTGCAGAAGGCGATCGGCCGCGGCATGATCGACCTCGACGAGTTCACCGAACGCACCGACCGCGCGCTCGCGTCGCGGACCCGCGGTGAGCTGAACGCCGTGCTGGCCGACCTCGCGGGCCTCTACCACCCGTCGGCGGCCGCCGCGGCCGCCCCGGCGTACGCGCCGCCGGCGGGCTACGGCGGTTACTCCTCGACCGGGCGCCGGTTCGAGCTCAACGCGAAGTACTCGTCGCTGGTCCGCAGCGGCCCATGGGTGGTGCCGCCCGAGATGGTCGTGCGGAACAAGTACGGCTCGACGAAGCTCGACTTCACCGAGGCCCAGGTCCAGTCGCCGGTGGTGCACATCGAGCTCGACGCCAAGTGGGGCTCGGTCGAGGTCATCATCCCGGAGCACGCGGCGGTCGACGTCAACTCGATCACCGACGTCAAGTTCGGCTCGCTCGAGGACAAGACGCGCAGCAACGGGCACCAGGGGAACCCGCGGTTCGTACTGAGCGGCCGGGTCCACGGCGGCTCGCTGGTCATCCGGCACCCCCGGCGGGGGTTGTTCGGCTAGCCGGGGCCCTCTGCCCCCGGCGTCAAGAAGGCCTCCCCACCCAGGCATCGGGTGGGGAGGCCTTCGCACGTCAGGCGGTCCGCAGGTTCCGCGCGACGAACCAGACGAGCACGGCGAACGCGGTCGCGGCGAGCGCGGCGACGACGTGCAGGCCGCTCGGCAGACCGTGCGCGCGGACGACGGCGTTGCCCAGCGTCCCGACGGTCGCGATGCCGAAGGCGTATCCGAACTCGTTGACGGTCTGCGCCAGCGACGCGGCGGCGCCGGCCTTGCGCTGCGGAACCGACCCGACCACGAGGTCGGTGCCGAGCGCGACCATCGGCCCGACGCCCAGCGACGTCACGGCGAACCCGAGCGCGGGCCACGCGGGTCCGCCGGCCGGGTCGACGAGGGCAAGGATCACCATGCCGGCGGCGGCGAGCGCGACCCCACCGGCGATCAGGACGTTCGGCTTCACCCGGCGCGCGAGCGCGGGCGCGGCGAGGAAGCTGACGGTGGAGGCGGCCATCCCGGGCAGCAGCCCCAGCGCCGCCCCGACCGGCGAGAGGTGCTGCGCGACCTGCAGGAACTGCGCGGTGAACAGCATCGTGGTGCCGCCGAGCATGCTGAACAGGAGCATCCCGCCGAGCGTGGTCCGGAAGGCCTTCGCGGCGAAGAGGCTGAAGTCGACCAGCGGGTCTTCCAGGGCGCGCTGCCGCTTCACGAAGACGTACCCGACAGCCAGCCCGGCAGCGAGCGCGACGAGGGGAACGAGGTGGAAGCCGTCGCGAGCCAGCTCCTTGACGCCGTAGACGGCGGGCAGGATCGCGCCGAGCGAGAGGCCGACGCTGGGCAGGTCGAGCCGGCCGGCGGTCTCGTCGCGGTACTCCGGGAGCAGCTTCGGGCCGATGACCAGCAGCAGGACCATGGCGGGCACCCCGAGCAGGAAGACCGAGCCCCACCAGAAGTGCTCGAGCAGGAAACCGCCGACCATCGGGCCGATGATGGCGCCGACGGTGAAGCAGCCGGCCCAGATGCCGATGGCCTGCGCGCGCTGCTGCGGGTTCTTGAAGAGGGTCCCGATCAGGGAGAGGGTCGACGGAGCGAGCGTCGCCCCGGCGATCCCGAGCACGGCCCGCGCGGCGATGAGCATGCCGGCGCTGGTGGAGAAGGCCGCGGCGACGGAGGCGACCCCGAAGGCGGCCGCCCCGATGAGCAGCAGCTTCCGGCGTCCGACGCGATCGCCGAGCGTCCCCATGGTGACCATGAACCCGGCGACCATGAAGCCGTAGGTGTCCATGATCCACAGCTGCTGCGTGCCATCGGCGTGCAGTGCGGCGGCGAGCCTGGGCAGGGCGAGAACGAGGACGAAGACGTCCAGCGAGACGAGCAGGGTCGGCAGGGCCAGCACGGCAAGGCCGACCCATTCCCGGCGCCCGGCCCTCTCCACGGCCGGCCCGGCAGCGGCTCGGGCTTCGATGGTGGCGGTCATGACGGCGTCCCCTCGGCTCGGTGGTCTTTGGTGCTCACCACTGCGTCGAGCGGGACGGCGCTGGATCGACAGTCTCCGTCGCCGAGTTTCCGTGAAGGCCACCACGGATGTCTCGTGGTGGCCTTCACGGGGCGGGTTGTCCACACCCCTCGGTCAATGTGGACAACTGCGCCTGGTCAGGGTCGCACAGATCAGCACCGTCGGTGATCACCGATAGACTGAAAGTGGGGGGCACCCCTGCGGGTGGGGTCGGTTGATTGGTTGGCAGGCGGGCCTGCCGCGGTCCGCATCCTTCGGGACCAGGCCCTACCGCGGGGCCTCGGCACCTTTCGCGACCGGGCCTTCCGCTGGCCCGCCGCGCTTCGGCTTCGCGACCATGCCTGCCGCGGGCCCGGCACCCTTCGCAACCAGGCCCTGCGTGACTTCGACCGGCGCCTTATCGTCGCGCCGGTCGAAGTCGGGTCAGGGACGCGCCGCCGTGCGGGCCGCCGTCGGGTCCGACGTGGCCAGTACCGCTTCGGCCACCGCCTGGCACTCCGCCAGCGTGACGCTCGCCAGGCTCGCGCCCACCGTGCGGACCGCCGGGGCGTTCATCGAGAGGCTCGTCAGGCCCAGGCCGGCCAGGACCAGCGCCAGCCGCGGGTCCGCCGCCGCTTCGCCGCAGACGCCCGCCGGCTTGCCCGTGGCCTGGGCCGCGTCGCCGATGAGCTTGAGCAGGCGCAGCAGTGCCGGCTGCCACGGGTCGTTGAGCTTCGCGACCGCGCCCAGCTGACGGTCGGCCGCGAACGTGTACTGGGCCAGGTCGTTCGTGCCCACCGAGACGAAGTCCACCGCTTCGAGGATCTCGCGGGCGCTCAGCGCCGCGGCCGGGATCTCGATCATCACGCCCGCCCGGGCGATGCCCGCCGCGCGGACGCGGTCGGCGAACCACGCCGCTTCCTCGACCGTCGCGACCATCGGGGCCATCACCGAGACCTCGGCGCCGGAGTCTTCCGCCGCGCCCGCGATGGCTTCGAGCTGACGGTCGAGCACCTCGGGGCGGTCGAACGCCACGCGCAGCCCGCGGACGCCGAGCGCCGGGTTCGGCTCGACGTCCGGGGAGAGGAAGGCGAGCGGCTTGTCGGCGCCCGCGTCCAGGGTCCGGACGATCACCGGCTTGCCGCGGAACGGCGAGAGCACCGCCGTGTACGCCGCGCGCTGGTCGGCCACCGACGGCTCGTCCGAGGCGTCGAGGTAGCAGAACTCCGTGCGGAACAGGCCGACTCCCTCGGCGCCCGCGTCGGCCGCGGCCTGCGCGTCGGCCGGGGAGCCGACGTTGCCGTAGACCTTCACGCGGTGGCCGTCGGACGTCGCGCCCGTGCCGTTCCACTCCGCGAGCTGCGCCACCGTCGCCGTGACGACCGGGGCCGACGGGTCCGCGATCTCGACGACACCCGTGTCGCCGTCGACCGCAAGCGCTTGCGCGTCCCACGCGAGCAGCCCGCGCACCGCGACGACCGCCGGGATGCCGAGCGCACGCGCCAGGATCGCCGTGTGGCTGGTCGGGCCGCCTTCTTCGGTGACGAGGGCGAGCACCTTGGCCGGGTCGAGGCCTGCCGTGTCGGCCGGCGCGAGGTCGCGCGCGACCAGCACGCTCGGCGACGCCAGCTCGGGCACCCCGGGCGGCGCGATGCCGAGCAGCTCGGCGATCAGCCGGTCACGCACGTCCCGCACGTCGCGGACGCGCTCGGCCATGTACCCACCCGCGGCGGCCAGCGCTTCCGCGAAGCCTTCCGCGGACTGGTAGACGGCGCGCGCGGCGGGCAGTCCCTGCGTCTTCACCAGCTGTTCCGCCTGCGAGGCGAGCGCCGGGTCGGCGGCCATCGCGGCGGTCGTGATCAGGATCGTCGCGGCCTCACCGGTCGCGGTCTCGGCCTGCTTCTCCAGCCGGCCGGCGACGATCGCCGCCGCGGGGGCGATCCGGGCGGCCTCGGCCGCCGGGTCGGCCGGGGCCGGGGTGGCGGCGGGCTCGCCGAGCGGCTCCGCGACGTGGACGACGGGACCACTCGCGCGGCCGGGGCTGACGGCGACCCCGGACAGCGACTCCGGCGACGGGCGTCCCTCGGCGGAGACGGCAGCAAGCTCAGACGGCATGGTCTAGACCATAGCTCAGATAGGTCTGGATATCTCGTGGTGGCGGGCACAAGCCGCGCCGACGTACCTGTTCGAGCACCGGCCGGACCTCCTCGTGCCACCAGGCTTCGGCCAGCTCGTCGCGGCTGGACACCGGCCGTCCGGCCAGCATACGGCGGAAACCCCAGGCCTCGGCGCTGTCGGCGAGCCGGAACCAGTCGGCCGGGTCGTCCAGCCACAGCCCGAGGCGGACGTCGTCCGGCAGCGGGACACGCTCGAGGAACATCCGCTCGGCCGACTTCGACGGCAGGTCGGCGAGCGTCAGGCAGCGCAGCGCGCACGCGACCGTGCTGATCCAGCGGACCCGCGCGGGAATGGTCCGGGCGCCGCGGGCGCGGGCGATGGCGACGCGGTGGTGGCCGTCCTCGACGAAGAACATGTCGGACAGCCGCACGAGCCGCACCGGCGGGAGGTCCGCCGACGTCCGTGTCAGGTGGTCCCAGCGGTCGCGCAGCGCCCGGTTGCGCGGCCGGAACTCACGGTCGAAGTCGCCGGCGCGAGCGACCGTCCCGACCACGCCCTCCAGCGGGACGTCGTAGACGCCTTCGTCGACCTCGGTCTGCTTGCCGAGCGCCTTCAGGGTCTCGTCGAGGGGCATGATCGCGAGGTGGTCGGGTCGCCGCGCCTCCGCGATCGCCCTCAGCTGAGCGGCGTAGCCGCGCCACCAGGCCGAACCGAACGAATCGCCCATGTGACGTCCAACACGGGCCGCCGCGTGATCATTCCCCCAGGTCGGCGGCCGTCGGGTAGGACGGCTGCGCACCGTGCCGCGTCACGCTGAAGGCCGCGACGCGCACCGCGCGCCGCGCCGCGGTGACCAGGTCGGCGCCGTCGGCGAGGGACGCCGCGAGCGCGCCGGCGAAGGCGTCCCCGGCCCCGGTGGTGTCGACGGCCTCGACCTTCGGCGACGCGACTTCGGTGGCTTCGCCGGCTTCGACGACCACCACACCGGCGGCGCCCAGCGTGACAACGGCGGCGTGCGGACCGAGGTCGAGCAGCTTCCGGAAGTCCGCGCCGGGCCCGGTCAGCCACGCGGCCTCGTGCTCGTTGACCAGCAGGACGTCGAGCTTGGCCAGCGTCTCCGGCGAGAGCTTCGCCGCGGGGGACAGGTTCAACAGCACCTTGACGCCGTTCTCCGCGGCCCGCGCGACGGCGTGCTCGACCGCCGGCAGCGGCACCTCGAGCGAGGCGACCATGACCCGCACCCCCTCGAAGACGGTGTCGACGTCGCCGGGCTCCAGGGTCGAGTTGGCGCCGGGCGAGACGAGGATCGAGTTCTCGCCGTCCGGCGTGACGGTGATGTAGGCGATGCCGGTCGGCCGGTCACTGGTCCGGACCAGACCGGTGTCCACCCCCGCGGCGCGCAGCGAGTCGAGCAGCAGCCTGCCGTAGGAGTCGTCGCCGACCGCGCCGAGGAGCGCGACGTCCGCGCCGAGCCGGCCCGCGGCGACCGCCGTGTTGGCGCCCTTGCCGCCCGGCGAGAGCACGGTGTCGCCGCCCAGCACGGTCTCGCCGCCGCCCGGCCGGCGGTCCACCGCGACCACGAGGTCGGCATTGGCGGATCCCACAACGAGTACGTCGGAGTTCATCCCCGCACTGTGCCACGAACCCGGTCCGGGCCAGGTCAGCCCGGGCGGCCGGGAGGAAAGTGAAGGTTTTTGTAACTTATCCGGGGCTGAGTGCGACAATCATGCGAGCAGCGGACACCCGTCACTCGATCGGGGGATGTCCTTCCTCCGGTCGTCACTTCACGGACCGGTCCCGCTCTCCAGGTGCGTCATCACGGAGACGTGGTGACGTTGCCCCAACCGGCGCGAGCCGGGCCGGGCATCGGGTCGCCGGCGCCGATCACGTAGCCCCCCGAGTGATCGGCGTCGGCGGCGCCCCGCCCCGCCCGACGGTCAGCACGACGTCGCGGGGAAGCAGGGCGGGCGCGCACTCGCCGAACTTGCGCGCGGCCGCCGGGCTCAGCGCCCGCGGCAGCCGGTACCAGCCGTCGTCCACGGCGAGCGCTTCGAAGTCGCCGTGGCGCAACGGGAAATCGAGATCGACCGGCCGGAGCTCCAGCTGACCGTTCGTGAGCAGCCGGAGTTCGGCGACTTCGCGCCAGTTCAGTTCGAGCTTCCGGTAGTACGTCTTCCACCGGAAGCCCACGTTCGAAAGCCGCAGGTCGGTCCGGAGCTTGCGCGTGGTGGTGTTCATGTGGAAGGCGTGAGTCACGGCGGCGAGCACGATGACCGCGCCGAGCAGGATCCGGAAGACGGTGTGCAGGAAACCGGCCGGGCCGAACTCGGCTGCCACGTACGCCCCGATGCCGAGCAGGACCATGGCGGAGTCGAAGAACCACACCTTCCGGCGGTCCCACCCGTTGACGTGGATGCTCACGTGGTCGAGCTCGGGCACGGTCGCCGGCCCGAACCCGGCGACCGGCGCCGGCTGGGGTGGCGGTTCGCGCAACACCGGCGTGACCGTCCGTTCGGCCACTCCGACGTGCTTCGCGGCGATCTCTCGGACGCGTTCGGCTTCGGAGACCGACAGCGTCATCCCGGCTACCAGGTACTGGCCCCCGCTCACCGGGGCCAGCCCTCGCTGCTCCCGGAACCGGGCATCGGCCGGCTCGAGAACAACCCGGAAGGAGTGTTCCCGGCCCGGCTCGGCCGGCACGGCGACGGCGGCCAGTTCGTCCCAGCGCACCGCCCAGACGACACCGCCGACGATGCGCGTGATCCCCGAGGCGTCCAGGACCAGCTCGTTGACAACGGGTTTGCGCAGCGAGCGGACGACCAAGATGAGGCCGAGCAGCCCGAAACCGCCGCCGAAAACCCAGCCCACGGCGCCCGGACTCCGCGTCGAAGCGAGCGTCAGCCAAACGAACCCGCCGGCAACGAGGAGCAGCACCCCGGCGAGGACCCAGTGGGGTCCGTCAGTTCGCGACAAGACGAGACGGTCGCTGCGCGGCGCGGTCATTCGATCGAACCCGAAATCCGGCCGGCCTTCCAGCGGATGATGGTGCGCTTGACGGCGCGCACGATCCCCAGCCCACCACGGCGGATCTCCCGAGCGGGCCACTCGACCCGGCCGGGGTGGTACCGCTCGAACGCCCCGGCCAGTCGCCGGGCCTCGTCCGCGGGTAGCGCCGGGGACAGCAGGAAGCCGCGCGGTGAGCGGGTGCGGAACCCGGGCAGGAGCCGGAATTCGCGGCCGCCGCCGGTCAGGGAGAGGTGGCAGGCGACGTCGCTGCCGATCACGCGCTCTTCGAGGACGAGCCGGTCGATCGACGACCACGGGACAACGGCCGGCGGGCGGTCTTCGCGCGGCTGCCGGACGCCGTCTTCCGCCACGGAGATCTCGACGACCTCCGGCGACACCAGCCGTCGATGGGCGTAGGGCACCAAGGCGAGCACGACCAGCCCGATCGGCGCGAACACCCCGGCGAAGAACCAGCCGATGGCCCCGACGTCGCCGAGCCCGCGCATCGCGACGACCATCGTCACCGAAGCGGCGACCAGCGCGAGCCCGCCGACCAGCACCACCACCGCGCCCGGCCGCGCGGCGCGCCTGCGCTCGGTGTCGGCGGCCACCGGGACGCGGACCCGGACCGGCGAGCCGGGCTCGTCCGGTGGGCGGGGCCCCGGACCGGGCTGGAACGCGATCCAGCCGAGGACCCGGAGCCAGCCGAGCTTCGTCACGACCGCCCCCGCCGCCCCGAGGACGACCGCGCCGAGCGCGCCCAGGAAGCCGTACGGGTGGTCGACGGCGCGCCGCCAGATCTTGTGGTCCTTCACGGCCTTGACCAGGTGACCGGCGTCGTCGGCCGGAGTCAGCTCGTCCGGGCCGAACTTGTCGGTCGTCTGCGTGCCGTCGGGGTTGAAGATGCGGGCATAACACTCCCAGTAGTAACCGGCGCCCTTCAACGACAGCGGCCCGTGCCGTTTGCACGCCCCGGCGAAGTCGCCGGCGCGGGCGACCACATCGCTGCCGCTGCCGGGGCGCTCGGTGCTGCTGACCGGGGCGTCGACGAGCCGGACCAGGGTCAGGCCGCCGATGCCGAAGATGATCAGCAACACGTATGCCAGCACGCCCCGGACCACGATCTTCGTCACCCGCCAGACCCGCGAAGGCGGTCTCGCGACGACGCCGGTCACTCGATCGAGCCGGAGATCCGCTGGGCACCGGGCCGGCCGGAAAAGGGCTGCCCGTCGTCGTCCGCGGTCACCGGCCCGGACCGCGGGACCTGGTCGACCGGGTAGTTCGACGAGTGGTCCTCCGGGACGATCGACGTTTCGTCACGGTCGTGCTGATCTTCCCCGGCGGTCTGCCCGGGCAAGGTCGCCAGCTGCTCGAAGGCCTTCATGCCGGCCTCCTGCCCGGCGGCCTTCGCGAACCCCTCGAACATCTCCTTGCCCGCGGTCCCGACCGCACTGACCACCCGGCTGAAGAAGTCTCCGAGAGAACGGAGGAACTCCTTGGCGTGGGCGAAGGCGCGAGCCAGCCTGCCGCACTGCTCGACCATCTTGCCGCCCTGCTTGACCGCGTACGGCACGCCCTCGGCGGCCAGCGCCGCCGGATAGCCCGGCGGCGGGGTGCGGCACAGGATCATGATGATCTTCGCGAGCGTGTCCGTGATCAGGTCGCGGATCAGGGTCCGGACGACGTCCAGGATCGTCTTGCACATCGCGATGACCTGCGCGACTCTCGTCGCGGAATCCGACAGGGCCGCGTACGCGTCCAGCTGCTTCTGGACGTACACGCGGTACTGGTCGGCCACCTTGCCCTTCCAGTCGAGGCAGTTCTTCCGCACCTCGGCGGTCAGCTGCTCGGCGGTCTTCTGGACGTGCTCGCCGATCACCTCCCACTTCTTGCCCTCCAGGTCGAGGGCGTCCTGGTCACCGGTGACCCAGTCCAGCGGCTCCTTCAGGAAGTCGACGTGCTCGATCACCCAGCCCAGGCCCCAGCTGATCAGCGTCTCGAACGGGTTCCCGTCCTTGAGCATGTCCTTCACGCCCAGGCCGGCGTTCGCGAGGCTGAACAGCCCCTCGGTCCAGTCCCCGTGCAGGGCCTTTTCGAGGCCGCCGTAGTAGTCCTGAAGCGCGCCGGCGCCTTCGAGGGCGCTGTCGACCACGTACTTCTCGGAATCCGTTTGACCTTTGGCCTCGGTCATCATGGGGCTGTCAGCCATTTCCGCCTCCCGAAGCCCGGTTCACGAGTGCCGAGGCCGATTCTTCGTCCACCCGGCGCTGCTTCGCCCATTTGCGGACGGCTTCCACGTGGTAGTCGGCGCCGTCGACCGCGGCCTGGAGCGTGTCCGTCGCCTGCCCGGACACGTGGCCGCACCAGGTGCTCAGCTGGCACAGCTGCCCGATCAGGCCGAACGCGTCCGGCCCGGCCGGCTGGTCGTGGGCGAGCGCCAACGCCTGCTTGAGGACGTCGAACGTCGCTTCCATCTGCTTGGCGTGCTCGTCGATCGCCTCGGGGTTCTCGTCGAACCCCGGACCGCTCTGCCCGGCCATCTTTCCCTCCCCGTTCCGCGGCTCAGCGCAGGTAGTCGCCTTCGCCGAAGTAGTCGTCGTCCGTGCCGTCGTCCGCCGACGGGCGGGCCGGGCGCGGCGGCTCGGGAACGGGCGGCGCGGGTGGCTCCTCTTCCGCGATGAACCGGGCGCCGTCGTCAGCGGTCTCACGACCTCCCTCGGGCGCCGGCTCCGGGTACTCGCGGTGCAGCTGGTCGACGAGTTCGGTCATCGTCTCGGTGCCCGCCAGCGAGGGGACGGCCGACTGGACCGCCGTCGCCAGCCTGCTCTGCGCGGCCTGGACCGTTCGCAGGATCTGGTCGGCCAGGTTCGGCTTGTCGCGCACGGCGTGGCCGATTTCGAGGCCGACCAGGTTGCCCAGGTGGTTGACCTTGACCGCGATCTGGCCGTCCTTGCTGCGTTCCGCCACCGAGACGGTCGCCATCTCGGTGCGCATCCGATCAGCCTTCTGCTGCGCCTCGGCCATCCTGGCTTCGAAGCCGGCGAAGAGCTGTTCAGGGTTCGTCACGCGAACCTCCCCGTTCACGTCAGTAGCCGTACGGCGACCGAGTGTGGCACACCGCACCGACAGTTACGGGCCTTTCCGCTCGGTGTGACGAAGGCCCCGCGGTTTTCCCCACCCGGCCGGGTGGCCAGCCGGGTGTTTCGGCAGCTCAGCGGCTCCTAGCGTGATCTTCATGAGCATCTCCGACTGGAAACGAGCGATCTACGCGCTCCTCGCATTCCCGGCATACCTGGGTGGCCCCGCGGTGCGACGGCGGCTCTCGCGGCGCTGCCTGAACGCCGAGCCGCGAGGTGGCGCGCTGCCCGCGAGCGCGGTGTCCTTCGTGGTGGCGTTGCTGGTCTGGTACCTAGTCGGGCGCGTCGCCACCTACGGGATCTTCTGGGCGTCGGACCCGACCGCGGCGAACTCCTGGGGCGGGCCCTCGCTCGCCGGGGCGTGGATCGTGCACTTCTTCTGCGCGCTCGGCATGGTCGTGGTGTGCATGTGGCTGCTGCGGCCGCTGACACGGCGGCAGGTGCGGACCCCTGACCAGGTCGATCCGCTCCACGTTCAGTGACCGGTGCGGTATCGTCCGTGAACGTCAGGGGGAGGTCGAACCGCGAGGGGAGCGCAGTTCGGTGGGGTTGTTCGGCGACATGCTCGACGCTGCCAAGCACGTCGGGTCGGAGATCGCGCACGCCGTCCAGTCGGGGTCCGACGGGCTCGGCAAGGTACTGACCGGCGCCGGTGTCGGCCTGCTCGCGGGCGGGCTGCCCGGCGCGGTCGTGGGGGCGTACGTCGGGTCGCAGACCGGCACCGGAGCGGACAACCCGCAGGCCGCGGGCATGTCACCGGGGCAGCTGGTCAAGGCCGTGATGTCCGGGCCCGGCACGGAGTCGCTCCAGAAGGTGCACCAGGCGGGCGTGGACCAGTCGACGTACCAGCGTGAGCTCGAGCAGGGCACGCGCGAGCTCACGTCCGGCCTCGAGTCCGCGTGGACCGGCAGCTCGGCCGACGCGGCCCGGGAACGCCTCCAGCCGCCGACGGGTCCGCGACCTCCGCGTCCACGACTCTGGACCGCAACTCCACGCTGTCGCAGACGCAGATCGACCAGTTCCACCAGCTGAAGAACTCGCTGCACCCGGACGTCACCGACCAGCCGCCGACGCGCAGCGCCTGGGACGTCGCGACGCCGTGGGACACCGACACCGAAGACAAGATCAACCAGTTCAACCGGAAGGCCCAGGAGAACGTCGAGCGGTACACGGCGTACTCGCACCAGTCCAGCTCGAACACCGCGGGCCGGACGATCGACTACGGCCAGCTCCGCGAGTACACCGGCGGCGACTTCACGGTGAACGACCCGAAGAAGCCGGTCGTGCCGCCCGGCAGGCGGCCGCGGGTCGACGGTGGCGGTGACGACGACCGGCCGATCGGCGCGCAGGTGCAGCCGCCGCCGGCGGTCCACCCGCCGAACGTCCAGCAGCCGCCGCCTCCACCCCCGCCTCCGCCGGGCCAGGTCACGCCGCACGTGTCGCCGCCGGGCGTGGACGACAGCGTCCGGGCGCAGGGTTACGTGCCGCCGTCGACGCAGTTCCCGCCGGGTTATCAGCCGCCGGGGACCGGACCGGGCGGCGGTTTCGGCCCGGGCTCCGGCGTGGGCGGCTTCGGGCCCGGGTTCGGTCCCGGAGGTGGCTTCGGCCCAGGCGGTGGTGGTTTCGGGCCAGGCTCGTCGTCTGGCGGTGGATCCGGTGTCCGCGGTCCCGGCGCGTCCACCGGCGCGTCGGTTCCGGGCGAAGGACGTCCGGGCGCGCCCGGCGGCATGCGCGGCGGCGCGGCGGGCAAGCCGGGCTCCCCGGGCATGGGCGGCATGGGCCACGGCGCCAAGGGCGGCAAGTCCGAGGACGAAGAGCACCAGCGCGCGTCGTACCTGGTGGAAGCCGACCCGGAGAGCGTCTTCGGCGGGTCGGACGAGCGGACCGTGCCGCCGGTGATCGGGCTGTGATCTTCCTGCCCAAGGCCGCTTTGCTCACCGCGTGGGAGTGGGAGCGGCACGGCCCACCCCCCGCGGTCCTCGGCAGCGACAACCTCTGGCTCGGCGACGAAACCCGCAAGCGGCTCGAGGAAAAGGTTCTCGACGTCCTCACGTCACTCCGGCTCGCGGCGGGCGGCACGTTGACGCGTGAGTTCCGCGACGTCCTGCGGGTGCTGGCGAAGGGCACCCACCAGTTCACGGCCTGGCTCGGCGACATCAACGCGGACGAGTCGGGCGCGGTGCTCGTCGCCACGACCGGCCGGAACGCGCTCCGCCTGATCCGCAAGGACGACTCGATCCGGATCGACGTCGTGGAGCCGTCGTACCTGGCGGAGTCGATGGTCGACGTCCTGCCGCCGGTCCCGCCCGCCCGGATTTCGCCGGTGGCGATCCCGGAGTCGCGGTTTTCGGCCCGGGAGGACTCGTACGACCTCAGCGACCCGACCGACGACCGCGCCCCCGACCCGCTGGTCTGGGCGCGACGGCTGATGGCGGCGAAGCGCACGGGCCTGCACCAGTGTTACGCGGTGAACCGGGGAGTCCGGAGCGCGCCGATCACAGTGGTGGACGTCGCCGGCGCCGGGCGGGTGCTGACGTACGTGTATCCCGGGCGGGAGCGGATGGTCAGTTTCCAGCCGGGGACCCGGAGTGCGCTGACCGAAGTGCTGTACGCGACGCTGAACGGGTTAGGGGGAGGACGATGACGAGCTCGATGTTCGGCGGCCTGGGATTCTGGGCGACGGACCTGCCCAGTGGCGCGTCGCGGCCGGCTGGCGGGCAGGGATTCGCGATGAGCAGTGAAGAGATGCGCGCGATGCTCAAGAAGGCGACGGATCTGCGGATTTCGATTCAGCAGCAGCGCGACGCCGCGCAGGTGCTGTCGCAGGCGACGCCGCCGGCGCAGGAGCCGGCCAGCACCAGTGCCGTCCTCGGTCCGAACGGCGTCAACGAGACCGGTCGCTTCTACCAGGGCCATCTCGACTACCAGTACAACTATCTGTCCGAGTTGATCACACGTCTGCAGAAGGCGCTCGGCATGGTCGTGGCGGCCGACCGGCAAGCGGCAGACGACACGAACGGGACCCTCGAATGACAAAGCGATCCACGATGGGCATGGCCGCGATCATGGCCGGCGGCTTGCTGATCTCCGCGTGCGGCGGCACCCCCCAGGCACCGGCGACCACCACAACCGCACCTTCGAGCACGGCATCCGCCGGCAGCGACGTGCCCGCGGTGGCGAGTCCCCTTCCGGCGACGGCACTCGACGGCAGTCCTTGCGACAGCGCGCTCACCGGCAGCCAGCTGACCCACTTCCTCGGGCAGCCGACCCCGGCCAAGCCAACGGACACCGAGCTCGGCCCGCTCTGTCAGTGGAGCAGCGCTTCCGGATCGGGAGCGGGCATCTCCGTCGCCTACCAGACGAAATCAGATCAGGGAATCGGCCTGGCCTACCAGAACGTGCAGCCCAAAGCCGCACGCTGGCAGCCGCTCGAAGCGGTCCAGGGATTTCCGGCCGTCGCCTACACGAACACCGACAACAAGCGCTCTTGTGTCGTCGTCGTCGGTGTGTCCGACAAGCTGGCGTTCTCGATGGCGTTGACGCTCGGCGACAAGTCCGCGGCCCAAGGCAAGGACTGCTTCGACGCCGCTCCCGAGGTCGCCGACACCGTGTTGACCAACCTCAAGGCGAGGGCCTGAGCTGCGCCTTTCCGTGACCACCCGGGGCCGCGTTAATGCAAGACTTGTCGTAGTAAGCGCCTAGACTGTTCGGATGAGCCACCCCACTCGGAGGGGTCGCGCGCGAGCGGCTACCGAACAGGACATCCGGCGGACCGCCCGGAAGCTGCTCGTCGAGCAGGGGCCGGAGGCGGTCACCCTGCGTGCCATCGCGCGGGAGCTGGGGATCACCGCGCCCGCGCTCTACCGGTACTACGAATCGCGGGACGATCTTGTCGGGAACCTGCGGCTGGACGTCTGCGCGGATCTGGCGGACGAGCTCGCCGAGGACATCGCCGAGCTGCCGGACGACGGGATCTTGCAGCTCTTCGCCATCTGCAAGGGTTTCCGGCGCTGGGCGCTCACCCACACGAAGGAGTTCACGCTCGTCTTCGCGTCGCCGACCGGCGGTGTCGGGTCCGCTGCCGGCTCCGCGCTGAGCCGGGTCGACGAGCCGTTCGGGCGGATCTTCCTGGCCGCCGCCGGGCGGGTGCTCGCGCGCACCGACGTCGTCCTGCCCTCGGCCAGCGGGGTGCCCGACGAGCTGCGCGACGACCTCAAGACGTTCCAGGAGTCGCTGGTCGCCGTGCTCGTCGAGTCCGACCAGGACGTGCCGGTGGAGAAGATCGACCTCGGCGTGACGTACCTGATGATCCAGTTCTGGGCCCGGCTCTACGGGCACGTCACGCTCGAGGTCTTCGGCAACTACCCCATCCCGATGTCCAAGCCGGACGTCCTCTTCGAGTCCATGCTCATCGACCTGGCGCGCGAGATCGGGCTCTACTCCGGTTAGGCCGCGTGGCCGCCGTCGACCGAAAGAGTCGCGGCCGTGACGTAGGCGCTGCTCGGCGCGGCCAGGTAGGACACCGCCGAGGCGACTTCCGACGGCTTTCCGTAGCGGTCGAACGGGATGAACGCCCGCTGGTCGGCCGCGTACGGGCCGTCCGCCGGGTTCATGTCCGTGTCGGTCGGGCCGGGGTGGACGAGGTTGACCGTGATGCCGCGCGGCCCCAGCTCCCGCGCCAGCGCCTTGGTCAGGCCGACCATCGCCGCCTTGCTCGTCGCGTACAGCGCCATGCCCGGGCCGGGCACCCGGTCGGTCACGCAGCTGCCGATCGTGATCACGCGGCCGCCCTCGCCCAGGTGGGCGGCCGCGGCCTGGGTCGCCGCGAAGACGCCGCGGACGTTCACCGCGAGCACGCGGTCGACGTCTTCGAGCGCAGTCTCGGCGAAGGCGCCCACAAAGCCGACGCCCGCGTTGTTCACCAGCACGTCCAGCCGGCCGAACTCGGCGACGGTCGCCGAGACCGCCGCCGACACCGCGGCGGCGTCCGCCGAGTCCGCCTGGATCGCCAGCGCGCGCCGGCCGAGGTGCTTGATCTGCTCGACCACCTCGGCCGCCAGGACGCCGTTGTGCTGGTAGGTCAGCGCGACGTCGGCGCCGTCCTCGGCGAGCCGCAGTGCCGTGGCCGCGCCGATGCCGCGGCTGCCGCCCGTCACCAGTGCCACCTTGCCGTCGAGGGTCATCCCCGGTTCTCCTTCGATCGAGCCTTTTTGTTGACTGCTCAATCAAATCGAGAACGGGGAAGAAACACCGGCGGCTTTCCGACAGCGCGCTACGCCGGCTTTCGGGTCCGAATCGCGAAGCGGTTCGATAGCAGGCCGCCCGCTTCTCGAGCAACGGTTTGCCACGCCGATCACGGCTGGACAAGGAGCAACTCTTGAACACTCAGGTGTTGCAACGACCTCCTCGAAACCGCCCATCCGCCGAACATCCCCTGCCGCTCTCGAGCAGGGTCCCGGCAAAGTCGGGGCGAACGTGACCGGCGAGCCGCTGCGATGTCGTGAATGACTCATTCACCTCGTCAGAGGTCATGAATGAGTCATTCACGACCTTCCCGGGCCGCTACCGCGACCTCCGGCGTGGTGTACCTGGCCATCCGCGCTACGAGCTGACCGGCGAATCCGCCGAGCATCCCCCGCCGCTCCCAGGGGGGCGTCCCCGGTTCCAGTCTATCGGCGGGCCGCGGCGGCCGGCCTGAAATGGGGCTCTGGGCCGGCACTTGTCCACAACTGGCTGAGGGTGTGCACAACTCCGGCATCGCCCGATTTTCGGGGTTTCGCCGCGGGACTCGGCGGCCGCCCAGCCAATGGGCGGCCGCCGTCGGCGCTACAGGACGATGTTGACCAGCTTGCCCGGCACCACGATCACCTTGCGCGGGCTCCCGTCGCCGATCAGCGCCGAGACCTTCTCGTCCGCCAGCGCCGCCGCCTGGACGTCGTCCGACGACGCGGAAGCCGCCACCGTCACGCGGGAGCGGACCTTGCCGTTGACCTGGATCGGGTACTCGACCGTGTCCTCCACCAGGTACTTCTCGTCCACCACCGGGAACGGGCCCTGCACCAGGGAATCCGCGTGGCCCAGCCGGTGCCACAGCTCCTCCGCCAGGTGCGGGGCCAGCGGCGCCAGCATCAGCACCAGCGGCTCGGCCAGCTCACGCGGGGTCGACGCGGCCGCGCCGTACACCTTGGTGACGTGGTTGTTCAGCTCGATCAGCTTCGCGCCGGCCGTGTTGAACCGCATCTCCGCGTAGTCCTCGCGGACGCCGGCGACCGTGCGGTGCAGCACCTTCCGGTCCGCCTCCGAAGCGTCCTCAGTGGACACTCGCAGCTCGCCCGACGCCTCGTCGACGACCAGGCGCCACAGCCGCTGCAGGAACCGGTGCGCGCCCACGACGTCCTTCGTCGCCCAGGGACGCGACATCGCCAGCGGGCCCATCGCCATCTCGTAGAACCGGAACGTGTCGGCGCCGTAGTTCTCGGCCATCTCGTCCGGCGTGACGACGTTCTTCAGGCTCTTGCCCATCTTGCCGTACTCCTGGGTGACTTCCTCGTCGTTGAAGAAGTACTTCCCGCCGCGCTCCTCGACCTGCTCGGCCGGGACGTAGACACCGCGCGAGTCGGTGTACGCGTACGCCTCGATGTAGCCCTGGTTGAACAGCTTCCGGTACGGCTCCTTGGACGTCACGTGGCCCAGGTCGAACAGGACCTTGTGCCAGAACCGCGAATACAGCAGGTGCAGCACGGCGTGCTCGACACCGCCGACGTACAGGTCGACACCGCCGGTGTCGTCCGCGCCGTGTTCGCCGGGCCGCGGGCCCATCCAGTACTGCTCGTTTTCCGGCGCGCAGAACGTTTCGCTGTTCGTCGGGTCCAGGTACCGCAGCTGGTACCAGCAGGAGCCCGCCCAGTTCGGCATCGTGTTGATGTCACGGCGGTAGGTCTTCGGGCCGTCACCCAGGTCCAGCTCGACCTCGACCCAGTCGGTCGCGCGGGCCAGCGGGGACGACGGCATCGAGTCGCGGTCCTCCGGGTCGAACGTCACCGGCGAGTAGTCGGCGACCTCGGGCAGCTCGATCGGCAGCATCGACTCGGGCACGGCGTGGACTTCGCCGTCTTCGTCGTAGACCACCGGGAACGGCTCGCCCCAGTAGCGCTGGCGCGAAAACAGCCAGTCGCGCAGCTTGAACTGCACGGTGCCGACGCCGGTGCCGTCTTCGGCCAGCTTCTCGATGATCGTCTTCTTGGCCTCGGCGACGTCCATGCCGTCCAGGAAGCCCGAGTTGATCGCCGGCCCGTCGCCGGTGAACGCCTTGCCGTCGAAGCCTTCCGACGGCTGCACGGTCCGGATGATCTCCAGCCCGAACTTCTCGGCGAACTCCCAGTCGCGGACGTCCTGGCCGGGCACGGCCATGATCGCGCCGGTGCCGTACCCCATCAGCACGTAGTCGGCGACGAAGATCGGGATCTCCTTGCCGTTCACCGGGTTCGTCGCGTACGCGCCGGTGAAGACGCCGGTCTTCTCCTTGTTCTCCTGCCGGTCCAGCTCGGACTTCCGCGACGCCGCGACGCGGTAGTCCTTGATGGCCTCGGCGGGCGTCGCCGCACCACCGGTCCACCGGGAATCGACGTCGGCCGACCACGCGGGCGTGGTCAGCTCGTCCACCAGCGGATGTTCCGGCGCCAGCACCATGTACGTCGCGCCGAACAGCGTGTCCGGCCGGGTCGTGAAGACCTCGATGCCGTGGTCACCCGACTTGAACGTGACGCGGGCGCCGTGCGAGCGGCCGATCCAGTTCCGCTGCATGGACTTGACCTTCTCGGGCCAGTCCAGCAGGTCCAGGTCGTCGACCAGGCGATCGGCGTACGCGGTGATCCGCATCATCCACTGGCGCAGGTTGCGGCGGAAGACGGGGAAGTTGCCGCGCTCGCTGCGGCCCTCGGAGGTCACCTCTTCGTTCGACAGCACCGTGCCCAGGCCCGGGCACCAGTTGACCGGCGCCTCGGAGATGTAGACCAGGCGGTGGTCGTCGATGACCGTCTTGCGCTCGGCGGCGCTCAGCGACGCCCAGTCCTTGTTTCCGGGCACCGCACGCGAGCCGTCGGCGAACGCGGCCTCCAGCTCGGCGATCGGGCGCGCCTTGCCCGCGTCGGTGTCGTACCAGGAGTTGAAGATCTGCAGGAAGATCCACTGCGTCCAGCGGTAGTAGTTCGGGTCGATCGTGGAGATGCGACGGCGTTCGTCGTGCCCCAGGCCCAGGCGCCGGATCTGGCGCAGGTACGTCTGGATGTTCTCCTCGGTCGTCTTGCGCGGGTGCTGCCCGGTCTGGACCGCGTACTGCTCGGCGGGCAGGCCGAACGCGTCGAAGCCCATCGTGTGCAGCACGTTGCGCCCGATCATCCGGTGGTACCGGGCGAAGACGTCGGTGCTGATGAAGCCCAGCGGGTGCCCGACGTGCAGGCCGGAGCCCGACGGGTACGGGAACATGTCCTGGACGAACAGCTTGTCGCTGGGCACCGGCTGCCCCTCGACCGCGAGCGGCCCGACCGGGTTCGGCGCGTGGAAGGTGCCCTGGTCAGCCCAGTGGTCCTGCCAGCGCTGCTCGATCTGGCCGGCCAGCGCGGCCGTGTAGCGGTGCGCCGGGACGTCGGTCCCAGTTGACTCGGTCATCGCCGTCTTCCTTCGCGTAGCGAGCTACTCCAGAAACAACTCGACCCCTCAGCCACCAGGGCATGAGGGGTCGCCGCGCCGGCCGGGCCGGACCCGGTCAGCGCGGCAGGCTAAGGAGCAGCCGAGCCGTGTTCATACCTTCATCGTAACTTGCTGGTCAAAGCCGTTCGGAGGGGACCGCCACTGCCGCGAACTGCGTGACCTGGGTCGGCGAGAAGTTGTTGTCGCTGACGATGACCAGGCTGCGCTCGCCGTTCGGCAGCTTCGGGCCCCAGGTCATGCCCTCGAGGTTGTCCACAGTGGACAGGCCGAGGTCGGCGGCGTCGAACAGCAGGCGCTTCTTGACCGGCTTGACGTGCTGGGCGTCGGCCAGGGACCTGACGTTCAGGATGTTCGTCGCGCCCTTGGTGTCGATCTCGTAGACGCGCACCTTGTTGCCGACGCCGGTGACGAACGAGCGTTCCATCATCAGGTACTTCGTCGGGTCGGCCTGGTCGACGGCCAGCATCGAGGAGACGCCGGTCGTGGCGAACGCGCCGGCAGGCACCGGTGACGCGAAAATCGGCTCCTGCTGGTAGGCGTACTGCGCCAGCACCGGGCCGTAGCGGCCCTGCAGCGTGATGCGCGAAATGCCGCCGGTGGTGCGGGTCGACTCCGGGCCGTCCTGCAGCAGCGGGCCCTCGACCTCGCTGGCCAGCAGCGCGCCGAACCCGGTGAAGGTGATGCCCTCGAGGACGAGGTTCTGGCGCGGGCCGGCCGTCGGCGTCATCTTCTCGTTCGCGGGGATCGGCAGGTCGCGGACGTATTTCCCGTCGCGGCGCGCCTCGCGGATCGACGGGTCGATCAACGTCGTCGCGGTGCGCTCGCCCTCCTGCGACCAGTAGTAGTCGCCGGTCCACGGGTCGACGCGCAGCTCTTCGGGGTCGATCGTCTGCTCGTTCTGCGGCTTCGTGGGGTCGTTCTGGGTGAGCGGCGGGTACGGCGTGCCGTCCGGGCGCAGGAACGGCTTCGTGCCGGTGAAGGTGACCGGGCCGACGCCCTTCGCGGACACCGGGAACGTCGCGGTGTAGAAGCGGGCGGGGTTGATCGCCGAGCGGTCGTCGCAGATCAGCGCGTACCCGCCGGTCCGCGGGTCGTAGTCGATGCTGGAGAGGCCGCCGACCGTCGTGCCCTGGAACTGCAGGGCGTTCGGGACGATCTGCTCGCCGAGCAGCCGGACGGGCCGCTGGTGACGCTC
The DNA here is from genome assembly GCF_055583145.1 of Amycolatopsis sp. NPDC104819. NCBI lineage: Bacteria > Bacillati > Actinomycetota > Actinomycetes > Pseudonocardiales > Pseudonocardiaceae > Amycolatopsis > Amycolatopsis sp. NPDC104819. Next base: position 203,949 of record NZ_JBVJON010000001.1, on the reverse strand, counting down.
GGTGGCTTCCGCCGGCGCCGCGGCGAGAATTCCCCCGATCAGACCAAGGGCCAACACTGTGGGCAGTACACGTCGTGACATGGCCTGTAGCACAGTCGACCAGGGTATCCGGCAGGTTGCCGGGACGTCACGCTTATCCTTGATCGGTGTTCGCTATCGCGCTGGTTCCGGTCGTGCTGGGTCTGCTCGTCGGTTTTGGTGGGTTCCTCGGTTTCCGCGAGCGCTTGACGCGCGAAGGCGGCACCGGCGTGCGCACGCAGGCCGCGTTGCGCAGTGAAGAAGCGTTCAAGCTGGCCAACCGCGTCGCGGGGCTGCCGACCATGGCCGGCGGCGCGATCTCCGTGCTCACCGGGCTGGCCGGGCTCGCGATGCCGACGACCGCCGGGCTGGTTTCCGCCGCGGTCGCCGGGGTGCTGGCCATGCTCGTGCTGGTCATGGGCGGTGGGGTGCTCGGCAACCGGGCCGCGCTGACCGTGCCCGCGCCGGCTCCGGCGGCGCCCGCCGGCTGCAGCGGCTGCGCGTGCGGCGCCGGCGGCTGCGGGGTCTTCAAGAAGGAAGACGCCTAGTTCCGCTGCAGGTCACCCGGGTGGGTGGCCAGCAACGCGATCGGGACACCCTGGCGGCGCAGCACCTGGCTCCACAGGTCGCCGTTCGGCGAGGCCAGGATGTCGCTCGGCAGCGCGGGCACGATGACCCAGTCGTCCCGCTCGATCTCGCTCGCCAGCTGCCCCGAGTCCCAGCCCGCGTAGCCGGCGAAGACGCGTACGCCACGCACCTTCGGCACGAGCACTTCCGGATCGGTGTCCAGGTCGACCAGCGCGACCGGCCCGCGGACCGCGATGACACCCGGCACGCTCGCCGCCGTCTCGCCGGTGCGCAGCGCGGCCAGGCACAGCGCCGTCTTCTTCTCCACCGGCCCGCCGACGAACACCGCCTGCGGCTCGGCGACGTGCCCGCCCCAGTTCGGCAGCACGTCGTGCACGGCGACGTCACTCGGCCGGTTGAGGACCACGCCGAGCGTGCCCTCGTCGCGGTGGTCGATGACGAACACGACGGTCCGCCGGAAGTTGGGGTCGACCATCGTGGGGGCGGCGACCAGGAGCGTTCCCGGTTCAACCTCGGCGTCCGCTGGCACGCGACCCATGATCTCACTCCTGGCCCGGCGAATTACTTCGGCTCGGGAACAATCGCCCCACCCGCCTCGTTTGAAACACTGGTCGGCGCACTCCGTGTCCCCCGGGCTCACTGAAGAACCGCCTTTGTGGAATACCGTCCGGCTGGAGCCACACTGCGCATAGCCGCCGAGAGGCGACCTCAGTGCGTCGACCACCTACTCTTGGCCTGTGACGACCAGCGCCGGTGTGGCGACGCGAAAAGGCCCCCGGGAGCTGCTCAAGGACCCGGACTTCCGCCGTCTTCTCTTCACCCGCTTCGCGGCGAGCTGGGGAGACGGCGTCTTCCGCGCCGGTCTCGCCGGCGCCGTGCTGTTCAACCCCGAGCGTGCCGCCGACCCGCTCGCGATCGCCGGCGGGTTCGCCGCGCTGCTGCTGCCGTACTCGGTTGTCGGCCCCTTCGCCGGTGCGCTCCTCGATCGCTGGGACCGCCGGAAGGTCCTCATCTTCGCGAACCTCCTGCGCGGGCTCGCAATCGTTTGCGCCGCGGCCGCCGTCGGCTTCGGGTTCGGTGGCATCGGCCTGTTTTCGCTGGCCCTGGCCGCGGAGGGCATCAGCCGCTTCATCGGATCCGGGCTCTCGGCGTCGCTGCCACACGTGGTGGCGGAAGAGAGCGTCGTGACGGCGAACGCCTTCGCCACCACGCTCGGCTCGGTGGTCGCCGTCATCGGCGGCGGCTGCGCGATCGGCCTGCGCGCGCTTTTCGGCAGCAACGACGTCGGCTCGGCCGAGACGACGGCGTTCGCCGTGATCGGCACCCTGGTCTCGGCGTTCCTCGCGCGCGGTTTCGCGCGGGGCGTGCTCGGGCCCACGGTTGTCGACGAGCCGCCGAACCCCGTGCTGGCCGTCGCGCGCGGGCTGGCCGACGGCGCGAAGCACGCGTGGCGCGCGCCGAGCGTCACGGCCGGGTTCGTCGCGCTGTTCGCGCACCGGGCGTCGTTCGGAGTCTCGCTGCTGGTCACCGTGCTGCTGATGCGCAACTACTTCACCGACCACGGGCTGTTCCGCGCCGGCCTGCCCGGGCTCGGGCAGATGGCCGCGCTCGCCGGGGCCGGTCTGCTGCTGGCCGGGTTGCTGACCGCGCGGCTGATCCGGAAGTTCGGCCGGCTGCGCGCGGTGCTCGGTTCCCTGCTGCTCGCGGCGATCGCCCAGTCCGCGTTCGGCCTGCCGATGCTGCTGCCGCTCGCGCTGCTCGCGTCGTTCGTCATCACCGGGGCCGGGCAGGTGCTGAAGCTCTGTGTCGATTCGTCGATCCAGCTCGACGTCGCCGACGAAGCCCGCGGGCGGGTGTTCGCGCTGTACGACACGCTGTTCAACATCACGCAGGTGGCGGCGGTTTCGCTGGGCGCGCTGGTGGTGCCGGCCGACGGCCGCTCGCCGGGCCTGCTGATCGCCGCGACCGCCTGTTACCTCGTCGGCGGGGCCGGGTACCTGGTGGCCCGGCGTCGCACGATTCGCTGAGGCAAACCGCCGAACCGGTCACGGGCACTGCTCCATTGGCATTAGGGTGACGGCAAGTCATTAGTAGGTTCGAGGGACACCGGGGGCACCTGTGACCACCGCGGGCGACGACCGTGCACGGCTCGAAGCACGCAATGCCGCGATGAAGGACCAGATGGACACCCTGCTGGAGAACTTCGAGCGGCAGACCGCCCAGCTGCGGGACGCCCAGGCCGCGGCCGCCGAGACCAGCGCCCACGTGACGTCCCCCGACGGCCTGGTCCGCGCCACCATCGACGCCGGCGCCAACCTCACGAAGCTCGAGTTCTCGCCGAACGCGTTCGAACGCACGACCCCCTCCCAGCTCGCGACCACCGTCCAGACCGTGGTGCGGCAGGGAACCCTGCAGGTCAAGCAGAAGATCGCGGACCTGATGGCGCCGATCACCGAAGGCCTGCCCGACCTCGCCGACCTCGTCGAGGGCGCGCCGTCGCTGGCCGGGCTGGTGCCACCGATCCCGGAGTTCGTCGAGGAGCCGGTCGAGGCGCCGCGGCCGGAGTCGTTCGAGGACGGCGGGTCGATCATGCGCAACGAGCAGGCGCCGCCGCCGATGCCCGCCCCGAAGCCCGCGCCCAAGCGCGTCCGCCCGCCGCGTGACGAGGACGAGGAGCCGCCGGCGTCGTGGATGACGAGGGGCGACTGATGCCGGACGGGGGTTCCGGCTTCACCGCGGAACCGGACGCGGTGCTGCGCGCCTCGAACGGCCTGGTCACCGCCGCGGACGGCCTCGACAACGCGCTCAAGACGTTGCAGGGCGCCCTCGCCGCCCAGGGCGAGTGCTGGGGCGCCGACGACTCCGGCAAGGAGTTCGCGAAGGACTACGTGCCCGGCTCGCAGGGCGCCGTCGAAGGGTTCACCAACCTCGTGCAGGGGTTGCGGGGGATGCAGCAGAACGTCGCGCAGTCGATGAAGGCGCTGTCGGGCGCCGACGAGGACGTGACGTCCCAGTTGAGCAAGGGGCAATGACGCGTGGGTATGGAGATGCCCGACGCGGTCAAGTGGCTGCTGCCGATCGTCGTAGGGGAAAGCTGGCCCGAGGGCGACGAAACCAAGCTGCGTTTGTTGAGGGACGCCTGGCACACGGCGTCGTCGGCGATCGCCCCGGCGTCGGAAACGGGCAACCAGGCGGCCGGCGGCATCCGCGACAACTGGACCGGTGACGGCGCCGACGCGTTCGTCGAGCAGTGGAAGAAGTTCGTCGAGGGCGACGAGGCGTACTTCAAGCAGCTCGCCGACGCGACGAAGGCCCTCGGGGACTCGTGCGACCAGACGGCACTGGACGTCGAGTACACGAAGTACATGATCATCATCTCGCTGATCGTGCTGGCCGCCCAGATCGCGGCGATGATCGCGGCGGCGGCGGTGACGTTCGGCGGCTCGACGGCCGGCATCGCGCCCGCCCAGATCGCGACGCGGATGACCGTGCAGATGCTGTTCCGGCAGCTGCTCGAGAAGCTGGCGCAGCAGGGGTTCAAGCAGGTCGCGAAGGAGCTGCTGGAGAAGCTGCTCAAGCAGGGCCTGAAGAAGATCGGCATGGAGGTCCTCAAGAACGAGGCCATCAACCTGGGGATGGACGCGGGGATCCAGGGCCTGCAGATGGCGAAGGGGGATCGTCAGAGCTGGGACTGGTCGAAGACGTCGGACTCGGCGATCTCGGGCGCGGTCGGCGGGGTGGTCGGCGCGGGCAGCGGAGCGATCGGGCGCGGGGCGACCGAGGGGCTTTCGCACAGCGCCGGCGGTCAGATCGCGGACGCCGCCATGCGGGCTGGAGCTCGGGGGGCGGTCGAGGGGGTTGCGCAGACTGTCGGGCAGGCGGCGGTTACCGGGGATTTAGGGTCGCTGACTGCGGAGCAGTTGTTGACCGGGGCTTCGAGTGGGGCGGTCGGTGGGGCCGTTGATGGCGCCAAGGCGCAGATGCATTCGGTCCATGAGGCGAACATTCCGCGGGCGGGGTCGGATGGGGGCGGTGGTTCGGACTCGGGTTCTGGTTCGGACTCTGGTTCGGGGGATTCCGGCGACTCGAGTTCTCGCTCTGGCTCGGCGGACTCCGGCGACTCGGGCTCTCGCTCTGGTTCGGCGGACTCCGGGGAGGCCGGGCGGGGTTCGGACTCCGGCTCGGGGGACTCGCGGGACTCTGGGGAGTCGCGGCGGGGTTCGGGCGAGGAGTCGGGGGCGTCGTCGGAGCCCGAGTCGCGGCGGGAGCCGTCGTCGGAACCGGAGTCGCGGCAGTCTTCGGAGCCGGAGTCGCGGACTGCGTCGGAACCCGAGTCACGCGGTGAAGAGCCGCGTCATTCTTCGGCGGACTCCGAGCCGGAGGTCCGGCGGGAACCCGAGCGCGCGGAGCAGCAGTCCGCCGAGTCACGGGCGACGGACCAGCCGACCCCGGAATCGTCCAGGGCGGACCAGGCTCCGGAACGCGAATCCGTCGAGGCGCGGCACGCGGCGGACCAGCCGCCGGCTCCGGAACCGCCTAGCCCTCAGCACACGACTGAGCCGCAGGGTCCGGAACGCCAATCCGTCGACGCTCGGCCCGCGGCAGACCAGCCGCCTGCGCCACGGCCGAGCTCTGAGCAGCAAGCTGTCGCACAAGCGCCCCGCGTCGAGCCGAGCGAGCCGACGGGCGGCGGAATGCCGAGCAGCGGGGGGCACAGCTCCTCGCCGAGCGGCGGCTACGGCATGGCTCCGCCGTCGTTCGGCCCGGAGCAGGGGCGGCAGAGTGGTGGCCGTCCGCAGGACACGGTCGGCGCGGCGGGATTCACCGGCGGAACCCAGCCCTTCGCGGCGGAGGCGGGCCAGTTCCAGAACGGTCCGTCGACACCGCAGACCCCACCGCCGGCCGGATTCACACCACCGCCGCCTCCTTCTGCCGGAATGCCGAGCACGGGCGGCGGCGCGGGTCCGCGCTCACCCCAGCAGCCCATGCCCCCACGCAGCGGCCAGCCCCCGCACGACCCGCGCCGCATGCCCCCAGCAAGCGGCGGCGCGCAGCCGCAGGCCGGACGGCCGCCGTTCGCGCGGCCGGGCGAGCATCGGCCCGCCGCGAATGGTGGGCAAACTCCGGTGCATCCGAACGGTCAGCCCCCGTCACCGCAGAACGGCCAGCCGCCCCGACGCCCAGGCGGCCAGCCACCGGCACCCCAGGGCGGACAGTTCCCCCCGCGACCGGGCGGCCAGCCAATGGCGGGCGGCGGTCCCGTGCACCCCGGCGGCCAGCCTGCGACGGCACTTGGCGGACCGCCGTCGCGGCCCGCTGGGCAACCGCCGGCGCCGCAAGGTGGGCAACCACCGGCCCGACCAGGCGAGCACCGACCCGGAGCGCAACCACCGCAGGCCGGACAACCGCCGACTCGGCCCGGCGAACAGCGGCCGGGTGGGCAACCGCCGGGCGGACAGGGGCACGGAGGGCAACAGTCAGCACCGCAGGCCGGGCAACCGCCTACCCGACCAGGCGAACAACGACCCGGCGGACAACCCCCGGCACCGCAAGCTGGGCACCCGCCGACTCGGCCGGGTGAGCAACGGCCCGGCGGACAGCCGCCGGCGCCGCAAGGTGGGCCACCGCCGATGGGGCATCGGGGACCGCCGCCGCAGGGTGGGATGGCTCCGCATGATCCGCGGCGGATGCCGTCGGGGCCGCCGCAAGGTGGGCCTCGGCCTCCGATGCCTGGTGGGCAGCGGCCGGCTGGGTATCCGAGTCAGCCGCGTGGACCCCAGGGTCCCGGTGGGCGGCCGCCGATGCCGCCTCCGCCCGGGGGACGGCCGGCGCATGATCCGCGGGTGGGGCCGTCTTGGCCGGGTGGGCCGCCGCAGGTGCCGCCGCCGCGGTTCGGGCCGCCGCAGGAGAACCTGCCGGGCCGGCCCTTCGACCAGCCGCGGCCGGTGGAGCGTGCGCCGGAACAGCCGGCGGTGCAGCGACCGTTCGAGCAGCCGCCTGTGGAACGGCCGGTCGCCGAGCAGCGGCCCGCGGCCGAGCTTGCCCCGCCGCAAGACCGGCCGACGACGGAGCAACGCCCGGCTGCCGAGCGCCCAGTGCAGGAGCCTGCGGGCGAGCACGCGCAACCGCCAGCCGCCGAGCGGTCGGCACCGGAACGTCCGGCGGCACAGGGCGCGGCCGGGCATGCCCCGATGCAGGAAGGGCCAGTCGAGCACGGGCCCGTCGGCGAGCACCCAGTGGAACAGGCCGCGGCCGGGCATGCCCCGATGCAGGAAGGGCCAGTCGAGCACGGGCCCGTCGGCGAGCACCCGGCGGAGCCGGGCTCGCCTTCGGTCGAGCGCGCGTCGGGGCAGGAGCCGTCCGTGGTGGGGCGGACGGGCGAGCAAGCGGTGCCGCGCGAACACCCTGCTGGTTCGCAGCCCGCGGCCGAACCGGGCTCGCTCGGAGACGGACAGCCGGCGCCGGTGCGCGGGGACGGCTCGGTGCGAGGCGAGTCAGTGCCCGCGGCCGAGCACCAGCGGCCTGACGAACCAGCGCCCGCGAACGGGCAACAGCCGACGCATGAGCAGCCCGCCGGGCCGACGCCTGCAGACGAAAAGCCGCGCGAACAGGCGCCAGGCGATGAGCAGCCCGCCGAGCAAACGCCTGCGGCCGAGCAGGCTGCCGAGCCGACGTCCGGGGACCAGGGATCCGACGAGCCGCTCAGCTCCGACCACCCCGATGCCCAGGCACCCGAACACCCGGCCGACTACGGGCAGTCCGAGCACGACGCGCCTCACGAGCCCTACCTCACCGACGAGCACTTCCGCACCGACGATCCCGCCGGGGCTCGGCGGATCGAGGACACCTTCATGGACTCCGGGCGCCAGAGCCGGGAGACCGGCGAATGGCGCCACGAGCAGGTCCGGCGTGAGGCGCTCGCCAAGCGCGACGACTTCCATCCCGGCATGTCCGACGACGGCGCCTTCGCCGTCCACGCCTACACGCGCCAGGAGATGGTCGGGCCGCTCAACCACGCTCTGCGGTTCGGGGGGCCTGAGCTCCGTGAGCTCGCTCCGCAGGCCGGGGCGCTTGTTTCCGGGCTCAACGAGCTGCCGCCGCATGTCGGGGTCGTCTCGCGGCGGATCGACTTCCATGGGGACCCTGCTCGGCTGCAGGCCTTCCTCGGGCGTTTCCACCAGGACGCGCACATCACCGAACCGTCGTTCCTCAGCTCGTCGAAGGTCGACGCGGAGCATCCGCGCAGCACCTTCGCCGGTGAGGTCGAGATGCGGATCCAGTCCAAGACCGGCCGGGACGTCGAGTCCATGGCCAGCATCGGGCATGAGCGCGAAGTCCTCTTCAAGGCCGGGTCGCAGTTCGAGATCACCGGTGTCGAGAAGGGGCCGGGGCATCCCGACAACCCGAACCGCAAGCCCGGCGAGCCGAAGTGGATCGTGCATGCCGAGGAGATCGCTCCCGGGGATCCGCGGCACCTCGGTGAGGCCGATGCGCGCCAGGCCATCGAGGATCGGCGGGCTCAGGAGCGGGCCGACGAGGAACGCTTCCAGCGTGAGGCCGACGCCGAGCTCGATCAGTTCTACGCCGAGCATCCCCACCTCAAGCCGACCGGGGACATGGCGAAACTCCTCGGCGCCGACCCCGATTCCCTGCCTCCCGAGCGGCCCGCGCCGGCCACCGGGGAGCCCGCGGGGGGCTGGTCCCAGCTCGCCGAGCCGCTCGCGCCCGGCGGGACGCCGGTGCTGCACGCCGGGTCCGTCGAGACGTCGCAGCAGCACGCTCGCCTCGTCCGGGACGCCGTTCCCGAACTGGGCGCCGTCAACACCCGCAACCACTACGGCCCCGGCGCTCTCGAGAACGGCTTCCGCACCAGCGCCGCCGAGTCGATGGTCGCCTTCGAGCGGCGGATGAACGGGGAGGACGTCAGCGCCGCTCCCTCGACCGGGCGGAGCGTCAGCGAGCAGCTCGGTGGGCGGTGGCACAGCCGGGACAGCCTCGCCGACGTCGCTCACGACCTGGGTGAACGTCCGATCGGTGCGCGCTCGGCCGTCGCCTTCGAGCACGGGAACGGCGAGACGCAGCTGGTCGCCGGCGTCCACACCGAGCACGGGGTCGTTTTTGCCGATCCCGTCACCGGGCGGCTCGCCGAGCTGCCGCCCGACGCCACCCACATCCACGAGCTGCCCCTCGGCGGGGACACCACGCCGGCCATCACCGACCGGCTCAACCCGGCGCCCGAGCACGTCCGGCACGACGAGGGTTACCTCTTCGACGACGCGCACCGCGCCACCCCGGCCGAGCACGAGAGCATCCGCCGGGCGGTCGGTGACGGTGACATCTACCAGCAGATCCACGACCGCGCGCTCGCCCGCCGCGACGCCGCGGGCCTGCACCTGACCGACGAAGGCGCCGTCGCGATCCACGGTTACACCCGCGGCGAGTACGCCTACGACGTCAACGAGGCCCTGCGCCGCGGCCCGGGCCACCCCGGCTTCGACCTCGCGCAGGAGAACACCCGCGCCATCACCGACGGCCTCAACCAGGTTCCGCGGACGTCCGGGAAGACCGTCCGCGGGTACGACGTCGGCGGGGATCCGCGGCTGGCCGAGCTCGTCGCCGGGCCCTACCGCCAGGGCGAGGTCGTCGTCGAGCCCGCGTTCTCCAGCGCCTCGATCAAGACCGGCGAGCTCTCGACGACGAAGTTCGGCGACGACGTCGAGCTGCACGTCCGCTCGGACAACCTCCGCGACATCTCGAAGCTCGCCGAGAACCCCGGCGAGCGCGAGTCGCTGTCGCCGCCCGGAACCCAGCTGCTGGTGCACGACAAGCGGCTGGTGATCACCCCCGAGGGCCGCCGCAAGTGGATCATCGAGGCCGAGGAGATCGGCCCCGGCCACCCGCGGTACCTCGACCCCGAGGCCGCGCAGCGCAAGATGGCCGAGCGGCGCGCCGAGAACGACCACAACGCGGCGGAGTTCGAGCGCCGCAAGCAGGAGTCGATCGCCGAGCGCCTCGGCGGGCTCGGCGAGCACCCGCAGCCGGAGCCGAAGTCCGTCAGCGACGTCCTCGACGGCCCGGCCGAGCCGCCGCCCGTGCCGGAGCCGGCGCCGGACTACTCGGGCCTGGCCCGCGCGACGAACCCGCCCGCCGAACCGGCCATCCACGCCGGCGCGGCGACGCCGGAGGAGCGCGCGGCCTACGTTCAGGACCGCCACCCGCACCTGCGCGACGTCAACCCGGGCTTCCGTGAGCCGGGTGCGCTCGAGAACGGCTTCGTCTCGAACTGCACCCGCGCCCCCGAGGCGTACTGGGACCGGCTGCACGGCGGGGACATGACGGCCGAGCCCGTCCTGCTCCACGAGATGGGCAGCCGCGGCACGCTCGAGCACATCGAGAGCCGGTTCGGTGAGACGTTCTCCGGCCGCGCGAGCTACGACGACGTCATCCGCGAGATGCGCGAGCGGCCGGTCGACCACCACGCCGCCGTCGCGGTGAAGTACGACGGCCCGGACGGTGTCGAGCACGGGCACGTCGCGATGGTCGTGCACACCCGGGACGGCGTCGCGTTCATCGACCCGCAGTCCGGTGACCTCATGCGCCTGCCGCACCCGCCGAAGGACATCCGGCTGCTGCACGTCGGGACGCCGGACACCGAGCACGTCCGGACCGAGCACGCGGAGACCGGCGGGACGCACGGCGGTTACGGCATGACCGAACCGGACGCGGGCTTCCTCGGCCGTGAAGACCTGCAGGCCGCGCTGGCCCACCCGGATCTGGCGGACGCGCGTGTCGAGGCGAAGGACGCGCTCGGCCACGCCCACAACCTCGGCCCGCTGCGGGACTACCTCGAGGCCCAGCTGCCGCGGCATCCCGAACTGGTCCGGCTGCTCGGCGACGAGGCCAACGCCTACATCGCGGACTCGCTGGCGAAGCGGCCGCTCGCGCTGGGCAACCTGCTCGCGCACGACGAGGCCGTGCGGATCTTCCAGGACTCCCTGCACGACGTCGAGGCGCAGCGGGAGCACGGCACCATGCCGGAGGCGATCCCGGACGAGCCCCAGCGCCTGGACCTGGGTGAAACCGAGCTGCGGCTCTCCGCGGAGGCGACCGCGGACAACGACCGGTACGAGGACGCCGACCGCCGTCAGCCGCACTACCCGGCGGAGCACCTGGGCAACCGGGCGGAGTTCGAGCGGTACCTCGACCACGTCTACACGCGTGCCGAGGTCGCGATGCAGAAGCTGCGCGAGGTCGTGCCGGACATCGCCGCCGAGACCGAAGGTGAGCCGGACCTGCGCAAGACGCTCAAGGGCCGCGGCCGGGCCGAGGACAAGATCGAGTCGAACTACGGCGGTGACCCGTCCCGGCTGACCGACATCGCCGGCGGCATCGTCCGGTTCGAGAAGATCGAGATGCTCTACGCCGCGCTGGAGAAGATCCGGGCGCGCGACGACATCGAGATCGTCGAGTTCGAGGACCGGTTCGTGAAACCCCAGCCCGCCGGGTACAGCGACCTGCAGATGAAGGTCCGGATCGACGGGCACGTCGCCGAGTTCCGGCTGCATCTCAAGGCCGTCGACGCGGTGTCGGCCTACGACCACTCGCTCTACGAGGTGCGCCGGGACATCAAGGCACGCGCCGTCGACGAGGGTCCCGGCCCGGACCCGGTGACGCACAAGAAGCGGGCCAGGCCGTACACCCCCGAGGAGCAAGCCCTGATCAACGCCCTGCTGAAGCGGGAGCGGGAGAAGTTCTGGGAAGCGCTGAACAAGAGGCCGGAGTCATGACGATCGAGACGCCGGCGTACTTCCGGCACCACGACAGCCCGTACCGGCTGGACACCACGGCGGACGGCGAGCTGACCGGGCACATCCTGGACTGGCGGACCGGGCGGTTCGTCGAGGACAACCTCAAGATCGACGACGTCCTGTTCGCGCGCGAGGGCGACATCGGCCCGCTGACCGAGCAGCAGTTCGTCGTCCGGACCGAGGACCTGCGCCGCGAATACCTGCGCGGCGGCGGAGCGCTCTTCGCGCTCTACGACACGATCTCCGCGCTGCACTCGGTGGCCCGGGAAGAGGGCCGGCCGCTGAGCCGCGAGGAGGCCGCGCTCAAGGTTTCGCTGTACCGGCGGACCTTCAAGATGTGGGAGGACGAGTTCGCCCGCCGCGACGCCGGCGAAGCCCCGACCTTCAGCTACACCTCGACGTGGGCGCGATGATTCACGTGGAACAACGACTTTCGCCCGAAGAGCAGCGCACCCTCCTGGTGCAGCTGGGAAAGCTCGTCCGCGAGCACCGGGCCGACCCGACCGGGCCCGCCGCCGTCGACTTCCGGCAGGTCGGCGGGCACAGCGAGCTCGACGGCCACAACGCGACGACGTCCGCCGCGATCGCCGAGCTGTTCACCGAGCTGCGCAAGGGGATGTACGCCGAGGGCCGCGGCACCTGGCTGCAGGCGCGGTTCACGCTCACCCCGGACGGCACCTTCGACTTCGACTTCGCGCTCGACGACGATCCGGTGTGGACGGACTCGCCGCCGTCGGCCGCCTACCCGGCGGAGCTCGCCGAGTTCCCGCGCGCCGAGGAGCACGTCCCGGACTGGTGGCGGCTGCGCGCGCAGCTGCCGCTCGGGGTGGTGTTCCGGCACGCCGAGCCCGGCGGCCCGGACGTCGAGCGGCCGCCGCTGACCGACACCGAGGCGCCGCTGGTGCTGCAGTACCTCGAGCGCGAGGCCGTCGTGCACGAAGACGGCGACGAGCGCTTCCACACCGACGGCGCCTGGATCTGGCCGTCGACAGTGGCCGACCAGCTGGCCGAGCAGGGCATCCCGCCCGACCCGGACCTCGTCGCGCACATCCGCCGGCACCACTTCCAGCCGCCGTACGTCGAGCCGCTGGTCCGGCGGACCGCCGAGGCCGACCTGCTGGGTCAGCCGCGGCCGAAGCCGAGCCGCGCCGACGTCAAGAAGACGAGCGGTGACGTCGTCGCGGAGCTGGAGACCACCCCGGACCCGCGGCTCGGCGACGAGGAGCTGCTGATCGTCCTGGTCCAGCGGCTCGGTGAGCACGGCGTCTGGCCGGAGGCCTACCGCGTCGGCGACCGCGCGGACGGCACCTGGTGCCTCAACTTCACACCCGACGGCTGGGAGGTCGCCGCCCACATCGGCGGGAAGCCTCGCGAGCCGAAGTACTTCGAGCGCCTCGAAGACGCCGCCCAGCAGCTGCTCGGCGCGTTGCTGCTGCACCCCGCCCGGATGACCGCCGGCCACGAAACACCCTTGGAAACCGCCAAGGAGCTCGACGACTGGCCGGTCCACCCGGCGCCGGGTGAGCCTCCCCTCACCCTGCTCCGCAACAAGCGCATCACCCGGCTGGTGGCGGGTACGGTCGTCCTGCGCTTCGGCGAGGAACCCGGCAACCTCGTCCACCACGGGGAGGTACGGTTCGCCACGACGTCGCTGCCGCTGGAACGCGAGCGGGAGCGGCGGAGCTACCGGCTGAGACGCCCGCTGCACGTGATCACCGGCATCACGGTCCCGTGGGCGAACCTGCCCGGTGGTGCGGTGGCCTTCGTGCTGCCGAAGACGATCGCCGAGCACGAGTCCGACGGAAGCCTGGAGAGGATCGAGTAGGTGGAAGCGGCGGAAGCGATTGCCAAGGTCGGCCAGTGGCTGCGCGCGGTGCACGGTCCGGACGTCTCCGGTCCCGCCGGGCTCCGGGTGGACACCGAGAAGGTGCTGCGCATTCCCGAGGGCTGGTCGGTGCCCTACAACACCATCGCGTTCCTCGACGAGGGACGGCCGGAGAAGGAGATCTTCCCGCCGCCGTCGGTCGTCGTCCGCGAGCCGGACGGTGAGCTGCGGCAGGCGCACCCGCACCCCGGCGGCCTGTCGGTGCCGGTGGCGTTCCCCGGCCAGGAGAACTGGCGCGAGGTCGTCGACCCCGAGTACGTGAAGGCCGGGCTCGGTGAGCTGGGCGTGCCGCTGCAGGCCGTCGCGGGCTGGGTGAAGGTCGACGCCGAGGGCAACCAGACCGGCGAAGAACGCGAGAACCCCGAGTACAAGGCCGGGCCGATCCGCCGCGGTTACCCGAAGCCCGAGAACACGCTCGAGACGCTGCTGTCGTTCGCCAGCGTCGGCTGGCTGACGCGGGAGCTGCTGCTCATCGGGCTGATCCGGTGCGAGGTGTTCATCCCGCTCGACCTGGAGACCGGCAAGACCGACCGGTTCTACTTCGCCGAGGAGCGCAACGAGCTCAAGGTGTTCAGCTCGACCCGGCACCTGCCCTCACGCGAGCACGGCTGGTGGAAGGTCGACGTCGCGACGCTGGCCGAGTTCGAGCACCCGCCGAACCTGGTGATCAACGGCGGCCCGACGACCATCGAGGACGTCTCCAGCGGTGAGCTCGCCGAGATCGTCAAGCGGTTCCCGCGGCACGAGCCGCGCATCGACGTGCACGGCCGCTGCCCGGAGGCCGAGGAGGACCTGATCCGCGTCGCCGCCGACACCGCGTCGCGGATGGGGCTGCCGGACCCGGTGAGGCCACCGCTGCTGGCGGCCGAGAAGGCCCGGCGGCGCGGCTACGAGCTGACCGCCGAGGAGTGCGCGAAGACCGTGCTCGGCGAGTCCTGGCTCAAGCGGATGGACATGCCGGAGCCGCCGCGCAGCAAGCCCAACGACCTGCGCGCGAACGGCCTCGCGCCGACGTACGACAACGCCGGGCGCGCGGTGCCGCGCCTCGACACGTTCGGCAAGTACTTCGAGCGGGACCTCGACGGGTTCCGCTACGGCTGGCAGCGCGTCACGGGCGCGTACGTCGGCTTCGCCCTCGGCGAAGCGCTCGGCGCCGCGGTCGACCGGATGCCGCTCCACGACATCCACGCGAAGTGGGGCATCGAGGGTGTCACCGACCTGATCCCGGCGTTCGACCAGCCGGGCCGGATCGGCTCGCTGACGCAGCGGCTGCTGTTCTACACCGAGGCCGTCATCCGCAGCCCGCACCGCGAACAGCCGGAGTCGCGCGAAGCCGAGCAGCTCTTCCCCGACGTCGTCCGCGGGTCGCTGCAGCGCTGGCTGCGCACCCAGGGCGCACCGCTGGACGACCCGGACGGCTGGTTGGTGCAGGTCACCGACCTGCACGCCCGGCGGGACGCCGACGATGCCGAGCTGAACGCCTACCACCAGCTCGCGACCGGCGCCGCGGGCGCGGTGACGATGGCCGGCCCGGCCGCGCTGATCCCGGCGCTGCCCGCCGCGCTGACCATGGCCGGTCCCGGCAGCGGCTTCAGCGGCGGCGCGCGCCAGGCCGCGCGCGACCTCGCCGGCGTCACCCACCCCGGCGAGGCGGACCTGGCCGCCACGACCTACCTGACCTGGCTGTTCGAGCACGCGCTGACCAAGGAGGCGTTCAGCTTCCCGATCTGGAACCTCAGCCGCGAGGTGCTCAACCCGGACAACCAGTACCAGCAGGGCCCGGAGTGGACGGCGATCAAGGACATGGTCGCCGAGTCCGTGCCGTTCTTCGGCGAGCACGGGCTGCCCGACCTGCGGATGCCCGAGCTGATCGGCGACGGCAAGACGACGCTCTCGGTCCTCGGACGCGCTTTCGCCGCGCTGTCCGGCTTCGAGAACTACCCGGAGCAGGCGCTGCTTCGCGCCGTCAACCACTCCGGCCGCAGCGCGCTCACCGGCGCGCTGGCCGGGGCCCTGCTCGGCGCGCGCACCGGCATCCCCGGGCTGCCGCAGAAGTGGGTCGACCAGCTGGAGCTGCGGCACTTGGTGGAGAACGTCGCTTCGGACGCCTACTGGCACTTCGACCGGCATTCGGCGTTGAGCGCGCTGGGTGACCAGTGGATCGAGCGGTACCCGCGGCATTAGCCCGAGGATGGGGAGAATGACAGAAGAGGAAGCCGTCGCGCGGGTGCGGGAGTGGTTCCGCACCCGGCCCGACGGCGACCGGCTGCGGATCCGGCACACCGCGCGCCGTCCGGACGGCTGGAGCTTCACGGTCAACACGGCCGGTTACCTCGACGGCACCGACGTCGGCTCGGGGCTGTTCCCCAGCCCGGTGGCCGTCGTGCCGGACGACGGCGGCGAGATCACGCTCGACCTGGCCGCGATGGCCGGCCCGCGGCCGGACGTCGACCCGGAGTTCGACGAGAAGGCGTTCCCGCGGCTGGACGTCCCGGTGCGCGCGATCCGGACCGGCGGGCAGTACACGCCGGGGCCGGTCTGGCGGGGCTTCCCGGTGCCGGTGACCGACGTCGAGAAGCTCCTCAACTACCTGGGCGCGAACTGGATCAGCCGCGCCGACTTCGTGCGCGCGCTCCTGGACTGCGAAGTCCTCGTGCCGACCCCGGACGGCGAGCCCCTGGTCCGGCCGGTTCCCGGCACGAGCAGCCACGAGGTCATCGCCTACAGCTCGTCGGCGAAAGTTCCCGGGCGCTACCCGCGCCGGTGGCGGATCGGCGTCCGCGAGCTGCTGCGCGACCGGCCGGGGACCGGGCTGACGCTCGACCCGGGCACCGGGCTGGTCCGCAGCCTCGCCGCGGCCGAGCTGGCCGACCTCGGGGACGGCGAGCCACACCCGAAGGTCGACGAGCCCGCGCCCGAAGCCGGCCCGGAGGTCGCCGAGGCGCTGCCCGCGCTGGTCGCCGAGTTCGGCGTCGAGCCGCCCGACCTGCTGGAACGGCACCTGCGGTACGCGGCCGACCACGCTCGCGACTACCACTTCGAGCTGACCCCGGAGGAGTGCGTCCGGTACCTGCGCGGGTTCGCCTGGCAGTACCGCAACGGGGTCCGGCGCCGGGCCGGCCAGGAGCCGGAATGGCCCGCCGACCTGGGCGCCGACGGCCTGATCGCGCACGTGGACGAAGACGCGCGCCCGCGCCCGGTGCCGTGGACGTTCGGGAAGTTCTCCGCCTACGGCACCCTCGCCGCGCGCTTCGCGTGGCACCGGATCGTCGGCGCGTACGTCGGCTTCGCGATCGGTGACGCGCTGGGTGGCGGCCCCGACCCCGCCGGGCCGCTGCCGCTGGGCGGGCTGACGCGGCACCTGCTGTTCCACACCGACGTCGTGCTGCGCGGCCTGCCGCCGGTCCCGGACGGCGTGGTGCCGCCGCTGCCCGAGCCGGACCCGGACGGCTGGCTCGCCGTCGCGACCCGGCACGCGGGCCCCGCGCCGACCGGCGCCTCAGCGCTGCTGGCCACGGCACTGGCCGCGACGCCGGCGAGTGCGGTCGCCCTCGCGAACGTCGACGGCGAGCAGTACGCGAAGGACGTCGCCCGTGCACTGACCGGCGGTGACGCCGAAGGCGTCGACGCCGAAGGCGTCGAGCTGCTGGTGGCGCTGTTCCAGACCGTGCTGACCCGGGACGCGTTCGCGCTGCCGGTGCACCTGAGGCTGCAGGAGATCGGCGGGGAGCTCGCGACGTCCGCGCTGGAGCTGCGCGAAGACCGCGAAGCCGACGACGTCGAGCAGCTGGAAAGCATCGGTGACGGCGAGAGCGTGCGGTCGGTGCTCGGCCGGGCGTTGTTCGCCGCGGCCAAGCGCGGTTACGACCCGCACGCGGCGATCACGCTCGCCGCGCGGTCCGGCTCGGTCGCGGGCGCGGTCGCCGGAGCGCTCGTCGGCGCACGGCTCGGCGTGCCGGGCCTGCCCGCCGCGTGGGTCGCGGCGCTGCCCGACCTCGGCCTGCTCGACGACGTCGCAAGCGACGTTTTCTGGTACTTCAACCGCAACGGCCTCCAGACGGAGACCGCGGAGCACGCACGCTGGGAGCGCCGGTACCCGAGCGGCCGGTTCACCCCGAAACCGAAGGGACCGGGCTTGCGATCACGCCTCCGGGGCAGCCTGCTGGCCGGTGCGATCGGCGACGCGCTGGGCGCGAAGACGGAGTTCGACTCGATCGACCGGATCCGCGAAATCGCGGGCCCGGCCGGCATCACCGACTTCATCCCCGCGTACGGCGGTGTCGGCCGGATCACCGACGACACGCAGATGACGCTCTTCACGCTCGAAGCGCTGATCAGGGCGCACGCGCAGCGGCGGCGGACCGGTTCGGCCGACGTCGTGCACTCGCTGCAGCTGGCCTACCAGCGCTGGCTGCACACGCAGGGTGTCGCGTGGGACCGGGCGCGCGGGCCGCAGTCGGACGTCGAAGCGCCGGACGGCTGGCTGGTCACCCACCAGGACCTGTTCAGCCGCCGCGCGCCTGGCCTGACCTGCTTCGGCGAGCTGGAGGCGTACGGCCGCTCGGGCGTCCGGGGCACCATCGAACGTCCGGTGAACAACTCGAAGGGCTGCGGCGGCGTGATGCGCGCGGCCCCGGTCGCGCTGTGGTCCGACGACCTCGCCGAGGTGTTCCGGCTGGGCGCCGAAAGCGCCGCGCTGACCCACGGTCACCCGAGCGGGTATTTGTCCTCGGGCTGTTTCGCGGTGCTCGTCCACGGGCTGCTGCACGGGAAACCGCTGCTCGACGCCCTCGCGGCCGCGCGCGACGAGCTCGTGAAGCACCCGGGGCACGAAGAGCAGAGCGCGGCGCTCGACGCGGCTCTGGCGCTGGCGGAGCAAGGGCCGCCGACACCGGAGAAGCTCGAGTCACTCGGCCAGGGCAACGTCGGCGAGACGGCGTTGTCGATGTCCGTGTACGTCGCGCTGACCACCACGGACGCCGACACGGCGTTGCTCGCGGCGGTCAACCACAGCGGGGACAGCGACTCGACCGGCTCGGTCTGCGGCAACCTCGTCGGCGCGATGTACGGCGAGGAAGCCCTGCGGGCCGGCTGGCTCGAACAGCTGGAGCTCCGCGATGTCATCGTCGGCCTGGCGGACGACGCGCTCACCGAGTTCGGCCCGGATGCGCCGGGTGATGACCGGTGGTTCGCTCGGTACCCGGTCGACTAGGTTTCTGGGGTCACTGGGGTCAGGGGAGGACAAAACGTGCGTTACCGGGTAGAGGTGGCCGAACGCCCGGACGGCCTGTACGCGACGTGGGGCGAGGGGACGTTCCGCGCTCAGCGTTCGACGACGGACGGCACCGTGCTGCTTTCGGTGCTGCCGGAGGAAGAGGCGCCGGAAGGCTTCGACAAGGAGCACGACGGGCGTCCCGCGCGAGTGGTGCCGGCGAGCGAAGTGCCGGCGACGTTCACACTGCGCACCTTCGGCGAGTACGACGACGAGGTCTTCGAGGTCGCGCCGGGCACGCGACCCGAGCTGACCCTGCGCTGGATCCACGACGACGCCGCGCGCGCCGCGCAGCTGGGCCTGACCGACTTCTCGGTCACGGTGCCGGCGAAGCAGGTCACGGCGTTGTGGCAGACGAGGCTGGACTTCACCGAGGCGCCGGAGGCGCGGCCGCAGCCGGGCGCCGGTGACCAGAACGCGCTGCTGCGCGCCATCGGGCGGACGCTGCTGCACACGGTGCCGGGCGGCTGGGCTCGTGTCGGCGCGCAGTTCCGGCAGGTCGGGGACTACTCGGAGATCGAGCTCCGCGCGGTCGGCGACGAGGACGGCCCGGTTTCGGTGTCCCTGCCGGCGGTGCCGCGGCTCGGCGGGCTCTTCACGCGCCTGCGTGCCGCGATGTACCAGGCGGAGGCGGGCACCTGGTTCCAGGGCACGTTCACGCTCGACTCGGCGTCGCAGTTCGACTTCGACTTCGACGCCGACCGCGAGCCGGACTGGCGGGTGCCGCCCAACGACGGCGGCCGCCCGTCGACCGCCGCCTACGAGCTGGAGCTGGCGAACTTCCCGCGCTCGTCGAAGCACATGCCGGCCTGGCTGACCGCCAAGGCCGGGCTGCCGCTGGACGTCGTGTTCCGGCAGGCGCGGGCCGCCGACTCGCACACCGAGGGCGAGCGCCCGGTGGTCAACCGGCCGCCGGTGCCGCCCGACCAGGTCCGCGGGGTGCTCGACTACCTGTTCCGGGCGCCGGTCGCGCTGCACCGGCCCGCGCCGCTGCCGGACATCTTCGGCGCGCCGGGCGCGAAGCCGGACGTGCCGAACGCGTTCCACACCGACGGCACCTGGATCTGGCCCGCCGCCGTGCCGCACTACCTGCGCAAGTACGGGGTGCCGCCGGAGCCGGAGCTGGTCGAGCACATCCGGGCCGCCGGGTTCCGCCCGCCGTTCGTCGGGGAGCTCGTCCGCGCGACGGCCGAGGCGGAGGTCCTGGGCCAGCCGCGGCCGGCTCAGACATCCGCGGACCTGCCCGACGAGAGCGCGCTGTCCCGCGTCGCGCGCGGCGAAAGCGTGCGGACGCTGCGGGGCGCGGAGACGCTGGAGCTGCTTCAGCAGCGGCTGGCCGAGCACGGCGTGCCGCCCGCGGCCTACCGGATCGGCGCCGGCGAAGTGCCGGCCGAAGACGTCTGGACGCTGCGCCGCGCGGAGAACGGCTGGGAGGTCTCGCGGCCGCCGGCCGACGAGCCGGTGGCGTTCGGCTCGCTCGCCGACGCGGCCCGCTTCCTGCTCGGCGTGCTGCTGATGCTGCCGCCGCCTCCGCCGTCGGAGGAGTCCGACCAGCCTGCCGACTGGCCGATCCTGCCGATGCGCGGCGAGCCGCCGTTGAACTTCTACCGCGGTAAGCGCCTGGTCGTGCTCGCGCCGGGCACGACGGTCGTCCGGTTCGGCAACGAGACCGGCAACCTGGTGCACGCGGACGGGACGCGGTTCGCCGAGACGTCGCTGGCGTTCGAACGCGAGCGGGAGAAGCGGCTCTACCGAGTGCAGCGCGCGCTGCGGGTGCTGACCGGCGTGACGGCGCCGTGGACCACGATGCCGGGCGGCGGGGTGGCGTACCTGCTGCCGCGGCCGCTCGCCCAGCACCTCGAGACGGGCTCGCTCAGCAGGCAGTGATGAGGACGGCGGGCGACCACCAGTAGTCGGCGAGCGGTGCGACGTCGACCTCGGTGAAGCCCGCCGTCTCCAGCTGCTCGGCCCAGCCGCTCGCCGGCTGCTCCCAGTTCGTCCGCTCGTGGCCGTCGACGATCCCGAGCAGCACCGGCAGCAGGAAGCCCTGCGCGACCAGCGACGCGTCTTCGCCGTACTCGGCGACTCCGCGCTCGTAGCGCTCGACGAGCGAGCGAAGGTGCTCCGGCGACCCTTCGACGTACTCCGGGATGTCGAACTCGGCGATCACCAGCGTCCCCGTGCGTAGCTGAAGCGCGCGAAGCACCTCCGCGCGTTGCTCCGGCTCGATGGACTGCAGCGCGAACGTCGACTGGACGAAGTCCCAGCCGAGGTCGTCGCGGGCCAGGAACTCCTGCGCGGTGGACTGCCAGCACTGCGCCGACGGCACCCGTTCGTGGACGCCTTCGAGCAGCGCCGCCGACGGTTCGACCAGGTCGATCCGCGCGGGCATGTGCGTGGCCTGCTCGAGCGCGGGCACGACGGCCAGGCCGTCCCCGCAGCCCAGGTCGAGCAGGGACTCCGGCTTCGCCTCGTCGTAACGGGTGGCGAGCGCGGCGCTCAGCGCCCGGTACAGCCCGACGTTGCCACCGCCGCGGATGAACGCCGTGAACGCGCTCGGCTGGTCGTACACCGAAGCCGTGGCGTCTCCGGCGAGGTAGGTGTGGAGTTCGTCGGCCAGGGAGGAGCCGGCGCGGCCGGCCCGCACGGCGAAGTCGGCGGCCTGGGCGCGGTCACCGGCGCGGTGGGCGGCGAGGGCGTCGGCGAGCAGCTCGATCGAGGTCATGCTCAGGAGATATCAGAAGGGCACCCAGAGCGTCACCCGGGTGCCTCCGCCGGGGAGTCCCGATTCGACCAGTGACGTCCCGCCGACCTCGGCCAGCCGGGCGGTGATCGACTCGCTGATGCCGAACCCGGCCGGGCGCTCGGCCGGGCTGAACCCGGCGCCGTGGTCGCGGGTGATGACGGCGATGCCGCCTTCGCGTTCCTCGACCCGCACCACGACCCGGTCGGTGCCGGAGTGCTTCATCGTGTTCCGCAGGGCCTCGCGCACGGCGTCGCGGATCGCGATCTGGCGGACCTCCGACAGCGTGTCGTCGTCGAGCTCGGCCACCACGAGCTGGGCGCGCAGCCCGTCCCGCGCCATCTCGGCGGCGAGCGCGGCCAGCTTCTCGCCCAGCGGCCGGGCGCCCGCCTCGGCCCGCTCGGACGCCGCCGACTCGATCGTGTGCCGGATCTCCATCGCCTGCGCCCGCGCGAGCCGCTGGATCTCGACCAGCCGCTGCTCCGGGTTCGTGGTGCCGGACAGCGCCATCGCCTCGAGGGTCTGCAGCACGGTGTCGTGCAGCATCCGGTGCTGCTGGGCGCGCTCGGCGAGCCGGCCGTTGCGGGTCCCGTACGCCAGGGCCAGCCGGGTGCCGAGGCCCGTGAGCACCAGCGCGGCGGCCGCCAAGAACAGCTCGGCGAGCAACGCCGAGAAGGTCGAGAACGCCGCTCCGACGTGGAACTGACCGGTGTTGACCCAGTTCGCGAGCATCCGCAGCGGGAAGCCGGCCAACCCGAACACCAGCCCGCTGGGCGCGCCGACCGCGAGCGTCAGCAGTCCGGCCTCACCGAGCAGGTGGACGCTGCTGACCGCCAGCGCGTCGAAGTACGCCTCGGACGGCACGGTCAGCGCGAGCACCAGCGGGGAGAGCACGGTGAAGACCAGGTCGACGGCCAGCAGCTTCCCGGCGTCCCGGCCGCGGAACGGCGCCGAACGGAACATCCAGCGGAAGCCGATCACGTTCAGCGCGACCGACAGCAGGGTGAACACCCCGACCGGCAGCAGCCCGGTCGAGCCGTGCTGGAAGAGGAAAACCCCGAACTGGCCGGGCACGGCCAGGAGCCGGAAGGCCAGCGGGATGAGCACGACGTACCGGGTCGCGCGCAGCAGCAAGCCGTCACGCCGGGTCGGGTCGATCGGCCCGGCCATCTTCGAGATGCGCTTCAGCGCGTGGATCGGGGTGGGGTCGCCGACCTCGTCGGACAGCTCGCTGGTCGCCGTCGCGATGGCGGGCGCGCCCTGCCGCAGCAGCGCCACGAAGAAGCTGCCCGAGGTCACCGGTTCGGGGGCGTCGGGCGCTTCGGTGGACATGGCGCGGACACCCCCTGATCACATCGGTGAGCCGAGGTGGGGAGTATCACCGATTCGTGGCGAACTGGTCCAGCTTTCCGACGAATTGACGGCCTGGATGATCAGGAGTCGCCGATTCCTTGCTCGGCAGCCCACTTCTTCAGCTCGGCCACGGCGTCGTCGTGCTCCAGCGGGCCGCGGTCCAGGCGCAGCTCCTTGAGGAACTTCCACGCCTTGCCGACGTCCGGCCCCGGCCGCAGGCCGAGCAGCTCCATGATCTGCTCGCCGTTGAGGTCCGGCCGCACGCGGTCGAGGTCCTCCTTGGCCTTGAGCGCGGCGATGCGGGCCTCGAGGTCGTCGTAGGTCGCCTGCAGCGCGGCCGCCTTGCGGCGGTTGCGCGTGGTGCAGTCGGCGCGGACGAGCTTGTGCAGCCGGGTCAGCAGCGGGCCGGCGTCGGTGACGTACCGGCGGACCGCCGAGTCCGTCCACTCGCCCTTGCCGTAGCCGTGGAACCGCAGGTGGAGGAACACGAGCTGGGAGACGTCGTCGATGATCTCCTTGGAGAACTTCAGCGCCCGCAAACGTTTGCGGGCCATCCGCGCCCCGACCACCTCGTGGTGGTGGAAGCTCACCCCGCCGCCCGGCTGGAACTCGCGGGTCGCGGGCTTGCCGGCGTCGTGCAGCAGCGCCGCCAGCCGCAGGATCAGGTCCGGCTCCGACGTCGGCTCGTGCGACTTCTCCAGTTCGATCGCCTGGGCCAGCACGGTCAGCGAGTGCTGGTAGACGTCCTTGTGCTGGTGGTGCTCGTCGATCGCCAGCCGCATCCCGGGCACCTCGGGCAGCACCCGGTCGGCCAGCCCGGTGTCGACCAGCAGCTCCAGGCCCGGCCGCGGGT
Source organism: Amycolatopsis sp. NPDC104819 (assembly GCF_055583145.1). Taxonomy (NCBI): domain Bacteria; kingdom Bacillati; phylum Actinomycetota; class Actinomycetes; order Pseudonocardiales; family Pseudonocardiaceae; genus Amycolatopsis; species Amycolatopsis sp. NPDC104819. The sequence goes on along the minus strand of NZ_JBVJON010000001.1, from coordinate 180,429 downwards.
CGGCCGCGAGCAGCAGCTTCGACAGCTCGGCCTGCACGCGCTCGGCGGTGATCCGGTCGATCTCCCCGGCCATCGACGCCATCGCGTCGACCACCCGGGGCGCGGCGGTGAAGCCCAGCTGCGCGGCGAAGCGGGCGGCCCGCAGCATCCGCAGCGGGTCGTCGGCGAACGACTCCTGCGGGGTCGCCGGGGTGTCCAGCACCTTCTCCCGCAGCGCGCCGAGCCCGTCGTGCGGGTCGATGAACGTTTTCGTCGCCAGCTCGACGGCCATCGCGTTGACCGTGAAGTCACGGCGCAGGAGGTCACCCTCGATGCTGTCGCCGAAGGTGACCTCGGGGTTGCGGCCGACGCGGTCGTAGCTGTCCGCGCGGAACGTCGTGATCTCGAGCTGCATGCCCTTCTTCGTCACGCCGACCGTGCCGAAGGCGATCCCGACGTCCCAGACCGCGTCGCCCCACTCGCTGACGATCTTCAGCACCCGGTCGGGCCGGGCGTCGGTGGTGAAGTCGAGATCGCCGGATCGCCGGCCGAGGAGCGCGTCGCGCACGCTCCCGCCGACGAGGTACAGGCGGTGCCCGGCCCGGGCGAACCGTTCGGCCAGCTCGTCCGCCAGGGGGGAGAGCCGCATCAGCTCGACCACCGCGTTCTCCTTGGCGACCACGTCGTTCACGAAGATCCCACTACTTGTCGGGTGCGATTACTACAGGCACCACCGGACAGGACACGGAGAGCCAGCCTACCGGGGCAACCGTTTGCTCTAGCATCGCAGCATGTCTGGATCAGCCGGCCGTCCCGGCGCCTCGAAGCCGCGGAGGCGGCGGAGGCGTCAGCGCGGCAGGCGCCTGACCACGGTCGACGAGACGTCGGCCGGTGGCCTCGTGATGGACGCGGCGCGCGAACAGGCGGTGCTGATCGGCCGGCTCGACCGGCACGGCAGACTGCTGTGGTCGCTGCCCAAGGGCCACATCGAGGACGGTGAAACGGTGGAGCAGACGGCCGTGCGCGAGGTCAAGGAGGAAACCGGCATCTCCGCGCGCGTCCTGCGGCCACTGGGCACCATCGACTACTGGTTCGTGGCCGAGCGGCGGCGCATCCACAAGACCGTCCACCACTTCCTGCTCGAAGCGCTCGGCGGGGAACTCTCCGACGAAGACGTCGAGGTCACCGAGGTGGCCTGGGTCCCGCTGGCCGAGCTGGAGACCAAACTCGCCTACTCCGACGAGCGCAAGCTCGTCCGGAAGGCCAAGGAACTTTTCGCGCGCCCGGACGTCCACGGACGAGACGAGCACGCCCCTGAGGGAGCCCCCGAGTGAAGCGGTTCGCCGCAGCCTTCCTTTCCGTCCTCTTCCTGGCCGTCCCCGCCCTCGCCGGAGCCACGGTGGCCCAGGCCGAAGAAGGCGCCCGACTGCGCGTCGAGCTCGACGCGCTCAACCCGCGTGTGATCACCGGTTCGACGACCACCCTGACCGTCACCGGCACGGTGACCAACACCGGCGACCGCAAGGTCAACCGGCCGCAGGTGCGGCTGCAGGTCGGCGAGCGGGTCACGACCTCGCGCGGGGTCAACGACGTGCTGTCCGGCGCCGTCATCAAGGACACCCCGCTGACCGACTTCAGCTCGGTCGCGGACGCGCTGGAGCCCGGCCAGAGCGCGCCGCTGGACATCTCGGTCGACCTGACCGGCTCGAAGGCGCTGTTCAGCCGGCCCGGCGTCTACCCGCTGCTGGTGAACGTCAACGGCACCCCGGAGTTCGGCGGGGCGGCCCGCCTCGGCGCGGTCAGCATGCTGATGCCGGTGCTGGCCGGGCCGGGCAAGCCGCCCGGGCACGCGGCGGGCGGCGCGCCGAGCATGACCCTGCTCTGGCCGCTGACCAGCAGCGTCCCGCAGGTCTACGCGGCGCCGTACGGCCAGCCGCTGGTGCTGCGCGACGACCGGCTCGCCGACGAGCTCGGCCCGGACGGGCGACTGAACGCGCTGGTCACGGCCGCGGCCAAGGCCGTGCACGACGATTCCGCCCTGGCCAAGTCGATGTGCTTCGCGCTCGACCCCGACCTCCTGAGCACGGTCGACGCGATGAGCCGCGGTTACCAGGTGCACACCGACGGCGGCAACGTCGACGGCAAGGGCGCCGGGACCGCGAAGACGTGGCTGACCGAGCTCAAGAACCTGCTGGTCGGCCGGTGCGCGATCGCGCTGCCCTTCGCCGACGCCGACCTCAACACCGTCTCCCGGATCCGTCCGGGCGACCCCATCCTGGTCGCCCAGGCGGCCGCCGCGGCCGCCACGATCCAGCAGCTGGCCGGCGTCACCCCGCAGACCGGCGTGCTCTGGCCGGACGGCACGCTCAACGAAGCCGTGCTGACCGCGCTGACCCAGGCCGGCGTCAAGACCGTGCTGACGGACGCGGCGAAGCTCGCCCCCGCCGGCGCGGGCGGCGGGGTCACCGTGCAGGGCGGCACCGTCCGGGCCCAGCCGACCGACTCGCTGATCTCCGCGGCCATGACCGGCGTGCCGAGCGTGCCCGACTCCGTCACCGTCGCTGCGAACACCGAACGGGCGATCGCCAGCCAGAACGGGCTCGGCGCGCTCGCCTTCCGGGCCGGCCTCGGCGTGCCGGCCGGGCAGGAGCGCCCGAACCACCTGCTCGTCGCGCCGCCCCGGCGGTGGGACGCCCCGGCCGAGGAGCTCACGGCGTACCTGAAGCAGGTCGGCGGCTTCCTCGGCACGGGTCTCGTCACGGCGCAGTCGCTCCCGTCGCTGCTCGACGCGGACCCGCAGGGTTCCGGCGCGGTCGGCGACGGCGGCCAGAGCCCGGACGCGGGCATCGACCCGGCCGTCGTCTCGACGCTGGCGAAGCTCGACGACCAGGCCACCGGGATGGCGTCCGCGATGCAGCTGGACCCCACCAAACGGGTGAAACCGGAGGACGTCGTCGCGCCGGTCCGGCTGGCCGAGCTGCGTGGTTCGTCGGTCGGCTGGCGCGGCCTGCCCGCCGACGCGGCGACCGCGAACGCCCGGGCCGAGATCGGGGCCATCAGCGACCGGGTGAGCGTCTCGCAGCCGAAGCAGACCATCGCGCTGGCGTCCGGGAACTCGCCGCTACCGGTGTACGTGGTGAACGACCTGCCGGTCGGGATCAACGCCCGGTTCACGCTGAACAACAACATCGGCCTGCGTGCGGACGACCGCAAGGAGGTGTCGTTCCCGGCGGGCGGCGGGCGGCAGTACTTCCTCCCGGTGGAGGCGCTGCGGGCCGGCCGGTTCAGCGTCGATGTGTCGTTGAGCACGCCCACCGGTACCCCGCTCGGGTCATCCGCGCGGTTCGAACTGACGTCCACGGAGTACGGCGCGATCACGATCATCGCGACCGTCGCCGCAGGTGTGGCCCTGCTTCTGCTCGCCTCGCGGCGCATCTACCGGAGGGTGAAGGACGCCCGGGCGGGTCGCGACGTCGTCGACTGATCCGTCGGCCTTTGAGTGCTTCGGCCGGTTCCCGATTACCCTTGGTCCGCACGTGCGCGGCACCGGGCCGCGGCGGCGGGGTTCGAGCACCGAGGATTGGGCACGCGTTGGAGAGAGAGCCGGGCTTACCACCCGAGCGTGCGAGTCGTCCTCGACGCGAAGGCGCTCCGCCCCCGCAACGGGGTGACGGGCCGCCGCGTGCCGGGCAGCCGGTCCGCCGCCAGCCTCCGCCGCAGCAGCCGCCGCCCGAGCGCGGCCGCCGCCAGCCATCGCGCAACGGGCACACCCGCCACCTCCCGGCCCCCGACGAGCCCCCGGCCCGCGACAAGCGCGCCCGGCGCGAGGACGCCCCGCCCCGGCGGGCACCGCGCGACGAAGCTCCGCCGCGCCCCGCCCGTGACGACGCCCCGCCCCGGCGGCCGGTCCGGGAGGACGGCCCACCGCGCCGCCAGGGCCGCCCGGCTCGCGACGACGGTCCTGTGCGCGAAGGCCGCCCAGTCCGCGACGGCCGACCACCCCGCGACGACATGCCTCCTCGCGATGGCCGCCCGATGCGCGACGACGGTCCCGTTCGCGACGGCCGCCCACCCCGAGATGACCTGCCGCCCCGCGACGGCCGACCGATCCGCGAAGACGGTCCCGTCCGCGAGGGTCGCCCCGTCCGCGACGATGGTCTAGTCCGCGAGGGCAGGCCACCCCGCGACGACCTGCCTCCTCGCGACGGCCGCCCGGTCCGCGACGACGGGCCTCCGCGCGAGGCGTGGCCCGTCCACGACAAAGCCCCGGTGCGCGACGACGCCCCCGGCCGCCCGGCCCGGCGCGTCCCGCCGCCGCAGGGTCCGCCCCCGCAGGGCCCGCCGCCCCAGGGGCCACCGCCGCAAGGCCCGCCCCCGCGCGGCGGGCAGCCGCCCCGCGCGGCCGGCGGTCCGGCGCCCACCCGCGTCCAGCCCGTGCCGCCCCCGCCCGGTCAGCCCGGTCAGCCACCGGCTCAGCCGCCCGCCGGACCGCCGTCGGCGCAGGGCCGCCTGCCGCAGCCCGCACCGCCGCTGCCGCCGCCCGCGACCCCGCCGCCGGGCACCCCCGCGCCCGGAGCTCCCGGCACCCCGGCGTCCGGTGTGCCCGTGCCGCCGCGCGGTCGCGGGTCACGGCGGCCGGCGCCGGTCCGGCCGTGGCAGGAGGAGGCCCAGCGGCCACCCGACCCGGAGGCGACGCGGTTCATCCCGCGCACCGCCGGTGTCCCCATGAACTCGCGCTGGCCGGTCGCCGACCCGGACGTCATGCGCCCGTACGACGCGCTGGCCACCCAGGTCATGCCGGCGCTCAAGACGCCGCTCGTCAAGCCGGTCGAGCCCGGCAAGGAGGCCGCGCCGGCGAAGGCGCCGTCGCTGGCGAAGGCGTCCGGCCGGATGGCGATCGCGTCGCTGATCAGCCGGATCACCGGCTTCCTGTGGAAGCTGCTGCTGGTCGGCGCGATCGGCCAGGGCATCGCGAACGACTCGTTCAACGTCGCGAACACGATGCCGAACATCATCTTCGAGCTGCTGATGGGTGGCGTGCTCGCCAGCGTGGTGGTGCCGCTGCTGGTGCGCTCGCAGGACGATCCCGACGGCGGCGCGGCCTACACCCAGCGCCTGATCACGGTGGCGTTCTCGCTGCTGCTGGTCGGCACGGTGGTCGCGGTGCTCGCGGCGCCGGCGTTCACCAGCCTCTACGTCGACGGCTCCGGCAAGGCCAGCTCCGGCCTGACCACGGCGTTCGCCTACCTGCTGCTGCCCGAGATCTTCTTCTACGGCGTGTTCGCGCTGCTCTCGGCGGTGCTGAACGCCAAGCAGATCTTCGGCCCGACGGCCTGGGCGCCGGTGATCAACAACCTGGTCGTCATCTTCACGATCCTCGTCGTGTGGATCATGCCGGGGGACATCAACACCGACCAGCCGTCGATCTTCGACCCGAAGGTGCTGACGCTCGGCATCGGCGTCACCGGCGGCATCGTCGCCCAGGCCATCCTGCTGGTGCCGCCGCTGCTGCGGTCGGGCTTCCGGTTCAAGTGGCGCTGGGGCATCGACAAGCAGATGAAGGAGTTCGGCGGCCTCGCGCTGTGGATCCTCGGGTACGTCGCGGTGAGCCAGGTCGGGTACACGATCAACACGCGCGTGCTGACCAGCGGTTCACCCGGTGGTGTGACCGCGTACAGCAACGCCTGGCTGCTCTTCCAGCTCCCGTACGGCGTCATCGGCGTCTCGCTGCTGACCGCGATCATGCCGCGGATGAGCCGCGCGGCCGCCGACGGCGACCACAAGAAGCTGATCGGCGACCTCTCGTACGCGTCCCGGATGTCGACGGTGATGCTGGTGCCGATCTCCGCGGTGATGACCGTGGTCGGCGGCTCGATCGGCATCGCGCTGTTCACCTTCGGCAAGGGCACCGTCGACACCGCCGAGCGGCTCGGCGACGCGCTCGCGATCTCGGCGTTCGCACTACTGCCGTACGCGCTGGTCATGCTGCAGATGCGCGTCTTCTACGCGATGAAGGACGCCCGCACGCCGACGTTGATCATGATCGTGATGACGCTGGTCAAGGTGCCGCTGCTGTACCTGTGCCCGGTGCTGCTGTCGCCGGACAACGTCGTGCTCGGTGTCATGATGGTGAACGCGCTGACGTTCGTCGTCGGCGCGATCCTCGGCCAGGTGTGGCTCTGGGTGACGTTGGGCAACCTGCGGAGCAAGCGGGTGATCGGCGTGATCCTGTTCACGGTCGTCGCGAGCGCGCTCGGCGTCGGCGCGGCCTGGGTCGCCGGGCAGGTCGTGCCGGACTCGTTCGGGCCGACTTTGGGGGCCTGGATCAAGCTTTTCCTGCAGGGCATCGTCGGGATCGCGGTCTCGTTCGGGATCTTGATGGCCTTGAAGGTGGAGGAGCTGAAACCGGCCACATCCAGGTTCACCCGGTTGATCAAGCGCGGGTAACGATTCCGGTACGGAAGGCGACGACTCCCGCGTCGTATTCTGGGTAACCTTGGCGGGGGAGCTAACGGGAGAGAGTGCGGGTGGACACGAGGCGGAGCGAACAGGCGGGGGGTGCGAACCACGTGGGCAAGGCCCAGGTCGGATCGCTGGCCCCCGGGCGTGTGGTCGGCGACGGCCGCTACCGCCTCCTCGCGCAGTTCGGCGTGGACGAGCGGGGGGACGCGCACCTTTGGCGTGCGCGGGACGGGCAGCTGAAGCGTGATGTCGCGCTGACGCTGCTGGTCGGCGACCCCGCCGACCCGGAGGCGGCGCGGCTCGCGCGGCGCACCCTCGAACGCGCGACACACGCGTCGAAGTTCGGGCACGGCGGTGTCGCCCGGGTGCTCGACGTGCTCGCGCTCGGCAGCGGCATCACCTCGAGCGAAGGCCTGCTCGGGGTCGTCGTCGCGGAGTGGACCAAGGGCAGCGACCTGGTCGACCTCGTCGCGCAGCGGCCGGTGGCGCCCGCCGCGGCCGCGCGGATGGTGCAGGCGCTGGCCGAAGCCGTCGAGCAGGCCCACCAGAACGGGCTCGTGCTCGGCCTCGACCACCCCCAGCGGCTGCGGCTGACGCCGAACGGCGCGTTGAAGCTCGCGTTCCCCGGCCCGCTGCCGGAGGCGACCCTGCGCGACGACGTCAAGGCGCTCGGCGCGGTCCTGTACCTGCTGCTCACCGGACGCTGGGCGCTGCCCGGCGGCCCGCCCGCCATCCAGCCGGCGCCGACCACCCCGCAGGGCGGGATCGTGCCGCCGCGGCAGCTGATCCCGACGGTGCCGGCCGACCTGTCGTCGCTGGCCGTCCGCACGATCGAGGACGGCGGCAACGGCGGCATCCGCACCAGCGCGGCCATCCTCCGGATGCTCGACCAGGTGGCCGAGGAGGAAGAGCGCACCCAGCTGATCAAGGCCGTCGGCGGTGACCCGGCCGAGGGCGAAGGCACCGTCTGGACGACGAAGAAGCCGGTCAAGGACGTCGCCCGGCGGCGCAAGCTCGCGCTGGGCGTCACCGTGCTGGTGGTCGCGACCGTCGTCATCCTCGCCTGGGGCGGGCTGATGCTGATCAACGTCTTCCAGGGTGACTCGAAGGCGAGCGGGCCGACGATCAACGTCGCCGCGCCGCCGGCGTCGAGCCAGCCGGCCGGGCAGCCGCCCGCGTCGAGCCAGCCCGCGCCGCCGCCGTCGCCCGCCGTGGGCGCCGCGGTGAAGCCGCAGGCCGTCGCGGTCTACAACCCCGAGGGCAAGGGCGACAACACCGCGCGGGCGAAGTACGCGACCGACGACAAGCCCGAGACGCAGTGGCGGACCGAGCAGTACAAGCAGCAGTTCCCGGTCATCAAGCCGGGGGTCGGGCTGGTCGTCACCTTCAAGGACCCGATCACCCTCAGCCAGGTGAAGATCGGCGGCGGCACGCCGGGCACCAAGGTCGAGATCCGCTCGGCGACCGAGAAGAACCCCGACCTGGCCGACACGAAGGTCGTCGGCAACGGCGACCTGAAGGACGGCGACACGACGATCGCGCTGGCCCAGCCTACGCAGGGTGAGTACTTCATCGTCTGGATCACCGCTCTGGGTGGTGAGGACGGCAAGTTCCAGACGGAAATCGCCGACCTGACCTTCCTGCCTGCGGGGTGACGCGCCCGGGGAGGTCAGTAGGCTCTCCCGGGTGACAGCTGCAGCTCCCACGGATGCGGATCTGATAGCGGCTCACGCCGCGGGGGATCCTCATGCGTTCAGCGAACTCGTCCAGCGACATCGCGACCGCATGTGGGCGGTCGCCCTGCGCACGGTCCGGGACCCGGAGGAGGCCGCCGACGCGTTGCAGGACGCGTTCATCTCGGCGTTCCGCGCCGCCGACAAGTTCCGGGCGGAGTCGCAGGTCACGACGTGGCTGCACCGGATCGTGGTGAACGCCTGCCTCGACCGGATCCGCCGCCGCCAGGCGCGGCCGACCGTGCCGCTGCCGGAGACGGGCTTCAACGAGCCGGCGACCCCGCGCGACTCGATGGCCGAGCGCGAGACGAGCCTGCTCGTCCGCGAGGCGCTCGACCAGCTGCCGGAGGACCAGCGGGCCCCGATCGTGCTCGTCGACGTCGAGGGCTACTCCGTCGCCGAGACCGCGAAGATGCTCGGCATCGCCGAAGGCACCGTGAAGAGCCGGTGCGCGCGGGGCCGCGGAAAACTCGCGAAGGTTCTCGGACACCTGCGGAACCCCGATGCGATTGCGAACGTCCCAACTCACGAAAGCAAACGGGCCGGGCGCCAGCCGGGTAGCGGGGAGGGACGATGACGGACGAAAGCCGGGGGATCGGGGGGACCGTCGGTCCGCCCTGGTCCGTCGACGTGCTCGCCGACCTCCACGCCGGCGTGCTGGACGACGCTCGGGCGGCGGAGCTGTGGCCGCTGGTCGACGCCGACCCGGAAGCCCGCGCGATCCTGGACGCCCTCGACGCCACGCAGGCCGACCTGGCCGCGTTCGCCGACGCGCCGGCCCCGCCGATGCCCGCGGAGTTCGCGGCCCGGCTGGACGCGGCTCTGGCCGCCGAAGCAGCCGCCAAGTTTCCGTCGCCGCGCACGGCACCGGAGCAGGCCGGGTCCGGGCACGCCCCGGTGGTGGACCTCGCGGCGGCCCGGCGACGCCGGAACAAGCGGCTCGGCTGGGGCGCCGGGATCCTGACCGCGGCCGCGGCGGCCGTCGTCGCGGTGACGGTCGCCATCCCCAGCACGTCGCAGCAGACAGGCACGCCGAACGTCGCCGCGCCGCCGTCGGGTCCGACGGTCGGCAGCGACGGCAGCGGCGCGCAGGCCCTCATCGGCAAGGCGGTCGGCGTCCGCGACTTCGGCCCGCTGCAGACCGAAGACCGGCTGGACGCGTGCATCGCGGCCGCCGGGCTCGACCCGAAGGTGCGGCCGGAGGGCATCCGCCCGGTCAACGTCGGCGGCAAGGCCGGCGTCATGATCATCCTGACCACCGGGAAGCTGGCGCAGTTCCGCCTGGTCGCGTTTGGCGCGGACTGCGGACCGGGCAACCCGGCGGTGCTGTTCGACAAGATCGTCGGCGAGAAGTAACCGCACCACCGAGGAGACGAGTAGCGGCTGTCACCCCTGGGAACATGGCCACCTACGATCGTGTTAACCCTGGTACACGGGTCACTACGAGCGGAGGTCACGGGTGGCTGCCGAGGAAATCAGGAACCTGATCATCGTCGGGTCGGGTCCTGCCGGATACACCGCTGCCGTTTACGCGGCACGGGCCCAGCTGGAACCGCTGGTGTTCGAAGGCACGCAGTTCGGCGGCGCGCTGATGACGACGACCGAGGTGGAGAACTTCCCCGGGTTCCGCGACGGCATCATGGGTCCGGACCTGATGGAGGAGATGCGCAAGCAGGCCGAGCGCTTCGGCGCCGAGCTGCGCGCGGAGGACGTCGAGTCGCTGGAGCTGACCGGGGACGTGAAGTACGTCCACGCCAACGGCAAGCGCTACGCCGCGCGTGCGGTCGTCCTCGCCATGGGTGCCGCGGCGCGGTACCTGAACGTGCCGGGTGAGCAGGAGCTGCTCGGGCGCGGTGTCTCGGCCTGTGCGACCTGTGACGGCTTCTTCTTCCGCGACCACGACATCGTGGTCGCCGGCGGTGGCGACTCGGCGATGGAGGAGGCGACCTTCCTGACGAAGTTCGCGAAGTCCGTCACCGTGGTGCACCGGCGCGACGAGTTCCGCGCGTCGAAGATCATGCTCGAGCGCGCCCGCGCGAACGAGAAGATCAAGTGGCAGCTGAACTCGCAGATCACCGGCGTGCTCGGCGACGGCAAGGTCGAGGGCCTGAAGATCAAGGACACCAAGGACGGCTCCGAGTCGACCCTGGACGTCTCGGGCTTCTTCGTCGCGATCGGGCACGACCCCCGCAGCCAGCTGGTGAAGGGGCAGGTCGACCTGGACGAGGACGGTTACGTCATCACCCAGGGCCGCAGCTCCTACACGAACCTGGACGGCGTCTTCGCCGCCGGCGACCTGGTTGACCGCACCTACCGCCAGGCGATCACCGCGTCGGGTTCGGGCTGCAGCGCCGCGATCGACGCGGAACGCTGGCTGGCGGAGCACGGCGAATCGGACGCGCACGAGGCGGCCGAGCTCGTCGGCGGCGGCTACGGCGCGGGCACCAACTGACTTTCCGGCGTACAAACCACCTGAAGGAGAAACCATGACCAACACCGTGAAGGTGACCGACGCGACGTTTGTCGACGAGGTCCTGACCAGCGAAAAGCCGGTTCTGGTCGACTTCTGGGCCACCTGGTGCGGGCCGTGCAAGATGGTCGCCCCGGTGCTCGAGGAGATCGCGGCCGAGAACGGCGAGAAGCTGACCATCGCCAAGATCGACATCGACGAGAACCCGAACACGCCGCGTGACTACCAGGTGATGTCGATCCCGACGCTGATCCTGTTCCAGGGCGGCAAGCCGGTGAAGCAGATCGTGGGCGCGAAGCCGAAGGCCGCGCTGCTGTCGGATCTCGCCGACGTCCTCTGAGCGCAGACCCACCCGGCGGACCCGGGGCCTGCAGGAACCCCTCCTGTGGACCCCGGGTCCGTCGCCGTTCGGGGTAATCCCGCCCGTGTGGGTGAATGCTGCGTGACGAGGGCCACTGAAGGTGCGCCACGATCGGGCGCTTGACGGACCTACCGGGCCTGCGCTGTCACCGAGAGTTGGCAAGGCACAATAGAAGACCTGAGCGCGTCTCAGTGATGGTTTTCCCGAAGTTTTCTGCCCCGCGCCGAACCCCCGAGTCGGTGCCTTAGGAAGAGCGAGGAGTGCATGCGGGTACTCCGCCGCGGTGACGCCGGTCCGGACGTCGCCGAGATCAGGTCCATCCTGGCCGGGATGGACCTGCTCCCGCCGGTCTCCGGCACCGACGACTACGACACGTTCGACGTCGCCGTCGAAGGCGCCGTCCGTGCCTTCCAGCAACGCCGTGGGCTGATGACCGACGGCATCGTGGGCCCGGCGACGTTCCAGGCGCTCAAGGGCGCCAGCTACCACCTGGGCAGCCGTCCGCTGTCGTACATGATCGCGTCGCCGGTCCACGGCGACGACGTCTTCACGCTGCAGGAGCGGCTGACCGAGCTCGGCTTCGACGCCGGCCGCCCCGACGGGTACTTCGGCCCGGCCACCGAGCGCGCGCTCAAGACGTTCCAGCGCGACATGCGGCTGACGCCGGACGGCATGTGCGGCCCGGCGACCATCCGCGAGCTGCACCGCCTGTCCTCGCCGCGGGCCCGCGGCGGGCGCCCCGTGTTCCTGCGCGAGCAGGAGCAGGTGCGCCAGGCCGGCCCGCGCCTGCGCGGCAAGCGCATCGTGATCGACCCCGGCCACGGCGGTGACGACCTCGGCGTGGTCGCCGGTGGCCTGCGTGAGGCCGACATCGCGTGGGACCTCGCGCGGCGGCTCGAAGGCCGGATGAAGGCCACGGGCATGGAGGCGCTGATCTCCCGCGGCCCGAACCACAGCCCGACCGAGCTCGAGCGCGCCAAGTTCGCCAACGACGCGGGCGCGGACCTGTTCCTGTCCCTGCACAGCGACAAGAACCCGTCGCCGCGCGCGCAGGGTGTCGCGAGCTTCCACTTCGGCAACGGCAACGGCACGACGTCCACGGTGGGCGAGCTGCTGGCCGGCTTCATCCAGCGTGAGGTCGCGGCCCGCACGGGCCTGCAGGACAACCGCACGCACTACAAGTCGTGGGACATCTTCACCCGCACGCGCTGCCCGGCGGTCCGGATCGAGATCGGCTACCTGACGAACCCGGACGACGCCCGCAAGCTCGGCGACCCGGCCTTCCGCGACATCGTCGCCGAGGGCATCCTGATCGCCGTCAAGCGCCTGTACCTGCTCGGCGAGGGCGACCAGCCGACGGGCACGTTCACGTTCGCGGACGTCCTCGCACATGAGCTCGCGAAGGCCGAGTAGGCCCGACCACAACCCCTAGCGGCTCACCTTCACCTGCCCCACCACACCTGGGGACGCAGCACGTGCGTCCCCAGGTTTTCGGGCAGTTCTCCACAGCTTGTCCACCGCTCCTATCAGCGCTCTGTGGATAACTCGGCACTTCTTCCACAGTTGTGCACGCACGACGGAATCCGCTGTTACACCCGTGCCGGGACACCGGCGCAAACGTTTGCGCCAGGCGCTGTACCGCATGACCGGAACTTCCCCGGCCGTCCGTGCGTCGGACGGCTGCCGGGCACCGGCCCGGCCGAGGGAGGAACCATGAAGAACATCATTCGCATCGTCGCGGCGGCCGCGCTGGTGCTGGCCGGAACCGCAGCGGGCTCGGGGGTGGCCGCAGCCCAGCCCGCGGCCGGCACCCCCTGCCACCTGAGCGTCGCCGCCGGCAAGGCGTACTGGAAGGGGTGCAGCACGTCCGGCGACAAAGTCCGGGTGTCCACCAAGGGCAACCCGGATCACTCGATCTGCGTCGAGCTCAACTCGGTGCGGTTCCTGGGCTACGTGGGCGGGGACTGGGGCATGGTGACCAACGCCGTCCGGACCGGCACCTGCCCGAGCTGACCGCCGGCCTGACCTCGGGCACCGCTCGCGCCCGAGGTCAGGCGCGGCCGAGACTGGGCTCGGCGGTGGTGATCGTCACCTGGCCGAGCAGCCGCTCCAGCGCCGCCTCGACGTCTTCCTTCCAGGTGATCGCCGAGCGCAGTTCCAGGCGCAGGCGCGGCCACTTCTGGTGCGGTCGGACAGTCTTGAACCCGACGCTCTGCAGGAACGCGGCCGGCAGCACACAGCTGTGCCCGCCGTCCGGGTCCGTCTCGTCGGGACGCGCGTCGCCGAACGCCTCGATCGCGCGGACACCGCGCTTGGTGAGGTCCTTGGCGACCGCCTGGACCAGCATCCGGCCGAGCCCGCCACCGCGGAACTCGGGGAGGACCTGGAACGCCGTCAGCAGCACCGCGTCGGCGCTCGGCGGGGACGTCGGGAAGGCCAGCGACCGCGGGACGGCGTTCGGCGGGGCGTAGAGCACGAACCCGACCGGCAGCGTGTCGCTGTAGACGATGCGGCCGCAGGAGCCCCACTCGAGCAGGACGCTGGAGACCCAGGCTTCCTTTTCGACCTCGGTGGCGCCGAACTCCTCGGCCTGGTTCTTCAGGTGCGGGGCCAGCTCCCAGTAGACGCACTGCCGACAGCTCTTCGGCAAGTGCTCGAGGTTGTCCAGTGTGACGCCCACGACGCGACGCGACACCCGCGACCTCCCTGACCTGCGCTCCCGACGGGCTGCCCGGCCGTCAAGCCGCGCGGAACCACAGCACGAACACGGGAGCCAGCACCGATGGTAGGCCGATGTGACAAGCACCGAAAGGCCAGGGGGCCTGGATGGGTGCCCGGTTACACTCGATGGGATCCATCTGCTCCCGCGGGAGTGACCGTGTCCACCGAGCCCCGGGTGAATCGTCGATGACCGAGAACCGCCCCAGCAAGCGCCCACGCGGCCGTCAGAACCTCGACCCGCACCTCGAGCGGTACGCCGCGCGCACCGCCGGGATGACCGCTTCCGAGATCCGGGCCCTGTTCGCGGTGGCCAGCCGGCCCGAGGTCGTCTCGCTGGCCGGTGGCATGCCGAACCTGGCCGCGCTCCCGCTCGACACGCTCTCGGCGCAGGTGGCGGAGATCATCGCCGAAGACGGGCTCGTCGCCCTGCAGTACGGCTCGGCGCACGGCGTCCCGGTGCTGCGGGAGCAGATCTGCGAGATCATGGCGCTTGAGGGCATCAAGGCGCACCCGGACGACGTCGTGGTGACCGTCGGCTCCCAGATGGGCCTGGACATGGTCACGCGGCTGTTCTGCGACCCGGGTGACGTCGTGATCGCCGAAGGCCCCTCGTACGTCGGCGCGCTGGGCTCGTTCGCCGCGTACCAGGCGCAGGTCGTGCACGTCGCCATGGACGAGAACGGCCTGGTCCCGGAGCTGCTGCGTGAGGCGCTCGCGCAGACGGAGAAGGCCGGGCGCCGGGTCAAGTTCCTCTACACGATCCCGAACTTCCACAACCCCGCCGGCGTCACGCTGGCCGTCGAGCGCCGCGCGGAGATCCTCGAGATCTGCCGCGACCACGGTGTTCTCGTGGTCGAAGACAACCCGTACGGGTTGCTCGGCTTCGACGGCCAGACCTACCCGGCGCTGCGGTCGACGGACCCCGACAACGTCGTGTACCTCGGCTCGTTCTCCAAGACGTTCGCCTCGGGCCTGCGTGTCGGCTGGGTGCTCGCGCCGCACGCGGTGCGCGAGAAGCTCGTGCTGGCCGCGGAGTCGGCGACGCTCTGCCCGCCGACGTTCAACCAGATGATCGTCTCGCGCTACCTGGCCACGCACGACTGGAAGGGCCAGATCAAGAAGTTCCGCGAGAACTACCGCGAGCGCCGCGACGCGATGCTGTCCGCGCTCGACCAGTACCTGCCCGCGGGCTGTTCCTGGACCAAGCCGGACGGCGGTTTCTACGTCTGGGTGACGGTGCCGGAAGGCGTCGACACGAAGGCGATGCTGCCGCGCGCGGTGACCGCGCGGGTGGCGTACGCGTCCGGAACCGGCTTCTACGCCGACGGTTTCGGCAGCCGCCAGATGCGCCTGTCCTACTGCTACCCGACGCCGGAGCGGATCCGCGAGGGCGTCCGGCGGCTGGCCGCCGTGCTGGAGTCCGAAATGGACCTCGCGCGCACCTTCGGTAGCGTGGGCTCGCGCCAGATCCAGGGACCGCAGAACCCGTCCCCGGACACGGTCTGAGTTTCTACCTAAGGAGTTTCCACGGTGGTCGACCGTACCGTTGCCGTGCTCGCCGGCGGGCTTTCGCACGAACGCGACGTCTCGCTGAGGTCCGGGCGGCGGCTCTCCGCGGCGCTGAAGTCCGAGGGCCTCGGCATCGAGGAGTGGGACACCGACGCGGGGCTGCTGGAGCGCCTGCGCACGCAGCGGCCGGACGCGGTGGTCGTCGCCCTCCACGGCGGCGAGGGTGAGAACGGTTCGGTGCAGACGGTCCTGGAGATGCTGGAGGTGCCGTTCGTCGGCACCGGCTCCCAGGGCTGCCGCCGCGCGTGGGACAAGCCGACCGCCAAGGCGCTGATCGAGAACGCCGGGTTCGTGACGCCGGCGTGGGCGGTGCTGCCGCACAGCACGTTCCGCGAGCTCGGCGCCCAGGCGGTGCTCGACGCGATGGTCGAGCGGCTCGGCCTGCCCCTGATCCTCAAGCCGGACCAGGGCGGCTCGGCGCTCGGCACCCAGGTGGTGCGCGAAGCGGCGGAACTGCCGGCGGCGATGGTCGGCTGCTTCGCGTACGGCGACACGGTGCTCGCCGAGCGGTTCGTGGACGGCGTCGAGGTGGCCGTGACGGTCATCGAGGGCGCGGACGGGCCCGAGGCCCTCCCCGCGGTCGAGATCGTCCCGGAGAGCGGCGTGTACGACTACACGGCCCGCTACACCGCCGGCTTGACGGACTTCTTCACCCCGGCCCGGCTCGACGACGCCGCGGCCAAGGCGGCGGCCGAGCTCGCCGTCGCCGCGCACCGCGTCCTCGGGTTGCGTGACATCTCCCGAACGGACGCGATCGTCGCCGCGGACGGCACGGTGCACTTCCTCGAGGTGAACCCGTCGCCGGGACTCACCGAGACGTCGACGGTGCCCATGGCGATCGAAGCGGCGGGCAAGTCGCTCGGCACGGTGTTCGCCGACCTGATCGGGCGCGCGATCTCCCGCTGACTCTCCACACGCGAAAGGCCGCCTCGGAACGTCCGTGGCGGCCTTTTTCGTGTCGCAGTCGATCATCACTGGTTGTGGTCGCCACGACGCGTCGAGCAATCATCACCGTGACGAAACGTCCTGGGGTGATCCCTAATCGGTTTTCGGTGTCTGATTCGTCCCATTCGCATCGATGATCGCCACGATCCGCTCGAGGTCGTCGACCGACCCGAACTCGAGCGTGATCCGCCCCTTGCGCCGGCCGAGGTCGACCTTCACGCGGGTGTCGAACCGGTCCGAAAGGCGGTTCGCGAGCTCCTGCAGACCCGGCGCCTGGATCGGCTTGCGCGCCACGGGCTTCGGCTTGGCCGGCTTTTCGCTCTTCTTGAGCGTGACGGCTTCCTCGGTCGCCCGGACCGACATGCCCTCCGCGATGATGCGCGCGGCGAGCTCTTCCTGGCTGTCGGCGTCCTCCAGCGAGAGCAACGCGCGCGCGTGCCCGGCGGACAGGACACCCGCTGCGACCCGGCGCTGCACCGGCAGGGGGAGCTTGAGGAGCCGGATCGTGTTGGTGATGACCGGGCGGCTGCGGCCGATCCGGCTCGCCAGCTCCTCGTGGGTGACCGCGAACTCGTCGAGCAGCTGCTGGTACGCCGCCGCCTCTTCGAGCGGGTTCAGCTGGACGCGGTGGATGTTCTCCAGGAGCGCGTCACGCAGCATCGACTCGTCGGCGGTCTGCCGGACGATCGCCGGGATCGCTTCGAGCTCGGCCTGCTGCGACGCGCGCAGCCGGCGCTCGCCCATGACGAGCTCGTACTCACCCTCGCCGAGCTCGCGGACCACGATGGGCTGCATGAGCCCGAACTCGCGGATCGAGTGCTCGAGCTCGGAGAGCGCGTCCTCGTCGAAGACCTGGCGCGGCTGCTTCGGATTGGGCTTGACCGAGCCGACCGGGATCTCGCGGTAGACCGCGCCGGCGACCTCGCCGCTGTGCTGCTTCGCCTGACCGTTGGCCGCGAACCAGCCCTTGTCCTCGGCCGCCTTCGCGTCCGCCGCAGCGCCGTCGGCGGGCGCCGGCAGTGAACCGCCGCCCGCCGGTCCCGTCGGGATGAGGGCGGCCAGGCCGCGCCCCAACCCACCTCTGCGCTCGGTCATGTCGAACTACCCCTCTCCATCTGTGCGCCGCGCTCGGCGATCTCCTTCGCCGCGTCGACGTAGCTCATCGCGCCACGCGAACCGGGATCGTAAGCGAGCACGGTCTGGCCGTACCCGGGCGCCTCGGACACCTTCACGCTGCGGGGGATGACGGTCTTCAGCACGGTGTCGCCGAAGTGGTTCCGGACCTCGTTCGTCACCTGGTCGGCCAGCTTGGTCCGGCCGTCGTACATGGTGAGGAGGATCGTCGAGACGCGGAGCTCGCGGTTGAGGTGCTGCTGCACGAGCTCGATGTTGCTCAGCAGCTGCCCGAGACCCTCCAGTGCGTAGTACTCGCACTGGATCGGGATGAGCACCTCCTGCGCGGCGACCATCGCGTTGACCGTCAGCAGGCCGAGCGACGGCGGGCAGTCGATGAAGACGTAGTCGACGCCGATCTCGTTGAGGATCTCCGAGGAGATCGCCTCCTTGAGCCGCGACTCGCGCGACGCCATCGAGACGAGCTCGATCTCGGCGCCCGCGAGGTCGATCGTCGCGGGGACGCAGAAGAGGTTCGGGGACTGCTCGGTGGGCTGGGCCGCCTCCGCGAGCGTCACCTCGCCGATGAGGACTTCGTAGATCGAGGGCGTCCCGGACCGGTGGTCGACGTCGAGCGCGGTGCTCGCGTTGCCCTGCGGGTCGAGGTCGACCACGAGCGTCTTGAGCCCGTGGACGGCGAGCGCGGCGGCGAGGTTGACCGTGCTCGTGGTCTTGCCGACGCCACCCTTCTGGTTGGCTACGGTCAGCACGCGACGGCGACCGGGCCGGGGGAGCGACCCGTCCGGGTGCAGCAGACGAGCGGCGCGGGCGGCTTCTTCGGCGATCGGGGTCCAGCCCACGTCGGGGGTGGTCTCCGTGGAGTCGGACGGCGGGGGATTCACCGGTCTCGACACCTCCTCCATTTAGACGTCTGGTCGGTGGTCGAGTCGCGTCGTTTCACGTGGAACATGGCGCGGCTCGTTAGCGCTTCCTACTCCGCGCCTTCGGCGGCAGGCGGCGGATCTTCACGACCGTGCTGGGGACCTCTAGTACTGCGGTGCCGCATTCGACGATCAGCGGAGCGGCCCCGCCGGCTTTGCTGATGGCGGCGCCGTCCCGCTCGATCTCGTCCGCCGCGCTGGCGCCCTTGAGGGCGACCAGGAAGCCGTCGGGACGGACCAGTGGAAGGCACCAGTCCGCGAGCCGGGCGAGCGGGGCAACCGCGCGAGCGGTGACGATGTCGGCGCCACCGAGCTGCTCACGCACAGGCCGCTCCTCCGCGCGTCCACGGACGATGGTGATCGGGAGTTCCAGCTTCTCGGCCACCTCGGCCAACCAGTCCACCCGGCGGGCCATCGGTTCGAGCAAGACGATATCGAGGTCCGGTCGTGCGATCGCGAGCGGTACACCCGGAAGCCCCGCACCCGACCCGACGTCGACGACCCGAGCCCCCTCAGGCATCTGCTCGCCGATCACCGCCGAGTTGAGCACGTGCCGCTCCCACAGCCGCTCGACCTCCCGCGGCCCGATCAACCCCCGCTCGACCCCGTGGCTCTCCAGGAGTTCGACGTACCCAGCGGCTTGGCCCACCCGCGCACCGAACACCCGCTCCGCCGCGGCCCGCACCGCCACCGCGGCCTGCTCCAAGCTCACTCCGTCTACTCCTCGTCCGCGCGTTTCACGTGAAACGGCGCTCGTTCGATTGTCCCTGATGTCGAGTCGAAAACGAGCCGACAGACCGCAGATGTGGACAACTC
Source organism: Amycolatopsis sp. NPDC104819 (assembly GCF_055583145.1). Lineage (NCBI taxonomy): Bacteria > Bacillati > Actinomycetota > Actinomycetes > Pseudonocardiales > Pseudonocardiaceae > Amycolatopsis > Amycolatopsis sp. NPDC104819. The sequence continues at coordinate 161,319 of NZ_JBVJON010000001.1, read as the reverse complement.
CACTCGCGCGGCGCACGCGCAGGAGGCCGAGGAGTCCGTTCCACGTGAAACATGGCGGCGGTGGGTCAGCCTCGGACACCCGGGGCGCGCTCTTCCGGCGACCGGCCGGTCGCGTGCGAGGCCGAACGGCCCACGTTCCACGTGAAACCTCACCGCTGTAATTCGCCCAACCGCTGCCGAGCATTCCACAGCCGGATCCCGCCGAACCCGCACGAGCTCGCCATCGCTGAGTCGACGAACGCTCGCCGGCACCCCGCAACTCGATCCCCACCGACTCGCGCAGCGCGAGCCGATCGCCCATCGGCTCCGCCGGGCCGAGCGGCTCCACAGCCGCACCTCGCTCCAGTCGCACTCGATCGCGCGGGCCGAACCCAGCCGAGCGCCGCAGCGCCCTTTGGTCAAAAAAGCGGCCCCACCCGAACCAGTCGGATGGGGCCGCTCCAAGAACCGAAGCTCAGGACTCCGGGAAAATCACCACGCGCCGCTTCGGGTCTTCGCCCTCGCTCTCGCTCGTGACGCCCGAGACCGTTGCCACCGCGTCGTGGACCACCTTGCGCTCGAACGGGCTCATCGGCTGGAGCCGCACCCGCTCGCCGCTCGACAGGACCGACTCCGCCGTCGAACGGCCGAGCTCGCGCAGCTCCTCGCGGCGGTCCGCGCGCCAGCCCGCGATGTCCAGCATCAGCCGGCTGCGGGAGCCGGTCTCCTGCTGGACCGCCAGGCGGGTCAGCTCCTGCAGCGCCTCGAGCACCGTGCCGCGGGGGCCGACGAGCTTCTCGAGGTCCTCGCCGCCGTCGATGCTCACGATCGCGCGGCCCGCTTCGACGTCCAGGTCGATGTCGCCGTCGTAGTCGAGGAGGTCCAGCAGGCGTTCGAGGTAGTCGCCCGCGATGTCGCCCTCCTGGACGAGGACGTCGTCGCCACCTCCCGCCTTCTGCTCGCCCGCCTCCTCGCCGGCCGCACCCGGCGTTGTGTCGTCCTGATCGGCTTCGATCTTGTCGATCGTCTCCGACATCATTCGTCTCCTCTCCGAACCGGTCGCGCCTCAGCGGCGCTTCCGGCCCGACTTCCTGGTCGAGTCTTTGAGGAGCCCGGGCACTCCCGTGCCGTTCTCCTTCGAGCCGTTCTGGCCGTTCGGGCTTTTCGCCTCGGCCGCGGCCGGGGTCTGCTCGGCTGCCGTGGCGGCGGCCGCCGAAGCGGCTTCGGCCTTCTCCTGCGCCGTCTGCGCGAAGCCGTGGGCCGAGCCCGCCTTGGTGACCTTCTTCTGCGAGCCGCCCTGGGCCGGCTGGTTCTTCTTCTGCTGGACCGGCTTCTGCCCGACCTTCGGCGCGGTCGGCTTCTGACCCGGCTTCGGGCCGAGCGACGCGCGCTTCTCCGCGGCCTCCGCCTTGCGGGCCGCCTCTTCCTTGTCGATCTTCGTGTAGACGAAGCGCTGCTGCATCAGGGTCCAGCCGTTGTTCGCCAGCCAGTAGAAGAGGAGGCCGAGCGGGAACAGCGCACCGAAGACGAGGACACCGAGCGGGAAGATGTACATCGTCAGCTTGTTCATGATCGCGGTCTGCGGGGTGGCCGACGCGGCGTTCTGCCGGGCCACCGAGTGCCGCGCGGTGAGGTGCGTGGCGATGGACGCGACGATCATCAGCGGCAGGGCGACCGGGAGCACGCTCCAGTGGAAGCCGACGTTCGTGGCACCACCGCTGACGACGCCGACACCGTTGTAGACGGCTTCACCGAGGTTGACGCCGAAGAGCTTCGCGTTGACGTAGGACTCGACGTCGTGCTGCGTGAAGAAGTAGTTCTCGGTCTTCGGGCCACCGCCGGGCGGCGGCATCGTGAACGCGCGCAGGACGTGGTTCAGGCCGATGAAGACCGGGATCTGGAGCAGCATCGGCAGGCAGCTGCCCAGCGGGTTGACGCCGTGCTCGCGCTGGAGCTTCTGCATCTCCTGCGCCTGGCGCTGCTTGTCGTTCGCGTACTTCTTCTGGAGCTTCTTCATCTCCGGCGCGAAGTCCTGCATCTTCTTCATCGACCGGACCTGGTTCACGAACGGCTTGAACATGATGCCGCGGACCGTGAACGTCAGGAAGATGATGCCGAGGATCCAGGAGATCGCCGCGGCCTCACCGAAGACGAACCCAAAGACCTTGTGCCAACACCAGAGGATGAAGGACACGGGGTAGTAGATGAAATCGAGCACTGCTGCTACTCCTCGATCGGTGTTTCAGGTCTGCGGTGGCGCCACGAGAACGTCTCGGGGACCGGGTCACGGCCGGGCGGTGTCCACGGGCCGCAGCGCAGCAGCCGGCGCAGCGCGAGGTAGGAGCCGCGGCCGGCGCCGTGCCGGGTGAGGGCTTCGACTGCGTACGCGCTGCAGCTCGGGTAGAACCGGCAAGCCGGGGGGAGGAAGGGCGAGATCGCCTTGCGGTAGAGCTTGATGGGGAGCAGCAGCACCCAGGCGACCGGGCCGGGCCGCGGGGGCGAGGGCTCGACGTCGTGCTCGGAGTGGTCGTGCTCGGGGGTGGCTCGCATGCCGGTCACACCGCTGATCCGTGGTCGGGGGCCGCGTCCGCGGGACGCGTCGGGCGGGGGACATCCCCGGCCGGACGGCGCGACGACAGCAGACCCAGCCGGCGCAGTGCGCCCTCGAGGTCGGAGCCGAGCTCGGCGCTGGACGCGGTCGCCGCCGGCGGCAATGCCCGTACGACCAACGAAGTTCCGGCGGGCAGGGTTCCGATCCGGGCCGAAACGAGATGACGCAGCCGGCGGGTGACGCGGTGGCGGACCACCGAGTTCCCGACGGCCTTGCTCACCACAAAACCCGCCCTGGTCGCCGACGAGGCATCGGCGGCCATGGACGGGTCCGTGGTCAACGCGTGGACGACGAGACGGCGCCTGCCTGCCCGGGATCCGCGACGGAGAACCACGCGGAAGTCCTCACTCCGCCGCAGACGTGCGGCAGCCGGCAGCACGGCGCGCCCCGACGTGCCGGATCAGGCGGACAGCGCTTCGCGGCCCTTGCGACGGCGGGCCGCCAGGATGGCCCGGCCGGCGCGGGTCCGCATGCGGAGGCGGAACCCGTGGGTCTTCGCGCGGCGGCGGTTGTTCGGCTGGAAGGTGCGCTTACCCTTGCTCACTGCTTCTCCTGTGTGTCGCGTCGGACGCGGGGAAAGCTTCCCCGTCGCCTGGCGTGTCGTGCGGGCGCACGGCAGTCTCTGGTGTCTCCTACCAACGTGTGGCCTCGTCACGACGAGCGACGACAACGTGGGCGCGCAAAACGCACCCGTCGCATACGGGAGACCTTACGAGGGTACGCACCCCCGTCGGGCGGCCGGTAAGCACCCCCTCGGCCACGGTCCGCGACCGCCTGGTTCCGCCCGAGATCAACGACGCCCCGGCACCGAATGGCAACACGCCGTACACCGTGAAATGCTGGCGACCCAGGATGCCTTGTGGCAGCGGGCGGGGCTTGTTAGCGTGCCTCTCTCGGGTCACCGGTCGAGGTGCACGAGTATCCGGGTGGTGGAGTGCCCACCGACGTACGACGAGCCCGCAGGTGGCGTCGCCGCGGGTCGCCGTACATTAGTGCACAGCTGTGGACAACTATGTGGATATTCGCTGTGCCGAAACGCACGCGGTCCGCCGGGGAGCGCCGGACCGCGTGAGCGGGAACGTTCGGTCCGTCCACACCGACGAGGGGAGGGGAGCCAGCCAGGTGTCGGATCACCAGCACAATCTGGGTGTCATCTGGGAACAGGTGGTACGCGAACTGTCCGACGGGACCCTGTCCCCGCAGCAGCGCGCCTGGATGCGGGTGACCCGCCCGATCGGCTTGCTCGACGGCACCGCCCTCCTCGCCGCGCCGAGCGACTTCGCGAAGGAAGCGATCGAACGCGGCCTGCGCGGCGCGATCACCGACGCGCTTTCCCGGCGGCTCGGCCGCGCCATTTCGCTCGCGGTGAAGGTGGACAGCGCCGAAGCCGTCGCCCCGGTCGCCGCGCCCCGGTACGTGCCGTCACCCGGCCGGGTGGAAAACGGCGCCGGTCCCGAGCCGGCGCCCGCGCCGATGCCGGGCCCCGGCCCGATGCTGCCGCCGCCGCGCCCCGAGCCGGCTCCGCCGCTGCCCCAGGCCGTCGCCACGAAGCCGGACGACGGTGACGACACCGACGAAGAAGTCGACGAAGAGGGCGAGGCGCTCGCCGCCGTGCACGAGATCTGGCCGACGTTCTCCGGCCAGCCGATCGCCGGCCAGCCCTACACCGCGCCGGCGCAGCCGCAGACGTCGAAGACGAAGCTGAACGAGAAGTACACCTTCGACACCTTTGTCATCGGCGCGTCCAACCGCTTCGCGCACGCGGCCGCGGTCGCCGTCGCCGAAGCGCCGGCCCGCGCGTACAACCCGCTCTTCATCTGGGGTGAGTCCGGGCTCGGCAAGACGCACCTGCTGCACGCGGTCGGCCACTACGCCCAGCGCCTCTTCCCCGGCATGCGCGTCCGGTACGTCTCGACCGAAGAGTTCACGAACGACTTCATCAACTCGCTGCGAGACGACCGCAAGGTCGCGTTCCAGCGGCGCTACCGCGACATCGACATCCTGCTCGTCGACGACATCCAGTTCCTGGAAGGCAAAGAAGGTACGCAGGAAGAGTTCTTCCACACCTTCAACACCCTCCACAACGCGAACAAGCAGATCGTCGTCAGCTCCGACCGCCCGCCGAAGCGCCTCGAGACGCTGGAAGACCGGCTGCGGACGCGGTTCGAGTGGGGCCTGATCACCGACATCCAGCCGCCCGAGCTCGAGACGCGCATCGCGATCCTCCGCAAGAAGGCGGCCCAGGATCGGCTCGCCGTGCCGGGTGACGTCCTGGAGTTCATCGCCTCGCGTGTCGAGGCGAACATCCGGGAGCTCGAAGGCGCACTGATCCGCGTCACCGCGTTCGCGTCGCTCAACCAGCAGCCAGTGGACGCCGGCCTGGCGGAGATCGTGCTGCGCGACCTCATCCCCGACTCGCACGCCCCGGAGATCACCGCGCCCACGATCATGGGTGTCATCTCCGAGTTCTTCGACGTGACGCTCGACGACCTCTGCGGCCCCGGCAAGACGAAGGCGCTCGCCACGGCCCGCCAGATCGCGATGTACCTCTGCCGCGAGCTGACCGACATGTCGCTGCCGAAGATCGGGCAGACGTTCGGCGGCCGCGACCACACGACCGTCATGCACGCGGACAAGAAGATCCGCAAGGAGATGGCCGAGCGCCGGCGCATCTACGACCAGGTGCAGGAGCTGACGTCGCGCATCAAGCAGCGCGCCCGCCAGTAGCACATCCCTTATCCCGCAACGACTTCGGGGCGTCCACGCACAGTGGACGCCCCTTTGTCGTGTTTGGACTGTCCGAAGCGTACGGAGCACGCGAAGCAGCGAAGCCGCCTACGCGCGCTTCGCAAACTCGCGAAAATTGTTTGTACACAAGGAAGTTTCCCCATGGTGTGGGCAGATTGCCCACAGTGCCAACGGGTCTCCCATCAGCGACGACGCCGAATCCGTCCACACCCCGCCCACAGGCGATCCACAGGGAATCCACACCTCTGTCCACGCTGAATCCCCAGGTTGCCCACATCTTGTGCACAGCGGGGGCCGATCACCCGGAAGGGCGAACCGGACCGCTCCGTCCGCCCCCAGGAACAGTCCCAAACCTGGGGACAACCGTGGGGACAACTGGGGACAGCTGTGGACGAATCGGGGGTCGCCCGAAACCATCCACGGACGCCCTCGGTTGCCCACAGGATCGCCACCCAGGTTCTCCACACGCCCGCGACCGCTCCGACCAGCGCGAACGAGCTCAATCCACACAATCCACAACGCTTACTACTGCTACTGCCTTTAGATCTCTTCTAAGAGAGAAAAAGATAAAAACAGGCGAAGGACGAAGTTGGGGACAGCCGCGAGAACGTGTCGTCAAGTCGACAAAGTCAAGGGGAGGCCGAGGTGACGCGGGCCGCCGCGACGGCCTAACGTGGACGCCTGCACCTGGTCCGTGCTCCGGCCGCTCAACGCGGAGGGCGGACCGGCCGGACGAGGCAGCCGGTCACTGCCCAGCCAGAACGAGGCCTGGCCCGAGCCGACCGCGGCTCGGTCGTCGAAAGGATGCGCGCATGAAGATCCGCGTCGAGCGTGACGGGCTCGCCGACGCCGTCGCGTGGGTGGCCAGAAGCCTCCCCTCCCGGCCTCCGGTGCCGGTACTGGGCGGTGTCCTGCTCGACGCCGGTTCCGACGGCGAAACCGACGCGCTGACCGTCTCGGGCTTCGACTACGAGGTGTCCGCGACGGTGGGCGTCCCCGCGACGATCGCCGACGGCGGCCGGCTCCTGGTTTCCGGGCGTCTGCTCGCCGACATCACCAAGGCGCTGCCCGCGCAGCCGGTCGAGATCTCCGTCGACGGCGCGCGCGCCACCATCACGTGCGGCAGCGCGCGCTTCTCCCTGCCGACCATGCCGGTCGAGGACTACCCGCAGCTGCCGTCCCAGCCCGCCTTCGCGGGCGAGCTCGCCGGCGACGCGTTCGGCCAGGCCGTCACCCAGGTCGTCGTCGCCGCGGGCAAGGACGACACGCTCCCGATGCTCACCGGCATGCGGCTGGAGATCTCCGGCAGCTCGCTGACCCTCGTCGCGACCGACCGCTTCCGGCTCGCCATGCGCGAGTTCACCTGGCAGCCGGCCGAGGGCCTGGCCGACGCCGCGGTGCTCGTCCCGGCGCGCACCCTCGCCGAAGCGGCCAAGACGCTCGGCGCGAGCGGCGCCACGATCCGCCTCGCGCTCGCCAGCGGCGAGGGCCTGCTCGGTCTCTCCGGTTCCGGGCGCTACACGACGACCCGTCTGCTCGACGCGGAGTTCCCGCCGTACCGCCAGTTGCTGCCCGCGTCGCACACCTCACGCGCGGTCATCGACGTGTCCGCTCTCACCGAGTCCATCAAGCGCGTTTCCCTGGTGGCGGAGCGGGGGACTCAGGTACGACTGGAGTTCGGGGACAACACACTGCGGTTGTCCGCGGGCGGCGACGACGAAGGAAGCGCCGAAGAGGAGCTTCAGGTCGAGTACGAAGGTGAGCCGGTGACCATCGCGTTCAACCCGGGTTACCTCGTCGACGGCCTGGGCGCGCTCCACAGCGACCGGGCGGAGCTGACGTTCACGACGCCGAACCGGCCCGCGCTGATCAAGCCCGCCGACCCCGAGGGCAACGTCGTCCCCGGCTACCTCTACCTCCTGATGCCGGTCCGCCTTCCCGGCTGACCGCACTTTCCTGAGCACGTAAGGGGATCCGATGGTTCAGCTCGGTCTGATCGGCCTGGGCAAGATGGGCTTCAACATGCGTGAGCGGCTGCGCGCGGCCGGTCACGAGGTGGTCGGGTACGACCGCAACCCCGACGTCACGGACACGACGTCGCTCGAGGACCTGGTGTCCAAACTGGAGGGTCCGCGGATCGTCTGGATCATGGTCCCGGCCGGCGACCCGACCCGGCAGACCGTGACCGAGCTGGGCAACCTGCTGTCCGAAGGCGACATGGTCATCGACGGCGGCAACTCGAAGTACACCGACGACAAGCTGAACGCCGACCTGCTCGCCGCGAAGAACATCGGTTACGTCGACTGCGGCGTGTCCGGTGGTGTGTGGGGCAAGGACAACGGCTACGGCCTGATGGTCGGCGGCACGGCCGCGGACGTCGAGCGCGCGATGCCGGTCTTCGACGCGCTGCGCCCGGAAGGCCCGCGCGAGGAAGGCTTCTCGCACGCGGGCGACGTCGGCGCGGGTCACTACGCGAAGATGATCCACAACGGCATCGAGTACGGCATGATGCAGGCCTTCGCGGAAGGCTTCGAACTGCTCGAGGCCGCGAAGGTCGTCAACGACGTGCCCGCGGTGATCAAGGGCTGGCAGCGCGGCACGGTCGTCCGGTCCTGGCTGCTCGACCTGCTCGTGCGCGCGCTGGACGAAGACCCGGAGCTGGACGACCTCGAGGGGTACGTCGAGGACTCCGGCGAAGGCCGGTGGACGCTCGAAGAGGCGATCAACAACGCAGTGCCGGCGCCGGTCATCTCGGCCGCGCTCTTCGCGCGCTTCGCGTCGCGCCAGGAGCACTCGGCCGCGATGCGCGCGGTCGCCGCGTTGCGCAACCAGTTCGGCGGGCACGCCGTGAAGAAGGTCGGCGGATAAGGAGTTCCTGGTGTATCTGCGTCATCTGCAGGTCACCGACTTCCGTTCCTGGCCCCAGGCCGATCTCGCGCTCGAACCGGGGCCGACCGTGCTGGTCGGCCAGAACGGTCGCGGCAAGACCAACCTGCTCGAAGCGATCGGGTACGTCGCGACGCTGGGCTCGCACCGCGTCGCGACGGACGCGCCGCTGATCCGGCACGGCTGTGAACGCGCGCTGGTGCGGGTCGCGGTGGTCAACGAAGACCGCGAGCTGACCGTCGAGCTCGAGATCACCGCCGGCCGGGCCAACCGCGCGCGGGTCAACCGCGGCGCGGTCGGCCGGCCGCGGGACGTGCTCGGCATCCTGCGCACGGTGCTGTTCTCCCCGGAGGACCTCGCGCTCGTGCGGGGCGACCCGGGCGAGCGGCGCCGGTTCCTCGACGAGCTGCTGGTGCTGCGTGCGCCGCGGTACGCCGGGGTCCGGGCGGACTACGAGAAGGTGCTGAAGCAGCGAAACGCCCTGCTCAAGACGGCGGGCAAGCGCCGTACGGGTCGCGAAGACCCGTACGCGCTGTCGACGCTCGAAGTCTGGGACGACCACCTGTCGGTGGCGGGCGCGGAGCTGCTGGCCGCGCGTCTGAACCTCGTCGCGGACCTCGGGCCGTACGCGGCTTCGGCGTACATGGGTGTCGCGCCGGACTCCCGGCCGGCGAAGATCTCGTACCGGTCTTCGCTGGGTGACGCGCTGCCGGAGACGTACGGCGTACCGGATGGCGAGCGGGCGCAACCCGAGGTCCTCAAGGACGTCTTACTCAAGGCGCTCGGAGAGGCCCGGAAGGCCGAGCTCGAGCGTGGGATCAGTCTCGTCGGCCCGCACCGGGACGAGCTGGAGCTGATCCTGGGCCAGGCGCCGGCCAAGGGCTACGCGAGTCACGGCGAGTCGTGGTCGTTCGCGCTCGCCCTCCGGCTGGGCAGCTACGAGCTGCTGCGCGCGGAGGCGGGTGAGCCGGTGCTCCTGCTCGACGACGTGTTCGCCGAGCTGGACCGCAAGCGCCGGGCCCGGCTGGCCGAGGTGGCCGCGAGCGCCGAACAGGTGCTGGTGACCGCGGCGGTCGACGAAGACGTGCCCAGTGAGCTGGCGGGGAGCCGGTTCGTGGTGGCGGATGGTGAGGTCACGCGTGGCTGAGCAGGACGACCGAGCACCCGGTGTGACGGGCCACACAAAGCGCACCCGATCTGGGGACAAACCTGTGGACAGTGTGGATAACACGGTGCAGGAGTTATCGCTGCCCGTGACCGTGCGGCCAGATAGGTGGCACAAAACGCCCGAAAGCGACACCAAATCCCCGGTTGGTACTGAGCGTGACGGCGACGCTGGGCCGAACGAGGATGCTCCGACCGGACGCGACCTCGCGCACGCCGCCCTCGAAGCCGCGAAGGCCAAGGCGAAGGAGCGGGGCGTCCCGCCGGGCCGCCGTCGCCCCGCGGTCGGCGGCGGCCAGAACCCGCGGCGCCGGCGCTGGTCGGGACCGGGCGCGGACGCGCGCGACCCGCAGCCGCTCGGCCGGCTCGTCTCCCGGCTCGTCAGCGACCGCGGCTGGAGCGAGAGCGTCACCGGCGCCCGCGTTTTCGCCCAGTGGGCGCGGCTCGTCGGCGAGGACGTCGCCGAACACGCCCAGCCGGTCGCGCTGAAAGACGGTGAACTGACGGTCCGCGCGAGCTCCACCGCGTGGGCCACCCAGCTCCGGTTGCTGCAGGGAAAACTGCTGGCCAAGATCGCGGCGGGCGTCGGGAACGGCGTGGTCAAGCGCATGCGGATCCAGGGTCCGACCGCCCCGAGCTGGCGGAAAGGCCCCCGTCACGTGCCCGGGCGCGGCCCGCGTGACACGTACGGCTGACCCGGGTTGCGCGATGCTCGGTTGAATGCCCCGAGAACGCATCCAGACCTCCCGAGATACGTCAAGACTCGACTCGAACCGATTTCGTCCGTCTGTGACGCGTTCAGGGGTGTCCTTGCCGCATGTCAGCGGACGCGGCCAAGTACACTGGAGGCGAGCGAGTATCCGCTCGGGCGAGACGAGGAGAAACAAGGCCTGTGACCGAGAACAAGAGCGAGTACAACGCGTCGTCGATCACGGTGCTCGAAGGCCTCGAAGCGGTCCGCAAGCGCCCCGGCATGTACATCGGTTCCACGGGTGAACGCGGTCTGCACCACCTCGTCCAGGAGGTCGTCGACAACTCCGTGGACGAGGCGATGGCCGGGTACGCCACCAAGGTCGAGGTTACCCTCCTCGCCGACGGCGGGGTGCGCGTCGTCGACGACGGCCGCGGCATCCCGGTCGACATGCACCCCAAGGAGAACAAGCCGACCATCGAGGTCGTGCTCACCCAGCTCCACGCGGGCGGCAAGTTCGACAGCGACTCCTACGCGGTGTCCGGCGGCCTGCACGGCGTCGGCATCTCCGTGGTGAACGCGCTGTCGACGAAGCTGCTCGCCGAGGTCAAGTACGGCGGCCGCAGCTGGCGCCAGCTGTACACCGACCAGATCCCCGGCCCCCTCGAAGACCTCGGCCCGGCGACCGAGACCGGCACGACCATGACGTTCTGGGCCGACGGCGACATCTTCGAGACCACGACCTACAACTTCGAGACGATCTCGCGCCGCCTCCAGGAGATGGCGTTCCTCAACAAGGGGCTGACGCTGTCCCTGCGCGACGAGCGCGTCGCCGACGAGGAGACCGAGGAAGACGCCGAGGGCAAGGTCGCGCGCGTCAAGGAGAAGGTCTACTGCTACCCGGGCGGGCTCGAAGACTTCGTCAAGCACATCAACGGCAGCAAGGACCCGATCCACCCCAGCGTGATCTCCTTCGACGCGAAGGGCACCGGCCTCGAGGTCGAGGTCGCGATGCAGTGGAACACCGGGTTCACGCCGTCGGTCTACACGTTCGCCAACACGATCAACACGCACGAGGGCGGCACCCACGAAGAGGGCTTCCGCGCCGCGCTGACCCGCGTCGTCAACTCCTACGCGCGCGACAAGAAGCTGCTCAAGGAGAAGGACGCCAACCTGACCGGTGACGACGTGCGCGAGGGCCTCGCCGCGATCGTCTCGATCAAGCTGGGCGAGCCGCAGTTCGAGGGCCAGACCAAGACCAAGCTGGGCAACAGCGAGGCCAAGACGTTCGTGCAGCAGCAGTCGAACGAGTGGCTGGCGGACTGGTTCGAGCGCAACCCCACCGAGGCGAAGACGATCATCAACAAGTCGATCTCCTCGGCGCAGGCGCGGATGGCCGCGCGCAAGGCGCGTGACCTGGTCCGCCGCAAGGGCGCGCTGGAGATCGGCGGCCTGCCCGGCAAGCTGAAGGACTGCCGTTCGACCAACCCCGCGGAGTGCGAGCTCTACATCGTCGAGGGTGACTCGGCCGGCGGTTCGGCCAAGGAGGGCCGCGACTCGATGTACCAGGCGATCCTGCCGATCCGCGGCAAGATCATCAACGTCGAGAAGGCCCGCATCGACCGCGTCCTCAAGAACACCGAGGTCCAGTCGCTGATCACCGCGCTGGGCACCGGCATCCACGACGAGTTCGACATCGAGAAGCTGCGCTACCACAAGATCGTGCTGATGGCCGACGCCGACGTCGACGGCCAGCACATCACCACGCTGCTGCTCACCCTGCTGTTCCGGTTCATGACCCCGCTCATCGAACACGGCCACGTCTTCCTGTCGCGGCCGCCGCTGTACAAGATCAAGTGGCCGCGGACGGACCCGGAGTACGCGTACTCCGACCGCGAGCGCGACGCCGTCATCCAGGCGGGCGTCGAGGCCGGCAAGAAGCTGCCGAAGGACGACGCGATCCAGCGCTACAAGGGTCTCGGCGAGATGAACGCCGAAGAGCTGTGGGAGACCACGATGGACCCGGCCAACCGGCTGCTGGGCCAGGTCACCCTCGACGACGCCGCGCAGGCCGACGAGCTGTTCTCGGTCCTGATGGGCGAGGACGTCGAGGCCCGCCGCTCGTTCATCACGCGCAACGCGAAGGACGTTCGCTTCCTGGACGTGTAGGCGTCCCCTGATCCTCGTCCCGCCAGGACCCCCGCACCCGAGAAGGACCTCATGACGGAAACCTTGCCGCCGGCTCCGGACCACGACCGGATCGAGCCGGTCGACATCCAGCAGGAGATGCAGCGCTCCTACATCGACTACGCGATGAGCGTCATCGTGTCGCGCGCGCTGCCGGACGTCCGGGACGGCCTCAAGCCGGTGCACCGGCGGGTCCTGTACTCGATGTTCGACTCCGGCTTCCGGCCGGACCGCGGGTACAACAAGTGCTCGCGCGTCGTCGGCGACGTCATGGGCAACTACCACCCGCACGGCGACTCGGCGATCTACGACGCGCTGGTCCGGCTCGCCCAGCCGTGGTCGATGCGGTACCCGCTGATCGACGGCCAGGGCAACTTCGGCTCGCCGGGCAACGACCCTGCGGCCGCCATGCGGTACACCGAGTCCCGGCTCGCGCCGCTGGCCATGCAGATGCTGGCCGACATCGAAGAAGACACCGTCGACTTCTCCGACAACTACGACGGCCGCACGCAGGAGCCCGACGTCCTGCCGTCGCGGTTCCCGAACCTGCTGGTCAACGGCGGGTCCGGGATCGCGGTCGGGATGGCGACGAACATCCCGCCGCACAACCTGCGCGAGGTCTCCGAAGGCGTCGTGTGGGCGCTGGAGAACCCCGAGGCGACCGACGACGAGCTGCTGGCCGCGCTGCTGGTGCGGATCAAGGGCCCGGACTTCCCGACCAAGGCGATGATCCTCGGCACGTCCGGCATCGAGGACGCCTACCGCACCGGCCGCGGCTCGGTCCGGATGCGCGCGGTCGTCGAGGTCGAGGAAGACGCGAAGGGCCGCACGATCCTGGTCGTGTCCGAGCTGCCGTACCAGGTCAACCCGGACAACCTCGTCGAGAACATCGCGAACCTGGTCCGCGACGGCAAGCTCACCGGCATCGCCGACATCGCCGACGAGTCCAACAGCCGCTCGGGCATGCGGATCGTCGTCACGATCAAGCGGGACGCCGTCGCGAAGGTCGTGCTGAACAACCTGTTCAAGCACACCCAGCTGCAGCAGAACTTCGGTGTCAACATGCTGGCCCTGGTCGACGGCGTGCCGCGCACGCTGCGGCTCGACCAGATCATCCGGCACTACGTGAAGCACCAGGTCGAGGTCATCGTCCGGCGGACCAAGTTCCGCCTTCGCAAGGCCGAAGAGCGGGCCCACATCCTGCGTGGGTACGTCAAGGCGCTCGACGCGCTGGACGAGGTCATCGCGCTGATCCGGCGGTCGCCGTCCGCCGACGAAGCCCGGCCGGCCCTGATGGAGCTGCTGGACGTCGACGAGATCCAGGCCACCGCGATCCTCGACATGCAGCTGCGGCGCCTGGCCGCCCTGGAGCGGCAGCGGATCATCGACCAGCTGGCCGAGATCGAGCTCGAGATCGCCGACCTGAAGGACATCCTCGAGAAGCCGGAGCGGCAGCGCGCGCTGATCCGCGACGAGCTGATGGCGATCGTCGAGAAGTACGGCGACGACCGGCGCACGAAGATCATCGGCTTCAGCGGCGACGTCACCGACGAAGAGCTCATCGCGGTCGAGGACGTCGTCGTCACGATCACCCGCACGGGGTACGCCAAGCGGACGAAAACCGACCTGTACCGCTCGCAGAAGCGCGGCGGCAAGGGTGTGCAGGGCGCGACGCTGAAGCAGGACGACATCGTCCAGCACTTCTTCGTCTGCTCGACGCACGATTGGATGCTGTTCTTCACGAACAAGGGCCGCGTCTACCGGACCAAGGCGTACGAGCTGCCCGAGGCCAACCGCAACGCGCGCGGCCAGCACGTGGCGAACCTCATGGCGTTCCAGCCGGACGAGCAGATCGCCCAGGTCATCCAGATCAAGAACTACGAGGTCGCGCCGTACCTGGTGCTCGCCACCAAGCGCGGCCTGGTGAAGAAGACCAAGCTCACCGACTTCGACTCGAACCGCTCCGGCGGCCTCATCGCCATCAACCTGCGCGAAGGCGACGAACTGGTCGGCGCGGTGCTGGCGGCGGCCGAGGACGACCTGCTCCTGGTGTCCGCCGAAGGCCAGTCGATCCGCTTCCACGCGACCGACGAGGCGCTGCGGCCGATGGGCCGCCCGACGTCCGGCGTGCTCGGGATGCGGTTCAACGACGGTGACGAGCTGCTCGGCATCAGCGTGGTCAAGGAGGACAAGTTCCTGCTGGTCGCGACGGACGGCGGCTACTCCAAGCGCACGCCGATCGAGGACTACCCGGTGCAGGGCCGCGGTGGCAAGGGTGTGCTCACCATTCAGCACGACCGCAAACGTGGCAGGCTGGTGGGTGCGCTCATCGTCGACGCCGAGGACGAGCTCTACGCGATCACCTCGAGCGGCGGCGTGATCCGCACGCCGGCGGGCGATGTGCGCAAGGCAGGACGGCAGACGAAGGGGGTCCGGCTGATGAATCTCGGCGAAGGCACCACTCTTCTCGCCGTCGCACGCAACGCCGACGAGCCCTCGGACGTCGCCAATGGTGACGTCGACGGCGACGCCCCGGAAGCACCCGAAGCGGGTGAAGGAACAACGGCGCCGTCGGAGCAGTAAGTTCACTACGGACAGCGCCCCACGGCACGGGTAAGGACTGACTCTTCGTGACACCATCCGAGAATCCCGAGGCAGCGGGTTCGAACGGGACTCCGGCGAGCCCGCCATGGCAGCGGGTCGACAAGGACGGCGACTCCGAGGCGACGGTCAAGCTGGCCACCGATGATGCGCTGTTCAAGACCGAAGCGCCGGCCGGGGAGACGCAGCCCGTCTCCCCGGACCAGCGCCCGGTGGTGACCGGAAGCGCCGCCCCCCGCCTCTTCGGCGGCGACACCCCACCGCCCGGCGAGCCCTCGGCGGCGGCGATCCCGTCGGCGTCCACCCAGCGAGCCCGCCCCAGCGCCCTGCGCCGCCCGGGCCGCGGCCCGCGCCGCGCGTCGCTGCAGGTGAAGCGGTTCGACCCGTGGTCGGTCCTCAAGCTGTCCCTGGTGCTGGGCGTGGCGATGTTCTTCGTCTGGCTCGTCGCGGTCGGCGTCCTGTACACGGTCCTCGACGGCATGGGCGTCTGGGACAAGCTGAACGGCACGTACTCGTCCCTGGTCGGCGGCGAAGGCGCCAACGCGTCGTCCGAGCCCCTGATCAGCGCGGGCCGCGTCTTCGGCATCGCAGCCATCCTCGGCGCGATCAACATCGTCCTGGTGTCCGCCCTGGCCACGGTCAGCGCGTTCATCTACAACGTGTCGGCCGACCTCGCCGGCGGCCTCGAGGTCACGCTGTCGGAGCGAGAGTAACCCGGTTGCAGGGCCCCCTCGGGGGTCCTGTAAAGTTCTCCTCGTTCAAGGGCCTATAGCTCAGGCGGTTAGAGCGCTTCGCTGATAACGAAGAGGTCCCAGGTTCAAGTCCTGGTAGGCCCACGCAGGTAGAAGGCCGGTTCGCGACACGCGAACCGGCCTTTTTCATGACCTGAGTGACAAACCGAGTGACATTCAGCGCGGGGAAGCCCGGGCTTCGTTGGTGGTTGTCCGCAGCTCATTCGCGTCGACGACGATTCCCGCAGCAGTCGTTCGGTCTGGCGAGTAGCTGGTGAGGATGACGTTGGCGAATCCGGCCTTCTCAGCGAGTCGCCGATCGATCGTGGGGACAGCGCCGGCGAAGATGGCGTTGCGGAACGAGGCGTGGCTGGTGAAGGTGGCGTCGTTGAACGAGGCGTCGCCGGTGAAGGTGGCGTTGCTGAACCAGACGTGGCCGGTGAAGGTGGCGTTGCTGAACCAGACGTGGCCGGTGAAGGTGGCGTTGCCGAACCGGGCGTGGCCGGTGAAGGTGGCGTCGTCGAACCAGGCGTCGCCGGTGAAGGTCACGTCGTCGAACCAGGCGCGGCTGGTGAAGGTGGCGTCGTTGACCCAGGCGTCGCCGGTGAAGGTCACGTCGTTGAACCGGGCGCGGCCGGCGAAGGTCACGTGGTCGAACTGGGCGTCGCCGGTGAAGGTGGCGTAGCTGAACGAGGCGCTGCTGGTGAAGGTGGCGTTGCTGAACCGGGCGTCGCCGGTGAAGGTCACGTCGTTGAACCGGGCGCGGCCGGCGAAGGTCACGTGGTCGAACTGGGCGTCGCCGGTGAAGGTGGCGTAGCTGAACG
>NZ_JBVJON010000001.1:56373-144802 GCF_055583145.1 Amycolatopsis sp. NPDC104819 | reverse complement strand
GAACGAGGCGTCGCCGGTGAAGGTGGCGTTGCTGAACCGGGCGTCGCCGGTGAAGGTCACGTCGTTGAACCGGGCGCGGCCGGTGAAGCTCGCGTTGCTGAACGAGGCGCTGTCAGCGAAGGTCGCGTCGTCGAACCAGGCGTCGTCGGCGAAGGTCGTGTCGCCGAATAGGGCGCCGCTGGTGAAGGTCGCGTCGTTGAACCGGGCGCTGCCGGTGAAGGTCGCGTTGCTGAACCAGGCGCTGCCGGTGAAGGTCGCGTTGCTGAACCAGGCGTCGCCGGTGAAGGTCGCTCCGCGGAACGAGGCGTCGCCGGTGAAGGTCGCGCCTACGAAGCGGCCATTTCGTGGTCGGCAGTTCTCTAGGGTGAAGTCGACGACGTACGCATTGGTGAGGTCGATGTCGATGTCGTCCCAGAACTTCCGGCGATTCTGCGGGGCAAGGTGATCGCCGAGAATACGTTGGCCAGCAAGTCGGACTTCGCGTTCCTGGGTCCGCTCCTGATGGTCCACGCTGTCGGTCGTCGGTTCGGGGCCGGGCGGCGTGTAGGGCATGCGCAGGTAGGCACAGATGACGTTGACGATGCTCTGTCGCTGCCCTGGGTTGCTGTGGGCGAGCCGTTCGAGGGCATAGAGGCCGGCGAGGCGCACCGGTGCCTCAGCCGAGCCGAGTTGGTCGGCGGCCTTGGTGTACAGCTCGGTGACGTTTTTCTCGGTCGCGTCGCTCTCGCTGTGCCATTGTCGCCGCACTGCCAGCAGGAGCGCGAAGATGCCCGTGGTGCCGGCGCCGATGCCGAGCCCGGTCTTGATCGCGTCGACCCGTGCGGCACCTGGATCCTTTGCCGCGGTTGCCTCACCGAGTAGCCAGTTGGTCGCGACCCAGGCCACGACGACCACCGCTATGGCGGCAGCAGTGACGACCCACCAGCTCATTCCCGAGGCTCGTGTCCGCGGCGCCTGCTGCCCACGTAGCCGCCAGCCGGCGGCGGTTAAACCGGCGCCGGCCGCCGTGAACAGAACTAGCGGCACCGCGTTCGGGCGCGCCCATCGGCCCAACGCCAACCAGTCGACCCACCCGAACAGCACTGTCGTCCCAGCCAGTAGCGCGGTCCCGCTGAGCAGCAGTATCCCGCGCGCTGGCGCCCAGTCCAAAGCGGGCAAGCGAGGCAGCGTTGGCTTCCACGTCGTCACGTACGTTCAGTCGTCGCCGGGAGACCCAGTGCTACACCGGGGGCGGGAGTCGGCGGTCAAGGGCCGGTTCTCGAACCGGCCCTTGACCTGCGTGTTTGATGGAGTGGCTAGGCCGCCGAGTCCGGGAAGATCTCGTCCATCGCTTTCGCGCCGTCCTGGATCACCGGCCGCAGTTGATGGCGATAGACCAGCTCGGTCACCTTCGTATCGGCGTGCCCCACGAGGCGCGAGATCTCCTCGATCGTCAGCCCGCTGTCGGAGAGCAGCGACACGAAGCTGTGCCGGAGTTCACGCGGTGTCCAGTCTTTGGGCTCAAGGCCAGCGATCTTCAAGATTCGACGGAAACCACGCCGGACGTTGGCCGCGTCGAGTTCCGTCCCGACGTCCGACGCGAACACGATCCCGTGTTCGTGCCACCGGTTGCCGGCCGACTCGCGCTGTTGCTTCTGACGGCACTTTTGGCGCTTCAGCGCGTCAACAGCTCGGCCCGGAAGCGCGAGGGACCGTCGCGACTTCTTGGTCTTCGTGTCGCCGCCGGCCCGCACCGATCGCCACACGTTGACGTGCGGAGGGATCGCTGGCTCCGCTTCGGGCTTCCCGACCAGGTCGACCTCCGACCACGCGAGCGGGCGAGCTTCCTCGGTCCGCGCTCCAGTCAAGAGCGAGACCACCGTGTAGTCGCCGTATGTCGAGTCCTCGGCTTCGGCAGTGCTGAGTACCGCCACAGCTTGCGCAAGCGTCAGGGACTTCGATCGCCGCCCGTCACGGCCGGTGGGAAGCTCGTCGCAGAGCAGGACGACGTTCCGAATCCCCTTCCCCTCCGGTCGTTTCGCCGCTCGGTTGATCGAGCGTCGGAGGATCGATCGGAGATCGTGCAGTGTGCGAGTGGCGAGCACTTCCGCCTTCTCCTCCAACCAGGCGTCGATGTCGTCAACGCTCAGTTCGTTCGTCTGCCGCGGGTCCAAGAGGACCCGCGCGCCGAGCGACGGAATGATGTGGGTTTCGGCCAGGATGGTCAGCTTCTCCACCGTCGCGGTGCTACGGCCGTTCAAGCCGTGGCGGAGGAAATCACGGACGGCTTTCGTCACCGTGAGCCCGCCGACCGCGGTCGCCGAGCCTTCCTTGCGGCGCTCCAACAGGCGGTCGAGCGCCGCCTTGGCTTCCGTCTTCGTCTTCCCGCTGCCCCTGCGCACGATGCGCTTGCCGTTCGGTCGCCAACCGACGGTCAGCTCGGCGATCCACCGCTGCCGGGGCTCGGACCAGAACAGCCCGCCGTCTCCGTTGCTACGCGCCTTCGGCATAGCTGCCTCCCGCTTCGGTGATGAGAAGTTCGACGTATTTCTGAATGGCCTGGACCGGGATGCGCCGCGCTCGCCCTTCGTTGACGGTCTTGAGCCGGCCGGCGCGAATCTGCTCGTAGATCACCGTGCGGCTCAGCGAGAGCAGGCGTCGCG
Organism: Amycolatopsis sp. NPDC104819; assembly: GCF_055583145.1. Classification (NCBI taxonomy): domain Bacteria; kingdom Bacillati; phylum Actinomycetota; class Actinomycetes; order Pseudonocardiales; family Pseudonocardiaceae; genus Amycolatopsis; species Amycolatopsis sp. NPDC104819. The sequence continues at coordinate 142,160 of NZ_JBVJON010000001.1, read as the reverse complement.
CATCGTCGACGGTGTAGAGAAGCCGCTCAGGCACCGTGGTCGGTGTGCGTTCGGTGTTCATCTATCCCTCCTCCACGTCGTCCGCCTTGGTGGGCGCGACCTCCGCGACCTCCGCGACCGGGCTGTTCAGCGGGGGTGTGCGCAGTCCTTGAGCACCGCGACCATCCGCGACCCCGGCTCGCGCGCTGGTCGCGGAGGTCGCGGCAGGGCCAGGCGAGTCCGGCGGACCGTATGTGGTCCCGACCTGCGAGGTAGCGCTGGTCGCGGAGGTCGCGGGTGTTTCGAGCGGGGGCAGGTAGCGACTCCACGCGTCTGCGAGCCCGCCGTCACCGTCGATCCGGTAGCCCTTGAGCGCCTTGCCGTTGACCTTCAGGTCTTTGGGCCGGACCAAGTACCGGTCGAATTCCTTCGCCAGGCGGCGACTGTCGAGCGGTTTGCCCTGGACGTCGGTCCACGGGCCGTCTTCGATGGCGTGCAGCTCGCGGATCAGCTCGGCCGTCACCATGCGGTCGGTGTTCTCGACCGTGAAGATCTGCCGGACGTCCGCCAGGAGCCGCACCCCGATCGAGACGGGTTGTGCGTTGGCCTCCAGCACGAAGTGCCGGCACGCTTTGCGCGCGGTCTCCGGCCAGTGCCCGCCGGCCGCGTCCGCGATGGCGAGCAGCGGGCGCCAGATCTCCGCGGCACGGTCACGCACACCGTCCGGCCGGTCCGGTCGAGCGCGGCTCACCTCGTCGGCGACGCGACCGACCCACCCAGCCAGCTCGCCGCGCACCGGCGCCGACTCGCGCTCGACGTCCTCCTCAATGAATTCTTCGACGACTTCGTCAAAGCGGCGCTTGCGCATGTGCACGGTGATCGCCCGGGTGGTGATCGTGTCCGGCATCCCGCCGGCGATCCCGGCGAGCGCGACCGGCGCGTAGACCGGGAACCGCGTCACGTTCATGCTCTTGGCGTCGCCGACGCACCGCGTCACGGTCGCCGACCGCTTGTAGCCCGCGTTCAGCAGCGCGCGGAGGTCCTCATTGTTCCCGCCCGTCTTCGGGTTGAACACAGCGTCGATCTCGTCGAACAGCAGCGTCATCGGTCCGTCGGCGAGCATGCGGAAGATCGCGGCCGGGGTGATGCTGATCGTCATCTCCGGCTTGGCGACGAGGTACTGCGCGACCTCCAGTACCCGCGTCTTCCCGCTCCCCGGCTCTGCCGAGTCGAGGATCAGCCTCGGCGTGACGTACAGCCGTTCGGCGACGTGGGTGTGGGCGTACCAGAGCGCGAGCGTCGGCGCGGCGTGCTCGTTGGCGAAGGCCGAGAAGCGCGACACGAACGTCACGACTGCGTCGAGGACTTCGTGACCCGGCTTCGCGAAGGCTCCGGCCGGTGCCGGGCCGAGCCAAGTGAGCGGGTTGACCGGCGCGGCCTCCGGCAGTGTCCGGCTCGGCTGGGCGCCGCCGTCCTCTGTCGGCTTGGCCGCGGTGTGGCGGCCGCGCCACACGCGCTGGCAGTTCTCCGAGCAGAAGTCGCCGGACGGCGAGTCACCGCGCGGTCGGCCGCACTGCTGACACCGGGGCGCTGGCTCGTCGGAGATCACGAAGTCGATTACGGACAGGGTGTCGTCGAGTTCGGACATCAGGCAGCCACCTCCAGGCGCGTGGTCGGTTCGTCGTCGCCTCCGGCCTCGCGGTAGCGCCGCCAGAGGTCGTCGAGCTGTTCGGTGTCGTCGAGACGGCGACGGAGAACGTCCGTCGCCGAGTCGCTGTCGACGGCCTGGACCAAGCGCACGGCGTGCTCACGAACGGCGCGGCGGTAGGCGTCCTTCAGGACAAGCGCTTTGAGCCACGTGCCGTAGTACGCCGGCGGCAGGACGGGACCGTCCGAATAGGTCTCGACGATCCAGAGACCGACGTGGTGCAGGCGGTTCGCCCGGCCGGAACGCAGCTCCGCCTGAGTCTTCTCCCGAGCGTGGTCGAGCACGGCCATCGGCGTCGGCGACTGGTCCGCGGCGACCAGTTCGATGACGAGTTGGAGCACGTACGCGGCCACCGGTGAGCCGAAGTCGTCGGCGCGCATCCCGGCGAGCAGCCGCCGCGCGGCCGCGATACGAACCTGCATGACGCAGCCGAGGAACTGACGCTCGGGGTTGAGCAACGTGGTCTTCATGGGTATGGCCTTTCGGTCGAGCTGCAAGTCAGCGGTTGTCGTCGCGGCGGTCGCGGTCGCGGAGATCGCGGTACGACCGGCGGGCGCGGTGGCAGGCGTTGAAGGCGCGGCGCCCGGCGCGGAGCGTGCGGCCGGTCCCGTTGCAGCGGCGGCACAGCCGGATCGCGCGGAGCAGCGGCGAGCGGAAATGGCCGAAGCCCCGGCAGGAACGGCACGGCTTGTACGGGTAGACCGCGCACGACCACGAGTAACCAAGAGTGACAATCGTGAGCAGGAGGAGGATCAAGGCGGTTGGGTTGATGAGGGTGTTCAACGGAGCCTCCGGGGCTGTTTCGGCCGCATTCGGCCCGCGCCTCTAGGTACTAGGGCGCTGATCAGCGGTGTTGTGACGGTCCAGGGAGGGCTCTAGGTCTAGAGGGAACAGGCTCTAGGCCTAGAGCCCTGCGGGAGTTAGCCGCTCTTGCGGTTCCGATCACGCTCGGTCAGTGCGTCGGCGATCCACTCGCGCTTGACGCCCATCCGGTTGGCGCCCTTGCCGGTGTCGGCGTCGTTGCCCCACACCTGCTTGGTGGTGATCCCCAGCGGCTTCAGCGCGGTGGAGAGCTGGGTTGCCTTAGCCGTTCCGGTCGGCAGTTCGGCCCACGGGCCGTAGACCGACGGACGCAGCTCGGCGAGCCGATCGACGATGCGTTCCGACCACGCCTTCTCGGCGTCGCCGATCGCGGTCAGCACGTCGGCGAGCAAGGTGTTCGTGTCCTCGTCCTCTTCGGGCGTGAGGTCGAGGCCGGCGGCGTAGCCGGTCAGCCGTCCGGCCGCGAGCCGTGCTGTACGAGCGCGAGCAGCGATCTTCTCGGCGTCCGGGCCGTCGATGTAGACGCCGCGCGTGATGCGCGGCTCGTCGCCTTCGCCAGCCAGGTATCCGATGCCCTTGTCCCGAAAGGACAGCGTGGTGGCTCGGATGCCGTTTCGATACGACGAGGTGCCGAGAACCATGTCGTTCGCCTGCTGTCCCGTCACCTTGAGGCAAAACCGCATGACGGCGTTGTCGCTGATCGCGGTCGGGATGCTCTTCGCGTCCGGTCGTTGCGTGGCCAGGAGGATGATGATCCCCAGCGCTGGGCCGCGCTTCACGAGGTCGGTGCAGATCTCCTCGATCTCCGCGCCGTGGTCGGGGTGCTCGAACCACTTCTGGCACTCGTCGACGCCGATCACGATCGGGTGCAGACCGAGGGACTTCTTGCCGGCCAGCTCCGGCGTGACCTTGTTCTCCGGGCACAGGTCCTTCGGCAACTCGCGGATCACCTTTGCGCGCCGCCGCAGCTCGTCGGCGAGCGCCCGCAGGTCGGCGACGGCGTAGGCGATGTCGTCCGGCTCGTCGCCGGCGCGGTACCGGTGGGAGACCGGCGCCAGCGGCGACAGGTCGCCGGTTCCCTTGAGGTCGAACGAGTGCAGCTCGGCCCTCGGGTCCAGCGCGGCGATCAGCAGCAGCTCTCGGAGGGTGAACGTCTTGCCCATCCGCGGGATCGCGCCGATCACCATGGAGATGAACATCAGGGTGACGTCCACCCACCGGCCGCGCTGGTCGGTGCCGAACGGCTGGGGCTTGAACAGGTCGACGGTGCCAGGCTTCCGCAGCGGCCAAGCGGGCTGACGCGACTTGGACATGTCCTGGTCGCCGACCCACAGCACCATGCGCCCCGGGTGGACCTCGGCGTTGCCCTCCGGCCAGACGCACCCCAGCGGCCGGCCGAGACCCGACGCGAGATTGGCGCGGCGCTCGACCACCTCGGCGACCGTCACGCCCGGAGGCAGGTCGACGTCCGCGCGCCAACCCGGCCCGTCGCGCGTGATCGGCGCCGTGAAGCCGATCGCGTTCGGGTCCTTGGCGAGCGCCTGGTTGATGCGTGCGACGCCGAGTACCGAGAGAGCTTGAACGACGTTGTCACTCGTCAGCTTCTGCACCTGCGTGGCCAGGACGGCCCGAGAGGACACCACCGGGTTGTCTCGTGTCGACCCGAGCTTCCCCAGCAGGGCCAATGCGACAGCGCCGCAAGCCCAGATCACCCACTCCGGCAGGACGTTCGGCAATGTGAACACCAGGACCAGGCCGACCGTCGACACGAGCCCGAGCTGAATGAGGCGGAGGACGACTCGCCGGTCTCGCTGCTGCGACAGCTTCAGGTAGAGGTCGGCCTTGTCGGCTGTCGCCGTCTCCGAGCGGGCCGGGCGCCCCTCGGCATCAGTCACGTACCGGCCTGTTGCTGCCAGCAGGAGGAGAAGGCCGCGCGGAGAGCGCACCGCGAGTCGAAGCGCGTAGAGCGGCGAACGGGTTGCGTGGTACCCGACCTTGTGCGCGTAGTGCTTCCCCACCCACTTCGCGGCGTCCTTCGCGTCAGCCGTGGACTTGAGGTAGCTGGGGATGATCGCCTGGCGGTTCTGCGAGCGGAGCCGGTCCAGCCACGACGAGCCGTCAGTGACCGGGCGGTCCACCGAGACCATCGGCGACTGCTCCGCGGTCTCGTCGCTGGGCTCGGCGTCGATGACGAACGGGTCGGCCTCCGCGGAAGGCGTGCTAGGGAACGCGATCACGCGGCCGCCGTGCGATTCGTTGGTGCTCATCAGTCGTTCACCTCCTGGTCGGTGGTGTCGCGCACGAGGTGTGCAAGGGCAGCGCCGCAGCCGAGGACGATCACCGGCAGGCAGGAGACGAGCGTGGTCACCGGCCAGGGAGCGCGTTCGACGTCCGCGGCGGACATCAGGTGGTAGGCGACCTGGCCGAGCATCCCGAGGACGAGCGAGCCCAGGGCTGACCACTTCGCGAAGCTGCGAACCCGGTGGGTCCGGGTCGCCGGGGACAGCCAGACCCGCAGGGCGAACGCCGCGTAGGTCTCGACCCCGATCGGGAGCGTGATCGCCGAGTTGATCGTCAGGTGGTCCCAGATGCCCGGCAGGAGCTGGATCGGGCCGAACCCGGTCAGCCTGCCGAGACCAACCCAGCCGCTCCAGACGGCGACGAACGCAGGTAGGGCCAGGAGGAGCACCGGCCACAGCTTGATTCGCTGCGCCCTTCCCACCTCTGCGCCCGGGTCCGCGGTGGCCCTGACCTGCGGCTCTTCGTCGTCCGCGGTCGGTCCCTTGTGAGTCTCGAACGCCGGAGCCGGTTCCTCGACCTCGGCGGGTTCGGTCACCGCGTGCAGCTTTCGCACGGGTTTCGTGTCGGCGTCCTCGTTCAGCGCGGCGAGGATGGCGCGCGCCTTCGGTGCGCCCACCTTGAACTCGGCCTTGATCCGGTTCCGTGAGGGCAGCTCACCCAGGTCCGCGGCGAGCTTGCGGACGCGGGGCAAGAGGTCGGCGACCGAAGCGGGGTACGCGCTTCGGGTGTTCGTGGGCGTGTCGAGCCCTACCATGGGTGTTCTCCTGACTGGGTTCGAAGTGGTTGGGAGAAGCCCGGTCCGGCGGGTGGTTCTTGGCGGTTCCGTTCGCCGGGCCGGGGCGACTTCAAGCAGCCGCGCCGGGGCAGTCCGGCCGACCTCGGAGGGTCGAGCTGACGTTCTGGCGGCTGATGCGCCGGACGTGTCGATGCGTCGCGGCGCGATCCGCGATCGGCGCCGGGCCGGTGTTCGCCGGTTCCCGGTCGAGCGCCGTCACGAAGTACTCGGCGATCATCGCGTCGATGTCCGACTCGGTCAGTCCGTCCGGCGCGTAGCTGGGCAAAGGGATGAGGTCATCCATTGGTGTGAACTCCAACGACTTGTAGGTCTCCCGCCCGGGAGCGGCCGGTGTCGGCCGGAACTCAACGTAAGTCCTGTCTATTAACTGTGTCAACTGACTTGGGAGAACTGACTTAGCCAACTGACTTGGCCTACGCTGGTGGTATGGCATCCCTGAACCCGGACGACCCGCGTGCGCCGTTCTTGCAAGTGGCCGGCGGTCTCCGGACCGCGATCCTGTCGGGGGAGTACGCCCCGGGAGCCCAGTTGCCGACCTACCAGGAACTGGCCGATACCTGGGGGGTCGCGGTGAACACGGCCAAGAGCGCCGTTGCCCACCTCAGGGAAGAGGGCCTGGTGGTGATCCGGCACGGCAAGGGCTCGTTCGTCCGCACCCAGCCGGTCGAAGGTGATGCCGCCGCCCGCTCCGAGGCCTCAGGAGACGAGCGGGTCTGGCAGGCCATTGCCGAGATCAGGAAGCGTCTCGGCGAGATCGAGCGGAAGCTGGATGCCGGCTAGCCGAACAGGTTGCTCAGGAACGTCGCCACGCTGTCGACGACGTCGACCCCGCCGCCGAAAAGGCCGCTGACCCACCGAGCCGAGTCGGCCGGATGCTTGACGACCAGCACGATGGCGGCGAGCCCCAGAAGCAGGCCGACCACCTTCCACAGCATGCCGCCGCCGCTCTTCATGACCGGGAAGTTGCTCTTCGCCACAACGGTCTCCTTTCGTCTGCGACTGGCCCGGGAGGCCGGTCCGGCTCGGTGTTTCGATCCGGCGTTGTCGCTGATGAACACAGGAAACCGCGCAAGGGCGGGGGTGCAGCAGTGTGCACGTGGGGGTGCGTTTTTGCACGTGGGGGGTGCACGGGGGGTGCTTTAATGACCTTCGGAGGTACCGGTGGTCGACAAGGGGAAGCAGCCGAACGCACTTCTAGCTGCGGTTATGCGACAGGCGGGGGCGACGAACAAGGGCTTCGCCCGCCGTGTGCGCGAACGCAGCCAGAAGGACGGCGGCGAGCTGGTCAGCGCCGACCACGTGTCGGTCAAACGCTGGCTCGACGGCACGAAGCCGCACCCGCGCACCTGCCAGCTGATCGCTGGCGTCCTCGGCGAGCTGCTCGGTCGGCCCGTCGGCCTGGAGGAGCTCGGCTTCGGCGGCGGAGCTGAGACCGCGTCGGATGACCTCGGCCTGGAATACCCCGAAGAGATCGCACACAGCCTGGTCGCGCTGGGCGCCATCACCGAACTCGAGTTGCGGACGCCGAAGCGGGTCGGCCCGCTGGCCGTCGTGCCGGAGGCATGGAGCGGCCTGGTCATCCGCTGGCTGACCGACTCCGACAACGAAGGATTGCGGCAGCCGGCCGAGCCGCGCTCGATCACCGTCGTCGACGTCGAGGCGGTTCGCGAGGCAACCGCGATGTTCAGCAGCTTCGACTACAAGTACGGCGGCGGCCGGCCGAAGTCGCTCGTCGCGTCGTTCCTCGACCAGGAGATCTTGCCGAACATCGGCCATGTGTCGCCGCACGACCCGGTCGGCCGGGAGTACTTCCGGGAGGTCGCGGCCCTTACGCGGCTCGCCGGCTGGACCGCGTATGACACGGGCGCGCACGGACTCGCGCAGCGATACCTGACTCAGGCATTCCGCCTGGCGAAGGCTGCCGGCGACAAGCCGCTCTGCGGCCGAATCCTCGCGGGCATGTCACACCAGGCGAACTTCCTCGGGCACTTCCAACGCGCCGTCGACCTGGCGCGAGCTGCGTACAAGGGCGCCAACGGCTACGCCACCCCGACGACGATGGCGCTCTTCCACGCGATGGAAGCAAGGGCTCTCGCGTCGCTCGGCCGGCAGGAGGACGTCACTGCCGCGCTGCTCACGGCCGAGCGTTGGCACGGTCAAGGCAACCGGGGGAACGACCCCGAGTGGATTCACTACTTCGACGAAGCCGAGCTACACGCGGAGTTCGCGCACTGCTTCCGCGACATCGGGAACGCCGAGCTGGCGAACCACCACGCCGCCGCGTCCATCTCGGTCTCGGCGTCCACCTACGTCAGGAGCCTCTCGTTCTGCCGGACCGTCCTGGCCACGGCGCACCTCCAGGGTGGGAACCTCGAAGAGGCGTTGGACGTGGCCAGGTCCGTTGTCGAGACGGCAGCCAAGCTGAAGTCCTTCCGCGTTCTGTCGTACCTCGACGACTTCCGCGGTCGGCTGGGCGGGCACGCCGGCGACCCGCTGGTGAAGGAGTTCCTCGACTTCGCCAGCATCCACCTGCCGTCAGAACACCTTCCAGTGACGGGGCGCCTGGTCGTCGCGTAGGTCGGCGATCCGCTTCTGCACCTCGGCTTTTACCTCGGTGGACTCGTCGACGGTCTGCGAGAGCCACATGGTCATGTTCAACTCGCGCGTCGCCCTGACGACGGCGAAACCGTCCCAGCTGATCGGATCGAAGCCGTACGCCTCGGTGTACGAGTCGTACTCGGCTTCGGAGGCCCATCCGAACGCCTGGTGGCGGACCGAAAGCACGGCTGCGTCCCACTCGCGTGGCCCGAAGGCGAAGTCCTCGAAGTCGATCAGGTTCAGCGTCCCGTCGGGCGCGCGCATGACGTTCCCGGGGTGCGCGTCGCCGTGCACGGGGCCGGCGGGAAGCGGGAACTCAAGGCCTTGGAACTTCTCCGACAGTTCCTCGTATCGCTCGCGCAGGAAGTCGAGGTCTGCCTCAGGCAGCTTGCCCTTCAGAGCCTGGAGGCGTGGTTCGACCTTCGGCATCGGGGAGAACGCCGGCAGACGGAAGTCCGTCGGGTGGGGGAGTGCGTGCAGGTCGTGGAGCAGCTTCCCGAACTCCGCCGGCGTGATGGGGGTGTCGTCCTCTTCGAGGCAGGTCCAGAACGTGACGGGTAGCCCGTCTTCGATGAACGGCTGTTCGGCGCCGCGCAACGACGTAGCAGCAGGGAACGCGTTCTCCACGAGCCAGCCGGCGACGAGCACTTCCTTCGTCGCTGCCGGGATCGAGCGCCCGACGCGGACCACAGCCGAGGCATCCGCCAGGCGGAAGATGGCGTTCTCCCCGAACCGGACCCGCTTGGCGCCGGCCGCGTCGAGACCTGCGAAGGCGCACGCAGCTTCGAAGACGGCTTGTGTCCGCTCGGACGTGAAGGCCTTCGTCGTGGTCATCAGACTCCTCTATCGGGACGCCTCAGCCAGGCTAGAGCTTCGGCGGGAACGTGTGCTTGGCGAACAGCGATGTGAGGTCCGGCCGACGCGCCGCCCGGAGGGAGGACAGGACGCGCCGGCCGGAGGCTTGTCACGGCCACGTGTCCGCGGCGCGGCCTTTCAACGACCGGGCGATCTTCGGGTAGGTCTCCAAGGCTGCGTCGCCGGTCAGGAACATCGCACCGAGGTGATGCCGTACCGCGACCGCAACGGCACCGGCGCTGCTCTCGTACAACGTGAACGGTTCGAGCAGGCCGGGGGCGTAGCCGGCAGCCGGGACAAGGCGCACCGATATGCGCGGATGCCGCGTCACGGCGGCCACGGCGTCCACCTGGTCACGCAGCTCGTCCGACGAGCACACGCCAGAACGTGTCGCGGCTTCGCCGATCAAGAAGGTGTACCGCAACCCCGGCGTGCCGGGCGAAGCGAGCTGCTGCACCGTTCGGGCGAGCGGGCGCACCTTGACGTCCTCGACCTCGAACAGGCCACCCTTCCGGAGCGCACGCGCGTACTCGGTGGTCTGCAGCGCGTCCGGAATCAGCCACGGCGACCACTCGAACACGTGCTTGGACTGCTGTTCGTACGCTGCGCGCAGGAGGTCTACGGCGCGTCCGGTGTGGTCCATGAAGTCGCATTCGCGAGCGCGGCGGGCCAGGTCGACCAGCTGATTTCGCACGACGCTCGGCGACCGGAGGACCCCGAGGATGTGCGCCACGGTCGTGTCCTCCGGTATGCGTTTGCCGAGTTCGAAGGCCGGGCCGACAGCAGGGACGGATGAAGGTCGGCCATGCCGGCGAGCCGACGAAGGCCGATGCCGCGTCGGGTGCGGGCCGCGCGAAGCTCGCTCGAAAGAACGATCAGAGCTGGTCGGAGTACTGCATCGGTCACAGCTGACGGTGCTCCGTTCGGTCTTGGTTCTCTTCGTCTGGATCGTTGAACAGCGCCGCGGGGTCAAGGGTTGTCCCGTCCAGTTCGCCGGCGCGCTGGGTGAGCGCTGCGCCGATCTGCACCAGTTGGCGCGCGAGCGTGCGCAAGCCGGCCGCGTAGTCGGCGTCGTCCGGCTGCAAGGTCAGCAGCTCGACCGTCACGCTCCCAATCTTGGAGCTGACCTTCGACAGGCCGAGGAGCAGTGCGCGATCACGGGCGAGCATGCGGCACCTCGATTCGTCGGTGCTCGTTCTGGCTCCCGCAGACCGGGCACATGCGGCCCGGCTTCGGGATGACCCGGCGGCGACTGACGCTGGGCCGGTCGTGTTCGAGGGGGAACCGGTCGTTGACCAGGCACCAGGGCAGCAGCATGACGATCCGGAGGTCGGACATCTCCGAGTGCAGGTACAGGTGGGCCCAGCCGTCGCCGCCGGTGAACTCGTGCCACTCCCAGAAGTCACCCCGAAGTCCGGCGGCGTGCTTGATCGGCCGGTCGTCGAGTGCCGTCATCGGAGTCCTCGCTCGACTTCGAACTTCCGAAGCGCTGCGGCGGCCTGCGCCCAGTCGTCATCGGCCATGTCGGCGAGCTTCTTCGGGTGCTCGCGAGAGTCGAAGTCGATCTCGTTGAGCCGCTGGCCGCCGGTGTTGAATAGTGAGCCGCCGCACCAGAACGTCGGCCGATCGTGGCCGGAACCGCTGGTCATGAGGTCGGCCTCGGGCGCGCAGTCCGTGCGTCCCTTAGCGAGATAGTCAACGCTTCGGCAAGCTGGTTCCGCAGCTGGGCGACTTGCTCGGCGGTGAGGAAGATCGGCTCGCCTGGCTGGGTCGAGCTCGTCAGCCTGATCCGGCCGTCCTCTCTAACTTCTACCTCGACGATGGCCCTGGCGTCTCGGAGGTCGACTCCCTCTGTCGCTCGGCGGGTACGTAGTGGGTCACGCATGGTGAGTGACCGTACAAAGATGCAGGTCACAAAGGTTTCCTCCTGGGAAACCCAGGTAGGTACGCTGGACCCATGGACCCGATCGGCACGACGATCCGCCGCCTTCGCCGTTGGCGCGGTATGTCCCTGGATCAGCTCGCCGGCCTGTCCGGCCTGTCAAAGGGGTACCTGTCCAAGATCGAGAACGAGCGCACCGCGATCGACAAGCGCTCGACGCTCGTCGCGATCGCCGGCGCCCTGCGCGTCAGTCTGTTCGACATCACCGGTGACGGTCTGGAGATCCGCGACCCGCAAGCCGGTACTGCCATCCCGGCAATTCGTGACGCCCTGCTCAGCACGGACCTCGACGGCACCGAACCACCGACCGGCGACCTTGGTCAGCTGCTGTCCGAGACGCAGCTGCTCGCGGCGCTGCGTCAGGCGAACCAAGACGCTGAAGTCGGTGCCCGGCTTCCTGACCTGCTGCTGGCGTTGCACACTCACGTGAGCAAGCCGGAAGCACTCCGCTCGCTCGTGACCGCCACGCACACCACCGCGCTGCTGACCAAGGGACTTGGCGCTTTCGAGTTGGCTTGGATTGCGGCGGACCGCGGCCATGAGGCGGCAGTGCGGCTCGGAGAGCCCGGCTGGATAGCGCTCGCCGAGTTCGCGCGCACGCAGGCCCTCTCCGGACTTGGCGCGCACAAGCGAGCTGGCAAGCTCGCCGAACGCGCACTGGACTTCGTGCCGGCCGACGCGTACGACGTGCGCGGCGCGCTGACGCTCACCTCGGGGTACACGGAATCCGTGCTGGGAGGAGACGCGGCCGCCGCGCTCGACGAAGCCGCAGGCCTGGCCGAGCACGTCGAGTACGGAAACCGGAACTTCCTGCTGTTCAGCCCGGTCAACGTCGTCCTATGGCGTATCTCCTCTGCCCTCGAACGAGGCGACCACGCCGAGGCCGCGCAGCTTGCCGCGACCGTCGATCCGGCCGAACTGACGATCGACTCGCGCCGCACGACGTTCCTGATCGAGCATGCCCGCGCGCTCTACGGCATCCGCCGGCCCGATGAGGAGGTGCTGGCGCTCCTGGTCCAAGCCGAGAAGCTGGGGCACATCCGCACCCGGACGAACCCGTTCGTCCGGGAGATCATCTCCACGATGCTCGCCCGTGCACGTCGTGAGGGTGTTGCTCGGGAAGTGCGTGGCATTGCTGACCGAATGGGGCTAATCAAGTCTGCGTAGACTGATCGTTGGCGGGAGTCTCAGAAGTCGAGATTGTTGATCTAATGAATCTAGATAGCATTTCTTCATCGAAGACGACCGCTTGATCGGCGAGCTTTAGCAGGCTGGTAGATACGCCTTCGCGATCAGGAAAGGCTAGAATCACCTCACATCCTAGATCCTGCGCTTCCTTGACGGCATCGGTAAGGTCGCCATCGCCAGCAATCAAAATCAGCGTTTCGTAAGTTCCCTTTTCGGCTAGACGGACGATATCCAGAACGATGCTACTGTCGACACCCTTCTGTGCAAATGGTGGCGCGAATTTGAACTCCTTGTCGAACTCGCTCCGTGATGCGCCAATTGCTTCTAAGGCGGCATAGACGTGCTTGCGCCAAGGTTCAGAACGTTTTTCCAGTCTTCCTAGTCGGACTTGTACGCCGGAAGAGGAATCGAGATCTTCAATCCTATTCTTCTGCCTCGTGTAGATTTGATTGAACTTCGGATCGACGATCGCGTCGTACCAGTACATGCGTAGGAGCTTACTATCGAGGCGCTTTGCAGACGCGCGAAACCAAAATGATAGGTGCTCTATGGAGACGTCGTGCGTGTCGGGATCTAGCCTCAAGACGCGACACGCAGAACGGATGAAGAAGTTGCCATCGACCATTCCGAGAGATCTTCTCATCTAAGCTCCGTGCGCTCGTGGGGGCACCAGACTACACTGGTGAGACTGTAGTATTGCCGATAGAGCGAGGCAAGTATGTCAATCAATGACGACGAGTTCTTCTTGGTCAAAGATTATCCGATGCGAGCTGAATCGCCTGTTTCCGATCCTCGCCTTGGCGCACTTGCTACGCTCGTAAACGGTGGACTGATGAGTTTTAATATCGATCTCTACATGCCTTTCGGTATCCTCGGCGGTCTACTGATATCGCGGGATCAGTGGTGGGATACCGTTGTCAAAGAGTGGAGTGAGAATGGCGGAGAAGCCATCATGAATGGCCTTAATGCTGCAGCGAAGGAATATGGGCCACATCTCTTTGAATCTGATGTTGCACCACATGAGTCGCCGAGTTTTCTGCATCTCAGAGATGCGGAATTCAATTCGCTTGGCAACAGTCAGTACAAGAAAATGGTTCGAGTAAAAATTACAGATGTTTGCGGTTGGGGATTTGGTCACTCCGCGGCTACGAGTGAAGCTCCCACGGCGCCGAGCAGACAGCTTCCCTAGATGCCTCGCCACCTTGGACGTGACCGGCGAGCGGTGGCCCCGGAAATCGACCACGTCGTGGGCAGCGTCGATGACCGGTCATGAAGTGATCGGTTGCTCGTCGCTGTTGTCGGAGATGGCGTGATCCAGCAGTCTGGCCGAGCGAAGCCGCCGGGTGACGCTCGGCGGCCTCACCCGGCGGCGACACAACTAACGCATGTAGTGCTGCACGATCGGGCTGATCACCGAGATCAACACGATCAGCAGCTTGAGGTACTGCGCGTGGAGTTCGACGGAACGGTTTCGGCCAGGGCTGTTACCCCCGGTTCGGCGCTTCCGTCCTCTTGCGGGGCGGTTGGTCAACAGCGTCTCCTACGGAGAGCCTCGGGGTTGAGGCGAAGGTGTTTCGAAGTAGCCGGCTACTTCGAAACGAACAACGAACGCCTCAGTGCTTGTGGACCTCCAGCGCTCGGGCGTCATGTTGGATCCCCCGGAAGACCGAAGGCAAGTCTGGGTGGGACCAGTTGGGGACACCCTGTGGATAACTGGCTCCACCTGCACAAATCGCCCCTTGGCTCGGTGTCCAAGGCTGTGGACAGAGAGAGGCAACCTTCTTAATGCGCAGGTCAGGGCTGTGGGCGCCCTGGTGGCTGCCGGGCTGTAGTTTGTCCGGCGTGTCGCGGAGGCTTGTGTTCTTCGGCGTGTCGCGATCACTTGGCGGTTTAGTTGCGCAGCTCGGTCCACGCCGGACGCACGATCGACCGCTGAGTGACAAAGTGAGTGACAACCAGGGAGGTACGGAGCGGACGTTGGCGGACGCTACCGGACGAGCACTCCGCTGGTTATGACCTTGCCTTCAAGATCGTAGACGCCCTGACCTGCCCTGATAACGAAGAGGTCCCAGGTTCAAGTCCTGGTAGGCCCACGCAAGACAAGCCCGGTTCACCTTCTCGGTGAGCCGGGCTTTTTGCTGCCCGGCCTGACCGGTTGCCTGCGTTCGTCACCTTGCGTAGTCACATTTCGCCAGTGGGTGCGGTTCTCTCTTTGCTCGCGTTTACTTGTGACGTTCGGTGCCTGATCCGCTTCCGATAGTGCGTAAAAATCGATTTCGAAGCCCCGGAACTACCGGTCGAAGCCGCTCGATTCCTGGCAGTAAGAATTCTCGACCAGGAATCAACGACGGCCATTCTGAGATTTTCCAACCCATCTGACCTGCGGTAGTCCACAGTCGACACGAGTGAAAATTTCCAACTTGGTCCTAAGTGGATTCGGCGGATCACGCCATTTACCCAACAATTCTGCGTTTTGCATGCAAATAGCACGATCGCGGAAGACAGCTTACGAAGCGTGAGAAAGGGTGTATCGCAATGACCCAACCGGGGGAACTGGGAACCGAGGTAAAACTATGCGAAGACTGTCCCTGCTCGGCGTGGCGGCACTCTTAGTAGCCGTCCCGATACTCGTACCCTCGGCGGCCTCCGCCGGGGGTACGGTCATCCGTCCGGTGCGGACCTGCGCCGAACTCGTGCGGACCTACCCGCTGGCGGACGCGGTCACCCACGTCACCTCGGCGACCGTGGTGCCCGCGACCGCGACCGAATCCGAAATGTGCGACGTCAAGGGGTACGTCGAACCGGCCGTGCACTTCGAGCTGAAGCTGCCGACGAAGACGTACGTGGGCCGCTACCTGCAGTACGGCTGCGGTGGCTTCTGCGGTTACATCGCCATCCCGGCGTTCGCCGGCTGCGACCTGCCGCACGGTGGGGACGTCGCGGTCGCGGCCACCGACAGCGGCCACGTCGGCACCACGCCGTTCGCCTTCGACGACGGGAAGTGGGCCGAGAACAACCAGGCCGCCCGTGACGACTTCGCGTTCCGGGCCTCGCACGTCGTGTCCCGTGCTTCGAAGAACCTGATCAACACTTTCTACGGCGCTCCGCCGACGAAGTCCTACTTCAGCGGCTGCGGGCGCGAAGCGCTCTTGCTGGCGCAGCGCTACCCGCACGACTTCGACGGCATCGTCACTGGCGCACAGGCCGGCTACTGGGGTCCGCTCTTCGGCGTCTACCAGACCTGGCTGGCGAAGGCGAACACCGGCGCCGATGGCCAGCCCATCCTGACCCGGGAAAAGCTCCCCGCCCTGCACACCGCCGCGGTGGCCTCGTGCGACGGGGCCGACGGGCTCGTCGACGGCGCCATCGACGACCCGCGGGTCTGCACCTTCGACCCCGCGACGCTCACCTGCCCGGCGGGCACCGACAACGCCGGCTGCCTCACGCCCGCGCAGGTCGCGGCGACCAAGAAGCTCTATTCGCCGCCGACCGACGAAAACGGCCGGAAGCTCTACCCGGGCGGTCAGACCGTCGGATCCGAGCTCGCCTGGGCCTGGGGCGATTGGATCCTCCCGTCGCCGGACACGGGTGGGGTCGCCTTTGCGCGGCTGCTGGCCGACAGCTACCTGAAATACATGGCCTATCCGATCGGGACGCCTGCCTCGTCGGTCGACCAGTTCTCCTTCACCTCCAGTGAGTTCAACCGCCTCACCGCGGAAGGCGTCCGTTCCAACGCGATGTCGACCGACCTGCGCGAGTTCCGTCGTGCCGGCGGGAAGCTGATCCTCTGGCACGGCTGGGCGGACCAGGCGATCCCGACGGCCGGCACGCTCGACTACTACCAGCGGCTCACCCAGGCCTCCGGTGGTGTCGCCGCGACGCAGAGCTGGGCCCGGCTGTTCGTGGTCCCCGGCCTCTACCACTGCGGCAACAACGGCAACAAGCTCACCGAGTACAACCCCCTGCCCGGCCTCTTCGGCTGGGTCGAACGCGGCACCGCGCCCACCCGCACCATCGCCGTCGGCCGCGACGCCGCCGGCAACGTGGCGCGCACCCGGCCCGTGTTCCCGTACCCGGTGCAGGCCAAGTACGACGGGAGCGGCAGCATCGACGACGCCGCGAACTTCGTCGCGGCACCGCCGTCACGCCCGGTCAACGACATCGTGGACTGGGCGGGCAACGACCTCTACAACCGGCCCGCGCCCGTGGCGCCATGAGGTAGCCGGGTCGTGAAAAAAAGGGGGCTTCAGGACGGATCTTGTCCTGAAGCCCCCTTGTCGGTTCATCCCTAAGTCTCGGTCAAGTCCGGGATCTCCGCCGCCGTTCCGGGCTTACCGTGAAGGGGACGAAGGGGGCAGACATGGGCTGGATCGTCTTGGGGATCGTGGTCGTGGCGTTGCTGGGCATCGCGGTGGTGGTCGACCTGCGCGACCGCGGTCGCGGCGGGAAGCGGATCGCCGGCGGTCTCGGCGACGCTCGTCGGACCGACGTCAACCCGAACCCGCAGGTCGGGGACCAGGGCGGTTACCTGAACCTCCCGTGAGGTCAGTCGCGCTCCATGGTCAGGATCGCGCCCGTCTGCTGGGCGACGTCGACCTCGATGCGGCCCTGGGTGCTGTCCGCGAGCTCGACTTCCCAGCTGGCCTGGCCTCGCGCGGTGTCCTGCTCCACGCCGAGCGACCGGCCACCGTACTTCTGAGTGGCGATCCGGGCGGCGCCCGCCTGGTCGACGGCGTGCGGCGCCGGGGCGGCCGGCGGTGTCGACGAGCTGCACGCGGCGGTCGCGACGAGCAGGGCGGTGGCACCGGCGATCAGCGCGGCTCGCATGGGGACTCCTTCCGTTGACGACTTACCCGTCCGAGGGTGTCTTCGACGGAAGGCGGCAACATCGGGGGCCGACCCTGAGATGTCCCGGATACAGGTCAGCCCTGCCGGGAAGAGAAGACCGGCAGGGCTGAGCAGTCACAGTCGGCGCGCACCACGGTCGCCTCTCGGCGATAGGCGCGACGCGGCTCCAGCCGGACGGAACTCCGCGAAGGCGATGAGTGAGCCCGGGGGACACGATGGGCACACCGACCAGTGGGTACAACAGGACGACCGGGTCCGGTATTTCCCGCCGCGTGTGACGTGCGTTACCACCAAGATCGTGGTTCCACGTGGAACCACCGCCCCTGACACCGGCGAAGGCCGGTGCAGGTAACATCACGGGGTAAGGGAAGCAAGCTGAGAAGGGGGCTTCGGTGAAGAAGCTGCTGGCACTCGCGGTCATCGCGGGCGGCGTCCTGTTCGTCGTGAAGCGCAACAAGGCGGCCAAGGCCGAAGCCGACCTCTGGCGCGAGGCGACCGCGCCGGTCCCCTCCAGCAACGGCACGACCCCCGCCAAGCCGGCGGGCGCGTCCCACAACTGAGTCTCCCCGCGGGCGGTCCGCCGCCCGCGCCCGGGGCTGTAGCTCAATTGGTAGAGCACCGCCTTTGCAAGGCGGGGGTCAGGGGTTCGATTCCCCTCAGCTCCACAACTGTCAGCGCAGGAAGCTGATCACCGCGTCCCGGCCCGCGTGGCCGCGCTCGCGGTTCTGGATCGAGTGGGACTCACCCGGGACGATCACCAGCTTCCCTTGCGGCGCAACACCTGCCTCCTCCTGCGCCCACTCCAGCGGCGTCGACAGATCGCGGTCGCCGTCGAGCAGCAGGACCGGGACGTCCGGCAGCCGCGAAGCCGGGTTCGAGCCGACGCGCTCCGCCGGCCACGGCAGGCAGCCCTGGATGAAACCCTGCTGCGTCGCCACCGCCGTGGTGTACGGCCACGTCGCCTGGGGCGGCAAAGTGCGTGCGGCCAAGGAAAGCAGCGGCTGCCGCAGCGCCACCGGCGTTGCCGACGAACCCCACGGGTACCGCTGGTCCGCGCACAGCGTCGCCGAATGGAGGCCGGAGCTGTAGTCGGCCGGGGCGACGTCCTCCGTCGTGTAGCCCTGGACCACCTGGTCGAGCCACTCCGGCGCGCCGCCGCGGGCCGCGTGCAGGGCGCCGATGATGTCGCCTGATGCCGGGTTGCGGTACGTCGGGTCCGCGAACTCGTACGCGACGACCGCGTCGAAGATCTTCACGCCGTCCGCCGTATTTCGATGGCGGACCACCCACGCCAGGTCCTCGGCCGGGTCGTAACCGCACGCCGGCGCCACCGCGCACGCCGCGCGCAGCACGCGGGCTTCGGCCGTCAGGCCCGTCAAGTACAGCGTGGCCGACGCCGTCGAATGGTGCGGCAGCACCGAATCCAGGACGACCTTGCTGACGTTCCGCGGGTGCGCGATCGCGTACCGCGCCGCCGTGAACGAGCCGTACGAGACGCCGTCGACCACCATCTTCGGCACGCCCAGTGCCTGGCGGAGCTGGTCGAAGTCGGCGACGCTCTGGTCGGTCGAGTACAGCGGCGCCGTGGCACCGAGGATCCGCGCGCATTCCGTCACCGCGTCACGCGTGGGCGTCGCGATGTCCGAACTGCCCATCTGCGCCTGCAGGCCCGGGCAGTTCAGCGCGTTGGCGCCGGTGCCGCGTTGGTCGAGCATGACGAACCGGTAGTCCTTCGCGACCTCCGGCAGCCGCTGCGTCGCGATCCGCGTGATCGTGCCGACGCCGCCCTGGCCGGGGCCGCCGGTCAGGAACAGCAGCACCCCCTTGGGCGCGGTCACGTTGTCGGCGGTCGCCACGGGCAGGGCGAGCGTGCCCGGCACCCGGCCGGTGTGGTCGAGCGGCACAGTCAGCGTCGAGCAGGTAAAACCCGGCTGGCCCGGGCACGGATGCGGGTCCGTCAGCGTCGGTCGTCCCCCAGGACGCGCGTCGGCCACGGCCACACCCCCGAGTGCGGCGGTCAGCGCCAGGACCAGCCCGGCGGTCAGCAACTTCGAGCGCATGCCTGCATCATGCGCACAGCCGCACGGGTGCGGTCTACCCCCGATCAGGGCTTGACGCAGGAGATCTTCCCCCGCACCGGCCCCGCCGGGTTCGCTTCGCCCGCCGTGTTCGGCGCGTTGTCGCGGCGGCTTCCGTCGGACTGAGTGACGCACAGGCGGCCGTCCGGCAGCAGCACCGGGCTGGTCGGGAACTCCAGCGGCCCGCCGTTGCGCAGCTTCGTCGCCGGGTCGGCCGGGTTGCGGAAGTACTCGACCACGCGGCCGTCGCGCCGGGCCAGGACGATCGCGTTGCGCTCGTTCGCCGCCGTCCAGACGTTGCCCGCGCGGTCGAGGACGATCCCGTCGGCGCCCTCGAGGTACGGGTGCTGGACGTCGACGTCGTCCAGGCACAGGGTGTCGGCCGGGAACGCGGCGTCGCACGCGGTGGCCGCGCGCGGCCGGCCCGAGCGGTCCATCGGCACACGCCAGAGCGCGCCTCGCGCGGTGTCCGCGACCAGCAACGTGCCGTCCGCGGTGAACGCGAGGCCGTTCGCGACGATGTGCTGCGAGCCCGCGGTGTCCGCCGCGGTGCGGCCGTTCGGCGTGATGGTGACCGTGCCGGGCGGCAGGCCACGCACGTCGCGGCCGACCCCGCCGGCGATGACGTCGCTGACCATCGGCTGCACGCGGAACATCTCCGCGGCGACGCCGTCCGTGCCGGCCCGCCACACGCGGCCCTGCCCGGTGCCGCCGTCGGAGATCCACAGCGCGCCCGCGCGGTCGAACGCGAGGCCGTTCGCGCCCGGGACACCGCTGGTGAACACCGTTGCCGACGGTGGGTTCGCCGCGTCCGGCACGAACGACACCACGGTGTCGGCGTTGGCGACGTACAGCCGGCCACGGCGGTCGAACGTCAGGCCCGCGGGGCTGCACGGCGCCGGGATCGTGCCGACGACCGCGGCCGGGCCGCCGGAAGACGCGACGCGGTAGACGGGACAGGGATCGGCGCCGCGCGCCGGGGCGTAGAGGTTCCCCCGGCCGTCGGTGGTCAGGCCTTCGATGCCGAGCGGTGCGGCGAACACCGTCTCGAACACGGCGGGGTGGTGGGACGGCGACAGGTCACCGGCGGAAGCGCCGGACAGCAACCCGGCGGACAGGGCGGCGGTGGCGGCAAGGACGACGGTGCGGCGCATCAGGGCCTCCGTTTTGTCGGATTTCCTGCCTACGCCGCCACGCCGGGGACGTCAAGGCCAGAGGCGCTCAGTGACCCAGCCGCCGTCGGACTTCCGGTACCGCAGCCGCACGTGCCGCCGGTCGTGACTGGCCTGCCAGAACTCGACTTCGTCCGGGTCCACCAGGTACCGCGTCCACGTTTCCGGGGCCACGCCGGGGTTTTCGCCGACCCAGCGCTCCGCTTCCGCGGCCGCCGCGTCGAGGTCCGCCGGGTCGTGCAGCACCTGCGACTGGTGCCCGATGAACGCCTCGACGCGGGACGCGGGCGGCCGGGCGAGGAAGTCCTCGGCGGACACCTCGGGCGCCGCGGGGGAGACCGGCCCGCGCAGCCGCACCTGACGGCCTCGGCCGGGCCAGAAGAACGTCAACGCCGCGCGCGGATCCTTCCGCAGCTGCAACCCTTTCGGGCTTTCCGAGCTGGTGGCGACCGCCCAGCCGCCGGGGCCGACGTCCTTGAGGATCACGACCCGCGCGTCGGGCGCGCCATCGGCGTCCACTGTGGACAGTGTGACGGCGTGCGGCGCCAGCACGTGCTCGCCCGCTTCGGTCAGCCACTCCAGGAACAGCGCCTGCGGGTCCGCGGGCGCCGTTTCCGGCGTGAACACGGGAAGTTCTTCGGGGAACGAGGCCCAGCCGCGCAACGCCACCATGTCAGTAACCGTACGGACCCTGCTGCGGCGGGTGCCCGGGCGGTGGGTAGACCGGCGGCTGCGGGCCGGCCGGCCCGGCGTACGGCGGGGGCGGCACCGGCGGCGCGGCCATCGGCGGCTGCTGCTGCCAGCCCGGCGGCGGCTGCTGGGCCGGTTGCGGGGGCTGCGGCGGCTGTTGCGCCTGCTGCCACTGCACCTGCTCCCACGCCTCGGCGGGTTGCGGGAAGCAGAACGTCAGCTTGGCGCGGATCGCGCCGTGCATCGCGGCGCCCCACATCTTCCCGCCGGTGAAGGCGTACGTCTGCCCGGCGGTGAGGTCCACGGCGACCATCCGCGTCTCGCCGCCGAACTGGTTGCTCGTCTTCGCCGACGCGGCCTGCGCGGCGTCCGGGTACACAACCGGGCCGACGAGCCCGGCGATCACCACGGATCCCGCGGTCCAGCCCATGGTGCCGATCATGTTCGCGCGCGCGTGCTGCGTGGCGCGGGCGGTGAAGTCGTACAACGCCGCGGCGCTGACGTCGGGCACGGGCGCGGCGACGACGCAGTAGTTCATCGTCGTCAGCATCACCGACTCGGTGAACAGGCCGACGACGGCCGTCGCGGGCCCGATCTGCACGGAGTTCAGCCGGCCGCCGGAACGCTGGACGCGCTCGGCCACCACACCGAGGTACTGCTCGGGGGTGAGCACGCGGCGACCTCCCTGGATGTGGACCAACAGCGCCATCGTCGCATGCCTTGCGGTCCCGGCGCTTTCAGCCAGCGGTTTTCACACATGCTTCATGGTTGACTGTGCGCGCTATGCGACGACTCGTACTTCTCGCGCCCGCCGTGGTCCTGCTGGCCGGCTGCGGCCCCACCATCGTGACCGGCGTCGCGGCGCCCAGCCCGCCCTCGGCGTCCACCGGCGCGGCCGCGGGCGCCCAGCTGCCCCCGGACCCCCAGCCGGGGGCGACGGAGGACTGCCCGTACCTCGACAGCGAGTTCGTGGCCGACTCGAACGGCCAGCACGTGTCGAAGGTGCGCGTGTCCGCCGACCAGCCGCACCCGGCGTGCTTCTTCTACCGCCCGGACGGGAAGGTCCAGGTCACCGTTCAGGTGTACGTCGGTCAGCCGGACGTGGCGACGGCGCTGGTCAACAAGGCGGCGCCGGTCGACACGTCCAACCCGGCGTCCGACCCGACCGGCTGGAAGGGCGGCTACCAGTCCAGCGACGACGGCGCCGTCTACGCGGTTTCGAAGGGCGCTTCGGCGGTCGTCGTGACCACCAACCAGAAGCAGAGCGTGAAGGCACGCACAGTGGCGAAGAAGGCTATCGCTGCCCTGAAGCTCTAGGTAGTGCCTCCACACGGGTGAGTGATGTTGATCTTGTATTACCCTGTGCGTCACGCGCAGGCTTCGTGGACTCGCGCACCGCAGCCACCGGGGGATCCCCACCCCGGGGCGGGGCACCAACTCTGCAACGACAAAGGACAAGATTCGTGGCTGACACCCTCAAGGACATCCTGCTCGACTCCAGCCGCCGCCCGGCGGTCGTGACCGACTTCGAAGGCCTCGTGGACGCCGAGGTTTCGGACAAGGGCGGCGTTTCGGGTGCCGTCGTCAAGACCGGCTTCGCCGCGGTCAAGAAGATCAAGCCGGGCATCATCCCCTCGGCCGTCGACACGCTGCTGCCGGACTTCGTCGTCGCGCTCGAGCCGTTCTACGGCGACTACCGCGCCAAGGGCGGCAACGACTTCGGCGCCTACCTGACCAGCCGCTCGGACGAGGCTTCCGACGCGCTGCTGAGCGTCACCGACTCCCGCGCGGAGAAGAGCAGCCGCGACAGCATCAAGAAGGTCTACTCGAAGCTGCGCCCGAACGGCAAGAAGAACGTCGAGGAGGCGCTGCCCCGCCTCGGCCAGCTGGTCGACAAGCACGCCGCCAACGCGTGAGCTTGACCCCCGAGCACGACTGAAGAGGCCCCCGGTGCACGCCGGGGGCCTCTTCGCGTCGGGTTCAGTTCTTCTTCTCGGCCGGTGCCGCGGACGGCGCCTTCCCGTTCGCCGACGGGCTCGGCTTGGCCGCCTCGGCGGGCTTCGGCGGCGCGGGCGGGGTGGCCTTCGGCGGCGCGGGCGCGACCGGCGGCTCCTGCTTCGAGCGAAGCACGTAGGCGGCGCCGGCGCCGACCACGAGCAGCCCGACCAGCCACGGCCAGCGACGACGGCTGCGCGTGCCCTTGGCCGCGGCCTTCGCCTCGACGACAGCAGCGGCGAAGTCCTTCTTCGCCGCCTTGAAGTCCTTCTTGCCGCGGCGCTTCGACTCGCCGGCCGCCTTCGCGGCCTTGATGGCGGCCTTCTTCGCCTTGCGACCAGGCTTGCGCAGCTCGGAGAGCCGGCTGAGGGCCTCCTGCCGGGCGGCCTTCGAGCTCTTCTTGAGCTCCTTGCGGGTGAGCTCGGTCTTCTTCGCGAGCTGCTTCTGCGCGCGCCGGCCGTGCTTGACGCCCTCGGAAACGAGTTTGTCGGCGGTCTCGGCGGCCTGGGCTGTCGCCCGGGACATGGACTTCACCTCATCATTCGTTTTGACACTGCTCTGTTGCCCGTAACCTATCGTGCCCCTTTTCGCCGCCGCCCGCCGCAGATGGCACGATGAAGCTCGTGAAAGCGACGCTGCACACCAACCAGGGTGACATCAACCTGAACCTGTTCCCCGACCACGCGCCGAAGACGGTCGCGAACTTCGTCGGGCTGGCGGAGGGCACCAAGGAGTACACCCAGCCGAACGCGGCGGGCACGAACTCCGGTCCCTTCTACGACGGTTCGATCTTCCACCGCGTCATCGACGGCTTCATGCTGCAGGGTGGCGACCCGACCGGCACCGGCCGCGGCGGCCCGGGCTACAAGTTCGGCGACGAGTTCCACCCGGAGCTGCAGTTCAGCAAGCCGTACCTGCTGGCCATGGCGAACGCCGGGCCGGGCACGAACGGCTCGCAGTTCTTCATCACCGTGGCGCCGACGACCCACCTCAACTTCCGGCACACGATCTTCGGCGAGGTGGCCGACCAGGAGTCGCGCGCGGTCGTCGACACGATCGGCCGGACCGCGACCGGACCGGCGGACCGTCCGCTGTCCGACATCGTGATCGAAAAGGTCACCATCGAGCAGTGACGGCGTGCGGCGCGCCGGGTTTCGGTAGGTTGGTGACATCGTGAACCAACCGCCGAACCCCGCCGCCGAACCGCAAGCCGCGCCTCCCGGGTGCTGGTGGCACCCGAACCGCCCGACCGGACTGAGCTGTTCCCGGTGCGGGCGTCCGGCGTGCCCGGACTGCCTCCGCGAGGCCCCCGTCGGCTTCCAGTGCACCGACTGCGTCCACGCGGGCGGCCAGGAGCAACGCCGGCAGCACCGCGGCTACCAGGGCGCCGGCTTCGGCGTCCGCACGATCGCCGGCGCGCGCCCGTCCGAGTCGTTCCTCGCGACGCAGGCCATCCTCGCCGTCAACGTCCTCGTCTTCCTGGTCACCGTCTTCCAGGCCCGCAGCCTCAACGACAACCAGGTCTCCGGCGTCTTCCAGGTCGGCGTGCTGTGGGGCCAGGCCACGCTCGGCGCCGACGAGTGGTGGCGGCTGTTCACCTCGGGCTTCCTGCACTACGGGCCCATCCACATCGCGGTCAACATGTTCTCGCTGTGGATGATGGGCCGCGCCCTCGAGCCGGTCTTCGGCAAGGTCAGGTACCTCGCGCTCTACTTCGTCTCGATGCTCGGCGCGTCCACCGCGGTGCTGCTGTTCGACAGCCTCGACGGCGGCACGGCCGGCGCGTCCGGCGCGCTGTTCGGCCTGATGGGCGCGTACGCGGTCATCGTGCTGAAGCTGCGGCTGAACCCCACCGGGCTGATCATCACGCTCGCGCTGAACGCGTTCATCACCTTCGGCGTCGCGAACATCTCGATCCTCGGCCACGTCGGCGGCCTGGTCACCGGCGCGCTGGTCACCGTGGCGATCCTCTACGCGCCCCGCGCGCGGCAGGCGCAGTGGCAGGTGGCCGGGATCGCCATCCTCGTCGTCGCGATGGTCGGGCTGCTGATCTTCAAGGACGCCCAGGTGGCGGACCAGACGTGCCACTTCGTCCAGTACCGCGGCCAGGAGCTCTACAGCTGCGGTTAGCTCCGCGCGCGCAGCGTGCTGAGGACGTCCAGGACGTCGCGGGGATCCTCGCCGAGGTCGAGCCACCCGAAGACGAACAGCTGCTCGTCGTGCTCGATTTCGAGCGTGACGCCGTCGCGGCCCAGCCGCCGGGTGGTGCGCAGCCGGGTGCGGGTCTGGGCCCACGGCAGCCGCTGCGAGCCGTTCAGCGTCCGTGTCACCAGGCCTTCGGCGTCGGCGGCCAGCCGGGGCCGGACGAGCGTCGCGTGGGCCGCGAACGCCCCGACGGCCACGGCCGCCAGCGCGAACAGCACCAGCCCGCCGCGGTCGCCGGTCAGGACGTCGACCACCACGCCGGCCAGCAGCAGCAGGGTGACCACCCAGGCCGATACCACAACGGCCTGACGCGGCGCCCACGAGGTGGGGTAGTTATCCACAGGGGTTATCCACACTGGGGATGAGTCACACCGGTGTAATTCGGTGTCAAGCCGCCATTTGGAGTAATAATCAACGCCAACGCATAGTCATGAGCAGACCCGCGATCATCAGCGCAAACCCGCCGGCGAAGTTCCAGTTGCCCAGGTCGGCCATCCAGGAGATCTTGTCCCCCGCGATGTAGTTGACCAGGAGCCAGACCAGGCCCAGGAGCATCAACCCGAACATCGGGATCTTCCAGGCCAGGCCCGTGGGGCCGGCGGCCCGCACCTTCACCGGCGTGCGCCGGTCGGCAGGTGGGGTGTAAGCGGTCTTCTTGCGGACCTTGGACTTGGGCATCGTGTGTTCCTCGCGGTGCTCTTCGGGCTCGTCTGGTGGCGATGTCCCGCTGAGGGTGCGCAACCAGCGCCACGTGCACACGTTAACGTAAATGCCCGCAGGAAAGCAGCGGCCGGGAGTGGTCGGATTTTCCCGCACCGTGATGTAGGCGTCACCCAGGGTTCGACGCGGCTTGAGAGGAGCTTGCGTGACGATGCGCGAAGGACCGGATGACGACCGGCGCAGACACCCCGGACAGCGGCCGGCGCCGCAGCGCCGCCCCGCCACACCTCCGCGCGGCCAGGTGCCGCCCCGGCCGGGCCCGGGTCAGCCGCCCCGCCGCCCGCAGGGCCCGCCGCCCCGCCGCTACACCGGCCCCGTCCCGCCGCCCGGCTCGGCCGAGGAGACCGTCGTCTTCGCCCCGGTCGGGAAGGGCGGCACCGCGACCAAGGAGAAGCCCGCCCCGGCCCCGCTCGGCAAGAGCGGCGTCGCGATCCGGACGGCCGGCGAAATCCTCATCACGCTGGGCCTGGTCGTGCTGCTGTTCATGGTCTACGAGCTCTACGTGACCGACCTGTTCTCGGCGGGCAAGCAGTCCGAGGCGAGCGACCAGCTCGACGGCGAGTGGGCACACGACCGCACGCTGCACCCCGAGCTGATCGACGGCAAGGCGTTCGCCCGCATCCACATCCCGTCGTTCGGCGTCGACTACAACTTCACGATCCAGGAGGGCACCGACGACAAGGCCCTCGAAGTCGGCCCCGGCCACTACAAGGGCACGTCGCTGCCCGGCGAGCCCGGCAACTTCGCCGTCGCCGGCCATCGCGTCGGCAAGGGCGCCCCGTTCAACGACCTGGACAACGTCTCTTCCTGTGACCAGATCGTGATCGAAACCTCCACCGACTTCTATATCTACAAGGTGCTGCCCTACGACGACGAGGTCGAGGGCTGGGCCGGCGGCAAGGGCGCCGACCCGAAGTGCAAGGGCGTCTCGACCCTGCGCGACCAGGGCGCCGAGGACGGCGGCGCGTACAGCGAGACCTTCGGCCGCAAGGTCGTGCTGCCCAGCCAGGGCACCGCGGTCAACCCGGTCCCGTACAAGGACGCCGACGTGCTCCCGAAGGCCCAGCAGGCCGCGCTGCTCACACTCACCACGTGCCACCCGCAGTTCTCCGCCAAGGAGCGGCTCATCATCACCTCGGTGCTCACCCAGCAGGTGCCGAAGAACCAGGTCAAGGACTACGGCGACCTGCTCTCGAAGATCGGGGAGGCCTGATGTACGCCTGGCTCTGGCGGAAGTTCCCGGGCCCGTTCCCGGTGAAGCTGACGATCGCCGTGGTCCTGGCCCTCGGCGTGGTGGCGCTGCTGATGTTCGTGGTGTTCCCGTGGCTGGAGCCGCGCCTGTGGTTCAACGAGGTCGCGGTCAACTGAGGTTCGGCGTCTTCCTGGTCAGCGGCCGCTTCCCGGGCCAGCGGGACGGCGACGTCCTCCGCCGGTCCGTCCGCGCCGCCGAGCTGGCCGAAGAAGCCGGCTTCGACGACGTCTGGTTCGCCGAACACCACTTCATGCCCTACGGCGTCTGCCCGTCGGCGATCACGCTCGCCGGGCACGTGCTCGGCCGGACGTCGCGGATCGGCGTCGGGACCGCGGTCAGCGTCCTGTCGACCACCCATCCGGTGGCGCTCGCCGAGCAGTGGGCGATGCTCGACGCCGTCTCCGGCGGACGGCTGCGGCTCGGGGTCGGGCGCGGCGGTCCGTGGCAGGACCTCGAGGTGTTCGGCGCCGGGCTGGACCGCTACGAGACCGGCTTCGAGGAAACCCTCGACGTCTTCTTGAGGGCCACCACCGGCCGGGTCGGCGCGCGGGGCCGGCACTTCGCCTTCCGGGAGGTGCCCGTGGTGCCGTCGCCGGAACGGTGGCCGGACGTCGTCGTCGCGTGCGGCGGTCCGACGTCGGCTGCCGTGCGGCAGGCCGCCGAACGGAACCTGCCGCTGCTGCTCGGCCTGCACGCCGACGACGAGGAGAAAGCCGCGACGGTCGCTGCCTACGGGAAGCCCGCCGGCCACGTCTCGACCGTGCTCTGCCAGGTGGGTGACCCCGGCGTCGTCCGCACGGCGCTGCCCGGCTGGCTGAAGGACGGGCTCGGCGCGCACGTCACGGTCGACGGGCGGCCGGGGCCGGCGCGCGACCCGGGGGAGTACACCGAACGGCTCTGCGCGATCCACCCGGTCGGCGACGCGGCCCACTGCGTCCGGACCCTGGAAACGAGCCTCCGGCGCACCGGCGTCACCCACGTGCTGATGCTCGTGGAGGCGTCGGGTACGCCGGAGGGCACGTACACGAACATCGCGCGGATCGGCACCGAGGTGCTGCCCGCGCTGCGGGCTAGCAGTCCCGCAGCTCCGGGCTCTGGTTGAGCAGCTGGCCGCGCGGCGAGACGAACGCGCGGTAGCGGTCACCATCCACTTCGGACTTCTTGAACACGGCGACCCGGTGGCAGTTCTGGAAGGCCAGCTTGACGCCGAAGTGGCGCTCGAGCCCGCCGCGGATCGCGTCCGAGGCCAGCGCCCGCAGCAGCTGTCCGCGGGCGGCCTCGCTCGGTGGCGGCGTCTCGTTGTCGGCGAAGCCGTCCGCGGCGCCCTCGGCGTCGGCGATGACGCCGGTGATGACCTCCCAGGCGTACGGCAGGGATTCCTTGACGCAGGTGACGAACTCGGCGTCGGTGACCTCCCCGCGCTCGGCCTTCTCCAGCAACGCGGGTGACACGTCCAGGGACATCGAACCTCCAGTTTGAGCAGGGCCACCCTCTTGGCTACCGGGCGGGTGGCCAGGCCACAAGAGAAAACGATGATCATCACCAATATGGCGGAAGGCCCGGTCACTCCCAGCGGAAGAGGCGCGCCGCCAGCGCCGTCCCGGCCACCGCGAAGGCCCCGAGCACGACCAGCTGCAGCGGCTGCACCCCCGAGCCGACCCAGCTGTCCTGCAACGGCTGCGTGCCCGGCGGGACGTAGTCGCCGATCCGGCGGAGGACCTCGGGCAGGAACACCCGCGGCAGGTAGACGCCGCCGAGGAACATGGTCGGCACGAACGCGATCAGGGCGAACGCGCCCGCGGCCTTCGCCGTGCGGGCGACCGCCGCCGCCAGCAGGCCGAAGGAGAACATCGAAACCGTGCCGAGCAACAGCGTCGCCAGGAACTGCAGCGGGTGCTTCGGCATCGGGACGTCGTAGACCGCGTCGGCCAGCACCAGTGTCAGGCCGATTCCCGTCAGCGCGACGACGACGTGGATCAGCAGCTGCGCGCCCAGCAGGTTCGCCGGGTGCACCGGCGTCGTGGCCAGGCGGCGCAGCACACCCTGCTCGCGGTAGGTGGCGACGGCGTTCGGGATCGACTGCAGCGCCAGCATCGCGAGGCTGATGACGATCAGCGACGGCACCCAGGCGTCGATGAACCGGGACCCGCCGGCGACCTCGCTGGGCTCGGTCATCCCGGGAATGGCGCCGACGGCCAGCAGGACGGCGGACGGCAGGAGCAGGCCCGCGACCGCCATGACCGGCGAGCGGAGGAAGAGCTTCGATTCGGTGGCGGTGATCTTGGCGAAGGTGTTCACAGCGAGCTCCTGGTCAGCGAGACGAACGCGTCGTCCAAAGTGGAGGCTCCGGCCGTCGCGCGGAGCTCGGTGGGGGTGCCGGTGGCGACCACGCGGCCGCGGTCGAAGATCGCGACGCGGTCGCAGAGCCGCTCGGCCTCGTCCATGAAGTGGGTGACCAGCAGGACCGTGACGCCGGTGGCGCGCACGCCTTCGACCAGCCGCCAGGTCTCGCGGCGGGCGTGCGGGTCGAGTCCCGTCGTGAGCTCGTCGAGGACGGCCAGCTCGGGGTTCCCCACCAGCGCCAACGCGATCGAGACGCGCTGCTTCTGGCCGCCCGACAGCTTCCCGAAGTAGGCGCGCTGGTGGTCGCGCAGGTCGAGCTGGTCGAGCAGGACGTCGACGTCGGCCGGGTTCGCGTAGAAGGACGCGAAGAGCTCCAGCGCCTCGCGGACCCGCAGCTTCGCGGGCAGCGCGCTCTCCTGCAGCTGGACGCCGACGCGGCGGGTCAGCGCCGCCCGGTCGGTCACCGGGTCGAGGCCCAGCACGGAGATCGAGCCGCGGTCGGCGCGGCGGAGTCCCTGCAGGCATTCGACGGTGGTGGTCTTCCCGGCGCCGTTGGTGCCGAGGATGCCGAAGATTTCGCCGCGCTCGACGGCGAACGAAACGCCGTCGACCGCGACCCGGGTGCCGTAGCGCTTGTGGAGGTCGGTGACTTCGATGAGTGGCATGGTGACGAAGCTACGAACTCCGGGCCGCGCGCAGAATGACGCTGAATCCCCAGCTCAAGTAGGGTTTTGCTGACACGGGGGTGGGGCTGGACCCACCCCGGTCGTGGGGCCGCGGGGAGTGCGCCGGCCGCGGTGTCCGGGCGAGGATCTCGGGGGAAGGAGGTGCCGGATGCCGTACCTGCGAGCGCTGGGCCGGGCGTGCGCGCTGGCCGTGTACGCGTTCCTCAGCTGGCTGGACGTCCTGCTCGAGATGATCGCGTTCGCGGCGTTGTGCGTCGGGCTGGTCTTCTTCCTCGGGCCGGTGATCGAATGGGCCCGGCGCCGCTCGGCGACCGCCCGCCTGCTGGCCGCGCGCTGGTGCGACGTCGAGGTCGGATCGCCGTACCGGCCCGAGCCGCCGGAGCCGCAGCGCGAGCGCGACGGCTGGTACCGCGACGGCAACACGCTCTACAAGCGCGCGTTCTGGATCCGCTGGAACCGCCGGTTCACCTGGGCGATGGAGGACCCGGCGTCCGGCCGCGAGTTCGGCTGGCAGCTGGTGAACCCGCTGGTGACGCTCTTCCTGCCGGTCGCGGTGCTGCTCGGCGGCCCGGCCGTGCTGCGCGGCTACGGCCGGTGGACACGCTGGTGGCTCGGCCCGCGGCCGGCGCCCGTCCGCCGCGGCCGCTGGCTGCACCGCCGGCTCGAATCGCTCGGGCACCAGATGGGGATCCTGGCGCTGGGCGTGGTGCTGTTCGTGTTCTCGGTGTGGCAGCTGGTCGTGATCGTGGGCGCGTACCCGGTGGCGACGCCGATCATCCTGTGGAGCCGCACGATCACCGACACGCTGCGTCGTGAGTCCGGCAACTGGACCGGCGTCCGCATCGCCCGGCCGTACCTGCCGCCGCCCGCGTTGCCGGTGCCCCGCCCGGACGGGCTTTACCAGGTCGGCAAGCAGCTGTACGAGGAGCCGTTCTGGCCGGTCCAGCACGCGCGCTCGCGGTGGGTCCTGCGCGACCGGGCCACTTGGCGGGACATGGCGGGCGGCGCGCTGATCTCGCTGGTGTCGCTGCTTCTCGTGCTGCCCTCGGTCGCGCTGGTCGGCCGTGGCGCCGTCGGCCTCTTCACGCTGTGGGTGTGGCGGCCGTTCGTGTCGTCACCGGTGACGTGGTGGCCGTTCCCCGAGGTCTCGACGCACCTCGGCGCCGCCGTGCAGACGCCGGTGGCGCTCGCGATGATCCTCGCCGGGGTGGCGCCCGCGACGTGGCTGGCCCGGCAGCAGGCCCGCTTCGCGCGGGTTTGGCTGGGGCCGACGGACGCGACCCGGCTTGCCGCCCGCGTCGAACGGCTGAAGCAGACCCGCACCGACGTCACGGTCACGCAGGCGGCGGAGCTGCGGCGGATCGAACGCGACCTGCACGACGGCATCCAGTCGCGCCTGGTCGCGATGGGGATGAAGCTCGGCGCGGTCGAGGCGCTGGTGGACACCGACCCGGCGGCGGCGAAACGGCTCGCGGCCGAGCTGCGCGCGTCGTCGTCCGAGGCGCTCACCGAGCTGCGTGTGCTGATCCGCGGCATCCACCCGCCGGTGCTCTCCGAGCGCGGCCTGCTCGACGCCGTGCGCGCGCTCGCGCTGGACAGCCCGCTGAAGGCGCAGGTCGAAGGTGCGCTGCCGGGCCGCGTCGAGGAGCCGGTGGAGGCGTGCGCGTACTTCACGGTGTCGGAGCTGCTGGGAAACGCGGCAAAGCACGGCGCACGGCGCGTGTCGATCGAAATCGGTTTCGCCGACGACCTGCTGACGCTGGTGATGACCGACGACGGCCCGGGCGGCGCGGACCCGGCGCTGGGCTCGGGACTGCGCGGAATCGAGCGCCGGCTCGGCGCGTTCGACGGTAGGTTGGCCCTGACCAGCCCGATCGGCGGGCCGACGAGGGCGACCGTGGAGATTCCGTGCCAGATCGACTCAGAGCCGTCGTCGCGGAAGACCAGTACCTCCTCCGAGACGGCCTGACGCACCTGCTGGCCGCCCACGGCTTCGACGTCGTGGCAGCGGTCGGCAGCGGCCCGGAACTGGCGGCGGCGCTGCGGTCCCACCGGCCGGAGGTGTCCATTGTGGACGTCCGGATGCCGCCCACCCACACGGACGAGGGCCTGCAGGTGTCACTGGCGGCCCGCCGCGAGCTGCCCGGGCTGCCGATCCTGGTGCTGTCCCAGCACGTCGAGCAGCTGTACGCACGAGAACTGCTGGCCGACGGCACCGGCGCGATCGGTTACCTGCTCAAGGACCGCGTGTTCAACGCGGACCAGTTCATCGACGCGGTCCGCCGCGTCGCGGCCGGCGGCACGGTGATGGACCCCGAGGTGATCGCCAAACTGGTGGCGGGCAACACCTCCGACCCCCTCGCGGCATTGACGGCCCGCGAGCGCGAGGTCCTGGGCCTGATGGCGGAGGGCTGTTCGAACGCGGCCATCGCAGCCCGCCTCCACTTCAGCGAGGGAGCGGTCGGCAAGCACACGGCGAACATCTTCGCCAAGCTGACGATCACCGCCTCGGACGACACGAACCGCCGGGTGCTGGCGGTTCTCGCGTACCTCGGCGCGAGCTGAACCTGAGTGTCCACGGACGTTCAGGGACACCTCGCACCAGTTGTGGACACTCAGCCGCCGAACACGGCCGCTTTTAGTGGACGCATCCGGTCATCCCGGGTCAGTCCTCGGCCTGAGGCCTATCACGGGTGGTGTGGCCATACCTTCGTCTCTGAAGGTGTTCCGGTAGTTGTTGTCCCACTGGTTCCCCGCGGAGCCGTCGTCGTATACGGTCTCGCGCCCTTGCAGGGCGGATTCGCCGATCTTGACAATCTGCTTGCGGAGGTCGCCGAGTTCGCCGTTCATCTTCTTGAGCTCGGTGCCGATTTCGCCGGCCAGCGCCTTCGTGGAGTTCGTCAGCTGGTCACGTAGATCGAAGAGCTTGCGCTGCATCGAATCCGTTTCGGCTTCCATTTCCCGGGCTCGCAGCTGCGCGTTGTCCCGGTCTCGCTCGATCTCCTTGATCCGGTTCAAGCTGGTTTCGTGAAGGCGATCGATCTCGGCGACAAGATCGGCGGATCGGCGCATCGCGGTGTCTCGCTCGTCTTCGACCTGCTTGATTCGTGTCAGCTGCAGCTCGTAGCGCGACTCATACTGTTCAGTAACCTCGATCAAGCGAATCTGAGCTGCGTCAACCTCGCCGGCCAGCCGTTTGTTGAGTGCCTGGTGACTCTCGAGTTCGGCGTGGCCTCCGGTCAGGCGGCGGGTGGCACTTTCGGCCGCCGCTCGCGCCTCGGCCAGGATCTTCTCAGCCTCGGCGTGGGCGTGGGAAACGATCTCGTTGGCTTCGCTCCGAGCGACGGAAACCGCTTCGGCGGAGCTGTCGAAGGCGCTGGCCACCGGGTCGAGCCGTGACCAGGCATCAAGCCACGGTTCATGAGCTTCTTCTGGGACCCCGCAGGTGATGAGGTAGATGACCAGGAAGTTCTTCTTCGGGAGTTCGCCGGCGAGAGCCTTGCCGACCTTGGTCCGGCCGAGGAGCTGGTTGCTGAACTTCTCCACCTCCCGGTTGGAGTTGATTCCGGCGAGATTTCGCAGCTTGGTCAAACAAGCGCCGAAATCGGCACTGCTCGAAACTTTGTCGAGCGGAATGTCCGAAAGGCCGTATGGTATAGGACGAAGGACGGGTCGCACCGGGCCCGCCGGTTGTGCGGGTACGGGCTTGTCCACTGTCACCTTGCGCCTCACTTGGTGTCCACGTCCGGCCTCGGATGGCCACGATCGGCCACCGGCTTTGTCTGGATCGTTTTGGCCGCGTCTGGCGTTTCACGTTCGACCGGAAACGACCCGAATTGGCATGAAGTGGCGAACGTGGTCCGTGCCCGGCCGATCTTGACCTTCTCCAGCAGCACTTTGTCCATCCGATGGCACTCTAGCCATGCCTTGTGATGCCCTGATAGGGACCGCACGGCTGCTTCCCAGCCATCCCGCGGCGGGAACGAGGTGATGAACCATGGCCAAGCACAACAAGAAAAGGAGCCCGCCGCCCCAGCCCTGGTGGGCGTGGACAATCGAGCTCCTGATCGTGTTCTATTACGTGGTGGTTCCGGTTGGTACCCACTTCCACCGCTGATCAGAACCGATTCCCGGCTGGGGCCGCTCTTGCGAGCGGCCCCAGCTTTTTGCAGTCTAAGCAGCCGCGTGGACAATGTCGACCACCGTGGACATCCGTGGCCACCGGTTCACTGGGGTGTACCAGTCGAAATTGGTCCGTGGCGGCCACCCCGGCCTACCCGGGAATGGCCGCCACGGCGTTGAGAAAACCTATCCGCGCGACACCCGCGTCATCTCCTCGCGCTCCACAACCTTGATCCGCTCCCGGCCGGCCGCCAAACCGAGCGCCTTCTCGTGCGAATCCAGCTTCCCCCAGCCGTCCCACGTCGTGAACGGAATTCCTCGCGCGTCGAGGAAATCCAGGATCGCGTCCGGTGACGAGTACTTCGGGGCCGCCAGGGTGTCCGCGTCCGACAGCAGGCTGGCGATCGTCTCCGCCGCGTCGCCCTTCGTGTGGCCGATCAGGCCGATCGGGCCGCGCTTGATCCAGCCCGTCACGTACACGCCCGGCAGCTGGTTCTCGTCGAGGTCCAGCACCCGTCCGGCTTCGTTCGGGACCACGCCGTTGACGTGGTCGAACGGGATCTCCGGCAGGTGCGACGACAGATATCCCACCGCTCGGTACACCGCCTGGACGTCCCAGTCGTGGAACTCGCCCGTGCCGCGGACGTTGCCGTCGCCGGTGAGCTCCGTGCGTTCCGTGCGCAGGCCCGTCACGCGGCCGTTCTCGCCCACGATCTCCGACGGCGAGTGGAAGAAGTGCAGGTGCAGCCGGCGCGGGCGGGTGCCCGGCTCGCGGATCGCCCACTCCTGCAGCGTCTTCACGACCATGTCGATCTGCTTCGACGCGCGCAGGGCCGCGATGCTGCCGTCGTCGAACTCGATGTCCTCCGGGGACACGATGACCTCGACGTTCGGGGAGTGGTCGAGCTCGCGCAGCTCCAGCGGCGTGAACTTCGCCTGCGCCGGGCCGCGGCGGCCGAACACGTGGACGTCGGTGATCGGGCTCGTGCGCAGCCCCTGGTAAACGTTGTCCGGGATGTCCGTGGTCAGCAGCTCGTCCGCCGTCTTCGCGAGGACGCGGGCGACGTCCAGCGCCACGTTCCCGACCCCCAGCACCGCGACCGACGTCGCCTCGAGCGGCCAGGTGCGCGGGACGTCCGGGTGGCCGTCGTACCAGGACACGAAGTCCGCGGCGCCGTGGCTGCCCTCGAGGTCGACGCCCGGGATGTCGAGCGCGCGGTCGGCGGACGCGCCGGTCGAGAAGATCACCGCGTCGTAGAACTCGCGCAGCTCGTCGAGCTTGATGTCGGTGCCGTAGTCGATGTTGCCGAGCAGCCGGATGTTCGGCTTGTCGAGCACCTTGTGCAGCGCGGTCACGATGCCCTTGATGCGCGGGTGGTCGGGGGCGACGCCGTAGCGGATCAGCCCGAACGGCGCGGGCATGCGTTCGAAGAGGTCGATCGTCACGTCGGCGTCGGACTTGTCCAGGATGTCGGCGGCGTAGATGCCCGCGGGACCAGCGCCCACGACGGCTACGCGAAGGGATCGGCTCACACCCTCCACCGTAAGTTAGGTTGCCCTAACCTAAAATGTGATCTGCGGTACGGTCCACGGGCTGAGATCCGATCGTGGCTGATTCACCAGAAGCCGCTTGAGTGCGTTTCTGAATCCTGTTAGCTTGCAAAAGCAACAGGGGGAGTCGCCTCCTTTCGTTCGTCGAAAGTGAGAGAAGCCATGAAGAAGCGTGTCAGTCGTGCGTTCGTGCTGCTCGCGGCCACCGGCGGCCTGCTCGTGCCGGGTGTCGCCGAGGCCTCGCCGCAGACCAATCCGCACTGCGGGTCCAACATCGTCTGCTGGTACACCGCGAGCAACTTCGGCGGGAACATCCACTCGTCGAACCCGGTCGCCTCGGGTGAGTGTCTGAAGTTCAGCGACCTCGACCTGCAGTTCGCCGAGTCGGCGTCGAACGCCAGTGGCTTCCCGGTCCGGTTCTGGTCCAACGACAACTGCACCGGGCTGAACGTGCTGCTCAACCCCGGCACCGAAAATCCCGCCCTCGGCATGCAAGCGTTCTCCGAAGGCGGCCTCTGACGCCGGTAAGCTCGGCGCCATGCGCGTTCTCGTCGTCGACAACTACGACAGCTTCGTTTACAACCTGGTCCAGTACTTGGCCCAGCTCGGCGCCGACTGCACGGTCTGGCGCAACGACGTCGTGGACCTCGACCGCGTGCCCGAGTTCGACGCCGTGCTCGTTTCGCCCGGTCCCGGGACTCCCGAACGCGCCGGGCAGAGCATGGACGTCGTGCGCAAGTGCGCCGAGACGCGCACGCCGATGCTCGGGGTCTGCCTCGGCCACCAGGCGCTCGGGGTGGTTTACGGCGCGACCGTCGACCGCGCGCCCGAGCTGCTCCACGGCAAGACGAGCCAGGTGCACCACGAAGGCGCCGGTGTCCTGAAGGACCTGCCGGCGGAGTTCACGGCCACGCGGTACCACTCGCTGACCGTGCTGCCGGAGACCATTCCGGCCGACGTCTTCGAGGTCACCGGCCGCACCGATTCCGGCATCGTCATGGGCATGCGCCACCGCGAGCTGCCGCTCGAAGGTGTCCAGTTCCACCCCGAGTCGGTGCTGACCGAGGGCGGGCACCGGATGCTCGCGAACTGGCTGGCCGCCGCCGGGCACCCGGTCGACCCGGCCCGGGTGGACGAGCTCGAGCGGGCGACGAAGGCGCTTCAGAAGGCCGCTGTTGCGTGATCCGGCTCGCGGGAGTCGGCAAGCGGTACGGGCGTGGTGACTTCGTCCTCCACGACGTCGACCTGAGCGTCGAGCCCGGCCACGTCGTCGGCGTCCTCGGGAGCAACGGCTCCGGCAAGTCGACGCTGCTGCGGATCATGGCCGGCGTCTCGCACGCCACCACCGGCACCGTCATCGGCACTCCGCGGATCGGCTACCTGCCCGACCGTTTCCCGGCCGGCCAGCGCATGGGCGCGCGGGCGTACCTGCGGCACATGGCGCGCATCCGCGGCCTCACCGACTTGTCGACGATCGACCCGCTGCTCGAACGGCTCGCGCTGGTCGGCGGCCCGACGGCGCCGCTGCGGACGCTGTCCAAGGGCAACGCGCAGAAGGTCGGGCTCGCGCAGGCCGTCCTGGTCCGGCCGGACCTGCTGATCCTCGACGAGCCGTGGTCCGGGCTCGACGTCGGCACGCACACGATCCTCGGTGAGCTCGTCGCCGAGACGCGGGCGCGCGGGGCGAGCGTCGTGTTCACCGACCACCGGCCGCAGGTGGTGCACGACCACGCCGACGTCGTGCACCTCATGAACGACGGCCGCCTCACCGCGGAGAGCGCCGAGCCGACAACGCGGATCGTCCTGCGCGGGCACGGCACCGATTGGGCGGACGAGCCCGGGGTGCGGCACGCCGTCACCGAGGGCGCCCAGGTGGTGCTCACCGTCGAGGTCGCCGACGTCGACGCCGTGCTGCTGCGCGCGCTCAAGGACGGCTGGTCGGTGCGGGAGGTGGCGCCGTGCTCGCCCTGACGCGGTACTACCTCGCGCTGCTCGGCCACTCACAGCGGTACCTGCCGGCGCTGCTCGCGTACCTCGCGCTGTGCGTGATCCTCTACGCCGACCCGCACTCGCCGCCGCTGCCGCTGTTCGGGGTGAGCGCCAGTGGGCTGCTGGTCGTGTCGTGCTGGCTGACGATCGCGCTGCTCGACATCGAGGACCCGGTGCAGCGGCTGGTCACCCTGAGCCACGCGCGGCAGTGGCGGCGGATGATCACCGGTGCGATCCTCACCGTGCTGGCCTGTTCGCTGGTCCTCACCGTGATCACCGAGTCGTGGTCGGCGCTCAAGTCGTTCAAGGTCCAGCCGTCGGCGCTCGGCGTCGGGCTGCTCGCCCACCTGGCGTGCGCGCTGCTGGGCATCGCGATCGCGCTGCCGTGCTCGCGGCTGCTGGTGCAGCGGATCGGCTGGACGGTGCTCGCCGCCGTGCTCACGCTGGTGGTCGTGCTGCTGGCGAAGATTCCGCTGGTCCACCCCCTGCTGCACGCCCTCACCGACGAAGAACCGGTCGGCGGGCCGCTGGTTCTGGCGGTCGCGACGTCGGTGGTGGTGCTGGCCGCGAGCTTCGCCGTCGTCTCGCGGCTCGTGCAGCGCCGATCCTGACTGCACATTGCAGAATTCAATTTCCTCGACAGGCTTCCTGAGAGGCCACGAACCCGACTAAGGTTCGGGTCCTCTCCGATTCTGGGCGAAGGGAGACCGGGTGACGGCTGGGATCGTTGCGATCACCGTGCCAAACTCCGAAGGTGAGCTTCCCGGGCTCGCCGCGTGGCTGCGAAACGAAGACGAACTCCGCGGCCGCGTCCAGCTGTTCGACGCCGTGCTCGTCGGCGTGACGAGCAACTCCGCCGGGGTCTTCTGCCGCTCGCTCTTCGCGTGGTTGCGGCGCTACCGCGAATCCCGCGTCTTCCTCAAGGTCAAACGCTCGGGCGCCGCCGAAGAGCTCGAGCTCGACTGCGGCGCCGCGAGTGACGCCGACCAGGTCCTCGGCGCGGTCCAGGGATTCCTCGACAAAGCCTGAACAACGAGAAAGGGCCCGCACGGCGAACCGTGCGGGCCCTGCTTCGTCAGTGCGTCAGGGTGTGGTGGGCGTGGTCGTCGGGAACGGGAAACCGCCGTTGCCCTCCGAGACCGACACCGTGATCGCCTGGTCCTTGTCGATCTCGTTGCCCGCCTTGACGTCCTGCTTGGTGATCGTGCCCTCGGGCTTGTTGCTGGTCTTGTCGGACTGCTGCCGGAGCGTGCCGGTCCAGCCCATGCTCGCCAGCTTCTGCTGAGCCTCGTCGACCGTCATGCCGGAGAGGTTCGGCATCTCGATCTTGGTCTGGTCCGGGCCGGTGGACACCGTCAGCGTGATCAGGCTGCCCGCGGTCACCGAACCGCCGTTCGGGTTCTGCGTGATGACCGTGTCCTTCGGGACCGTGTCCGACGCCTGGTCGACGCGCTTGGTCTTGAAGCCCGCCGAGCGCAGCGACGAGTCGGCCGTCGAGTACGGCTTGCCCGTGAAGTCCTGGACCTGCTTGAGCTCCTTGGACTTGGCCACGGTGATCCGGACGCTGGTGCCCTCGGCGACCTCGGACGCCGCCGTCGGGGTCTGCGTCTGCACCAGGCCCGCCTGGTTCGGGTCGTCGACCTCGACCTCGTCCACGTTCGGGTCGAGGGTCAGCTTCGCGTCGGTCAGCGCCTTTTCGGCCTGGTCACGGGTCTTGCCCTTGAGGTCCGGCACGCTGGCCTTGCCCGGCGAGACCCCAACCGTGAGCACGATCTTCGTGCTGGTCGCCACCTCGGTGCCGACCGCCGGGTTGACCTGGATGACCTTGTTGATGTCGTCCTGGCTGCACTGCGGGCTGCCGTCGGTCGGCGCGACGCCGCAGGGGACACTCTTGTTCTCGAAGCTCTGGAACCCCTTGGCGCGCAACTGTTCCTGGGCCTGCGGCACCGACTGGTGCAGCACGTCCGGGATGGCGGCCGTGTCCGTCGTGCTCTTGAACGCGTTGGACAGCCACATGATCAGCAGCACCGCGCCCAGCACGAACACCGCGGCCAGCACGGCGAGGATCGTCCGGCGGCGGCGCTTGGCCTTCGGGTCCTCGTCGTCCGGCTCGTTGTACTCCTCGTAGCGCTGCGGCTGCCGCCGGTCGGCGTTCATCACCTGCGTGCGCTCGTCTTCGGACATCACCATCGGCGCCGCCGGGCGCTGGCCCGAAAGCGTGCGGACGAGGTCCGAGCGCATTTCCGCGGCCGACTGGTAGCGGTTCGCCGGGCCCTTCGCCAGCGCCTTCAGCACGACGGCGTCCAGCTCCGGCGCCACGGCCGGGTTGACCGACGACGGCGGGTTCGGGTCCTCCCGCACGTGCTGGTAGGCGACCGCGACCGGGGAGTCCCCGGTGAACGGCGGCTCGCCGGTGATCAGCTCGTACAGCACGCAGCCGGCGGCGTAGACGTCCGAACGGGCGTCGACCGACTCACCGCGGGCCTGCTCCGGCGACAGGTACTGCGCCGTGCCGATCACCGCGGCGGTCTG
Source organism: Amycolatopsis sp. NPDC104819 (assembly GCF_055583145.1). Classification (NCBI taxonomy): domain Bacteria; kingdom Bacillati; phylum Actinomycetota; class Actinomycetes; order Pseudonocardiales; family Pseudonocardiaceae; genus Amycolatopsis; species Amycolatopsis sp. NPDC104819. The sequence continues at coordinate 101,788 of NZ_JBVJON010000001.1, read as the reverse complement.
GGTCATCGCGGACTGGCCGTCGTGCATCGCGCGCGCGATGCCGAAGTCCATCACCTTGACCGCGCCGTTCTTCGTGATCATCACGTTGGCCGGCTTGACGTCGCGGTGCACGATGCCGTGGCGGTGCGAGAAGTCCAGCGCCGCGCAGACGTCCGCCATGACCTCCATCGCCCGCTTCTGCGACATCGGGCCTTCGGTCTTGACGATGTCGCGCAGCGTCCGGCCTTCGACGTACTCCATGACGATGTACGGCAGCGGCCCGAAGTCGGTGTTCGCCTCACCGGTGTCGTAGACCGCGACGATCGCCGGGTGGTTCAGCGCGGCGGCGTTCTGCGCTTCACGGCGGAAGCGCTCTTGGAACTGCGGGTCCCTGGCGAGGTCGGCACGGAGGATCTTGATCGCGACTTCCCGGCCGAGGCGCACGTCGTGGCCGTGATGGACCTCGGACATGCCTCCGTAGCCGAGCGTTTCGCCCAGCTCGTACCGGTTGGAGAGCAGTCTGGGTGTGCTCATCTCTGGGTGCCGTTCCATTCCGTCCAAGGTGTGGTCATGATGCCTTGCTGGCCATCGTCGGTCGTGCCGGGAGTGTCCGCCGGGTAAGCACTCGAAGCGGGCGGCTCCTCCGCGGGCGGCTGTCTGCCCGGGACCACCTGGCTCGTCGTCTGGCCGGTGCGTGGTGGCGAGCCGGAGCTGCCGATCATCTTCGCCACCAGCACGATGCCCGCCACCAGGACAACGAGCAGGATCGCCGCGAGGAGCGCCCACCAGCCCCATTGGGACTTCTTGCGGGGCGCCGGCGCCATGGCCGGGCGCATGACCGGCCGCGACGGCGGGCCGATGGCGACCATCGGGTTCACCGCCGGCGACGGCGGGCCGCCGGGCATCTGCTGCTGCGGGGGCGGGACCTGGTGCTGCGGCGGCTGTTGCTGCACCGGCTGCTGGCCGGTCGCATACGCCGCGTTGACCAGCCCGGACGGCGTCGGCAGCGGCAGGCCGGCGCGCACCGCGGCGACGGCGTTCGCGAACTCGCCGCCGTTGTTGTAGCGCTGCCGCGGGTCCTTCACCAGCGTCGCCTCGATCACCGCGCGGGCCGCGGGCGGCACGTCGGGCGGCAGCGGCGGCGCGATGTCGCGGATGTGCATCATCGCGACCGTCACGGCGTTTTCCGACAGGAACGGCCGGTGCCCGGCGAGGCATTCGTACCCGCACACGGCCAGCGAGTAGACGTCGGACGCCGGTTCGGCCGGGTGCCCGAGCGCCTGCTCCGGCGCGATGTAGTGGGCGGTGCCCATGACCATGCCGGAGCGCGTGACCGGCGCCGCGTCGGCCGCCTTCGCCACGCCGAAGTCGGTGATCTTCACCTGGCCCGCCGACGTCACGAGGATGTTGCCCGGCTTGACGTCGCGGTGGACCAGGCCGTGGGAGTGCGCGGCCTGCAGCGCGTTGCCCGCCTGCTCCAGCATGTCGAGCGTGAACTCCGCCGACAGCCGCCCGTGCTTGGCCAGCAGCCCGGCCAGCGGGTCGCCGTCGACGAGCTCCATCACGAGGTACGCGATCGACAGGTCGCCGTCGAACACCGTCTCGCCGTAGTCGTGCACCGCGGCGATGCCGGGGTGGTTCAGCGACGCCGTCATCCGCGCTTCCGTGCGGAAGCGGTGGAGGAACTCGGCGTCACCGGAGAGCTCGGCCTTGAGGATCTTGACGGCGACGGTCCGGTCCAGCCGGGTGTCGCTGGCCTGCCAGACCTCACCCATCCCGCCGACGGCGATCCGGCTCGTCAGCTTGTAGCGCTCGGCCAGCAGCTGACCGGAGGACAGCATGCGCTATCCACCCCCGAGTTTGGCGTTGATCGCCGCGCGGCCGATGTCCGCCGCGACGGTGCCGCCGGTGGCCGCGAGGCCGCGGTTGCCGCCGTCCTCGACGATCACGGCGACCGCGATCTGCGGGTCGTTAGCCGGGGCGAAGGCGGTGTACCAGGCGTGCGGTGCGGTGTTCTTGGAGTCCGTGCCGTGCTCGGCGGTGCCGGTCTTCGACGCGATCTGGATGTCCGGGCGCTTGCCGCCGCCCTTGGTGAAGCCTTCGGAAGCGATCATCATGTCCTTGAGGATCGCGGCGTTGGCCGAGGACAGCGCCGGCGTGCCGGTGAGCTCGGTGGGACTGTAGTCCTCGATGGTCGAGAGGTCCGGCGCCAGCACCGACTGCACCAGCTGCGGTTTCATCGCCATGCCGTTGTTGGCCACGGTGGCCGCGAGCAGGCAGTCCTGCAGCGGCGTCAGCCGGACGTCGCGCTGGCCGATGCCGCTCTGGTAGAGCGCGCCCTGCGAGTCGAGCGGGCCGACCGTCGACGGCGCCACCTTCATCGGCACGGTCAGGTCGGTCTGCCCGATGCCGTAGTTCGCGGCCGTCTTCTTCATCTTGTCCGCGCCGAGCTGGCCGGCGAACTCCGCGAACGGCACGTTGCAGGAGTGCGCGAGCGCGTCCTTGAACGTCGTCCCGGGGCAGCCGGCGCCGGCGTAGTTCTCCAGCGTGACGTTCGTGCCGGGGAGCTTGGTGTTCGGCGCCGGGTTGACCGGCGTGTCCGGGCCCTTGCCGTCTTCGAGCGCGGCCGCGGCGGTGACCAGCTTGAACGTCGAGCCCGGCGGGTAGGTCTCCGAGATCGCCCGGTTCAGCATGGGCTTCTTCGGGTCCTTGTTGTTCGCGTTCCAGGCGTCGGTCTGCGCCTTGGAAGTGTGCGAGGCCAGCGCGTTCGGGTCGTACGACGGGGTCGAGACCATCGCGAGGATCCGGCCGGTCTTGGGCTCCATCGCGACGACGGCGCCGGTGTAGCCGCGCTGCGTCATGAGGTCGTACGCGGCCTTCTGCACGGCCGGGTCGATCGTCAGCCGGACGTTGCCGCCGCTCGGGTCGCGGCCGGTGACCATGTCCGAGAGCCGCCGCACGAACAGCCGCGGGTCGGAGCCGTTGAGGACGTCGTCCTCGGCGCGCTCCAGGCCGCCGGCGCCGTAGTTGATCGAGTAGTACCCGGTCACCGGCGCGTACATCGCGCCGTCGGCGTAGGTCCGGATGTACTTGTACTTGTCGTTCGACGGGTTGACGCTGGCGAGCACCTCGCCGTTGGCCTGCGACACGATCTTGCCGCGCTGGCGGGCGAACTCGTCGTAGAGCACGCGGGCGTTGCGCGAGTCGGTGCGGTAGTCGTCGGCCTTCACCACCTGGATGTAGGTGGCGTTCGCGAGCAGCAGGACGACCATCACGAGCATCGCCATGCCGACCTTGCGGAGCGGGGTGTTCATGCCTGCGCGCCCCCGTCCGCCGAGGGCCGCTGCACGAGCACGGTGTGCGCTTCCGCGATCGGCGCCTGCTGCTGCGGCTGCGGCTTCGACCGGGTGGCGGGCTTGCGGGCGGCGTCGGAGATCCGGAGCAGCAGCGCGACCAGGATGTAGTTCGCCAGCAGCGACGAACCACCCTTCGAGAGGAACGGGGCGGTGATACCGGTCTCCGGGATGAGTTTCGTGACCCCGCCGACAACGACGAAGATCTGCATGACCATGGTGAACGCCAGCCCGCCGCCGAGCAGCTTGCCGAACGTGTCGCGGACGGCGAGCGCGCTGCGCATGCCGCGCATCGCGACCAGCAAGTACAGCATCAGGACCGCGGCCAGCCCGATGAAGCCGAGCTCTTCGCCGATCGCCGCGGTGATGAAGTCGGTGGCGGCCTCGGGCACCATGTCCGGCCGCCCGGCGCCGAGCCCGGTGCCGCCGACCCCGCCGGTGCCGAGCCCGAACAGGCCCTGCGCGAGCTGGTAACCGCCGCCGGCGTCGTCGTAGGTGGCCAGCGGGTCCAACCAGTTCGCGACGCGCTGCTGGACGTGTGTGAAGAGGTTGTACGCGATCACGCAGCCGGCGGCGAAGAAGCTGAGCCCGAGGACGACCCAGATGGCCCGCTCGGTCGCGACGTACAGCATCACCAGGATGACGCTGAAGAACAGCAGCGACGTGCCGAGGTCCTTCTCGAACACCAGGATCCCGATGCAGACGAACGCGGCGATCAGGATCGGGCCGAGGTCGCGGGCGCGCGGCAGCTCGACGCCGACGAGCTTCTTGCCCGCCACCATGAACAGGTCGCGCTTCGACACCAGGAACGAGGCGAAGAAGATCATCAGCAGGATCTTCGCGAACTCGCCCGGCTGGATCGAGAAGAACGGCAGCTTCAGCCACACCTTGGCGCCGTTGACCTCGGACAGGCTGGACGGCAGCAACGCGGGCAGCGCCAGCGCGGCGATCCCGACCAGGCCGGCCGTGTAGCCGTAGCGGGTCAGCGTGCGGTGGTCGTTCACCACGACCAGCACCACGACGAAGAACACCAGCGAGATCACCGTGAACAGCACCTGCGCGGTGACGGCCGGCGTATAGTCCTTGCCGTTCTGCACGGCCCGCTCGGCCAGCGCCAGGTCGATCCGGTGGATCATCACCAGGCCGATGCCGTTGAGCAGCGCGACGCAGGGGAGCAGCACCGGGTCCGCGTACGGCGCCCACTTGCGGACGGCGAGGTGCGCGGCGGCGAAGATGCCGAGGTAGGCCAGCCCGAGCCAGAGGATCGACGCGGTGAGCTCCTGCTCCTGGTTCGCCTCGACCAGCACCAGCGCGATGGTGACGATGAACGCCGCGAACCCGAGCAGCACCAGCTCGGTGTTGCGGCGGGTCGGGACCTCGCGCGGCGGGTTCGTCTGGAACTGCGCGGCGAGCGGCTCGGCGGCGCGCGCGGCGGGCTGGCTCATCAGTTACCGCCTCCCGTCGTCGGTGCCGTCGAACTCGGCGTCGAGCAGTCCCTCCCCGCTGGCTGGTTCGCCGACGACGGAGCGGTGGAACCGGCCGGAGCCGACGGAGTGGTCGTCGGCGTGGCCGAAGGTGTCGGCGGCGGGGACGTCTGGCCGCCCGCCGGCGCGCAGTTGTTCAGGCGCTTGTGCAGCTGCAGGAAGTCGTCGATGTACTTCCGGGCGTCGTCGAGGCTGTCCTTCTTGACGCCGTTCTGCACCGCCAGCCGCGCGTCTTCCTGGAGCGAGTCGACGCGCAGCTTGTCCGTGCACACCTGGTTGGGCGGGCACGAGCCCTGCTCGTAGGTGTGCAGGTCGATGCCGAGGATGCTGCCGGGGACGCCGCGGTAGATCACGACCTCCTGGTCCGCACCTTCGCCGACATAGTACTGACTCAGCACGAAGTACCGGGTGGCGATGGCGGCCGCGGCGAGCACCACGAGCACGACCAGCGCCCCGGCCAGCCAGCGGAACCGCTTCCGGCGCTTGGCCTTCGGATCCACGCTCGGCTGGGGCAGCTCGGGCCGCGGCTGCGGCGCGGGCTGCGTCAACGCCCGGGCCCGGGCCGCGGGCGAGTCGCCCTGGTGCAGCTCGTCGCTGCCGTCCCCGGCGGCGCCGCCCACGATGGGCGCGTCCTCGCCGAAGTCGACGTCGACGACGTCGGCGATGATCACCGTGACGTTGTCCGTGCCGCCGCCCTTGAGCGCCAGCTCGATCATCCGGTCCGCGCACTGCTGCGGGTCCGGGATCTGCACGGCCTCGGTCAGCGTCTCGTCGCTGACCATGCCGGACAGGCCGTCCGAGCAGATCAGGTACCGGTCGCCCGCGCGGGCCTCGCGCACGGTCAGGCTCGGCTCGACCTCGTGCCCGGTCAGCGCCTTGAGCAGCAGTGACCGCTGGGGGTGCACCGCCGCTTCCTCGGGCGTGATCCGGCCCTGTTCGAGCAGTTCGTTGACAAAGCTGTCGTCGCGCGTGATCTGCGCGAACTGACCGCCGCGCAGCAGGTAGGCGCGGGAGTCGCCGACGTGCACCAGCCCCAGCCGGGTGCCGGCGAACAGCACCGCGGTGAGCGTGGTGCCCATGCCGTCGAGATCGGGGTCCTGCGAGACGAGCTCGGCGATGGCGGCGTTGCCGTTCGCCACCGCTTCCCGCAGCTGGGCGAGCAGGTCGTCGCGCGGTTCGTCGTCGTCGAGCGGCGCGAGCGAGGCGATGACGACCTTGCTGGCCACCTCACCCGCCGCGTGACCACCCATGCCGTCGGCGAGCGCGAGCAGGCGAGGGCCGGCGTACACGGAGTCCTGGTTGCTCGAACGCACCAGGCCCCGGTCGCTGCGGGCTGCATAGCGGAGGACGAGAGTCATGGGCGAAGCTCGATCACCGTCTTGCCGATCCGGATGGGGACTCCGAGCGGGACCCGGAGGGGTGCAGTGACCTTAGCCCGGTCCAGGTAGGTCCCGTTCGTCGAGCCCAGATCTTCCACGTACCAGTCCTCACCGCGCTGGGCGATCCGGGCGTGCCGGGTCGACGCGTAGTCGTCGTCGAGCACCAACGTGGAGTCGTCGGCGCGGCCGATGAGGATCGGCCGCCCGTCCAGCGCGATGCGGGTCCCGGCGAGCGCGCCGTGGGTCACCAGCAGCTGCTGCGGTGACTTGCTGTTGCGCGGCTTCTTCTCCTTCTTGCGCCCGAAGGTCGGCACCTGGACGCGCATGCCCGACGCCGCGTAGAGGTCCGAGCGGACGACTCTGAGCGCGGCGAACACGAAGAGCCAGAGCAGCACGAGGAAGCCCACCCTGGTGAGTTGTACGACCAGCTCTGGCACTTGGTGTGTCCGCTCCCGACTCTTCCGTGCAGCCGCGACGCGGGTACGCCGCGGTCCCCCCGCACGTCAATTCTGCGGGAACAGTATTCCGTGCCCGGAGTCAGCCCTGTGTACGGAACACCAGGGACGAATGACCCACCCGGATGACGTCGCCGTCGGCGAGCTGCCAGGTCTGGACCGGAGTGCCGTTCACGGTCGTGCCGTTGGTCGACCCGATGTCGGCGAGCGTCGCGCTCTGGCCGTCCCAGGTGATCTCCAGGTGCCGGCGCGAGACGCCGGTGTCCGGGAGGCGGAAGTCGGCGTCCTGGCCGCGGCCCACGACGTTGCCACCCTGCTTGAGGGAGTACGTCCGGTTCGAGCCGTCGTCCAGCTGCAGGCTCGCCGCGAGCTGGCGCCCGGCCGCGGGCTGGCCGTAACCGCCCTGCTGCTGGCCGTACGGGTCGCCGGCCGGCTGGCCGTACGCCTGCTGCTGGCCGTACTGGTCGTAGCCGCCCTGCTGCTGGCCGCCGTACTGGTCGTACCCGGGCGCCTGCTGCTGGCCGCCGTACTGGTCGTAACCACCTTGCTGGTAGCCGCCCTGCTCGTAGCCACCCTGCTGGGGCTGGGCGTACCCGCCCTGGTCGTAGCCACCGCCCTGGGGCTGGGCGTAGCCACCTTGGTCGTAGCCACCCTGCTGGGGCTGGCCGTAACCCTGGTCGTAACCGCCCTGCTGCTGGCCGCCGTACTGGTCGTAACCGGGCTGCTGCTGGCCGCCGTACTGGTCGTAGCCGCCCTGCTGCTGGCCGTAACCCTGGTCGTACCCGGGCTGCTGGCCACCCTGCTGTCCGTAGCCGTATTGGCCCTGCTGGCCGTACGGGTCACCCTGGTCGTATTGGCCGTAGCCGGGGGGCTGGCTCATTGCTGGGTCTCCTGCGTTGCTGGGTCGTGCCGACCGTGGTGAACCGGCGCCTGAGGGGCGGGCGTCGGGATCGACGGACGAACGGGTCTTGAACTGTCCAGTATGCAGCGCCTCGTTGCGCTCGAGTGATACGACGACGTCACCATAGGTGTCCAGGCCTTCGGCGGCGAGGTGTTCCGCGACCGCCTTGGCGAGGACCTGGGTGACCCGTTGCTCGTCACCGGCCATGCGTTCGTGGTCAGCCGACCCCAAGGACACGATGTAGTGATTCGGGGCGAGCTGCCGACCGCCTGCCAGCTCACGAACGTTCTCCTCACTCTCCCGCTCGAGGGCGATCGCCACTTCCTGCGTGACGACGTTGCCACCGAACATGCGCGCGAAAGTGTTCCCCACCAGGTTCTCGAGTCGCCTGTCGAATCTCTCGGCGCGGCCCACCGGGGAAAACCTCCTCTGCACGTGTGCTTCCGCACCGATCCTATCCGGGTGAGCGAGCCTCGACACGGCCCCCGGTGAAACCCGCCCAAACGACCTGCTAGTCTTCTCCTCGCTGTCACAGAGAAGCACTCGGGCGAGTGGCGGAATGGCAGACGCGCACGGTTCAGGTCCGTGTGTCCGAAAGGACGTGAGGGTTCAACTCCCTCCTCGCCCACGCTGTTCAAAGGCCCGGTCGCTAGCGCGACCGGGCCTTTTCCCGTTTTCCCTATGTCTCCCGGGGGGCCGAGCCCCCCGGACCCCCCACGGTGCGGCACCTCACCTTCCAGCGTTGTTCGGTGGGGAATATCACCCGTTTGGCTCTGCGTGGTGTTCGCTCACGGCGGACTTTCGGGTGTATCAAGACGCCGTTTTGGTGATCCAGGCCTTGAGGACGTCGGCACGGCTCGTCGTCTCGATGCCCGCGTGGGGGCAGCCCGGGCCGGTGGCCTCCAGCGCGACCAGCTCGTCGCCGGTGAAGTACGGGGCTCCGGAGTCGTACGTGCACGCGCTCGTCGTGATCTCCGGGGCCGCGCCGCGGACACCCAGCGTGGTCGGCTCCACCTTGGCGACCGCGACCGTGCCCTGCTGCAGGCGCGTCGCCGGCTTCGGGTCCGTGCTCGTGAGGCTGCCCCAGCCGGCGAGGGTCAGCTGGTCGCCGACCTTCGCGGCCTTCGTCGTGATCTTGAGCGGCTGCACCGTGGTCACCGGGGTGTCCAGGTGGGCCAGGGCGACGTCGTTCTCCTTGGCCTGGACCACCTCGGTCACCTTGCGGGCCACGCCGGACTCCGTCGCCTCGTCCACCAGGCCGAGGGTGACCGTCGTGGGGTACGGCGTCTTGCCGGAGACGCGGTTGCGGGCGGCGTCGTGGAAGCAGTGGCCGGTGGTCAGGAGCCAGGCGGGGGCGACCAGCGCGCCCGTGCAGAAGCTGCTGTAGGTCGAGCCGTCCGGACGCGGGATCTTCGTCATCGCGAGCTTCGCGACAAACCCGAACCGGCCGGGCGGCACGTCGGACCCGTGGGCGATCCCTGGCGCGGCCAAGGCGGCAGGGGCGGTGGTGATGGTCAGGACAGCAGCGGCGAGCACGGCGCGCAGGCGCATTCTTCCCCTTCGTCGAAACGATGATCGACGTTCGAGGCTAGGGCCGCCGCCGGGCCGGGGGTATTCCCTGGCCGGGCGTCACCCGGTGGGCCACCGGGTGACGCCCGGACGGAGGTCAGCCCGTGTGCGAAGCGATCCAATCCGCGACGACGTCGACGCGCGAGGTCGTCTCGAGCTGGTTGTGCGGGCAGTCCGGCCCGGACGACTCCACCGAGACGAGCTGGCCGCCGGTGCCCGCCGCGACGAAGTACGGCGCGCCCGAGTCGTACACGCACGCGCTCGTCGTGGACGTCGGCGCGACACCCTGCACGCCCAGCGTCGAGGTGGCGACCTGGCCGATCTTCACCGTGCCCTGCTGCAGCTTCGTCGACGGTGTCGGGTTGGTCGCGGTGAGGCTGCCCCAGCCGGCCAGCGTCAGCTGCTGCCCGAGCGACGGCGTGAGCCGGTTGACCGTGAGCGGCGTGATGCCGCTGACGGCGGTGTCGAGCGTGGCGATCGCGATGTCGTTGGCGGCGGCCTGGTAGACCGTCACGACGTTGCGCGTCACCCCGGGTGTGCTCTGGTTGACCGTGCCGAGCAGCACCGAGGTCGGGTACGGCACCGGGCCGGAGACGCGGTTGCGGTTCGCGTCGTGGAAGCAGTGGCCGGCGGTGATGATCCACTTCGCCGCGATCAGCGCGCCCGAGCAGGCGCTGTTGTACTTCGTCCCGTCGGGCTTCGGGATGTTGGTCATCGTGAGCTTCGCGGCGAACTTGAACGTCCCCGCCGGGACGTCGGCGCCGTTGGCCACGGCGGCCGCCGGGTTCGCGGTGGCGAGCCCGGCGGCCAAGGTCAAAAGGGCAGCGGAAAACACAGCGCGAACGCGCATCGGTGGATCCCCCTTGTCACGCACCGGCCGTCGAAGACCGGTGATCACCTTCGAGCGTAGCGACGCCGTGGCAGGGAAAAATGCGCCGTTCAGCCCAAGTGTGCGGTGATCCAGTTCGCGATGACGTCGACACGAGCGGTGGTTTCGGCCTGGTCGTGCGGACAGTCCGGACCGTCGCTTTCGACCGAAACGATCCGGCCGCTCGGCGACTGGTACTGCCCGCCACCGCCGGACAACCTAGTTCACGCCGACCAGGTCGACGACGAAGATCAGGGTCTCGCCGGGCTTGATGACGCCGCCCGCGCCGCGGTCGCCGTAGGCCAGGTGCGGCGGGATGACGAGCTGTCGGCGGCCGCCGATCTTCATGCCCGCGACACCCTGGTCCCAGCCGGAGATGACCTGGCCGGCGCCGAGGCCGAAGCGCAGCGGTTCGCCGCGGTCCCAGGAGGCGTCGAACTGCTCGCCGGTCGAGTGGGAGACGCCGACGTAGTGCACGGTGACGGCCTTGCCGGGCGTGGCCTCCGCGCCGTCACCCACCGTGAGGTCGGTGATCTCGAGGTCGGCCGGAGGGTTGCCCTCGGGGCGGTCGATCTGGGGCTTTTCCAAGGTCATGGCACTCACCGTACCCACGCGCGCGAGGCTGCGCCGTTCGGACTACACCCAAGGGCTGAAAAACGCGAAAAGTCTTCACACTTGTCCTACTGATGGGTAGCGTGCGCTTCGTCACTCTTCTGGACGGAGGGGAGCCCGGCATGCGACGAGGCATCCGCGCCCTGACCTACACGGCACTGGGGGCCCTCGTGGCCGGGCTCGCCCAAGTCGCCGTCACCGCGCCGGCCGCCCAGGCGGCCGTGTCGCCCGACGACTACTGCGGGGGGCAGTGCAGCGACATCCTCCCGCCCGGCGAGCAGGGCAGTGCCACGCTCGCCGAAATCCTCGCGCACAAGGTGCTCGGCACCCGGCCCGCGCACTCCGCCGACCAGCTCGGCAAGTACTCGTCGCTGGCGAACGGGTACCAGACCCTGACCACCGGCACGATCAACCAGTACTTCAACGACTCGTCGTTCGGCGTCGCCGCCGACCAGGTCGCGAGCACGACGAAGCCGCGCTCCGACGTGACGATCGTGCGGGACAAGGCCCTCGGCGTCCCGCACATCACCGGCACCACCCGCGCCGGCACCGAGTTCGGCGCCGGGTACGCCGCCGCGCAGGACCGGCTGTGGCTGATGGACGTCCTGCGGCACGCCGCCCGCGGCCAGGTCACGCCGTTCGCCGGGGGCGCCGAAGCCAACCGCGAGCTGGAACAGCAGTTCTTCTCCAACGCGCCGTACACCGAAGCCGAGCTGCAGCAGCAGATCGACCGGGTCGCCGCCAGCGGCCCGCGCGGCGCGCAGGGCCTGGCCGACGCGCAGGCCTACGTCGACGGCATCAACAAGTACATCACCGACTCCCACAACGGCCGGTACTTCCCGGGTGAGTACGTGCTGACCGGGCACGTCGACGCGATCACCAACGCGGGCACGATCGACCCGTTCAAGCTGACCGACCTCGTCGTGCTCGCCTCGCTCGTCGGCGCCGAGTTCGGCGCGGGCGGCGGCGGTGAGGTGCAGAACGCGATCGCGAAGCTCGCGCTGCAGGAGCAGTACGGCGTCGTGCAGGGCGAGAAGGTGTGGCAGAGCCTCCGTTCCGAGGACGACCCCGAAGCCGTCAAGACGCTGCACGACGGCCAGACCTTCCCGTACGGCAAGACGCCGGCCAACGCGGTCGGGCAGGCCCTGCCGGACAAGGGCTCGGTGACCGGCCAGCAGCTGGTGTTCGACAAGACCGGCTCGGCCGCGACCGCGACGCCGTCCACTGTGGACGTCGCCGCGCCCGCCGACCAGGAGCCCGCCCGCGGGATGTTCGAGAACGGCGTGCTGCCGGGCAACCTGCTGAGCGAGAAGCACGGCATGTCCAACGCGCTGCTCGTCTCCGGCTCGAAGACCGCCAGCGGCCACCCGGTCGCCGTCTTCGGCCCGCAGACCGGGTACTTCGCCCCGCAGCTGCTGCTGTTGCAGGAGTTGCAGGGCCCGGGCATCAGCTCGCGCGGCGCGGCCTTCGCCGGCCTGAGCATGTACACGCTCCTCGGGCGCGGCCAGGACTACTCGTGGAGCGCGACGACGTCGGCGCAGGACATCATCGACACCTACGCGCTCACCCTGTGCGACCCGAGCGGCAAGGCGCCGACGAAGGACTCGAACTACTACACCTGGCAGGGCCAGTGCATCCCGATGGACACCGTCGAGGTGAAGAACGCCTGGAACCCGACGGTCGCCGACGGCACCGCGGCGGGCTCGTACACCCTGCGCAGCTACCGGACCAAGTACGGGCCGGTGCAGAGCCGGGCGACCGTCGGCGGCAAGCCGGTGGCGTACGCGGCGCTGCGGTCGTCCTACTTCCACGAGGTCGACTCGCTGATCGGCTTCCAGGAGCTGAACGACCCGGGCTTCGTCAAGTCCGCGGCGGACTTCCAGAAGGCCGCGGCCGACATCAACTACACGTTCAACTGGTTCTACGCCGACTCGAAGGACATCGCGTACTTCAACTCCGGCGCCAACCCCGCCCGTCAGTCCAATGTGGACCCGAACATGCCGGTGTGGGGTGACCAGGGCCACGACTGGACCGGCTGGAACCCGAACGGCAACGTCGCGAACTACACCCCGGCGTCGCAGCACCCGCAGTCGGTCAACCAGGACTACTACGTCAGCTGGAACAACGCGCAGGCCAACGGGTACGCGGCGGCCGGCGCCGACAAGTCCGCCGTGCACCGCGTCGACCTGCTCGACTCGCGGGTCAAGAAGCTGATCTCCAGCGGCACCAAGGTCACCCGGGTCAACCTGACCCAGGCGATGGAGGACGCCGCGCTCGCCGACCTGCGCGCCGAGCGCGTCCTGCCGCTGCTGCTGCAGGTGCTCGACAAGGCGCCGACCACCGGCCCGGCCGCGGACGCCGAGGCGAAGCTCAAGGCGTGGCTCACCCACGGCCAGCAGCGCAAGGAGACTTCGCCGGGCAGCAAGGCGTACACGGACGCCGACGCGATCCGCATCTTCGACGCCTGGTGGCCGCTGCTCGTGCAGGCCGAGTTCAAGCCGGGCATGGGGGACAACGCCTACAACGCGATGACCGGCGTGCTGGGCATCAACGAAAGCCCGTCCGGCTTCCAGAACGGCAACGGCCGGCACACCGGCCAGCCCCACAAGGGTTCGTCGTTCCAGTTCGGCTGGTGGGGCTACGTCAGCAAGGACATCCGGCAGGTCCTCGGCCAGCCGGTCGCGGGTCCGCTGGGCCAGACGTTCTGCGGCGGCGGCAACGTCACGACGTGCCGCCAGGCGCTCGTCGACTCGCTGACCACGGCCGCGGGCCAGGCCGCGAACACCGTCTACCCCGGTGACGCGTCCTGTTCCGCGGGTGACCAGTGGTGTGCCGACACGATCGTGCACAACCCGCTGGGCGGGATCACGCAGGACAAGATCAGCTGGCAGAACCGGCCGACGTTCCAGCAGGTCGTCGAGTACACCGCGCACCGCGGCGACAACATCACGAACCTCGCGCCGGGGAAGACGGTCAGCGCCACGAGCGCCGAGACCGGCTTCTACAACTCGCCGGCGTCGAACGCGATCGACGGCAACGCCTCGACCCGCTGGGCCAGTGACTGGAGCGACGACCAGGCGATCACCGTCGACCTCGGCGCGGTCCAGCAGGTTTCGCGGGTGCTGCTGAGCTGGGAGTCCGCGTACGGCAAGAGCTACCGGATCCAGACCTCGCCGGATGCGGTGAACTGGACGGACGCGGCGGTCGTCACGGACGGGGACGGCGGGCAGGACAACCTGTCGTTCACGCCCACGCAGGCCAGGTTCGTGAAGCTGCAGGGTGTCCAGCGCGGCACGAAGTACGGGTACTCGCTCTACGAGTTCGAGGTCTACGCCCACTAGAAGGAGCCAGGCCGGCCCGCTCCCGGACGCGGGGGCGGGCCGGCCGTCTTCGTCACAGTGACCGGGGCATGACCTGCGGTTACCGTGATCGCATGGACGACTGGACGCCCCGCACCAAGGCCATCACCGCCGGCCGGCCGCACGGCCCCGGCGAGCCGCTGAACACCCCGCTCGTCGCCACCAGCACGTACCAGGCCGGTGGCGACTCGGTGTACGCCCGCAGCGACGGGACGCCGACCTGGCACGCACTCGAAGAAGCCGTCGGGGCGCTCGAAGGCGGTCACGCGACGGCGTTCGCGTCCGGCGTCGCGACGTTGTCCGCGGTGCTGGACCTGCTGCCGGTCGGGTCGCGGGTCGTCGTGCCGACGTTCAGCTACGCCGTGACGCGCGGGGTGCTGGCCCACGCGCAGAAGCTCGGCAAGCTCGCCGTCACCGAGCTCGAGCCGACCGACACCGAAGCCTGGGTGGCCGAGGCGGCGACGTCCGACCTGGTCTGGCTCGAGTCCCCGACCAACCCGACGCTCGACGTGATGGACATCAAGACGATCGCCGCCGCCGCGCGCGGCCGGGTCGTCGTCGACAACACCTTCGCGACGCCGTTGCAGCAGCGGCCGCTGGAGCTGGGCGCCGACGTCGTCGTGCACAGCGCGACCAAGCTCATCGGCGGGCACAGCGACCTGCTGCTGGGCATCACCGTCGCGGCGGACCCCGAGGTGGCGGCCGAGCTCAAGGGCGCGCGGACCCGGGTCGGCTCGACGCCGGGCGCCCTCGAAGCCTGGCTCGCGCTGCGGGGGCTGCGGACCATGCCGGTCCGGCTGGCCGAGCAGTCCCGCACCGCCGCGTTGCTGGCCGGGCGCCTCGGTGAGCACCCCGCCGTGACGCGGGTGCGGTACCCGGGCTTCGGGATGATGGTCTCCTTCGACCTGGCCGACGCCGAGGCCGCCGACCGCTTCTGCGCGTCGACCCGGCTGATCGTCCCGGCGACAAGCCTCGGCGGGGTCGAAAGCCTGGTCGAACGGCGGGCGTGGCTGCCGGGCGAGGAGCGCGTCCCGGCCGGTCTGGTGCGGTTCAGCGTGGGTCTCGAAGATCCGGAAGACCTCTGGCGGGATTTGTCCATCGCCCTCGCGGAGTAACACGGACGGCTGAATCCTCGATAGTCGCGGCATCGCAGTTCGCTGGCTTTTGGGAGTCGTCGTGGGTAGAACGCTGAGCCGGGTCGCCGGGGTCGTTTTCGCGGGTGCGCTCGCCACCGTGGTCGCCGCGCCGGCCGCACTGGCGCAGACGGACACGACCACCGTGCCGTCGTCGACCGAGACCAGCACGTCCGAGACCACGACGACCACCACGGCGCCGTCGACCTCGGAGACGACGACCCCGTCCACTCCGGTCACGACCACCACCACCTCGGCGGACCCGACCGGCGACGTCACCACGACCACGAAGCCCGACAAGCCCACGTCCACTTCGGCCACCAGCGAGCCGCCGGTCGACGACCCCGGCTACCAGGACGGCGTCGGCCACGGCTTCATCGGCCTCAGCGGCGAGGGGATCCTGGTCGTCAACTGCGCGTCCGGCAAGGTCGGCGGCATCCTCAGCCAGAACCTCAGCGTCACCGCGGGCCCGGACCAGGACGAGTCCGACGGCCGGCTCTGGAACTACCAGGTGACCGTCGTGACGCCGCCGTCCGGCCCGACCGCCCGGTTCGCCTTCACCTGCGACGGCGTCGAGGGCATCGGGATCGTCGACTTCGAGCAGGAACAGCCGCCGACGACGTCGAGCAGCGCGCCGACCAGCACCTCCAGCAGCTCGCCGTCGAGCACCGCGCCGGTCACCACCGCGACGTCCGCGGCGCCCGGGAACACCACGCCGAAGGCCCAGGTCAAGGTCGCGCCCAAGGGTGGCATCGAGACCGGCTTCGGCGGTACCGCCTGATGACCGCCCGGCGAGCGGGCGCGGTGGTCGCCGCGCTCGCCGTCCTGGTGGCCGGGTGCGGCACCGCCGAACCGCAGGCGGCCGCGCCGAAGTCACCGCCGCCGCCGTCGGCCCCGGTGAGCGTGCCGTTCAAGGGCCTCCGGCCGACGTCGGTGAAGATCCCCAAGATCGGCGCCGAGTCCAGCCTGCTCGCGGTGGCGGTCAAGACCGACGGCTCGATCTCCGTCCCGTCGGTGCACACACCGATGCAGGCGGCCTGGTACAAGCTCTCGCCGGTGCCCGGCGACGTCGGCCCGGCGATCGTGCTCGGGCACGTCGACGGCGACAAGAAGCCCGGCATCTTCTACAAGCTGAAGGACCTCGCGCCCGGCGACGAGGTGGACGTCGACCGCAGCGACGGCAAGAAGGTGAAGTTCGTCGTCGACCGCGTCACCCAGGTCCCGAAGGACACCTTCCCGCGCGACGCCGTCTACGGGAACAGCGACCAGCCCGAGCTGCGCCTGATCACCTGTGGTGGCGTTTTCGACCACGCCGAGCACAGCTACAAGGACAACATCGTCGTCTACGCGAAGCTAGCCAACGCCTGAGCCGGGGTACGGGAACTCCGGCTTCGCCGTGGCGCCGGGGCACACCCAGCGCCGCATGCCGGCGTCGCAGACCGCGTAACCCCAGTTGATCAGCTGGTCCTGCTGGTGTTCCGGGGTCTTCGTGAGCCGCGTCTTCGTCTCGGCGAGCGCGCGGGTCTTCTCGATCGGCGCCGGCAGCGCGTCCGGCAGCTCGAAGTTCTCGATGTTGCTGTAGGTCGCCCAGTACGTCCCGGCGAACTGCTTGTCCTGGTAGGACTTCAGCAGCGAGCCGGTGCGCAGCTCGCGGACCTGGTTGTCCATCACGGTCAGCACGCGGAACATCTGGAACGGCCAGTTCCGCTTCGGCTTCTCCTCGTGCTTCATCTTCTTGCCCGCGTCGCTGACCAGGACGGTCGCGCGCTGGTTCTCGATCGGGTCGAGGCCGAGGTTGTCGTACACCCCGGCGTCGCTGAGCACGATCTTGCGGCCGGCCTGGTGCGGGTCCGGGATGACCACCGGCGAGAGCAGCGGCGGGAAGGCGGACGACGCGGCGACGGCGGTGGCCAGCGGCACCTGCCCGTGCGGGCCGGGCTGCCGGAAGAACCACCACAGCGAGCCGTCCTGCAGGCTGGTCGCGGTGAACACGAACTGCGGCCCGGCCGGGTCGAGGTCCGCGAGCTTGCAGTCGCCGAAGAGGTGTTCGGCGTAGCGGCGCGCGAGCTCTTCACCCGCACTGCGCCAGGGCGTGACCAACGCCTTGAGCGTCACCGGGATGTCGAGGTTCGTGCGGGCCAGCTTCCGCAGCGGCGCCACGACCTCCTTGCCGAAGTTCTCCGCGACGCCGTCTTCGCCGAACCACAGCTTGTGCCACGCGTGCGCCAGCACCCCCGCGGCGATCGAACCGCCGGACACACTGGAGACGGTGGTCAGCTTGGGCAGCCAGCCGAGCTCGTTGAGCCGCCAGAGCGCGCCCGCGTGGAACAGCATCGCGCGGTAACCGCCACCGGAAAGCGCCAGACCGACGCCGTCGCGCTCCGAGGAATCCACCCGACGGAGTGTAGGCCGGTCAGCGCAACAACGGCGTGAGAAGTGGCCGTTGCCCGGCCGGGACGTACTCGGCGTAGTTGTCGTACAACGCTTGTTTGGCCAGGTGGGCCGCGCCGGCGCCGTCGGCCGCGCGGACCGCGTCGAGCACCTCGGCGTGGTGCGCGAGCCAGGCGCGCATGAGGGACGCGCGGTTGCTGGCGTGCTCCAGCTTGTCCTCGATCAGCTCCAGCACCACGCCGCGCACGACTTCTTCGCTGACCACCAGCAGTGGGTTGCGTGAGATGCGCGCGATGACTTCGTGGAAGGCGACGTCCGCGCGGCTGAATTCGGCGTAACCACGCGAAACGCCTTCGCGCATCGACTCCAGCGCCGCGTCGAGGCCGGTCAGGTCGTCTTCCGTGCGGAGCTCCGCGGCGAGGAGGTGGGCCGAGCCGTCGAGGATCATCCGGAACTGCAGGAGCTCGGCGAGCCCGACGTGGTCGGCACGCGCGAGCCGGTGCATCGAGCGGTGCAACGCGACGGGGGACGCGGCCAGCACCTCGGGCCCGCGCGGGTCGCCGGGTCGCGAGCGGATCATTTCGGCCGCCTGCAACACGCGCAGGGCTTCCCGGATCGTCGAGCGGCCGACGCCGAACTGGATCATCAGCTCGCGTTCGCTCGGCAGGCGTTCGCCCGGCTTGAGCTCACCGCTGATCACGGCCTGCTCGATCTGCTCGACGACCCGCTCGTACGCGCGGACCGGAGCCACCGGTTCGAACCGCATCCCTTGACCTCGTCGTCCGCTCGGTGCAGGCTACTGGTCTGACCAGTGTACTGACCTGGAGGCGGAATGAAAGTCCGGATTCCCGCGGTGGCAGCGACGCTGCTGCTCGTGGTGTCCGGCTGCTCGGCCGGCTCGTCCGCGAGCGTTTCCGCTGGTCCGGACACGCTTTCCGTCGGCTTCACGGCGGAGCCGGCGAACTTCGACTTCACCAAGACCGACGGCGCCGCCATCCCGCAGGCGTTGCTCTACAACGTCTACGAAGGCCTGGTGAAGCTCGACTCGCAGGGACGTGTGGTCCCGCTGCTCGCGAAGTCGTGGACGATCAGCCCCGACCGCCGCACCTACGACTTCCAGCTGCAGCCGGGCGTGAAGTTCAGCAACGGCGCGCCGTTCACCGCTGAGGACGTCAAGTTCTCGCTGCTGCGCGTGAAGACCGACTGGACGATTTCGATCAAGTCCACGATGGACGTGGTCGACCACGTCGACGTCGTCGCGCCGGACCACGCGCGGGTGGTGCTCTCGAAGCCGTCGAACGGCTGGCTGTTCAGCCTCACCAGCCGGCTCGGCGCGATGTTCAGCCCGACCGGCGTCGCCGATCTGGCGAACAAGCCGGTCGGCACCGGGCCGTACGTCGTCGCGGCCCGCAAGCGCGGAGACTCGGTGGTGCTCAAGGCGAATCCCGCGTACTGGGGCCGGGAACCGGCGTACAAGACGGTCGTCCTCAAGTACATCAAGGACCCGACCGCGCTCAACAACGCCCTGTACAGCAACGGCATCGACGTCATCTCGGCGATCACCGCGCCGGACTCGATCCCGCAGTTCCAGGCGGACGACCGGTTCCAGGTCATCCAAGGCACCTCGAACAGCGAGGTCACGCTCGCGATGAACAACGCGCGGCCGCCGCTGAACGACCCGCGCGTGCGCCAGGCGCTGACGTACGCGATCGACCGGAAGGCGCTGCTCGACACG
The DNA here is from genome assembly GCF_055583145.1 of Amycolatopsis sp. NPDC104819. Classification (NCBI taxonomy): domain Bacteria; kingdom Bacillati; phylum Actinomycetota; class Actinomycetes; order Pseudonocardiales; family Pseudonocardiaceae; genus Amycolatopsis; species Amycolatopsis sp. NPDC104819. Next base: position 82,570 of record NZ_JBVJON010000001.1, on the reverse strand, counting down.
GCGTGGGCCGGCCGCGGCACGCTGATCGGCAGCATGGTCCCGCCCACCGATCCCTGGTACGAGGACCTGGCGAACGTCTACCCGTTCGACCCGGCGAAGGCGAAGGCGCTGTTGACCGAGGCGGGGGCGACGAACCTGAACCTGCGGCTGCGGATCCCGAACCTGCCGTACGCGGTGTCGGCCGCGCAGGTCGTCCAGTCGCAGCTCGCCGACGTCGGTGTGCGGACGACGATCGAGCCGCTCGACTTCCCGGCCGTCTGGCTGAAGCAGGTGTTCACCGACCACGACTACGACCTGTCGATCATCCAGCACGTCGAGGCCCGGGACATCACGACGTTCGGGAAGCCCAAGTACTACTGGGGTTACGACAGCAAGCGCGTCCAGCAGCTGCTCGCCGACGCCGACAGCGGGACGCCGGAGCAGCAGGTCGCCGACATGAAGCAGGTGGCGCGGCAGCTGAACACCGACGCCGCCGCGGACTGGCTGTTCCTGTTCCCCAACGTCATCGTCGCGAAGGCGAAGGTCGGCGGGTTCGTCCAGAACCAGGTCAGCGAGTCGTTCGACCTCACGGGATTGGCCCCGCGATGACCGCCAAGGTGCTGCGCCGGGTGGCGATCTTCGTGGTCAGCGTGCTGGTCGCGTCGATCGTGGTGTTCCTGTTCATGGCCGTACTGCCGGGTGATCCGGCGCAGGTCGCGCTCGGCGTCAACGCGACGCCGGAGCTGCTGGCCAAGACCCGCGCGGAGTTCGGCATCGACCGGCCGCTCGTCACGCAGTACTTCGACTGGATCGGCGGGGTGCTGCACGGCGACTTCGGCCGTTCGTACGTCACGCGCGACACGATCGGCCCGCAGCTGCTCGACCGCCTCGGCGTGACGCTCTGGCTGGTCGGCGCGGGAATGCTGGTGGCGCTGGTGATCGCGATCCCCGCGGGCACGTTCGCCGCGGTGAAGCACCGGAAGGCGTCCGGCGCCGGGGTTTCCGGGCTGTCGCAGATCGGCGTCGCGATCCCCGCGTTCCTCGCCGGGATCATCCTGGTGCAGATCTTCGCGGTGCAGCTGCGCTGGCTGCCGTCGGGCGGCTGGACCCCGCCGGACCAGGATTTCGGTGAGTTCTTCCGGGGTTTGATCCTCCCCGCGTTGTCGCTCGGCTTGGTGCAGGGCGCGGTGCTCACGCGGTATGTGCGGTCGGCGGTGCTCGACACGCTCGGTCAGGACTATCTCCGCACTGCGCGGTCGAAGGGGCTCAGGCCCGGTCAGGCTTTGGTGCGCCACGGCTTGCGCAATGCGTCGGTACCCGTGGTCACCGTGCTGGGGTTGCAGCTGGCGACGTTGCTGATCGGCGCCGTCGTCGTCGAGCGGGTGTTCGTGCTGCCCGGGCTCGGGTCGATGCTGCTGGACGCGGTCGCGTCGCGGGACCTGCTGACCGTGCAGGGGATCGTGCTCGTGCTGGTGGTCGGCGTGCTGCTGGTCAACTTCGTCGTCGACGTGCTCTACACCGTGCTCGACCCGCGATTGCGAGGTTCGTGATGCGCAGTCTCGTCATCGGCGGGGTGCTCGTCGGCCTGGTCGTGCTGGCCGCGGTGCTGTCGTTCTTCTGGACGCCGTTCGACCCGGTGAAGGTCGACGCGGCCCACCGGCTGCTCGGCTTCGGGGGTTCGAACCTCTTCGGCACCGACAAGTTCGGGCGTGACCTGCTCAGCCAGATCATGGTCGGCGCGCGGACCACGCTGTACGTCGGTGTGGTCGCGGTCGGCATCGCCGCGGTGATCGGCACGCCGCTCGGAATCCTCGCCGGGATGTCCCCGCGGTGGCTCGGCGAGTTCGTCATGCGCGTCAACGACCTCGTGCTCGCGTTCCCCGCGCTGCTGCTGGCCATCATGTTCGGCGCGGTCTTCGGTGCGGACACGCTCACGGCGATGGTCGCGATCGGCATCGCGACGATCCCGTCGTTCGCGCGGATCGCCCGGTCCGGGACGCTGCAGGTGATGAGCACGGAGTTCGTGCTCGCCGCCCGCGCCGGCGGCCGGTCGCGTGTGACCATCGCGCTGCGGCACGTGCTGCCGAACATCTCGGGCCTGCTGATCGTGCAGGCGTCGGTGTCGTTCGCGATCGCCGTGCTCGCCGAAGCGGCGTTGTCGTTCCTCGGCTTCGGGACGCGGCCGCCGACGCCGTCGTGGGGCCGGATGCTGCAGGAGTCCCAAGAACTGCTGACGGTCCAGCCGCGGCTGGCGCTGGTGCCGGGCATCGCGATCGCCGTCGCCGTGCTGGGGTTCAACCTCCTCGGTGACGGCCTGCGCGACCGCCTCGACCCCCGGTTGGCGGCGAAGGTATGACTCTCTCGGTTACCGGCCTGTCGGTGTCGTCGCTGGTCAAGGATGTTTCTTTCGAGATCGGCGCGGGTGAGCGCGTCGGGCTGATCGGCGAGTCGGGGTCCGGGAAGTCGTTGACGGCGCTGGCGATCATGGGCCTGCTGCCGGAGGAGCTCCACACGTCCGGCTCGGTGCGGCTCGGCGAGCGTGAGCTGCTGGGAATGTCCGAAAAGGACCTTTCCCGGCTGCGCGGCGACGAGCTGGCGATGGTGTTCCAGGAGCCGATGACGGCGCTCAACCCGGCGATGCGGGTGGGCCGCCAGGTCACCGAACCGGGCCGGATCCACGGTCGCCGCCACCGCGCGGAGGAGCTCCTCGACGCGGTGGGCCTGCCGGGCACGGCCCGCGCTTACCCACACCAGCTGTCCGGCGGCCAACGCCAGCGCGTTGTCCTCGCCATGGCCTTGGCGAACAACCCGGCCCTGCTGATCTGCGACGAGCCGACGACCGCCCTCGACGTCACCGTCCAAGCCCAGATCCTTTCGCTCATCAAGACGGAGCTTTCACGTGAAAGCTCCCTCCTCTTCATCACGCACGACCTCGCGGTGGTCGCTTCGGTGTGTGAGCGCGTGCTGGTGATGCTCGACGGCGAGATCGTCGAAGCGGGCTCGACGCGCGAAGTCCTGACGTCGCCGAAGCACGAATACACGCGGAAGCTCCTCGACGCCTCGGACCTGGAGGCCCGGCGATGATCATCGAAGTCCGTGACCTCGAACGCCGCTACGCCCGGCGGGACGTCCACGCGCTGCGCGGCGTCAGCTTCGACGTCGAAGCGGGGCAGCGGTTCGGCATCGTCGGCGAGTCGGGCTCCGGGAAGTCCACGCTGGTCCGGCTCCTCGCCGCGCTCGACAAGCCGACCGCCGGCACGGTCTCGTTCCAGGGCCGGCGCATCGACAACCTGCCCGAACGCCGTCTCGGCTTCCTGCGGTCCGAGCTGCAGATCGTCTTCCAGGACCCGATGGGCTCGCTCGACCCGCGGATGCGCGTGCGAGACATCGTTTCCGAGCCGCTGGGCCACCGCGAACCCGACCGCGTCGCCGAGCTGCTCGCCGCCGTCGGCCTGCCCGAAGACGCGGCCGGGCGGTACCCGCACCAGTTCTCCGGCGGGCAGCGGCAGCGGATCTCGATCGCCCGCGCGCTGGCGCCGAACCCGAGCGTGCTGATCGCCGACGAGCCGGTCAGCGCGCTCGACGTCTCCGTGCGCGGCCAGATCCTCGACCTGCTCGCGTCGTTGGTGGAGCAGTTCGCGCTGACGCTGGTGTTCGTGTCGCACGACCTCGGCGTCGTCCGGCACGTCTGCGACCGCGTCGCGGTGATGCGCCGCGGGGAGATCGTCGAGCTGGGCGACGTCGCGCAGGTGTATGACGCGCCGCAGCACGAATACACCCGGGAACTGCTGGCCGCCGCGCCGAACCTGCGTGCGGAACTGGCCCGGTTGAGCGGAGGTGAAGATGGCTGAGTATCCCGGAGGCCTGCCGGTCGGCACCGCCTGGGTGTCCACTGTAGACAGCGCGGAGATCGTTTTCCCTTACGACGGGAGCGTGGTCGGCACCGCCCCGATCGGGACGCCGGAGCTGGCGAAGCGCGCTGTCGACGAGGCTGTCGCCGTCGCACGTGAAGTGGCTTCGCTGCCTTCGCGGACTCGCCGGTCTCTGCTCAACGACGTCGCTTCGGCGCTTCGGGATCGACGCGAGGAGTTCGAGAACCTGCTCGTGCTGGAGACCGGCAAACCGCTGGTCGACTGCCGGGTCGAGGTCGCCCGCACGATCGTCACCTGGGAAGCCGCGGCCGAAGAGGTGTCCCGGCTGCACGGTGAGACCGTGCCGCTGGATCTCCTGCCCTCGGGTGACGGGCTGGTCGGGTTCTGGAAACGCAAGCCGATCGGCGTGGTCGTCGGCATCGCGGGCTTCAACTACCCGTTGCTGCTGGCGTCGCACAAGATCGCCCCGGCGATCGCCGCCGGCTGCCCGGTGATCGTCAAGCCGGCGCCGCAGACGCCGTTGGCCACCCTCTGGCTGGTGCACCTGGTCCGGTCGCTCGCGCCGATCGCGGCGATGGTCCAGCTGGTCACCGGGGACGCCTCGGTCGGCGCCGCGCTGACGACCGACCGCCGCATCGGCGCGGTCTCCTTCACCGGCTCGGCCGCCGTCGGCCACCGCATCGCCCGCGACGCGGCGCCCACCAAGACGTTGCTGGAGCTGGGCTCGAACGCGGCCCTCGTGGTCGCGGAAGACGCGGATCTCGACGCGGCCGCGGACGCCGTGCTGCGCGGCGGTTTCTACGCGTCCGGCCAGGCGTGCATCTCGGTGCAGCGGGTCCTGGTCGTCGCGTCGGTGGCGGCGGACTTCACCGAACGGCTGATGGCCCGGCTCGACGAGGTTGTCGTCGGCGATCCGCGTGACGAGAAGACGCGGGTGTCGGCGCTGATCGACCCGGCGTCCACCGACCGCGTCGCCGCGTGGATCGAGAAGTCCGGAGCCCGCCAGATCGGCGGCGGCGTCGACGGCACCGTGCTGCGGCCGACGGTCCTGCTCGACGTCCCCGACGGTGTCGAGGCGTGGGACGAGGAGATCTTCGGCCCGGTCGTCTGCCTCCGCACGGTGTCCGATGTGGACGAAGCGTTCGCCGCGGTCAACGCCTCCCGCTACGGCCTCCACGCCAGCGTCTACAGCCGGTCCCTGAAGACGGCTTTCCGCGCGCTCGACGAGCTGGACGTCGGCGGTGTTGTCGTCAACGAGGTGCCCGGGTTCCGCTCGGACACCATGCCCTACGGCGGCGTGAAGGACTCCGGCATCGGCCGCGAGGGGCCGCGGTTCGCCGTCGAAGAGCTGACCGTGACGAGGATGGCGGTGCTGCGCCCGTGAGCTACGAGAACCTGTTCCGCCTCGACGGCCGCCGGGCCGTGGTGCTCGGCGCGGGCGGCATCGGCCGTGAAGCCGCGCGGGCCTTGGCCGCACACGGCGCTTCGGTCGTCTGCGCCGACCGCGACCTCGAAGCCGCGCGCGAGGCCGGCGTCGGCGAGGCGTACGAGATCAACTTGCTCGAACCCGGGGCAGTCGACCGGGCCGCGACGGACCTCGGACCGCAGGACGTCGTCGTGCTGACCGCCGCGACGAACGTCCGCAAACGTTTGCTGGACTACACGCGTGAGGAGTTCGACCGCGTCATCGCGTTGAACCTCGGGGTGTCGTTCGAGGTCGTGCGGGTGTTCGGCGCCGACATGGTCGCGCGTGGGCGGGGGAGCATCATCGGCTTCTCGTCGATCCGCGGCACGACCGTCGAGCCCGGTCAGGGCCCGTACGCGGCCACCAAAGCCGGGCTCGTCCAGCTGTTCCGGACGGCCGCGGCGGAGTTCGGCCCGGCCGGGGTGCGGGTCAACACGATCGCTCCCGGCGTCGTCGAGACCCCGCTGACCGCGCAGATCAAGGCGAACCCCGAGTGGTACGACGCGTACGCGCAGAAAGGCGCGTTGGGCCGCTGGGCGCGTCCGGACGAGCTGGCCGGCGCCGTCGTGTACCTCGCTTCGGACGCTTCGTCGTTCGTGACCGGCTCCGTGCTGGCGGTCGACGGCGGCTGGACCGCTGTCGACGGCCGCTTCGAACCGCCCGCCTCCTGAGGAGCGTCCATGCCTGAGTTGCCCGACCTGACCGCCGTCGAGCTCGTGGCGCAGTACCGCGCGAAGACGCTCTCGCCGGTCGAGGTCACCGAAGCCGTCCTCGCGCGCATCGAGGCGCGAGAGCCGGAGCTGCACGCGTTGTACGCGTACGACCCTTCGGCGGCTCTCGACGACGCGAAGGCGTCCGAAGCACGCTGGGCGTCCGACGAACCGCTGGGCCCGATCGACGGTGTCCCGCTGACGCTCAAGGAGAACATCGCGACCCGCGGCACGCCGGTCCCGCTCGGCACGGCGGCGACCGCGCTGGTTCCCGCCGCCGAGGACGCCCCCGCGGCCGCACGGGTTCGCGAGTCCGGCGGTGTCCTGCTGGCCAAGACGACCATGCCGGACTACGGGATGCTGACGTCCGGCCTCTCGAGCTTCCACACGACCGCGCGGAACCCGTGGCAGCCGTCGGCGTCGCCGGGCGGCTCGAGCGCGGGCGCCGGTGCGGCGGCCGCCGCGGGGTACGGCCCGCTGCACGTCGGCACCGACATCGGCGGCTCGATCCGGCTCCCGGCGGGCTGGTGCGGCCTGGTCGGGCTGAAGCCGAGTTTCGGGCGCGTGCCGGTCGACCCGCCGTTCCTCGGCCGCGTCGCCGGCCCGATGACCCGCACGGTCGCCGACACGGCGTTGCTGATGAGCGTGCTGTCCGCGCCCGACGCGCGTGACCACCTGAGCCTGCCGCCGGCGGAGCTGGACTGGTCTTCACTGGACTCTTCCCTCGAAGGCCTGCGCGTCGGCCTGCACCTCGACCCCGGCGTCGGCCTCCCGGTCGACCCGGCGACCCGCGACGCGGTCACGGCGGCGGCCCGCGCGTTCGAAGCCGCGGGCGCGGTCGTCGAGCCGGTCGGCCCGTTCCTGACCCGCGAAATGCTCAGTGGTCTCGACGTCTTCTGGCGCACGCGTGCCTGGTCGGACATGCTCGCGTTGCCGGCGGAGCGGCGCGCGAAGGTCCTGCCGTACATCGCGGACTGGGCCGCGGGCGGCGCCGAGGTGTCCGGAGTGGACGTCTACCGCGGCTTCGCCCAGATCGACGTGATCAGCGTGGCCGCCTTGCGCGCGACCTCGGCGTACGACGTCGTCCTCTCACCGACCTGCCCGGTCGCGGCCCCGCCGGCGGAGTGGGCGTCTCCGACGAACGACCCGTCGAGGCCGTTCGAGCACATCGCGTTCACGGTCCCGTACAACATGTCGGGCCAGCCGTCGGTGTCGCTGAACTGCGGGTACACCGACGACGGCCGCCCGATCGGCCTCCAGCTCACCGGACGGCGATTCGACGACATCGGCGTCCTGCGCGCGGCCGCGGCGTACGAGCGCCTTCGCGAGCCACAGCGCCCCTGGCCGATCGGATAGGGAAGAAGATCGGGGCCCGCGGCGAAGTGGGGGTGAAACTGTCGCCGACGGGAAGGATCCCCATGACAGAGGCAGCCCCGGTGACCGGCGTCGACCGGTTCACCGAGGTGCACGACCACCACTTTGCGGCGATCCACCGCTACGTCTCCAGCCGGCTCGGCGCCCAGGTGGCGGAGGACGTCGCCGCGGAGACGTTCCTCGTCGCCTACGACCGCCGGAAGAAGTTCGACCCCACCCGCGGCGACGTGCGGGCCTGGCTGTTCGGCATCGCGACGAACCTCGTTTCCCGCCATCGCCGCAAAGAAGCACGGCACTACCGCGCTTTCGCACCGGCAGCGCGGAAACCCAGCAATCCACAGGCCTCCCCGCATGTGGACAACTCGGCCGCAGCAACGCCATTTCGCCAGTGCTGTCGGCCCTCGCCGATAGACTGGACCCGGGGACGCCCCCCAAGGGAAGGGCGGGGGGAGCCCCGCGGTCTGCTCCTCGGCCCGGCAAGCTCTTGCTGCGCGGTCCGGCTGCTCATCCTCGGCTCGTCCGAAAGCCCCATGACCTGGAGACGCTGCGCGCCACGCTGCTGTCCGCCGAACCCACCCCGGAAGTCGTCGACCGCAGCCGTCACCGGCTGCAGAACCACATGCTGCACGGACGCCGCAGGCGCGTGCGCCCGCTCACGATCGGCGCCGGACTCGTCGCCACCGCGGCGGTCGCGGCCGGCGTCGTGGTCGTGACCCAGCCCGGCACCCCGGCCGAGACCCCGCCGCGGGCGGTGGCGCCGCCGGTCGTCACCGGCCAGGAGATCCTGCTGGCCGCGGCCACGGTGGCCGCGCAGGCGCCGGCGGGCACCGGCACCTACTGGCACGTCAAGATCAGCTCGTCCGAAACCTACGAATACTGGACCAAGGCCGACGCGCACGTGTGGTTCCGCGGCGCGAAGTCCGGGGGACGGGTCGTGCCGCTGGGGTTGCCGTTGCCCTTCCGGCTGGGGGGAGCGGAGGTGACCATGGGCCAGATCCAGGCCCTCCCCACCGAACCGGCGGCCTTGCGGGACTGGATCACGAACCTGGTGGCGCACAGCGACATCCGCACGAGCGCGGGCCCGCTGACTGCGGACCAGCGGCAGGAGGCGGTGCTCGAAGGCCTGGTCTCGCTCGTGTCCACGCTGCCCGCGCCCCCGGCGGTCCGGGCGGCGTCCTTCCGGGCGATCGCCGCGTACCCGGGGGTGCGCGCGGTCGGCGCGGTGCCGGGCGGGCAGGGCCTGCGGCTGCCGCCGCCGGGCGAGGGACTGCTCGTCGTCGACCCGGCGACCAGCCGGGTGAACAAGACCTCGACGTACGTGACCTCGGACGGCGCAACAGCGACCGCGGCCGAGGGCACCACGTTCGGGATCAGTGCCGAGTGGACCGATTCACTGCCCGGGTGAAAGGACCGGTGGCCGGGCCTGCGCACGCCCGGCCACCGGGGCTCAGTTCTTGACCGCTTCGGCCAGTGCCAGCACCCGCCGCGCGTTGTCGACGTGCAGGTTTTCGATCATCCGGCCGTCCACAGTGACCACGCCGCTGCCGGCCTTCTCGAAAGCCTCGATGATCCGCCGCGACCGGTCGATCTCCTCCTCGGACGGCGCGAAGATCCGGTTGCACGGCTCGACCTGGCCGGGATGGATGAGCGTCTTGCCGTCGAAGCCGTACTGACGGCCCTGCTTGCACTCCTCCTCGAACCCCTCGAGGTCCTTCACGTCGTTGTAGACGCCGTCGAGGATCACCTTGCCGGTTGCGCGCGCGGCCAGCAGGCACAGCGAAAGCCCGCCGAGCAGCGGCCCGCGGCCCGGGACGAACTCCGCGTGCAGCTCCTTGGCCAGGTCGTTCGTGCCCATCACCAGCACGGTCAGCCGCTCGGATGCCGCCGCGATCTCCTCCGCGTGCAGCATCGCGACCGGCGTCTCGACCATCGCCCAGATCTTCGTGTGCTCCGGCGCGCCGCCGAGCTCCAGCGCGCGCTCGATGTTGTGCACCTCGGCCGCCGAGTTCACCTTCGGCACGACCACCGCGGCCGGCCCGGCGGACGCGGCCGCGCGCAGGTCGGCGTCGTGCCACTCGGTGTCGAGACCGTTGACGCGGATCGTCACCTCACGCGAACCGTAGTTGCCCACGGCGGCGCAGACGCGTTCGCGCGCGGCTTCCTTGGCGTCCGGCGCGACGGCGTCCTCGAGGTCGAGGATCAGCGCGTCGGCCGGAATGGTCTTGGCCTTCTCCAGCGCTCTTTCGTTCGCGCCGGGCATGTACAGGACAGAGCGTCGGGGCTGTGTCATCCGAGGATCTCCTTGGTGGCGGCGTCGTAAGCGGCCGCGAGCTCGGGGTCGTCCGCCGCGAGGGCGTCGGCCAGTTCGGCGACCACGCGGCACTGCTTCACCGACGCGTCGTCCTGCATCTTCCCGTCGATCATCACCGCGCCGGTGCCGTCGCCCATCTCCGCGATGACGCGACGCGCCCAGGCCACATCGGACGACGAAGGCGAGAAGACCTTCTTCGCGATGTCGATCTGCACGGGGTGCAGGCTCCACGCGCCGACACAGCCGAGCAGGAACGCGTTCCGGAACTGGTCCTCGCACGCGACGACGTCGCGGATGTCCCCGAACGGCCCGTAGTACGGCAGGATCCCGTGCATCGCGCAGGCGTCGACCATCCGCGCGACCGTGTAGTGCCAGAGGTCCTGCTGGTAGGTCGTCCGGCCCTCGTTGAGGTCGTCGCCGACGGGGTCGGTCCGCACGAGGTAACCCGGGTGGCCGCCGCCGACGCGGGTCGTCTTCATCCGGCGGCTCGCGGCCAGGTCGGCCGGGCCGAGCGAGATGCCCTGCATCCGCGGGCTCGCGCCGGCGATCTCCTCGACGTTGGCCACCCCGCTCGCCGTCTCGAGGATCGCGTGCACCAGCAACGGCTTCGTGAGCCCGGCGCGCGCTTCGAGCTGCGCCAGCAGGCGATCGACGTAGTGGATGTCCTGCGCGCCCTCGACCTTCGGCACCATGATCACGTCGAGCTTGTCGCCGATCTCGGTGACGAGCGTCACCAGGTCGTCGAGCACCCACGGCGAGTCCAGGCTGTTGACGCGCGTCCACAGCTGCGTCCTGCCGAAGTCGTTCGCCTTGGCGATCGCGACGAGCCCGGCGCGCGCGGCCTCCTTGCGGTCCGCGCGCACGGCGTCCTCGAGGTTCCCGAGCAGGACGTCGACCTTCTTCGCGATGTCCGGCACCTTCGCGGCCATCTTCTCGTTGCCCGGGTCGAAGAAGTGGATCATCCGGGACGGCGTCACCGGGATCTCCCGCACGGGGGCCGGCGCGCCCAGGGCGAGCGGGGCGAAGAAGTCCTTCGGGGAGCGCATCGGTCCTCCACGGCGACGACTAAGTGACTGATCGGTAACTTTAGTCCGGCGCGCGCGACACCGCTGCGGTGCAAGTCACCGCCGGGTGGGTGACGGCGGACAACCGCAGCTCAGCCGCCTGCGTCCACTGTGGATTTTCCCCCGGTTGCGCCGAACGGCCCAATCGAACGAGGGTGCCTTCGGTAGTCGGTCGCGGGCGGACGGTAGTGCCACTCACCCCGCGATCACTCGGTTGGCCGCACCGTTCGACCGAAGTCGGATGACCGCCTACCGACCGGTCATCGACCGCTGGGCGCCGCCGATCGCAGCCACTCGCACTACCCGGCGACGCCGCGCCGCCGCGCTGTTAGACAGGTTGAGTGCCGGTTTTCACCGGTCACGAAGCGGTGCAGGCTAGAAGGAGGCGGACTCGTGGCGGCTACACCTCAGAACACCGAGCGCTCGACGGTCGCCGGTGGCGCGAAGCGCAGCCGGTCGATGCCGAGCCGGGTGGTGCCGCCGATCGAGCTGCCCACGAGCGTCGACGAGCTCGCCCGCACCGCCGCCGCCCAGCTGGGCTGGAACGGCATCGTGCTCCCCGAGACCACGATCCTCGGCCGCAAGGTCTGCGTGGTCGCCAAGCTCCGCACCGACGTGCACGCCGAACGCATCGCGATGGGTGCCGGCCCGGTGGCCGACCGCGCCACCGTCGACACCTGGACCTGGCCGGAGCTGGCCGGAACCGCCCCCGCCCCGGCCGCCGAGATCGTCGGCGTCCTGGCCGTCGCGCGCCACTGGCGCACCGCGATGGCCTCCGCGGTTCCGTTCGCCCGCTACGGCGAGGCCGCGATGGTGCTTCCGTCGCCGGCCGTGCTGACCGAGGACTACGTCGGCAACTGCCTGCCGCGGGCCCGCGCGTACGGCCTCGCGATCGTGACCGCCGACCCGAACGCGGTCGTCGACCTCGACCTCGAGGGCCGCACCGAGCGCGTCGTGCTCGCCGAGGACCCGGTCTCCCGCCTGGTGAACGAACTGGTCTACGACCACCTGCTCCGGACCGCAGAGGCGCCCGCTTCGCACTAGGGTCGGCTCCATGCGAGTCGTCATTGCAGGTGGACACGGTCAGATCGCGCTGCGGCTGGAGCGGCTGCTCGCCGCGCGCGGTGACAAGGCGGTCGGGATCATCCGTAATCCCGCCCACGCGGCGGACCTCGAGGCGGCCGGCGCCGAAGCCGTCGTCCTCGATCTGGAGAACTCCGATGTGGACGCTGTCGCCGAGGTCCTGAAGGGTGCCGACGCCGCGATCTTCGCGGCCGGCGCCGGGCCGGGCAGCGGCACCGACCGCAAGGACACTGTGGACCGTGGCGCCGCCGCCCTCTTCGCCGACGCGTCCGCGCGAGCCGGGGTCCGGCGGCACATCCAGGTCGGCTCGATCGGGGCCGACAACCCGGAGAACCCCAACGTCACCGAGGAGTTCCGGCACTATCTGCGCGCCAAGCGCGCGGCCGAAGACGACCTCAAGGCGCGCGACCTGGACTGGACCATCCTCCGGCCGGGCGCGCTGACCGACGACGCGGGCACCGGCCTCGTGCTGCTCGCCGAGCGCACCGATCGCGGCCCGATCCCGCGCGACGACGTCGCCGCGGTGCTCGTCGGCCTGCTGGACGCGCCCGAAACCGCGCGGCGCACCCTGACGCTGATCTCCGGTGAGGTCGCGATCGGCGAAGCGATCTCAGCACTGTGATCAACGAGGCTTCCCGAGAGATCGCCGTTTTCAGCGGCAGCGCCCACCCCGAGCTGGCCGAAGAGATCTGCGCCCACCTCGGCGTCCCGCTGCGGCCGGCCGAGGTCCGGCGGTTCGCGAACGACTGCCTCGAAGTGCAGCTGCAGGCGAACTGCCGCGAGCGGGACGTCTTCATCATCCAGCCGCTCGTGCGGCCGGTGCAGGAACACCTCGTCGAGCTGCTCCTGATGCTCGACGCGGCGCGCGGCGCGTCGGCGTCCCGCATCACCGCCGTGATGCCGCACTACTCGTACGCGCGCTCGGACAAGAAGGACGCGCCGCGCATCTCCATCGGCGGCCGCCTGGTCGCCGACCTGCTGACCACGGCCGGCGCGAACCGCGTGCTCGCGATGACCCTGCACTCACCGCAGGTCCACGGCTTCTTCAGCGTCCCGGTCGACCACCTGCACGCGTTGCAGGAGCTAGCCAAGCACTTCCGCCAGTACGACCTTTCGCGCACCACCGTCGTCTCGCCCGACCTGGGCAACGCGAAGGAGGCGTCGCACTTCGCGCGGCTGCTCGGCGTCCAGGTCGCGGCCGGCGCGAAGGAGCGTTTCCCCGACGACCGCGTCCAGATCAGCTCGGTGATCGGCGAGATCACCGGCCGCGACGTCATCGTGCTCGACGACGAGATCGCCAAGGGCAGCACGGTGATCGAGCTGCTGGACAAGCTCGCCGAGCTGGAACCGCGGTCGATCCGCGTCGCCTGCACGCACGGGCTGTTCGCGGCCAAGGCCATCGAGCGCATCGGCGGCCGGCCCGAGGTGCTGGAGATCGTCTGCACCAACACGGTCCCGGTGCCCGAAGAGGAACGCACCGAGAAGCTGAAGATCCTCTCGATCGCGCCGGCCATGGCCGAGGCGATCCGCCGGATCCACAACGGCGAATCGGTGTCCGCGCTCTTCTAGGCCGGCCCGAGCACCCGGTCCAGGTAGGTGTTGGTGAACACGCCGTTCGGGTCGGTTTCCTTGCGCACGCGCAGGAAGTCGTCGAAGTGCGGGTAGCGCGTGCGGAGGACGCCGGCGTCGAGGTCGTGCATCTTGCCCCAGTGCGGGCGGCCGCCGACGGCGCCGGCGATCTTCTCGAACGCGCTGAAGTACTCGCGGTACGGCATCCCGGTGAACTGGTGGATGGCGATGTAGGCGGAGTCGCGGCCCTGCGCGGTCGACAGCCAGATGTCGTCGGCCGCGGCAACGCGCACCTCGACCGGGAACATCACGGGGTCCTTCAGCTTCGGCACTACGGCCCGTAGCTCGGCGAGCACGTCGAGCACTGATTCACGTGGAACAGCGTATTCCGTTTCGGTGAACCGGACGTTGCGCGCGGTGACGAAGACCCGGTGCGAGAGATCGCTGTACTCGCGCGCGGAGAGCATGTTCGACGCGAAGCTGTTCAGCGGGCGCACGAGCCGCGGCATCAGCCGGCCCGTCCGGCAGAGGCCGCCGAACGCGACGTTCTCCATGATCTGGTAGTCGACGAACTCGCGGACCTTGCTCAGCGGTTCCGCCGTCTCGCACCGGTTGTTGCGCTTGACCAGCGCGTTCTTGCCGTACGGGAACCAGTAGAACTCGAAGTGCTCGTTCTGGTCGGCGAAGTCGTGGAAACCCTCGAGGACCTGCTCCAGCGGCTCCGGGCGTTCCTGAGCTCGCAGGTAGAAGGATTTTTCGCAGCGCAGGGTCACCGTGGTGATGACACCGAGCGCGCCGAGGCCGACGCGGGCGGCGGCGAAGAGGTCGGGCTTTTCTTCCGCCGAACAGGTGACGACCGAGCCGTCGGCCTGGACGAGCTCGAGCGCGACGATCTGGGTGGCGATGCCGCCGAGCCGGGCGCCGGTGCCGTGGGTGCCGGTGGAAATCGCGCCGGCGATGGTCTGTGCGTCGATGTCGCCGAGGTTGGTCATGGCCAGCCCGAGCGTGTCGAGCTCGGCGTTGAGCTGCTTGATCGTGGTGCCGGAGCGGACGGTGACGTGCCCGGTTTCGAGGGCGACGCGCTCGATGCCGGTCCACTGCCGCAGGTCGAGCGCGTCGGAGTCGGCGACGGCGATCGCGGTGAAGGAGTGGCCGCTGCCCCAGGGGCGCACGGTCCGGCCGGCCGCGGCGATGCCTGCGACGGTCGCCGCGATCTCAGCCGTGCTCCGTGGCTGGTGAACGTGCTGCGGCGAGGCGGACGCCGTGCCCGCCCAGTTGGTCCACCGGGTCATGCGCGCACCCTCCATCGGTCGAGTGCCCGAAACAGTATGTGAACAGTATTCGCGTTTCAAGCCTTCGTGTCGTACTTTAGACCTCGTGACCAGTGCGACGGTGTACGACTTGGCGACCAAGGACCTCGATCCACCCTTGGCCGTCGTCGACTTGGCTGCCTTTGACGCGAACGCCGACGACCTTGCCCGCCGCGCGGCGGGCAAGCCGATCCGCGTGGTCAGCAAGTCGGTGCGCTGCCGTGCGTTGCTAGAGCGCGTGCTCGCGAAGCCGGGCTTCGAAGGCCTGATGTGCTACTCGCTCGCCGAAGCCGTCTGGCACGTCGAGCAGGGCACAACGGACGACGTTGTCGTCGCCTACCCGACGGCCGACCACGAGGCGCTGCGCCGCCTGGCCGCGTCCGATCTCGCTCGCGCGTCGATCACGATCATGGTCGACTCGCCGGAGCACCTGGATCTGGTCGACGCCGCGCTCGGCCACGGCCACCCGGAGATCCGGGTCTGCCTCGAGCTCGACGCGTCGTGGCGCCCGCTCCCGGGAGTCCACGTCGGCACCCGCCGGTCCCCGATCTTCACCCCGAAGCAGGCCACGACGTTCGCCCGCCAGATCGTGGCCCGGCCGGGGTTCCGCCTGGTCGGCGTGATGGCGTACGAAGGCCAGATCGCCGGCCTCGGCGACAAGGCGGGCGCGCGCGTGAACCAGCTGGTGATCGGCTGGATGCAGCGCCACTCGGCGGCGGAGCTGAACCGGCGTCGCGGCGAAGTGGTCCGCGCGGTCGAAGCGGTGACCCCGCTGGAGTTCGTCAACGGCGGCGGCACGGGCAGCATCGAGTCGACAGGAGCGGACGCGGTCGTCACCGAGATAGCGGCCGGCTCGGGCTTGATCGGCCCCACACTCTTCGACGGCTACACGCGCTTCAGCCCCCGCCCGGCCGCACTGTTCGCGCTCCCAGTGGTCCGCCGCCCGACCCGCAAGATCGCAACGCTGTACTCAGGCGGCTACATCGCTTCGGGGCCAACGGGCCCTTCGCGCCAGCCGACGCCGTACCTCCCGACGGGCCTGAAGTTCCTGGGTTTCGAGGGAGCGGGCGAAGTCCAGACCCCGGTGACGGGCCGCGCGGCCCGCACCCTGAACCTGGGCGACCGGGTCTGGCTCCGCCACGCAAAGGCGGGCGAGCTGGCAGAGCGCTTCACGCACTACCACCTGGTCCTGGGCGACCGGGTGGAACGAACGGTCCCGACCTACCGCGGCGAGCACCAGAACTTCGGCTGACGGCCACCCGCTCAACCTCAGCCCACCGGTCTTGCCCGGCGGCGGTGCTTTCCGCGTCGAGCCCGACTTTGCCGTCCAGCTGTTCACGCAGGATGTCGGCGTGCCCGGCGTGCCGGTTGATCTCGGTGAGGAAAGTGACGAGGACCTTGAAGAGGGTCACGTCGGGCCGAGGCCACCACGGCACATTCCCGGCGGAGTCGAGATCGAGGTCGAGGATGGTCGTGTCGGAGTGCACCCAAACGCGCCGATACCGATCGACGATTTCCTCGCGCGTCTCGTCCTCGGTGGCCCACATGTCGGTGCCCCGCTCCGGGAGCGGTTCGGGGAAGGGCCGTGCGAAGACCTCACCGAAGTACCGGGCCTCCCAGGTCGCCAGGTGTTTGACGAGGCCGAGCAGGTTGGTCCCGGTAGCCGTCATCGGCCGCCGGACGTCGTATTCGGTGAGCCCATCGAGCTTCGCGAGGACGGCTTCGCGAATCCAGCGCAGCTCGTCGTGAAGGTATGTCTTCGCGTCGTTGTCGGTCACAGGACCGAGCTTGCCCGAACTCCCCGATGCGGGGAGCGGCCGCTGCTGGTGCGCCGTGGATCGGGGTCCCGGAATGCCCTCGACTCCTGAGCGCAGTCGCCGTTCCAAGTGCGGCAGCCACCGCCCGACAGGTGGTGCGGCCACCCGTGCGCAGTCTTTCCCGGGAGCCATCGAAGCGTCCTGCCAGGCAGCCCGGCCGCCCCCAAGAGCAGCGGCCTCAAGCCCACTCGCTCCGAAATCCGTTGATCCCGGCAGTCAGCCGCAAACTCAGGTGCCGCCGCCAAACGTCCGGCCCCGCCCAAGCGAGCGCCGCACCCACCGAGTACGCCCACTCGAGCGCGCCCGACTTGCACCGGCCACCAGGCAATGCAGGCCCCGGCCGAGCACAACCCCTCTCGAGCGCATCCACCTCACCGGCTGCCAGGCAAAGCAGGCCCCACCCGAACGCACCCCACCGACACCGGCCGCCACACAAAGCAGCTCCGGCCAGGCACACCCCCGCCGAGCACATCCACCCGTTTGCACCGGCCACCCAGCAAAGCCGCCCCCAAGCGCAGCCCGCCCTTCCCTGGGGGAACCCCCGCTTCCAGTCTATCGGTGACCCCTGACAGACCCCGCTGAAAACCCCAGGTTGTCCACAGCTGTGCATACCTGTGGACAACCTCTGTGGACAGCTACGACTGCTCCCCGAACCGCGCCGCCAAATACCCCTTCACCACGTACTTGGCCTCGGCGACGATCTTCTCGTCGCCGCTCGGCTCCTTCCGGAACGCCAGCTTCAGCAGCGCGTCCGCGACCTCGTTCGCGATGCCGATCGCGAACCTGAGGTCCTCGACCGGGCGGTCGACCTGACCGGAGAGCAGGTCCGTCAGGGAGTCCACGATCACCGCGTTGTTGTCGCGGGTCTCGTCGAGCAGCTGGCGGTCGATGATGTCGCCGAAGTGGACCTTCGAGAACCCCGGCACGGACCGGTGCATCTCCAGGTAGATGTCGAGGATCGAGTCCACGACGTCCCACCAGTGCTCCGGGCCGAACTGCTTGAGGCGCTCGTTCACCGCGCCGACGAAGCGCTCCAGATTGCGGGCGGTAAGCGCTTGCACGACCGCGCGCTTGTCGGGGAAGAACTGGTACAGCGAACCGACGGCCACTCCTGCGCGCTTGGCGATCAGGGTTGTCGTCAGGGCGTCGTAGCCGAGTTCGTCGATCAACGCCGCGCTCGCGTCGAGCATCTGCTCGACCCGCTTCGCGCTTCGTTGCTGAACCGGCTGACGGCGTAAGGGGGTGGCTTCTGCCGGCACCTTCGCGGCCTGGATGTCGGACACGGCGCTCCTCCTCGTCTGATCTGGGACTTTATCGTGCCGACGGGCTTCCCCACGGACGAGTGAAGACCTAGTATATGAGAACTTTTCATGTTCACCCGTACGGGTGGCCTGACGAAGGGGTCAGCAGCCGGTGCAGAACCCGAACTTCCCGCCCGACTTCCTCTGGGGTGTTTCGACCTCGGCGTTCCAGATCGAAGGCGCCACCAGCGAAGGTGGGCGCGGACCGTCCATCTGGGACACGTTCACCGCGACCGAGGGCAAGATCGCCCACGATGAGAACGCCAACGTAGCCGCCGACCACTACCACCGCTACCCCGAAGACATCGCCCTGATGGCGGAGCTCGGCGTCGGCGCCTACCGGATGTCCATCGCCTGGCCGCGCATCCAGCCCGAGGGCAAGGGCGCGCCCAATCCCGAAGGCCTCGGCTTCTACGACAAGCTGATCGACGCCGTGTGCGAAGCCGGCATCGCGCCCGCCGTCACGCTCTACCACTGGGACACCCCGCAGGCGATCGAGGACGACGGTGGCTGGCTCGCCCGGGAGACCGCTGATCGCTTCGCCGAGTACGCCCACATCCTCGGAGAACGCTTCGCCGATCGGGTGAAACTCTGGATTCCGCTCAACGAGCCGATGGTGATGTCCATCTTCGGGTACGCGATCGGCGAGTACGCGCCCGGTCAGACGCTCCTGCTCGACGCCATTCCGACCGCGCACCACCAGAACCTCGCGCACGGCCTCGCCGTGCAGGCGCTGCGGGCGGCCGGCGCCACGAACATCGGCACCGCCAACAACCACTCGCCCATCTGGCCCGCGGACGACGACTCGCACGACGCCGCGGAATGGCTCGACGCGCTCCTCAACCGGCTCTATGCCGATCCCGTCCTGCTCGGCACCTATCCCGAACAGCTCCACGAGCACCTCCCCGCCGGCTTCGCCGACGACCTGCCGGCCATCGCGCAGCCGCTGGACTTCTACGGCGTCAACTACTACGAGCCGCAGGGGGTCGCGAAACCCGGGCCGGGCAACCCGCTGCCCTTCGAGCTTCGCCCGATCGAGGGTTACCCGATGACGACGAACGACTCGCCGATCGTCCCGCACGCCCTGCGTGAGCTGCTGCTCGACTTCCACCGCCGCTATCGCGACAAGCTGCCGCCGATCCAGATCACCGAGAACGGCTGCAGCTTCGCCGACGTCGTCGCCGAGGACGGTGGTGTGCACGACCCCGAACGCATCGACTTCCTGCACAGCCATCTCACGGCCCTGCGCGAGGCGATGGACGCCGGGGTCGACGTCCGGGGGTACTTCTGCTGGTCCCTGATGGACAATTTCGAATGGTCCAAGGGCTACGCGCCACGCTTCGGCCTGGTGCACGTCGACTACGAGACCCTGCGGCGGACGCCGAAGGACTCGTTCCACTGGTACCGGAAGCTGGTGCGGGATGAGTGAAACGACCCAAGCGGTGCCGGACGCGCTCGCCGAGCCCGTCGTGCGGGTGCGGCCCGGCTGGATGAGCCTGCTGTTCTTCGCGAACATCGCGCTCTGGCTGGGGATCTACGCGCCGATCCAGGTGCTGCTGCCGCAGCAGGCGGAGCTGCTCGACCAGGTGAACAAGGAGTTCGTGCTCGGCCTGGTGATGGGCGTCGGCGCGATCGTGGCGCTGATCGTCAACCCGGCGGTCGGGCTGCTGTCCGACCGGACGTGCTCGCGCTTCGGCCGTCGCCACCCGTGGACGGTCATCGGCGCCGCCGTCGCGGCCGTCGGGCTGCTGGTGCTGGCGTTCGCGCCGAGCGTCGCGCTCCTGATCGTCGGCTGGTGCCTGGTGCAGGCCGGGCTCAACGGCATGCTCGCCACCCTGATGTCCGCGATCGCCGACCGGGTCCCGGTGGGGCAGCGCGCGCAGGTCGGCGGGCTGGTCGGCATCGCGCAGATGCTCGGCACCGTGCTGGGCGCGCTCGTGGTGGTCGTCATGCTCGGCATCGCCGGGCTGCCGCTGGCCTACGCGGTCTGCGCGGGGATCGTCCTGGTCGGCGCCGCGTTCTTCGTGCTCCGGACGCCGGACGCGCGCCTGCCGGTCGAGTTCCGGCCGTCGTCGGCGGCCGGCGAGGTGCTGCGCAACCTCTGGGTGTCCCCGCGGCGGCACCCGGACTTCGCGTGGGCGTGGGCGTGCCACTTCATGATCAACCTCGGCAACGCGTTCGGGACGCTCTACCTGTTGTTCTTCCTCAAGGACGCGGTGCACTACGAGGACCCGGACACGGGCCTGCTCATCATGATGGGGCTGTACGGCGTTGCACTCGTCGCGGGCGCCGTGGTCGCCGGGCACTTCTCGGACAAGTCCGGACGGCGTAAGCCGTACGTCCTTGCGGCCTCCGGTGTGATGGCGTTGGCCGCTTTGCTGCTGGTGCTCTGGCAGACATGGCCGGTCGCGCTCGCCGCGTCCCCGCTGCTGGGGGTGGGCTTCGGGGCGTACATGGCTGTCGCGCTCGCGATGCTGACGCAGGTGCTGCCGACGGCGCAGGACCGCGCGAAGGATCTTGGTGTCATCAACATCGCGAACTCGCTGCCGCAGGTGGTGGCGCCGCTGCTGACACCGCTGGTGCTCGCCTACCTGGGTGGTTATCCGGGGCTCTTCGCCGCTTCGGCCGTCGCGACACTGTTGGCCGCGGTGCTCGTGCTCCGCGTGAAGGCGGTGCGCTGAAAGGTTTTGGAACCGCGGGCCGGTGCCGGTCGGGGGAGGGGAGTGCAACGGCACCGGCCCGCGGAATTCGAGGGCCGCTCGGGGGCGGGTCGCTGCAGGCTGGACCAGTGGTCCACGCTGCGCTTGATGATCAATCTAGCGGGGGATTACCGCCCGGGCTAGGGCTAACGCGTATTTTTTTCGATTAATCGCGGTGGGGACCGGGCTGGAGGGCCGAGGACTGGTTCGCACTGCTCGGGGGTGCGGGCGAAACAGTCCCCGGCCGGGCGAGCACGGACGCGGACCCGATGGGGCGATCGGCCGGCCGCGCTCGCCGGATCTGGGGTCGGACCGGGTGGGTCGGCACCGCGGGGAGGTGACGGCGACCCGGACCGGGTCGTGCTGGTGAGCCGCGGCCGCGGGAGGTGGCGGCGGCCCGGAGGTCAGGCGGTGACCGCTCGGCGCGG
This sequence comes from Amycolatopsis sp. NPDC104819, assembly GCF_055583145.1. Classification (NCBI taxonomy): domain Bacteria; kingdom Bacillati; phylum Actinomycetota; class Actinomycetes; order Pseudonocardiales; family Pseudonocardiaceae; genus Amycolatopsis; species Amycolatopsis sp. NPDC104819. Next base: position 61,588 of record NZ_JBVJON010000001.1, on the reverse strand, counting down.
GTTGACCAGCGCGTGGCGGCCGGTGGTCTCGGCCGGGGTGGGCGCGGGGGCCGGACGGCCCTGCGTCGGCACCGGGCTCTTGCGCCGGTCCTGCAGGCCGTCGCGGGCCGAGGCCTGCTGCGGGGCCAAGCCGCCGGCGACGAGGTGTTCGTGCGCGACCTGCCAGACCGAGCACGGCGCCTTGCAGCGGTGCCACCGGGTCGAACAGGTCGGGCAGTCGCCGCGCTCGTCGGGCTCGTGCATCTTCAGCATCGCGCGCCACGCCTCGGTCAACCGGGGGAGTTCGGAGCGCGCGACCGAGACGAGCGACTGGGCGTCGGCGCGGTTCGCCAGGTCGGTCAGCATGTCGAGGCGCTCCCAGACCGCATTGCGGAGGACCTGCCCGAGTACCTGATCCATGATCAGCTCACCGTTACCTTTCCGCCATCTTGGCGGCTTCGTTGAGCGCGGCGCGCAGCTGTCCGAGCTGGCCGGACGTCAACCGCGCGGTCTCGCCGGGGGGCGAGACCAGTACCACCTGGTTGTCTTCGACGAACACCGTCACCGCGCGCTCGCGGCTGATGAGGTCGCCGCACTGCACGCGCCACACCAGCTGCCCGCCTTCGTAGTGCCGGACGGCCGCGGTGCGGGGGTCCACCGCGGCGGCGGGGGTGACGGGGCGGACAGCGGAGAGAGGAGAAACTGCCGGCCGCACGGCGCGGGTGGCCGTGCCGGCATGTCCCCCTGCGAACGAGTCCACGAACTCCACGCCCTTCTCCGCTCTGTCGAAGTCTTCGAAGATGCCTTCTGCAACATCGCTTTGTCACAACGCTGCGGTTTTCGTAGCTCTCCGTGATCGCTGCCGGTGTCCTGGCGGTGACGGAGATCTGACAACTACAGTGAGGTGAAACCGGGTGCGATAGAAGGTCGAAATGGCGTCATAGCGGTGACCGGACCGGGTTCCACGGTAAGCGGTCAACGGACTTCGCCCGGACCGATCAGGGCGCCAGTTCGGCTGTTCACACGGTTTCCCAGCTTTGCTTACGCTGTTTCACAGACGCCCGACCGGACAGTGGAGGGGGCGCGATGGACGCCAGTAGCGGTGGTGGTGCCGAAGCCCGGCAGAACCACGCGGTTCCCGCCGACGCGTGGGAGCAGCCCGAGATGAGAGCTGCTCTTGCCAGTCGCGAGATCAGCGCCGTCTACCGGCTCCTGCGCAAGCACGGTGTCTCGCAGCGCCAGATCGCCGCGATGACCGGCCAGTCCCAGTCCGAGGTGTCGGAGATCCTCAAGGGTCGCCAGGTCATGGCCTACGACGTCCTCACGCGGATCGCCGACGGCCTGGGTGTCCCCCGTGGATACATGGGCCTCGCCTACGACGAGGCCACGGCGATACGCGTCGTCGGCTCCGCCGACGGCCAGCAGGCTGAGGAGGACGAGTCCGTGAAGCGACGGAGGTTCCTCGCGCACGCCGCCCAGGTCACGATGGGTGCGGCGGTGTTCGGTCCGGAATCGGGCACGTGGTCGGCGGGACCGGCGCGGACGCCGGCGCCCGGGCGCATCGGCATGACCGACGTGCGCCAGGTGGAGGCCGCGACACGCGCTCTCCGCGCCCTGGACTACCAGTACGGCGGCGGGTTCTGCCGCGACGCCGTCGTGGCGCAGCTGTCCTGGGGACAGCAGATGCTCGAGTCCAACGGCACCGACATGGTGAAGAACCGGCTGTACGTGGCGCTGGCCGACCTGCACTCGCTGGCCGGCTGGACGTCGTTCGACACCGGTCTGATGGACTCCGCGCGCGGCCACTTCGCCAACGCGCTGGACCTGGCCAAGCAGGGCGACAACCATCCGCTGGTGGCCAACGTGCTCTACCGCATGGGCCGCGTCTACCTGCACCAGGACGCCCCGAACGACGCGCTGAAGCTGTTCCAGCTGGGCCAGATCGCCGCTCAGGAGTCCGGCTCCGAGCTGGCCGTCTCCGTGCTCTGCGCGAACGAGGCGTGGGCCTACGCGATGATGGGCAACGAAGAGCAGGCGGTGAAGCTGCTCGGCCGGAGCAAGGACGAGTTCGAGCGCGCCAACCTGGCCGAGGCCGAGTCCTGGGTGAAGTTCTTCACCGAGACCGACGTCTACGCGATGGTCGGCACCGTCCACACGGTCCTCGCGCAGAAGAACGCCGAGCACACGAAGTACGCGATCCCGGCGCTGACCAGGGCCGTCGAGTCCTACGACGACGAGATGGCCCGGTCGAAGACGTTCATGCTGAGCGCGCTCGCCACCAACCACCTGCTGGAAGGCGACCTGGACCACGGCGCCAAGGTCGGCGGCAAGGCCATCGACTGCGCCGAGGGCATCAAGTCCGAGCGGGTCAAGGACCGCATGCGGCCGCTCCAGGAAGAGGCGGAGCGCCGCCGGAACAACGCCGACGCGCGTGACCTCGCCGACCGCCTCCACGCTTTCTACGCCGCGTAACGCCGAAGGCGCCGGCACCGTCTTGGACGGCCGGTTCACCCCCGGGAAGCTGCGCGGCGTGCTGGCCGAGGCCTGCGCGCAGCTGGGCCTCGACCCGGCGGGCGCACGGTTGCTGCGGTTCACCAACAACGCGGTGTTCGCGCTGGTCACGGCCCCGGTGGTGGTCCGGATCGTCGGCTCGACGCAGCTCCGGCACCGGGTCGGCACGGTGGTCACCGTGGCCCGGCACTTCGCCCGGCACGACGTCCCCGCGATCCGGCTGCTCGACGGGGTCGAGCAGCCGATGGCCGTCGGCGAGCACCTGGTGACCGTGTGGCACCAGGTGCCGAGCATCGGCCGCGCGGCGACGGCCGCCGACCTCGCCCGGCTGCTGCGCCGGGTGCATGCGCTGCCCGCGCCCGACGGCCTCGCCGAGTGGGCGCCGTTCGCCGCGGTCCGGGCCCGGGTTTCCGACGCCGAAGAGCTCGGCGCCGCCGACCGCGCGTTCCTGCTCGACCGCTGCGCCGAGCTCGAGGCCGCGCTGGCCGGGCTGGAGTTTCCGCTGCCCAGGGGCCTGGTGCACGGGGACGCGTACCCCGGCAACGTCATCCCCGGACCGGACGGTCCGGTGCTCTGCGACTTCGACTCCTCCTGCGTCGGCCCGCCGGAGTGGGACCTGACGCCGCTGGCCGTCGGCCGTGAGCGGTTCGGTGACCCGCCGGTGCGCTACCGGACGTTCGCCGCGGAGTACGGCTTCGACGTGACGTCGTGGTCCGGGTTCGGCGTGCTCCGGGCGATCCGCGAGCTGAAGCTGACGACCAGCGTGCTGCCGATCCTGCGCAGCCGGCCGCAGGTGCGGCCCGAGCTCTTCCGCCGGTTGGACGACCTGCGGAGCGGCCGGACGGACACTCGCTGGGCGCGTTACCGCTGAGCCGGGACTGTCACTTCGTGTGACCGGCGCCACAGCCTGCACGTGCATTCGACGACTGCAGATGACCGTTCGTCGCTTCTCAAATGCAGTCTTCTCAGGGTAGAAAGTTCGGTCCGACCGGTCACCCCCAATGGATCACCGGTCATCCCAATGCGCAATTTGCAGCTACTCGCCGTGACAGATCACCGGCTCTCACCTGCGTGGAAGGGCTTTCAGGACGCGACAACCGGCGCGCGCGTGAGCACAACCGCAAAACCGAACGCCAGCCCCATGACCGTCAACTCCAGCGTCGCCCACGACGCGAGGGCCGTGCGGTTGTGCCGGACGATCTGCGGCATCAGCCGGAACCGGGTGTACGCGCCGAGCAGCGCGATGACCCCGGTGCAGAGGAACTTGAGGACGAACAGCTGCCCGTACGGCGTCGTGAAGATCGCCGCCCAGAACCCGATGGTCGGGTTGAGCGAGATCTCGACCAGGCCGTTGAACAGCCCGGTCGCCGCCGAGAGGATCAGGCAGAGCGTCGCGAGCTTCGAGAACCGCGGCAGCGCGTGCGCCAGCAGGGTCCGGTTCGCGATCAGGAGCACGGTCATCGCGCCGAGGCCGCCGGTCCAGGCGACGGCGCTCATGACGTGCAGCTCCATCGAGATCATCGTGTAGTCGTGGTAGTTCCAGTTCGACGCGTGCCCGGTGACCGGCAGCGGCAGCAGCGCGAACAGGCCGAGCCCGACGCGGACCTCGGCGGGCACCTTCTCGCCGAAGCGCAGGGCCAGCGCGCCGATCCCGGCGTGGACGAGCGCGAGCGCGGCGACGATGACGAGCGCCTTCCCGGCGCCGACGGCCGCGATGTACCCGCCGATGTCCGACGCGGTGAGCGTCGACGAGCCCGGCTTGTACTCCGCGGTCTGCAGGACCAGCGCGACGACGGCGGTGGTGGCCCAGATCAGCGCGGCCGCGACCCCGGCCGGCCGCGCCAGCCGCATGATCGGCTCGGTCAGCTTCGGCCGGTCGTAGCCGGCGAGGACCGAGAGCAGCGAGAGCCCGATGGTGGCGACGGCGGAGAGGTCGAGCAGGACCCGCACGACCGGGATGCCGGCCGAGACCACCGCGCTGGGCTCCACCACACCGGGGACCGGGGTGGTGGACAGGAGCGCGACGCCGATGAGGGCGCCGAGCAGCCCCGCCGTCACGACGCACAGGAGCGTCGCGTAGCGGGGCTTGGTGGTGGCCTCGGCCTGGGTCATCCGGTTACTTCTTCTCTTCCACGGACCGTCCCGACCGCAGGGCCACGGTCAGCCCGATCGCCAGCAGCACGACGGCGCCCGCGATCCAGACCCAGATCGGCACGCCGGTGGACGACGACGCCGAGGACGTCGCCTGCGAGGCGGAGCCCGGGGACTTCGCCGCGTCCACGGTCGCCGGGGTGCCGGTGCCCGCCGCGGTGAGGGTGAACGTCAGCTCGCCGGTCACCGGGTGGCCGTCGGCGGAGAGCACCCGGTAGCCGATGGTGTACTTCCCCGCCGGCCCGAGCGGCCGCAGCGGCGCGCTGATGACGTTGTTCACCACGCTGATCGGTCCCTCGGCCCACTGGCCGCCGCCGGGTCCGGTCACCGCGATCTGGTTGACGTCCGCGCCCTGCACGTACTGGTCGAACGTCAGGCTGACCTTCTGCGGGCCGGCGGCGACGGACGAGCCGTTCGCCGGGTCCGAGGAGATCAGCACGTTGTGCGCCAGTGCCGGGGTGGGGGGGGGGGGGGGGGGGGGCCAAACCGCCAGCACAACCCAGAGGAGCACCCCCCTCCCTCCTCTTCTTCTCCCCCCTTCCCTGTGCTTTTTTTGACCTATGAGGGGGTACGC
>NZ_JBVJON010000001.1:0-56364 GCF_055583145.1 Amycolatopsis sp. NPDC104819 | reverse complement strand
AGGGGGGGGGGGGGGGGGGGGGGGGGGGGGGGGGGGGGGGGGGGGGGAGGGGGGGGGGGGGGGGGGAGGGGGGGTGGGGGCGCACGCCAAACACCCCCCCACCACCGTCAACACCAGCGCGACGAGCGCCTTCCGCATCTAGTTGCTGCCTCCCGACTTGGCCGTGGCCTTGCGAGCCCGGATGGTCGCGCCCGCGCCGACGCCGAGGCCGATGGCGCCGACCAGCAGGCCGGCCCCGCCGAGCCAGCGGGCGGTGCTGTCGGACGTCGACGCGGCCGCCTGGGTCTGCTCACCGGTCGTCGACGCGGTGTTGGCATCCATAGTGCCGTGCGCGTCGCCCTCCGCGGCCTTCGCGGCCAGCTTGACCGCCGGCGCCGGGTGCTCCGGCTCCTCGCCGCCCGCCGGGGTCGGCTGGTTCCAGTCGACGACCTTGCCGTCGCTGTAGGTCTGGTGCGCCGGGAACTCGACCTCGTCGACGTTGGTGGGCAGCGGGCCGAAGCTGGCCTCGAACTCCTGGTAGTTCGTGGCGGACAGCTCGCTGCCCGGCTGTGCGGTCCACGTCACCGCCGTGACGGCTTCGGTGATCTCCGTGCCGTTGTCCTTCTTGACCGGGGTCGGCAGCTTGGACTTCGTCACGTCGGCGGTCCAGCCGGGAACCGGCTTGGTCCGGACCGACCCGATGCCGTAGTCGCCCTTGAAGTCGACGACGACCTTGGTGGTCTTGACGGGGTCCTTCTCCTCGCTCGGCACGCGGAACACGATCGCCGCGTAGCCGCCCTTCGTGGGCTGCGCGCCGTAGACGTTGGCGGTGACGTGCGCGGACGCGACGCCCGTGCCGAGGAGACCGGCGACACCGATGGTCGCGGCGAGGAAACCGGCGCGCTTGAAGACGTGCTGGGACATGGGTTCACTCCTGATGAACTCAAGAAAGGGGACCGGCGCGGTTCGGGGACCGGCCGGGCAAGGGGGACGAGCTGGGGTTCAGGAGTGGACGGGCGGGCCGCGCCGCCCGCGGATCCGGCGCAGGTCGACGCCGACGAGGTGGTCCGGGGCCGCGGTGCGGGCCGGGATCGGCGAAGGAGCGGCCGAAAGCACCGGCAACGGGGTGAGCAGCCGCGGCAGGATCGCGCGCAGCACGGCCAGCACCGTGAGCAGCGTCGCGTCCGCGCTGGCGAGCAGCAACGCCGTCAGCACGGTCGCGACGGCGTGCGCGGTGAGCATGCCGAGGCCGGTGCGGCCCGGCATCGTGTACATGTCGTGGTGGCCGGACAGCGTCGTGAGCAGCAGGTGCATCACGAGCTGGGCGGCGCCCAGCAGGGTGATCGTCGCGACGGTCCCGCGTGCCTTGCGGGCGAGCGCCGTCGCCGTCCAGCCGAACAGGCCGGTGAGCAGCACGGTCATCGCCGGGTCGGGCAGGCCGCCGTCGGCGATCCGGTGCGCGGTGACGGACAGCACCGCGGCGCACACGGCCAGCAACACACCGCGGGTAGCTCCGAGCACGGCGGGACGCCGTGCCGGACCGTTCATGAGGAGCAGCCTAGGTGACGCGCCACCGGGTGATCGCGCGATCCCGGCAAGTGAGCACACATGGAGTTCACGGCTGCCAGGCCGGATCGGTTCAGCGTTGTTGTTGCCGATCACGCCCGGATAAGGAACGGTGTCGGAATCAACGAGGCCGGGAACGGGGGTTTGGCTTCGGCGCACGGTGGGTATTGAGCCGTCGGTCAGGAGCTAGCCCGTTCGGGTGAAGCCTCACGGACGCGGGCGGGAGTGCGGACACGGATGAATCTCTTCGAGTACATCTCGGACCGGGCGAGCAAGTTGTGGCTGGAGGCCTACCTCCACACCAGCATGGTGGTGCAGTGCACGATCCTGGCGGCCGTCCTCGGCGTGCTGATCGGGGTCGCGGTCTACCGCAGCCCGATCGGGTCGGCCGTGGCCACCGCGCTGGCCAGCACGATCCTGACGGTTCCGTCGTTCGCCCTCCTGGGCCTGCTGATCCCGCTCTCCGGGCTCGGCCCGACGACGGCCGTGATCGCGCTGGTGCTGTACGGCCTCCTGCCGATCGTCCGGAACACCATCGTGGGGCTCGACGGCGTCGATCCGGCGATCACCGATGCCGCGCGCGGCATCGGGATGAGCCGCTTCGGCGTGCTCACGCGGGTCGAGCTGCGGCTGGCCTGGCCCGCGATCCTCACCGGGATGCGGGTCGCCACCCAGATGCTGATGGGCATCGCGGTGATCGCCGCCTACGCGAAGGGCCCCGGCTTCGGCGCCGAGGTCTTCTCCGGGCTCACGAACGCGGGGAGCACGAACTCCCTGAACCAAGCCGTCACCGGGACGGTCGGGGTGGTCATCCTCGCCCTGATCCTCGACGGCGTCTACGTCCTGATCAAGCGCTTCACCATCTCTAGGGGTGTCCGTGGCTGAGAACGAGGAAGTCTCCGGCGTCGAAATCGAACTGGAGCACGTGACCAAGCGGTACCCCGGCACGCGTGAGGCGGCGGTCGACGACTTCTCGATGGTCGTGCCGGCCGGCAAGATCGTGGTCTTCGTCGGCCCGTCGGGCTGCGGCAAGACCACCACGATGCGGATGATCAACCGGCTGGTCCAGCCGACGTCCGGCCGGATCACCATCGGCGGCGACGACGCGCTGAAGCTGGACGTCGACACCCTGCGCCGCCGGACCGGCTACGCGATCCAGCAGGCCGGGCTGTTCCCGCACTTCACCGTGTCGCAGAACATCGCGGTGGTCCCAGGCCTGCTGGGCTGGGACAAGAAGAAGGTCAACGACCGGGTCGAGGAGATGATGGACCTGGTCGGGCTCGACCCGGCCGACTTCCGCGACCGCTTCCCGCGCCAGCTCTCCGGTGGCCAGCAGCAGCGCGTCGGCGTAGCCCGCGCGCTGGCGGCCGACCCGCCGGTGCTGCTGATGGACGAGCCGTTCGGCGCGGTCGACCCGATCACCCGCGGCAACCTGCAGGACGAGCTGCTGCGGCTGCAGTCGGAGCTGAAGAAGACGATCGTCTTCGTCACGCACGACTTCGACGAGGCCGTGAAGCTCGGCGACAAGATCGCCGTGCTGGGCAACCAGTCGTCGATCATGCAGTACGACACACCCGAGGCGATCCTGGCGAACCCGGCCAACGACACGGTCGCGGGCTTCGTCGGCGCGGGCGCGTCGCTCAAGCAGCTGACGCTGCTGCGGGTGCGTGACGTCGAGCTGGCGCAGGACGCGCTGACGGCCGGCGTCGACGAGGACCCGGAGGAGCTGCGCAAGAAGCTCGAAGAGCAGCGCAAGCACTTCGCGCTCGTCCTCGACGCGCGTCGCCGTCCGACGCGCTGGGTGCACGCCCGCGACCTGCGGGCCGGGGCGTCGCTGGCCAACGCCGGCAAGCCGCTGCGCGACATCGTCAGCCTCCAGTCGACGCTGCAGGACGCGCTCGAGGCGATGCTCGCCGAGGGCGGTTCGGTGCCGGTGACCGGCGCGCGCGGCGAGTACGCGGGCACCATCCAGCTCGACACCGTCATCTCGACGATCCAGCAGCTGCGCGACGAGCACACGAACGGTGAGGAGGTGTCCGCATGACGGCTGCCGTCGATACCGGTTTCAGCACCGAGTCCGGCTCCAAACGCGCGGAACGCGTCCGGCTGTTCGCGCAGCCCGGCGTGGTCCTGCTGATCGTCGCGGTCACGCTGATCTGGGTGTTCTCCAGCGGCCTCACCGCGACCGAGAAGGAGACGCTCAACGCGTCGTCGCTGCTCACGGCGTTGTGGGACCACGTGCTGATGACGCTCGTGGTGACCGCGATCGTCGTGGTGGTCGCGGTGCCGCTCGGGGTGATCGTGACCCGGCCGTGGGCGCGGTTCCTCGCGCCGGTCTTCCTCGCGATCGCGAACATCGGCCAGGCCGCGCCCGCGCTCGGTGTGCTGGTGCTGTGGTTCATCGTCACCGGCGCGGTCGGCGGGCTGTGGGTGGCGGCGCTGCCGCTGGCCTTCTACTCGCTGCTGCCGGTGCTGCGGAACACGATGGTCGGCATCCAGCAGGTCGACCCGGCGCTGATCGACGCGGGCCGCGGCATCGGGATGTCGGCGAGCGCGGTGCTGTGGCGCGTCGAGCTGCCGCTGGCCGTCCCGCTGATCCTGGCCGGTCTGCGCACCTCGCTCGTGTTGGCGGTCGGCACCGCGACGTTCGGCATGTTCGTCAACGCCGGCGGGTTCGGGCTGCTCATCGACACCGGGTACAAGCTGAACCTGACCTCGGTCCTCGTCACCGGCTCGGTGCTGGCCGTCGCGCTGGCGCTGCTGGTGGACTGGCTGGGCGCGGTCGCGGAACAGTTCTTCGGACCGAAGGGGCTGCGATGAAACTCCGGCGTTTGACGGCGGCCCTCGGGGTGGCGGTGCTCGGCACGACGCTCTCGGCGTGCGGGCTCACGGTCAACCAGGGGGTGCCCTACGACATCCAGCCCGGCACGATCCAGCCGATCCCGTCGCTGCAGGGCCTGAAGGTGACGGTGGGGTCCAAGGACTTCACCGAGAACATCATCCTGGCGTACCTGTCGGAGATGGCGCTGACCGCGGCGGGCGCGGACGTCGTCGACCTGTCGGACATCAAGGGGTCCAACTCGTCGCGGCAGGCGCTGCTGTCCGGGCAGACCGACGTCACCTGGGAGTACACCGGCACCGGCTGGATCAACTACCAGGGCAACGAGCTCCCGGTGCCCGGCGGCGAGAAGGCGCAGTACGACGCGACGGCCAAGGCCGACGAGGAGAAGTTCGGCGTCAGCTGGCTGAACTACTCGCCGCTCAACGACCAGTACGCCTTCGCCGTCACCGAGGCGTACGGCGCGAAGAACAACCTGAAGACGACGTCGGACCTCGCGGCGTTCCTCAAGCAGAACCCGGACCAGAACCGGTTCTGCCTGGAGACCGAGTTCACCAGCCGCCAGGACGGCTTCCCGGCCGCGGTGAAGGCCTACGGCTTCCAGAACCCGAAGATCGAGAACTTCGGCATCGGCACGATCTACTCGGCGGTCGCGGGCGGCACCTGCCCGGTCGGCGAGGTGTTCACCACCGACGGCCGGATCTCCGGGCTGAACCTGCGGGTGCTCGAGGACGACAAGAAGGCGTTCCCGCAGTACAACGCGGTCCCGACGCTGCGCAAGGACTTCCTCGACGCGCACCCGGACATCCGCGGTCCGCTCGAGACGGTCGGCGCGGCGCTCGACAACGAGCAGATGGTCCAGCTCTGCAAGCAGGTCGACGTCGACGGCCAGGACGCGGGCAAGGTCGCCCACGACTGGATGGTCAAGAAGGGCTTCGTGAAGTAACAGCCAGACGACGAACGGCCCCGGCGCGCGCCGGGGCCGTTCGTCGTCTCCGGCTCAGATGCCCAGCCGGTGCAGCAGCTGGCCCTCCAGCCGTTCCAGCTCGCCGGCCACCGCCCGGTGGGCCGACTTGCGCCGGGCCGCCGGCATGCGCTCGGCCGCGCGGACCGTCGCCGACAGCTGCTCCAGCGTTCCGAGCGAGTCCTTCGCGAAGTCCTGGTCGGCCTTCGACGCCTTGTCGGACTTCTGCAGGTCACGGCAGCCTTCGGCGAGGCCGGCGATCCGCGCGTGCAGCGCCGCTCCGCGCCCGGTGTACTCGCCCAGCTTGTCGACCGCGACCCCGAGCTTGCGTGCCTGGTAGCGGTCGTACATCTCCCGCGCGGCGCCCGCCGCGCGCACCGCGTACGGCGCGACGACCGGGATCACGGCCGGGCCGAGCACCTTGGCCACCGCGACCGCGTTCTTCGCCTTCTTGGGGGTGAATCGGCCTTCACCCTCGACCTTGGCCTTGCGCGCCATGGCACCCTCCTGCGACGTGTCGAGGTCGAACTTACTGTGCGCCAGGGTGGCGGGCATGTCGGCTCGGCCGGGGGAATCTAGAGTGATCTCCATGAAGGGCGAGGTGGTACTCGACGCGGGAGCGGTCAGCCGCTGCCGGCGACGGGTGCACCTCGAGCACGACCCGACGATGCGCGAGGTGCCGCTGTCCCCGCCGGACCCCACGGCGCAGCAGCGGATCGCCGACGCCACCGCGCACCGCGAGGACATCGTCACCCGGCTGATGGCCGCCAACCCCGGCGCCTGGGTGAAGATCGGCCGTGACCTCCCGGCTCACGAGCGCGTCGAGCAGACCGAACGCGCTTTTGCCGCGGAGGCGCCCTACATCTGGGGCGCGCTGCTGCCGGTCGACCCGGCCGGGCACCGGCGCGGCGGCATCGACCTGCTCGTCCGCACCGGCCGCGGGTACGTCCCGGTGCTCGTCGTGCGCCACCGCATCACCGACCGCGGCGCCGGCGCGATCGTCACCGGGCCGACCGACCTCGACCCGGCGAACCGCGGCTCCGACGAGGGCCGCAAGGTCCGGTCGCAGCCGCGTGACCAGCTGCGGCTGGTGCACATCCGCCGCATGCTGCAGACGCTCGGGCAGGCCGACGAAAGCCTCGTCGTCGGCGGCGTGATCGGCCTCGACGCCGACGTCGTCGTCTGGCACGACCTCACGGCGGGCACCTGGCCGGGCGGGCGCAGCGCGCTCACCGAGTACCAGGTCCGGTTCGCCGACCGGCTCGCCATCGCCACCGCGGCCGCGAACGGCGAGGAGCCGCTGGCCGAGCCGTCGCGCGTGCTGGAGTGCCGCCGCTGCCCGTGGTGGCCGACGTGCGAAGCGCTGCTCACCGAAACCCGCGACGTCAGCCTGGTGGTCCGCGGGGAGGACGCGATGGAGCTGCGCCGCGCCGGCGTGTCCACTGTGGACGAGCTGGCGGCGCTCGACCCGGCGGGCGAGCCGCCGGCGGTGAACTGGACGGGCGTCACGTTCCCGGACGCCGTCGTGCTCGCCCGCGCCTGGCTGGCCGACCTGACGCTGGTCCGCCGCGTCGACCGGGTCGAGGTCCCGCGCGCCGACGTCGAGGTCGACGTCGACATGGAGAGCTTCGGCGACGCGGGCGCGTACCTCTGGGGCTGCCTGCTGAGTGGCGCCGACATCGGGCTGGAGCCGGGCTACCGCGCCTTCGCGACGTGGGACCCGCTGCCCACCGGCGACGAGGCGCGGTCCTTCGCGGAGTTCTGGGCGTGGCTCACGGACGTCCGCGAGCGCACCGAAGCGGCGGGCCTGACCTTCCGCGCGTACTGCTACAACGCGCTCGCCGAGAACCGCTGGCTCTTCGGTTCGGTCGAGCGTTTCGGCGACCACCCCGGGGTGCCCACGAAGAAGGCCATCCAGTCCTTTGTGGACTCCGAGGAGTGGGTCGACCTCTTCCGCAGTGTCACCGACCAGTTCCTCTGCTCCCACGGCAAGGGCCTGAAGGTGATCGCCCCGGTCGCCGGGTTCTCGTGGCGTGACCCCGAAGCGGGCGGCGAGGCGTCGATGCGCTGGTACCGCGACGCGGTCGGCATGGACGGCGAAATCCCGGACGACGGCCAGCGCGTGCGCCTGCTGCGCTACAACGAGGACGACGTCCTCGCGACCCGTGCCCTGCGCGAGTGGATCGACGCCCGGGCGCAGACCGAAGTCCCGTACATGTTCGATCTCTGAGTAGTTCGCCAACTAAGACACTTGTCTGTCGAGAGACATGTCGGTACAGTCGGCTTTTCTGAAGGTCTCCGTCAAGTACGAGTTCGCATCGGTGCTTGAACGGCTCGGCGAACGCGCCGAGGCGCAGTGCGCGCAGCTCGAGCAGGGCATCGATGCCTGGCGGCGCTACCACGAAACCGGCGAACTCCCGGACGACCTGGGGGAGTTCGGGGAGAGGTAGGAACCGATGGAGACGACCCGCAAGCACAAGGTGCCCGAGATGGAGGGCTTCCAGGCCCGCTGGTACGCCAAGAACCGCGGCACCGAGGCCCAGCTGAAGCAGTACCGCAAGCAGGCCGCCGAGGTGACGGCCGGGCTGCCGGCCGGCGCCGAGATCCTGGAAGTGGCGCCCGGTCCCGGGTTCTTCGCCCTCGAGCTGGCGAAGCTCGGCTTCCGCGTCACCGGGCTCGACATCAGCCACACGATGGTCGAGATCGCGCTCGACGAAGCCCGCAAGTCCGGTGTGGACGTCGCCTTCCGGCAGGGAGACGTGACCACCGCGCCGTTCGACGACGAGTCGTTCGACTTCCTGGTCTGCCAGGCCGCGTTCAAGAACTTCCGGCAGCCGGTGGCGGCGCTGAACGAGATGCACCGGCTGCTGCGGCCGGGCGGGTTCGCCGTGATCCACGACCTGAACCACGAAGCCACCGGCGCGGACATCCGGCGTGAGGTCGACGGGATGAACGTCGGCGCGGTCAGCGGGTTCACGGTCCGCCAGACGCTCGGCTGGCTGCGGCGGCGCGCGTTCACGCCGGCGCAGTTCCGGGAGCTGGCCGCCGAAAGCGCTTTCGGCGGCTGCTCGGTCACCGCCGACGGCGTCGGCCTGGAGGTTCGGCTGACCCGCTGACCGCGGCCGTCAGCGCGGGGCCATCCGGAGCGAGCCGTCCATGCGGACGACCTCGCCGTTCAGGTAGTCGTGGTCGATGAGCGACAGCGCGAGCTGCGCGTACTCGTCCGGCCGCGCGAGGCGCTTCGGGAACGGGATGCCGGCGGCGAGCGCCGCGCGGAACTCGTCGCTGACCGTCGCGAGCATCGGGGTGTCGACGATGCCCGGCGCGATGGTCAGCACCCGGATGCCGTGCGAGGCCAGGTCACGCGCGGCCGGCAGGGTCAGCCCGACGATCCCGCCCTTGGACGAGGAGTACGCGACCTGCCCGATCTGGCCGTCGTAGGCGGCGATCGACGCGGTGTTGATGATGACACCGCGGGCGTCGTCGGCCAGCGGCTCGGTCTTGGCGATGGCCTCGGCGGCGATCGTCAGGACGTTGAACGAGCCGACCAGGTTGATCTGGACGACCTTCGCGTACAGCGCGAGGTCGTGGCGGCCCTTCTTCGACAGGATCCGCGCGGACGGCCCGATGCCGGCGCAGTTCACCACGGTCCGCAGCGGCACGCCCGAGCCGGCCGCGGTCGCGACGGCGGCCTCGACCTGGTCGACGTCGGTCACGTCGGCTTCGACGTAGGTGATGCCCTCGACCTGCTCCGCCTGCTCGATCGACGGCGCCAGGTCCAGCGCGAACACCTTCGCGCCCTTGGCCGCGAGGGCCTGGGCCGTCGCCCCGCCGAGGCCGGACGCGCCCCCCGTGACGAGCGCGGCCGTGTCGGTGATCTGCATCTGTGCGTTCCTCTCCTGCGCGGGCTCCCGACACAGGTTAACGCTCGTTCGCACCGCTCATTTGTGTGCTCTCTCACCGCCCGCAAACTGCTGTTAACGCACCGCCGCGGTGTCGCGTGGAGTACTCACCCGTGTCCGGTTCCGTTAGCGCGGTGGTCAACTCCGGCTGTCACCTTCAGCACCATGACGCCAGCTCGGATCGTGGTGGTAGGAACCGGTTACGTCGGCTTGACCACAGGGGCCTCCCTGGCCAGTCTGGGTCATTACGTCACGTGCGTGGACGTCGACCGCGCGAAGGTTTCCCGGCTCGGCGCGGGCCGGGTCGACATCCTCGAACCGGGGCTGGCCGACCTGGTCGCCCGCGGCATCGCGGCCGGGCGCCTGCAGTTCGTCGTGGGCGCGCGGGACGCGGTCCGTGACGCGCAGGCGGTGTTCCTGTGCGTGCCGACGCCGATGGGCGCGGGCGGTTCCGCCGACCTGCGCGCGGTCGAGGCGGTGGCCGCCGAGATCGGCGACGTCCTGCCCGCCGGCTGCGCCCTGGTCACCAAGTCGACCGTGCCGGTCGGCACGTCGAAGCGGATCCAGGAGATGCTCGGCCGCACCGACGTCCCGGTGGTGTCGAACCCCGAGTTCCTCCGCGAGGGCACCGCGGTCGCGGACTTCCTGGGCCCGGACCGGATCGTCGTCGGCTCCGACGACCACGCCGCCGCGCAGTGGGTCGGCGAGCTGTACGCCGAGCTGGACGCGCCGGTCGTCGTCGCCGACGCGGCGAGCGCGGAGCTCGTGAAGTACGCCGCGAACTGCTACCTCGCGCTGAAGCTGTCCTACGTCAACTCGATCGCCGAGCTGTGCGAGCGGCTGGGCGCCGACATCAACCTCGTCACCGAGGGCATGGGGTACGACCGCCGGATCGGTCGGACGTTCCTCAAGCCGGGCCCGGGCTGGGGCGGCTCCTGCCTGCCCAAGGACACGAGCGCGCTGGTCAAGGTCGCCGAGTCGGTGCAGTACGACTTCAAGATGCTGACCTCGGCCATCGAGGAGAACATCGCCCAGCGCGACCGGATCGTCGCGAAGATCGCCGGCGCGGTCGGCGGCACACTGGCCGGGGCCCGGATCGGCGTGCTGGGCCTCGCCTTCAAGGCGGGCACCAACGACCTGCGCGACTCGCCCGCGCTCGCCGTCGCGTCGGTGCTGTGCGCGCTCGGCGCCGAGCTGGTCGCCTACGACCCGGCGGTCGACAGCGAGATCGACGGGATGACCGTGGTCGACGACGCCTACCAGGTCGCGAAGGACGCGGACGTGGTCGTGGTGCTGACCGAGTGGGCCGAGTTCAAGCACCTCGACTGGCGCGCGATGGCCGAGCTGATGGACGGCATCGACGTCGTCGACACGCGGAACCTGCTCGACCCGCGCACGGTCGTCGACGCCGGGCTGTCCTGGCAGGGTGTCGGGCGGCCGCGGGCGGCGGCGCGAATCAAGGTTTCCTGACGGCGCCGGGCTGGCTAGGCTCACCGTTCGTGCCAGTATCCGTATCCGTCGAACTCAACCATCTGATCGTCCCGTCCCGGAACAACCGGGAATCCGCCGAATTCTTCGCGAACCTGCTCGGCCTCGAAATCGGGGAAGAATGGGGTCCGTTCATTCCCGTCGAGACGCGCAACGGCGTCCGGCTGGACTTCGCGAGCATCCCCGAAGGCGACCTTCGCCTGCAGCACTACTGCTTCCTGGTCCCGGAAGACGACTTCGACGCCGTCTTCGCGCGGCTCGTCGAAACCGGCGTGACCTACCACGCCGATCCGCAGGGGAAGCAGGTCGGCGAAATCAACCACAACCACGGCGGCCGTGGGGTTTACTTCCTCGATCCCGGCGGCAACGGGATCGAAATCATCACGCAGCCGTACGAGCCGGAACGGCGTCGCCCGGCGTCCTGGTAGTTACCATCGGGGCATGTTCACGACGAGGCCGGAGCTGGCCGGCACCTTCGGGATGGTGGCATCAACGCACTGGCTGGCCTCGGCCACCGGGATGGCGGTGCTGGAAGACGGCGGCAACGCGTTCGACGCGGCGGTCGCCGCCGGGTTCGTCCTGCAGGTCGCCGAGCCGCACCTGTGCGGCCCGGCGGGCCAGGTGCCCGGCCTCTTCGTGACGGCGGACGACCCGACCCCGCGGGCACTGGCCGGTCAAGGCCCGTCGCCCGCGGGGGCCACCGCCGCGCATTTCGCGTCGCTGGGGCTCGACCTGATCCCCGGCAGCGGCCTGCTCCCGGCGACCGTCCCCGGCGCCTGGGACGGCTGGCTTCTGCTGCTTCGCGACTACGGCACGAAGTCGCTTCGCTCGGTGCTGTCGTACGCGATCGGCTACGCGCGCGACGGCGTCCCGCTGGTGTCGCGGGTGGGGGACACGATCAGCGCCGTCTCGCGGCTGTTCACCGAGCACTGGCCGACGTCGGCGGCGCTCTGGATGCCGGACGGCAAACCCGCGTCGGGCCTGCACCGGAACCCGACCTTGGCGGACACCTGGGAACGGCTCCTGAGCGAGGCGGAGTCCGTCTCGGGCCGTGAGGCGCAGCTCGACGCGGGACGTCGTGCCTGGTCACAGGGTTTTGTCGCGGAAGCGATCGAGGAGTTCAGCCGCACCGCGTTCCGCGACGACTCCGGCCGCGACCACGCGGGCCTGCTGACCGGCGACGACCTGGCGTCGTGGTCGGCGTCGTACGAGGACCCGGCGTTCGTGGACGTCGACGACTGGCGCCTGGTCAAGATGGGCGGCTGGACGCAGGGGCCGGCCCTGCTGCAGCAGGCGCTGCTGATGCACGGCTTCCGCGACGAGCTGTCCTTTGTGGACGGCGTGGCGTCGGAGCGCACGGTCCACTTGGCGACCGAAGCGGCGAAGCTCGCCTTCGCGGACCGCGAGGCGTGGTACGGCGACACGGACGTGCCGCTGGACGTGCTGCTCTCTGCTTCTTACACGGATTCCCGGCGGGCGCTGATCACCGATACGGCGTCTGACTCGCTTCGCCCCGGAGATGCTCGTGGCCCGGCCCGGCTCCCGGCGATCCTGGATTCTCTGCAGGGCGTGAAGGCCGAAGGCGGCGCGACGGGCGAGCCGACGATCGGCCCCCAGGGCCAGACCCGCGGCGACACGGTCCACCTCGACGTCGTCGACGCGGCGGGCAACCTGGTCTCGCTGACCCCGTCGGGCGGCTGGCTGCAGTCGAGCCCGACGATCCCGTCGCTGGGCTTCTGCCTGGATTCGCGCGGCCAGATGTTCTGGCTGGAGCAGGGCCTGCCGAACTCCCTGGCCCCGCGCAAGCGCCCGCGCATCACGCTGTCGCCGTCCCTGGCCCTGCGCGATGGAGTCCCGACGCTGGCGTTCGGCACCCCGGGAGGCGACCAGCAGGACCAGTGGCAGCTGTGTTTCTGGCTGGCCCACGTGTACGGCGGCCTGAACCTCCAGGAGTCGATCGACGCGCCCGCGTGGCACACAATGGCGTTCCCGAGCTCGTTCTACCCGCGCTCGTGGAACCCGCGGGAGCTGGTGGTGGAGTCCCGGCTGGGAGCGTCCACTTTGGACGCCCTGCGCGAGCGCGGCCACTCGGTGGTCGACGCCGGAGACTGGGCGCTGGGCCGCCTGTCAGCGGTTTCCCGCACCGACGGCCTCCTGCACGCGGCGGCCAACGCCCGCGGAATGCAGGGCTACGCCGCGGGTCGCTAGCTCGGCTGCTCCCAGAGCCAGAACTCGATGCCCTGGTTGTCCGTGCAGTCGGCCGTGAAGCCGTAGGGGTGGTTCTCGACCGCACCCGCCTGGCCGCCCTGCTCGCGGACCCGCGTCAGGGCGGCTT
The DNA here is from genome assembly GCF_055583145.1 of Amycolatopsis sp. NPDC104819. Classification (NCBI taxonomy): domain Bacteria; kingdom Bacillati; phylum Actinomycetota; class Actinomycetes; order Pseudonocardiales; family Pseudonocardiaceae; genus Amycolatopsis; species Amycolatopsis sp. NPDC104819. Next base: position 43,291 of record NZ_JBVJON010000001.1, on the reverse strand, counting down.
CCAGGTTGTCCACCGCGAACATCAGCTTCCAGCCGACCTGCCGGTCCGGGCCGCCCCAGAGGCCGCCCTCCAGGCCGTGGCCCTGGATGCTCCAGGCCGTCGGCTGCGAGCCCGCGGTGAACTCCCAGCCGAGCACCGCGCCGTAGAACGTCTTCGCCGGCTCGTCCTGCGGGACCTGGAACGTGAAGTACATGGCCTCGCCCTGCTTCGGCGAAGCAGCGGCGGCGGGCGCGGCCTGCGAAACGAGCCAGCGCTGGCCGAACGGGTCGCGGAACGCGCCGCCCCGGCCGTATGGCGAGTCGCTCACCGCGCGGATCAGCGTCGCGCCCAGCTCCAGGGCCCGGGAGACGCTGACGTCCGCGTTCGGCACCTCGACCCGTACCGACGCACCTCCTTCGCGGGGTGCGACGTGCCCGATCTCCGGGTGCTCCTCGGCGAGCATCAGGACGGCGTCGCCGATGGCCAGCTCGGCGTGCCCGACCTTGCCGTCCGGCATGACGATCGGGTCGCCGCGGCGGGTCGCGCCGAAGACGTCGACGTAGAAGTCGAGCGCGGCCCGGGCATCGGACACGGCGAGGTAGGGCGTCAGCGAGCGCAGTTCGGCCGCGGTCGCGGGGGCTTCGGTGGTGGTCATGTCGGCTCCGTTCAAGATGGCGCGACGCAGGTTGTCACGCAGTTCGGCGGCGAAGTCCGGGTCGGCCGCGACCCGCGCGGAGGGGCGGCGAAGCGCGTCGAAAGGCTCAGGCATCGCGACCCTCCTTCTCTTCGTAAGCACGCCGGAACGCGGCACGGGCCCGCACGAGCAACGCCTCGGTGGCGTGCACGCTGCGGCCCAGGTGGCCGGCGACCTCGGGCACCCCGAGGCCGTCGACGTAGCGCAGGGTCAACGCCGCCTGGTGGTGCGGCCCGAGCGATTCGAGCACCTGTCTCGCGCGCAGGGCGTCGAGCTGCTCGTCCCACGGGTCCTCGACGTCCGGCTCGCTGTCGTGCACCAGCCGCAGCCCGCGTTCCTCACGTTCTTTGCGCCGCCAGTGGTCGGCGAGCTTGTGCCGGGCGACGCCGATCAGCCACCCGGTGCTCACTGGAGGTGCGTACTCCTTGCGACAGGCGGCGACCGCCCCGAGGAACGTCTCGGACGTGAGCTCCTCGGCGAGCGTGCGGTCACCGCACCGGGACAGCAGGTACCCGTAGACCTCCGGCAGCGCGGTCTCGTAGAGCCCGAGCAGCGCGAAAGCCGGGTCCGGTCGTACCCGAGGTTCCGTCACACCCTCATCGTCGCTTGGCGGGCACCTTTTCCGACGGGTGAACCCGCGTCTTTTTCGGCGGCCAGTTCACCCGGATGGTGACAACGTGGTCACGCCGCCCGGGAAAGAGCCGGTAGACGCTGACGACGAAGGTCCCCGGCCGAGCCCGCTTCCGCGACAGGTAGTCGTGCGCGCAGGCCGTCCCGTACCGGACGGTCCACCCCTGGTACCGATCACTGCGGTGCTCCAGCACGAACCCCATGTCATCGACGAGTTCGGTGTATTCGTGCACCCGCCCGTCCTCGGCATCGCGCCGGTACTCGAGCTCGTGGGGGTAGCCGTACCTGTCCATGACCTGCAGGTTCGCGTTCCGACCCCAGGTGCGGACGCCCGAAAGTGGGAATCCCACGGGAGTGGTTGCGCTCCTACGATCGCCGTGGAGGTGATCGAGTGCCGCGACCCAGCAGGCCACCCTTCCCGCGACGGCAGGTCGGCCGCTCGCTGCGGAGGTTACGGGAGCGAGCGGGCCTGACCCAAGAGGAAGCGGGCCGTCCGATCCGAATCTCGAAGTCGAAGCTCAGCCGCATCGAGCAGGGCCACCTACCCGGTTACAACGACTTCCTTGCGCTGCTCGATCGCTACGGCGTGCTCGCCTCCGAGTACGACGACTACGTCGAAGCGTTCGATGAAGCCAAAGAAGCGAGCATGCGTTCCGGAAAGCTGCCTCGCGACTTTGGTTACGTGAGCGCCGAAGCCAGTGCCTGCCGCAAGCGGGAGGTCGAAGCGGGGCTCGTGCCCGGGCTACTGCAGACCGAGGCATACGCGCGCCGAGTGTTTGCGGGATCGGCTGTTCCGTGGACCGATGCGCAGATTGCCGAACTGGTCGGTGTGCGGATGCAGCGTCAGCGGCGGCTGGTCGACGATCCGGACTTCCGGGTGCAGCTGATCATCGGCGAGTCCGCTTTGCGCGTTCCATGGTGCGATCGGCCGCAGCTGGAAAAGATCATCGAGCAGACTGTGTTGCCGAACGTCGCGGTCCAGGTCGTGCCCCTCGCGGCCGGACCGCACGTCGGGCTGGAGGGTGGCTACACGATTCTCGACTTTCCCGATCCCGAGGAGCCTGGGCTGGTGTACCTGGCAGGCGGCTTCGGAGCGATCCACCTGGAGCGGCCCAAGGACATCGCCGAGGCTCGTATGCAGTTCAAGCACCTGACCAAGGTCGCCCTCGACGAGGCCGCCTCGATCGAGTTCCTGAAGCGGCTCGCGGTCGGCGCGGAGCCGGGCTGAACCCGGCTCCGCCGCCGTCACACCCGGGGGTCCGGCAACCGCCGCGCGGTGACAGCCACGATCACCGCCAGCGCCGCCACCAGCCCGATCACCAGGGCAAACGCGTCCCGGGTCCCCATCGAACCCGACAGCGCCGCGTACAAACTCCCCAACGTCGCCACACCCAGCGCCAGCGACGTCTGCTGATTGGTCGTCATCACCCCGGACCCGACCCCGGCCAGATCCGTGGGCACGTGCGAAAGCACGATCCGGAACAGCGTCGTCATCGCCAGCGCGTTCCCCACACCGATCGCCACCATCGACGGCGCCAGGTCCAACACCGTCACGTGCGGCCACGTCGACAGCGTCGTGCACAGCAGCGCCACCATGCCCACCGCCGTGATCGCGCCGCCGATCGGGACCACCTTCTGGCCGTACCGCGCCACCAGCCTGCTGCTGAGCATCGACACCGTGAAGTACGCGACCGCCAGCGGCGTCAGCGCGGCGCCCGCGCCCAGCGGCCCGAAGTGCAGGCCCTCCTGGAGCGTCATCGCGAACACGAACATGAACGAGCCGAACGCGCCGAAGAACGGGATCGCCACCATCAGCCCGCTGCGCACACTCGGCAGCCGCATCACCGACGGCGGCAGCAGCGGCGTTCCGCCGTTCCGCTCCAGCCGCCGCTCCACGTGGACAAACGCCGCGGCCGACACCGGTGACAGCGCCAGCAGCACGATCGACCACACCGGCCAGCCCAGTGCTCGCCCCTCCATCAGCGGGACCAGCAGCGACAGCAGGGTCGTCGCCAGCAACGCCGTGCCGAGGCGGTCGACGCCCAGCGGGTTGTGCGCGCGGCTTTCCGGCAGCCGCCGGGCCAGCACCAGGACCACCAGGCCGATCGGCACGTTCACCAAGAAGATCGGTCGCCAGCCGGTGCCGAACAGGTTCGCCGCCACCAAGGCGCCGCCGGCCAGCTGGCCGACGACCGTCGAGAGGCCGCCCGTGGCGCCGTACAAGCCCAGGGCCCGGGAACGCTCTTCGCCGGACGTCGTCGCCTGGATGATCGAGAGCACCTGCGGCAGCAGCAACGCCGACGCCGCCCCCTGCGCGGCGCGGGCGATCACCAGCGTGGTCGCCGTCGGGGCGATTCCGCAGGCCAGGGACGTCAGCGTGAACAGCCACAGGCCCGCGAAGAACAGCCGCCGGCGGCCGAACGAGTCGCCGAGGCGGCCGCCGACCACCAGCAGCACCGCGTACGCGATTCCGTACGCAGCCACCACCAGTTCCAGGGTCGCGGTGGACGCGTGGAGGTCGGCATCGATCGTCGGCAGCGCGACGTTGACGATGAAGAAGTCGATGATCGGCAGTGCCGCCCCCAGCAGCACAGTGACCAGGCCGGCGGGGGTCAGTCCCGGCCGGGCCGGGGCGCCGAGGGTGCTCGGCGCGAGTTGAGTCGTGGTCATGACTACTACGATCGACCTGATTCCAAACTAGTACCAGTTGCTGTTTATCCAGGTACCGTCACTACCTGGTACCAGTTTCGGGGGCGTGCGATCCTGGCACTATGACCACCGCCGTCGAATCCGAGCTTCGCCGCCAGGAACTCGCGAGGTTCCTGCGCAGCCGGCGTGAGCGGATCACGCCCGAGCAGGTCGGCCTCCCGATCATGGGCCGCCGCCGGACGCCGGGGCTGCGCCGCGAAGAGGTCGCGCAGCTCGCCGGGGTCGGGGTCACCTGGTACACGTGGCTCGAGCAGGGCCGCGACATCAACGCGTCCGAGCAGGTGCTGCAGGCGATCGCCCGCACGCTGCGGCTCGACCCGCACGAGCACACCCACCTCTTCCGCCTGGCCGGCGCACCCGAGCCGGAGAGCGAGAAGGACTGCCAGGTCATCTCGCCGCAGCTGGAGCTGATGCTGAAGAAGCTGGAGCCGTACCCGGTCGCGGTGCGCAACGCCCGCTGCGACCTGCTCGGCTACAACCGCGGCTACAGCTGGCTGATGGGCGACGTCGACGCGATCCCGTTCGAGGATCGCAACACCCTGGTCCAGTGCCTGCTCAACCCGCAGTGGCGCGAGCGCATGCTCGACTGGGAGACGAACATCCCGCGCGTGATCGCGTCCTTCCGCGCGGCGATGGCCGAGCACGTCGCCGAGCCGGCGTGGAAGCAGCTGGTCAAGCGGCTCAAGGCGGAGTCGCCGCTGTTCGCCGAGCTCTGGCCGCACCACGACGTCAACTCCGAGCCGATCCGCACCAAGCGGTACCTGCACCCGGACGTCGGGCTGCTGCAGTTCAACTTCACCTACCTCTACTACGGCCGCCGCTCGGAGATCACGGTCTCGACGTACACCCCGGCCGACGAGGAGACGGCGGCGAAGCTCCCGCTCATGTTCGACTGACGACGTACGCGGACTGTCGCTCCGTGACGGACGCGCCGACCCGCCACGACCGGTAGTTTTCGCGGCATGAGATGGCAGCCGGGCTGGTCCCCGTGGGTGGGGCGCGTGGTGCGCACCATCGTCGTCACGGGGTTCGTGCTCGGGGCGACCAGTGGGGCGTCGCGGTGGGATCCCGCCGCGCCGCCGATGACGACCGGCGCCCTCCTGTGGCTGCTCGCCACCACGCTGACGCTGCTGGTCGTCCACCGCTTCCCGCTGACGCTCTTTCTGGCGACGGCCGCGTCCGCGTTCGGTTACTACGCCTCGGGGTTGCCCGGCGGGCCGGTGATCATCGTGCCGACCATCGCCCTGTTCCTGCTCACCCGGCAGCGCGGCCCGGTCACCGCCGGGATCGCCGGGGCCGCCGCGCTGACCGTGGCCTACCTGGCGCACGTGGTGACGTCGGGGTCGTTCACGCTGGCGGTCGGCGCCGGGTTCGTCGTCGTGTGGCTGGTGGCCGTCATCGGGATCGGCACCGCCGTCCGGTACCAGCTCGACGCGCTCGCCGCCCGCCGCGAGCAGGCCGACGAGCACCGGCACCGGCTCGCCGAGCAGGAACGGCTGCGGATCGCGCGGGAGGTGCACGACGTCGTCGCGCACAGCCTCGCCATGATCAACGTCCAGGCGGGGGTCGCCGCGCACGTCGCCGACCGGCGGCCCGAGCAGGCGAAAGAGGCGCTGCTCAACATCAAGGAGGCCAGCGCGTCCGCGCTCAAGGACCTGCGCGCGACCCTGGCCGTGCTGCGCTCCGGTGAGGACAAGGCGCCCGCACCGAGCCTCGCCCAAGCCGCCGAGCTGCTGGCCCATGCGCGTGACGCCGGGCTCGTCGTCGACGTCCACGGCGAGCCCGGCGACCTCCCCGCACCGGTCGACGCCGCGGGCTACCGGATCCTGCAGGAGTCGCTGACCAACGTCGTCCGGCACGCCGACCAGCCGAAACACGTCGACGTCCGGTTCGAGCGCAAGCCGGGCGCCTTCACGCTCCGGGTGCGTGACGACGGCCGCGGCACCGCGCAGCCGACACCGGGCCACGGCCTGCGGGGCATGAGCGAACGCGCCGCCGCGCTCGGCGGCCGGTGCACCGCCGGGCCGGTCGACGGCGGGTTCGAAGTGCGTGTCGAGCTACCGATCGAGGGGGAAGCATGATCCGCGTCCTGCTGGCCGACGACCAGGTCCTGGTCCGCGCCGGGTTCCGCGTGCTGCTGGAGACCGAAGACGGCTTCGAGGTCTGCGGCGAGGCGGGCGACGGCGAGCAGGCCGTGGCCGGCGCGATCGAGCACCGGCCGGACATCGTGGTGATGGACATCCGGATGCCGGGCGTCGACGGCCTCGAGGCGACCCGCCGGATCACCGCGAACCCCGACCTCGCCGGGACGAAGGTGCTGGTCCTGACCACCTTCGACGTCGACGAGTACGTCTACGAAGCCCTGCGCGCGGGCGCCAGCGGGTTCCTGCTGAAGGACACCGAGCCGGTCGAGCTGCTGCACGCGCTGCGCGTCGTCATGAGCGGCGAGGCGCTGCTGGCGCCGACCGTGACGCGCCGGCTGATCCAGGAGTTCGTCGGCCGCCCGGAGAACCGGAGCATCAACACGAGCGCCGTCCGGGAGATCACCGACCGCGAACGCGAGGTGCTCGGGCTGGTGGCGGGCGGTATGTCGAACGACGAAATCGCCGCCCACCTGGTGATCTCGACGGCGACGGCCCGCACGCACGTGAGCCGCATCATGACGAAGATCGGCGCGCGCGACCGGGCACAGCTGGTCGTGCTGGCCTACGAGTCGGGTCTGGTCAGACCCCGTCGCCCCGCCTGACGCGGCGGACGACGCGCACGGCGCGGACCAGGAACACGAGCGCGAGGACCGCGACCAGGCAGATCCAGACCATGGTGCCTCCTCTCCCGGCCGATGCTCTGCTCAAGAGGCGTCCGAGCGGGGGACGGCGTTCACTGACACGGCCGAAGTCACACCTTCGGGCTAAGCGTGGGTGACTACCCGGCTAAGCTCAGCCCGTGCGTCGTGCGTTGATCACCGGTATCACCGGTCAAGATGGCCAGTACCTTGCCGAGCTGCTCCACGAGCAGCAGTACGAGGTCTTCGGCCTGGTCAAGGGGCAGAACAACCCCCGGATCGACATGATCCGCGCCGGCTACCCGTACGTCGAGATCGTCGAGGGTGACCTGCAGGACCTCTCCAGCCTGGTCGGGGTCCTGGAGCAGGTGCAGCCGGACGAGGTCTACAACCTCGGCGCGATCTCCTTCGTCGCCCTGAGCTTCAAGCAGGCCGAGCTCACCGCGAACGTCACCGGGCTGGGGGTGCTGCGGCTGCTCGACGCCGTCCGGATGGTCGGCGGCAGCCAGAACAACCCGATCCGCTTCTACCAGGCGTCGAGCTCCGAAATGTTCGGCAAGGTCCGCGAGTCGCCGCAGACCGAGGCCACGCCGTTCTACCCGCGCTCGCCCTACGGCGTCGCGAAGGTGTTCGGGCACGACATCACCGTCAACTACCGCGACAGCTATGGCCTCTTCGCCTGCTCGGGCATCCTCTTCAACCACGAGAGCCCGCGCCGCGGCATCGAGTTCGTCACCCGCAAGGTGACCAACGCCGTCGCGCGGATCAAGCTGGGCCTGCAGGAAAAGCTGGTGCTGGGCAACCTCGACCCGCGCCGCGACTGGGGCTTCGCCGGTGACTACGTCCGCGCGATGTGGCAGATGCTGCAGCAGGACGAGCCGGGGGACTACGTCGTCGCGACCGGGCGCACGCACAGCGTCCGGAACTTCGTCGACCTCGCGTTCAAGCACGCCGGCCTCGACGACTGGGAGCGGTTCGTCGAGCAGGACCCGCGGTTCTTCCGGCCGTCCGAAGTCGACCTCCTGGTCGGCGACGCCACCAAGGCCCACACCGAGCTCGGCTGGAAGCCGGAGGTCGGGTTCGAAGACCTGGTCGCGATGATGGTCGACCACGACCTGCGGGTCGAAGCCGCGAAGGCCGGGATCTCGCTCCCGTGATCTCCTACGCGCAGAACGCGGAGGACGTCGTCCTGGCCCGGGTCTTCGCGGGCCAGGCCACCGGTCGTTATGTCGACCTCGGGGCCGGTTACCCGACCCGGGACTCGGTCACCAAGCACTTCTACGAACTCGGCTGGCGCGGGATCAACGTCGAGCCGGAGCCGGCGCTGGCCGACGAGCTCGACGAGGCACGCCCCGGGGACGTCAACCTGCGGGTCGCCGTCGGGGCCGAGCCCGGCAAGACCGTGCTGCACGTCGTCGACGGCCAGTGGGGCCGCGCGACGGTCGACGACTCGCTCGCCGCGCAGTACAAGGAAGACTGGCGCCTGCGCGACGTCGAGGTCGACGTCGTCACGCTCGCCCAGCTCCTCGACGACCACCCCGGGGACGTCGACTTCCTCAAGGTCGACGTCGAGGGCGCCGAACGCGCGGTGATCGAGGGCGCCGACTGGAGCCGTCACCGGCCGCGGGTGCTCGTCGTCGAGGCGACCGAGCCCGGCTCGCCGAAGCCCGCGCACGACGAGTGGGAGCCGATGCTGCTCGAAGCGGGCTACCGCTGCGGGCTCTTCGACGGCCTCAACCGCTTCTACGCCCAGGCCACCGACACCGACGCCTTGGCCGCGCTTGCCGCGCCCGCCAACGTCTTCGACGACTTCGAGCGCTACGCGGCTTTCGAGATCCGCGAAGAGCGCGACCAGCTGCGTCAGGCGCGGCCGTCCGAAGTCGCCTACATTCGGCGGCTCGAAGAGACAGTCGAAGCGGCGCAGCAGGCGCGCGGCGAGCTCGGCGGGCAGCTGGACGCGGCTCGGCAGGAGCTCGCGCTTGCCCGCCGGACGGCCGAGGAGCACCGCCGTCGGGCCGCCGCCCTCGAACACCGCGTCGCCGAGCTGGAAGCCCAGCCCGGCGTCCGCCGCTACTGACGCTCGCGGGCCAGCTGCGCCAGCCGTTCGGTCATCACCTTGCCGACGGCGGCCGGGCTGGACCAGTCCTGGATCGCCTGGATCGCCCGCTCACCCATCGACGCGCGCAGCCGGGGGCTGTCGGCGAGCCGGCGCAGCCACTGCGCGGCCTGCTCGACGTCCGGCTCCGCCCACAGCTGGCCGACCGAGTACCAGTCGCCGAACTCGGCGCCGAACCGGTGGTCGTGCTTCGAGATCGGGCGGACGTCGTACCCGACAACCGCGGCCGAGCCCGGCGGCATGAAGTCGAGGTTGGCGCTGAACCCCGTGGCCACCACCGGTTTGCCCATGGCCATCGCCTCGGCCATGCCCATGCCGAACCCCTCGGACCGGTGCAGGGACGCGTAGATGTCGCAGCTCGCGAGCAGCGTGTCCATGTCGTCGCGGGACATCTCGCGCCGCAGCAGCGTGCCGCCGACCGACGCCATCGCGGCGCTCAACGCGGTGTCCAGCTCCGGGAAGCGTTCGAGGTTGTTCACCTTGAGCACCAGGTGGGCCTTCGTGCCGCGCTCTTCGGGCGGGAACGCGCGGCGGAACGCCTCGATCAGCGCCCACGGGTTCTTCCGCGCGTCGCTGGACGACGCGCTGAAGGTGTACAGCACGATCAGGCCGTCTTCCGGCAGGCCGAGCCGCGCGCGGTCGGGCCGGATGCCCGGCGCGTGCGGCACCACGCTCGGCACCACCGTGATCGGGATGTCGGTGACCGTGCGGAACGCGTCCGAGACGAACGACGACAGCACCCACAGCTCGTTGATGCCCGGCAGGTGCGGCAGCGCGTGCGGCGGCGGTTCCGGCAGCTCCCACGCCCACAGCGCGATCGTGTAGCGGTCGAGCGCGTGCTCGGGGATCAGCTGCCACTCGTTGACGTTGACGATCCAGAGGTCGACGTCGAACTCCTTGCCCCGCCGCAGTTCCGCGATGTCCGGGGGCACCGGCACCGCGCGGTAGGGCGCCTGGCTGTTGAACTCCGTGAAGGTGACGTTCGTGTCCGTCGCGGCGAGCGCCTGGATGTGCCGCCGCGCCGACTCCGACAACCCGGTGCTGGCGCGGACGTCGGCGAAGGTGTTGACACCGGGCCGCCGCACTTCGGGTGCCGGCTCGGGCAACGCCGCTTCGATCGCCGCGGCGTACCCCTGGGCGGCGACCGGCCAGCACGCGTTCTCGCCGACCCACTTCCGCGCGAGCTCCCCGGCCGCGCGCAGCTCCTCCGGCCAGCACATCCCGCGTTCCAGCAGCCGGTAGAGCCCGGCCGCCTCGCCCGCCGGGTCGGTCGGCACGGTCCAGACGAACTCCGGGTCGAAGTGCCGGTGCTGCGGCAGGTCGCTGGTGATCACCGCGCGCCCGGCGCCCAAGGCCTGCATCATCACGGCGCTGGTCTCACCCGCGGTCGGCCAGCGGAGGCTGATCACGGCGTCGGTGGCCAGGATCAGCTCGTCGAACCGGCTTTCGTCCGGCGACAGTTCGAAGTGGACGGACCCGCCCGCGCCGCTCTGCGCGATCGTCTCGCGCAGTTCGGCCAGCAGCTCGGGCTCACCCGCGTGCCCGGCGACGACGAGCCGTGCGTTCGGCCAGCGGCGGCGCAGCTCGGCGAACGCCAGCACGGCGGCGGCGACGCGCTTGTACCGGACCAGGCTGCCGAACACGCCGAACACGACCTGGTCGTCGGTCCAGCCGAGGTCGGCGCGGATGGCATCGCGCCGGGAGCCGTCGAGCAGCGTCGCGCCGAGCGGCACGGCGTGCACCGGCACCTGCGGGTAGCGCGCCTGGAGGAGCCGCGCGGAGTGCGGGTCGTGCACGATCACCCCACGGCTGCTCGTGACGAGCCGGCGTTCCATGCTCAACGTCGCGTAGTCGAGCGTCTTGACGCCGTCGACCTCGATCGCCGGCATGCCGTGCAGCAGCGCCGGATCGGTGGCGTGGCCCCAGATCGGCCCGTGCGCGTACCGCACCTCCGCCCGGAACGCGTCGCTGGTGTACCCGCCGAGGTACCCGGCGTGGAAGTCGAGCAAGGCGGGGTCGTGCAGCACGACGATGCCGGGGTTCTCGACCGCCTCGCGGTAGATCTCGCCGTGCACCCCCGCGTGGTTGCCCATGTGGTAGATCGGCACGCCGGCACCGGGATCGCCCGGGGAGCGCAGCTCGACGCCGTCCGGCACACGCGCCGAGGGCGAGTCGTGCACCGCTGTGACGTCGACGAGTTCGGAAAGCGCGTCGAGCAGCCGGTAGCTGTAGTCCGCGATGCCGCTCGTCTGCGGCGGCAACGGGGTCCACACCGTGGCGCGCGTTCGGCTCATCGGCGGGCGACCAGGCGCAGCCGCTCGCCGAGCCCGTGCGAGGCCTCGACCGAAACGACTTCGACGTCCGCGAAGCCCGACGCTTCGGCGAGGAACCGCAGGTAGATGGCGGGCAAAACCTTGCGGGCGAACGGATCCAGCCGCAGGTCGGCTTCCGAAGCCGGAGTCTCGACGAGCAGGACTCCGCCGGGCTGCAACGCCGTCGCGGCGAGGTCGAAGAAGCGCGCGAGAACGTCCGGCGCCAGGCGCTCGGCGTACCGGAACGCCGTCACCGCGCCCAGCGAGCGCGGCGGCCGGGCGGCGAGCGCGGCCAGCGGCTCGCGGGCCTCGACGTCGAGACCCAGCCCGGCGCAGTGCTTCCGGACCAGCGTGTTGTCCGACGCCGCGACGAACGGCAGGCCGGCCGACCGCAGGACTTCCAGCCACTCGCCCCGAGCGGGCGCAACGTCGAAGACCGGGCCGGTGACGAGCGGCAGGTACGCGCGGCGGGCTTCGCGGACGTGGTCGGCGGGCCCGTCCAGCAGCTCGGACAGCGCGAGCTCGAGGAACGACTCGCGGTCGGCGGCCTCGACGTCGGCCGGCTCCTGACCGGCGCGGACGCGGTCGAGCGCGATGTCCAGCTGCGCGTGCCGGAGCCGGACGTCGGTGGCCGCCGACGTCAGCGAGGCGACCTGGGTTTCGAGCGCCTTCAGCCGCTGCTCGACGTCGTCGCCGGTCTCGCCGCTTTCGGCCTGGCGCAGCCGCAGCTCGCTCAGTTGCGACTCGACCCGGCCCAGCCCCGAGTACAGCCGCTGGTTGAGGCCCGCGGTCATCGTCTGGTCGTGCCGGCGGAGCTGCTCGATTTCGTGGACGAGCTCGGAGTGCCGGACGAGCCGGCCGTCGCCGCCCTGGGTCTGCTGGTGCACGGCGTCGAGCGCGTCCCGGATCGCCAGGTTGGTCTCGACCTGCCACTTCACCTGGCGCTTCCACAGGAACCGCAGGGCCAGCCGGCCCAGCAGGTCGGTCTTGCGCAGCGGCAGGTGCAGCTCGCGGTGTTCGTCGAGGCGGGCCAGTGCGTCGGCCACGCGGTCAGCAGGCATTTCGGGTTCCCCGGTTCGATCTCATGGGTTGAGCTTGCGCGAGATGTTCTTCTGCACCGCCGGCGACAGCAGCGACACCGAGCCGGAGGTGAACCCGCGCTCGGTCAGCTCGAGCACCACGACGTCACTGCGCTGCAGCAGCTCCGCGATGGCCTCACCGCTGTCGTGGTCGGCCGTGCTGGTGTGGAGCGCGGTCAGGTCGCCGAACGACGCGGCGAGGTACGGCAGCGCCCGGATGGTGAACGAGTCGCCGATCCAGGCCGTGCGCAGGCCGTACGTGCCGGCCCCGCTCGTGGTGTCGGTGTGCACCGGGGTGACGTAGTCGCCGGGCATGGTCCGGGTCCGGTCGGTCTTGCCGTCCGGCATCAGCGCGTAGTGGGTGCCTTCGGTGACGCCGGTCTTGCCGATCAGCGGGGGCAGGTCGGCCGGCAGCTGCCAGTCGGCCTTCGGCTGCAGGCGCCAGGTCTTGCTGATCCCGGGCCGCAGCTTCTCGGCGACCGAGCGGACCGCCGTGATGGCGCCTTCGTCGTCCCAGTGCGCGTCCTGGGGTCCGTAGAGCGGCGTGCCCTTGCGGTTCGCCCACTCCTGCATGCCGCCGCGGACGTCGAGCATGAAGTTCTCGCCGTCGACCCGGCGCCAGAAGTCGTCGGCCACCTTCTGGCGGCAGTCCTTGCCGAGGTAGTCGTCGGGCAGGTGCTGCGGGACCATGCCGATCTTGTCCGGCGCGACGACGACCACGAACTGCCGCCCGGACGCCTCGACGGTGTCACGGAAGGAGCGCAACCGCGCGAACGTGGTGTTGAGGTCGACCGCCTGCACGCAGTGGCTGGTGGCTTCGTCGCCGAGGTAGAGCCAGCCGTCCTTGCCCTCGATGACGTCGGGGAACTGGCGCGGGTCCAGCTTGGTGGGCGCGGTGTCGGCGGGCACCTGCAGCGGTCCCTGCTGGTTCTCCTGGTGCAGCGGCGGCGGCTCGCCGAACACGCCGCGGCTGATGCCGTCGGCGGCGTGCACGGCCTGCTCGCGGAACACCAGGTGGTCGGTGGTCCACTGGCCCAGCTGCGTGAAGAACGACCAGCCCTGGCCGATGCTCGGGAACGGCGTCAGCTTGCGGTTCTCGAACTCCGACGGCCGCGCGCCGAGGATCGCCGACAACGCCGGGGTGGCGAAGAAGACCGTCGCGCACAGCAGCGCCGCGAGCTGCTTGCGGCCGTGACGCGGCCGGTACAGCGCATGTTCACGCGGGAGGAACGCCTCGTAGACGGGCGGCAGCGTGGGCTTGGGCCCCTCGGTGCGCGTCACGCTCTCACCCCCATCCGGCGGGCCGCGGCGCGGACCGGCCGGAGCACCCGGCGGGCCCCCGCGACCAGCGGATGCCGTTTCGGCGCCGGCTGCGGCCGTCCGGCCAGCCACGTCCGGTGGGCTTCGGCCAGCCGCTCGCGCATCCACGCCGCGGCGGTGTCCGTCGAGCGGGTGCGCAGGATGTGCGCGCGGGCGGCCTGCCCGCGCCGCCGCGCCTCGTCCCGGTCGTCCGCGACGGCGCGCATCGCTTCGGCCGCGGCGTCGAGGTCGGGGTCGGCCCAGCGGCCTTCCGGCTGGTAGGGCGGCCAGCCCGGGCCGACGTCCGTCATCGTGAACGGCACCGGCCAGCCGTGCTCGGGCCCGAAGAACTCGGTGGTGCCCGAGTAGTCGGTGGCGATCACCGGTATCCCCCTGACCATCGCCTCCGCGACCGTGAGTCCGAACCCCTCGCTGCGGTGCAGCGAAACGTAGGCGTCGGTCTCGGCATACAGGGCGCCGAGTTCGGTCACCGTAAGATAACGCTCCAGCAGCTCGACACGCAGGTCTTCGCCGACCGCGCGGCGCAGGCGTTCCACGGCCGGGGTGTTCAGGTGCCCGTTGGTCGCCTTGAGCACCAGCCGGACGTCGTCCCGCGCGGGGAACGCGCGGTGGAACGCCTCGACGACGCCCCACGGGTTCTTCCGGCCACCGGTGGAGTTGAAGTCGAAGATGAAGAGGAACTGCGTGACCGGGCCCGGCTCGCGGACCGGCTCACCCGGGTCCGGCACGGCCACCGGAATGGTCCGGACCGGCACCGGCGAGTGCGCCGCGATCGCCCGGGTGGCGAAGTCGCTCGGCGTCCAGATCTCGTCGACCAGCGCGAAGCCGTCGTGCATCACCGCCGGGAAGTCCTCGAGCTCCCACGCCCACAGCCCGATCCGGTAGCGGCCCGCCCCGGTGTCCGGGTGGGTGTCGAGGATCAGCCGGGTGAAGTCCGAGTTCACGGTCAGCAGGCTGACCCCGAACCGGGGCGCGCCGACGTCGTCCGGGGCGGCCAGCCCGGTGCGGACCGAGCCGGACAGCGAGTGCTCCTCGACCACAGACACCATCGGCACGCCGGCCGCGGCGATGGCCCGCTGGGTCACCCGGGCCATCTCGCCCAGCCCGAGCTCGGCGGTCAGGTACCCGGCGACGTTGACCCCGAAGTCGGCCACCGGCGGGGTCGGCGCCGGGGGCTCCGCGGGCACGGCCCACTCCGGCACGATGCCTTCCTCGGCGCCGTGCGTCGCGCACCACTGCCGGAAGCCGGCGCGGTCCGCGCCACGCGGGTGCGGGAACACCGCCTGCAGGTCGACGCGGGCCAGCCAGACCGCGGCGGCCAGCCGGGTCAGCCCGGTCGCGGCGTCGAGCGGGGACGCGGGTTCGGCCAGCCACTGCCGGAACGCGTGCCCGCCGTCGTCGCCGAACGGGTGCGGTGGCAGCTTTTCGGCCACGCGGCCGAGCGGGTCCGGGGTGTGCCGCGAGGTTTCCGCGCGGGTCCAGGTGTCGTGGTAGAGCTGCCGCATCTGGGTCGTGAGCGGCGAACCGTCGGAAAGCTCGCCGTATGGCGACTCTCCGTTCTCAGTGGTCCCGACGCGTTCGCCGTAGCTCTCGCAGAGCTCGCGCAGCGCCGGGTCGGCGGACAGCCGCACGCGCGGCCGGTGCCCGCAGTCGGTGGTCAGCAGCCACGGCGTCTCGGCGTCGTACCCGCGGAACACCAGGGACTTCAGCCCGGTGAGGGACCGCTCGTGCAGGTTCCAGTAGCCGACGGCGAGCCCCGGATCCCGGACGACGAGATGGTCGAACACCCCGGCCGCGAGGTCCGGCCACCGCCAGGTCGGCTCGGTCCGGTGCGGCGAGCGCCGGCGTGCCTGCTCCGCCCAGTGGCCGAGGAACGGCCGGGCTTCCTGGCCGGCGGCGAGGAAGCCGTCGAAGACGCCGGGCACCTGCGCCGGCTCGAGACCGTCGGGTGGCAGCGGTTCGAGCAGCGCGGCCGTGACGACCAGCCCGTGCTCGGCCGCGAGCACGCTGACGTCCTCGAACGGCGCGTGCACCTCGGTTTCCGGGTCGAGCAGCACTACGACGTCGTAGTCGTCGAGCAAGGTGCGCACGAGCAGCGGCCGCAGGACGTCGACCAGATCCGCGCCGGCGTGGCAGGTCGCGAGCCGGTGGTACTCGTCCGGGTCGAGGCCGAGCCGGCCGGGCGCCGTGTCCTCGTCGGCGTCCAGCACGGTGAAGCCGTGGCCGGGATGGTGCGCGCGGTAGGACGCGGCGAGCACGCCGGCGGCAGCGCGCCGGTCCCCGGTGACGACCGTGCAGGCGGTGATCCGGGGACCGCTTCCCGTCATGTCAGCTGCTGGCGGGCAGCTCGGTCAGCTGCTTCGCGAGGATTTCGTCGAACACCTTCGAGACGGTGGCCATGTCCGGCCCGTCGACGTGCACGCGGACGACCGTCTTCTTGTGCACGTAGTGCGCGCGGATCAGGACGAGGCCGTCGTCCTTGACCAGCTGCATCACCTCGACGCCGGGCGGCGTGGTGCCGGTGTACTTGACGAGCTTGAACTTGACCTGCTGGTCGGTGAGCCCCTCGACGGCGTTCGACGCGGCGGAGGCGTCGGAAGCCAGCACGGTCAGCACGACGGCGGTCGCCCCGGACGGCAGCTTGGCCACCGACTGGCGGGCGCGCGACGGCTTCGCGTCGGCGAGCACTTCGAACTCGCCGTCGGTCAGCGACTTGCTGGCCTTGAGGTCGTCGAAGTTCGCGAAGTCCGTGGTGGACAGGACCGTGCCGGGGAGCTTGGCGACCTCCAGGTCGTCCTTCGGCTTCTGCGTCGGCTTCGGGGCCGCGCTCGACGACTGCGCGACCGGCGGCGTCTCGCTGGAGTTGCCGGAGAAGAGGAAGTACCCGCCGACCCCGAGGCCCGCGAGCACGACCACGGCGATGACGATCGCGATGACCTTCTTGCCGCCCTTGGCCGGCGCCGCTTCGAACGAGGGCTCCGGGCCCTGCGCGACCCAGTTGGTGTCGGCCGGGAACTCCGAGCCGCCCCACGGGGTGCTCGTGTCCTGGCTCGGCACGTTCCAGGGCATCGGCTGGCCCTGCTGCTGACCCTGCTGGTGGTACTGGGGAGCCTGCTGGGGGAACCCGCCGGAGCCCTGGCCCTGCGGCCGGTACCCGCCGGGGCCCGGCTGCTGCTGCGGCATGCCCGGCACGACCTGCGTGCGGTCGGCGTCGCCGGCCTGCGCGCCCGGCGCCCAGCCCTGCGGCGCGCCGCCCTGGCTGACGGCCTGGGTGCGTTCGCCGTCACCGAAGCCGGAGTTCACGATCTGGGTCTGGTCCGCCGCCGTGGCGCCCCCGGGCTGCTGCGCCGGGGTCGGGCCGGACGGCGGTGAGACCGGGGCGATGATCTGGGTGGACTCGGCCTGATTGCCCGCCGCCGGTGCGGCCTGGGGATCGGCGTTGACGGCCGCGGACAGGACACTGTCCCGGCGCAGCCGGTAGTCGTCGGCCGAAATCTGACCAGCGGCCAGCTCTTCGTCCAACCGGCGCAGTTCCTCCTGCCAGGACAAACCCGGCCCCCTATCTCGTCAGCGGTTGCCAGCCGAGCCAGCTCACGCATCATTGTGCACTCAGCCCTGCTCACCGGGCCCCGGAGGGTCGGTTCGTGACCCTCGGCGCTCAGCCGGCGGGCAGGACGCTTTCGAACTGCTTCAGCATCCCGTCCAGCTGGCCGCTCATGCCGGACTGGCCCTTGTAGGGGAGCCCGACCCCGATGACGACGGCGTTGTTGCCCGAGCCGTACCAGCTGGTGTTGAGGAACTGGTTCTCGAAGCGGCCGGAGATGGTCCGGACGTCGGCGCCGACCTGGCGCATCCCGGACGACAGCGCCTGCTGGTAGAGCGTCTCGACGACGGTCTGGGCGTTCTGGGCGCTGCCGGTCGGGATGACCAGCGCGAGGTAGTTGACCTCGCCGTCGGAGCTGCCGCGGAACACCATCTCCTTCGCCCCGTTCGACGTGAACAGGTCGGCCGTCGGGCCGGGGATCAGCTTCAGGTCCCGCGCTTTCCCGATCGCCAGCGTCGAGTTGTTCGGGTTGGCCTCGCCGGGCAGCTTCGGCAGCCGGTCCTCCAGCGGTTCGGGCCGGATCCCGGACGCGGCCGACGTCGTCGGCGCGGGCGCGCCCTGCGGCGGGTTGTCGTCGTCCGAGCCGAGCCACGCGGTCGCGCCGACGACCATCGCCAGCACGACCAGCACGCCGAGGCCGAGGAACAGCCAGGTCGGCCGGCCGCCTCCGCCGGAGCGGTGCTTGCCCGCCGCTTCCTCGGCTTCTTCCGGCCGGTGGTGCACCGGGCGGCCGAGCGGCGGGAACCGGCTGATCTGGTCGGCCTCCGGCACGGACCCTTCGACGCGCATGTACCGCGTGGGCACGATGTCGGCCGGGCTGGGCGCGGTCGTGAGGTGGTCCGGCACCGGCGGCACGGCGCGGGGGGAGAGCGTTTTCTGCGACGACGACTCCGTCCGCTGCCACGGCGGCGCGGGGCGCGGCGGTGGCTGCTGCTGGAGCGGCTGTTGCTGGAACGGCTGCGGGCCGGTGTTCGGCGTGTCCATCCGCTGCGGCGGCGCGGACCGCGGGTCGACCGGCTGCGCGGCGGGGTTCGCGCTGTGCCACGAAGACGGGGGCCGCCGCAGGGGCGACGGCACGGGTGAAGGCACGGTCGAACCCGATGCCTGCGCGAGCAGCTCGTCTCGCTGCTTCCGGTGCGCAGCCGGTTCGATCCGGCCGGCCGCCAGGTCCGCGTCGAGTCGGCGCAGATCTTCCTGCCAGCTCATCCTTCGACCCCCATCCACCATTCGGGGCATCAGTCTGGCACGTGCGGCCGACCTGCGAGGTTGCGGTTTGAGGTTGATCGGCAACGTAGCGCAAGTGGCGTGGTTTCGGGAGTCCTCGCCGCGCCCGCGTCCGATTTGTGCCTCCGGTACAGTCCGGCTGCCCAGGTCACGGCGGTCGGGGAGCCGGCTGGGCTTTCAGAGGGGAGCCCACGTGACCACCGAAGCACCACCCAGGCCGCAGCGCGCGCTCGGCCGCATCCGGCCGACCGGCCGCGCCCGGGAAGGCCTGCTGGCCCTGATCGTCGGCGGCGTCCTGTCGGCACTGTTCAACTACCCCGTGCTGCTGCACCCGAAGTCGTCGGTCACCGCCGACCTCGGCGACCCGCTGCTGCAGGCGTGGCAGCTGGCGTGGCAGCACAACTTCGCCACCGGCGGCGGGCCACTGTGGACGGGGAACACGCTCTTCCCGGCGGTCGACAGCTTCGCCTTTTCGGACTCCCTGCTCGGTTACCTGCCGCTGACGCTGTTCGGCGACGGCCAGTACGCCGCGATCTTCCGCTACAACATCGTCTTCCTGATCGCCTTCGCGATGGCCTACGCCGGCGCGTACCTGCTGGTGCGTCAGCTCGGCGGCACCTGGCAGGCCGCGGCGCTGGCGGGTGTCGCCTTCGCCTGGGCGCCCTGGCGGCTGACCCACATCAGCCACCTCAACATCCTTTCCTCGGGCGCGATCGCCCTCGCGCTCTTCGCGCTGGCCCGCGGCCACGGCTACTCCCTGCGGCACGGCCGCCGTCCCGAGCTGGCCCGCCCGTGGTGGGCGTTCGTCGGCTGGGTCGTCGCGGCGTGGCAGGTGACGCTCGGGTTCGCGGTCGGCCTCCCGTTCGTCTACCTGCTGGGCGTCGCCGGGCTCGTGATCCTGGTGGTCGCGCTGCGGAACCGGAAGACGTTCGGCACCCGCCTGGCGGTCTTGGACGGCGCCGGGGTCGTGGTGTTCCTCGTCGTCACCTACCTGATGACCATCCCGTTCCGGCAGGTCGTCACGGACTACGGGTTCAACCGGCCCTGGGAGGAGGTGAAGGTCTTCTCGCCCCCGGCGGACGGCCTGTTCACCACCCTCAGCTCGACGTGGCTCTGGCAGGGCACCCCGCTGGACCCGAACACCGGCATCCTGGTCGACTCGAACTGGCTCCTGCAGCCCGGCGCGTCCGAGAAGGTCCTCTTCCCGGGGCTGGCGCTGCTCGTCGTGGCGCTGGTGGGGCTGTTCTCCAGCGCCTGGTCGGTCCGGGTGCGGGCCGCGCTCGGCGCCGGTTCGGTCGTGGTGTTCGTCTTCGCGATGGGCTCGCAGTTCTTCGGCGGCGACTTCACCTACTACATCCTGTGGAAGTACCTGCCCGGCTGGGACGCGCTGCGCACGCCCGGGCGCCTGATGCTCTGGGTGATCCTGCTGCTGATCCTGCTCGCGGCGGGTGCGCTCACCAAGGCGTCCGAGTGGCTGCGCGACCGCGACACGACCTACGCCCGGGGCCGCGCGCTGCAGCTGCTGCTCGGGGTGCCCGCGCTGTTCGCGCTGCTGGAGGGCATCCCGGACGTGGGGCACCCGTCGCCGCCCGGCATCCCGCCGGACCTGGCCGCGACCTTCCGGGACGACCCGCGGCCGGCGGTGATCCTGCCGATGGTCCAGGAGCCGGACAAGCCGTTCAGCGAGTTCGTCTACCAGTTCTGGTCCGTCGAGGGCTTCCCGAAGCTCGCCAACGGCCACAACGGGCTGCTGCCCCCGGAGTACCTCGAGATCAACGAGGCCTTCAAGACGTTCCCGGACGTCCACAGCGTCGACGTGCTGCGCAAGTACGGCATCCCCCGGGTGCTGGTGCTGAAGGTCGGCGCCGCCGGGACGCCGTACGAGCAGGCGCTCACCCGCCCGCTCGACGGGCTGCCGCTCACCCGCACCGAGTCGGCGGATCTGGTCACCTTCACCCTGCGCTAGTCACCTCTTCGGCCCCCGAAACTGTCGTACATATGTTCTAAAATGGGCGTTGTCCAGGGGAGATGCCGCCCGCACCGCGCGGGTGGCGTGATGGAGGAAGGCAGGGCCATGGCCTACATCACCCTGCCCACGTTCGTGGGCTACAGCGCGAGTTCCGGTCCGTCGCGGTCGTCGTTCGTCCGGCGGCAGCGCCGGCTGTACGAGGACCCGGCGCGGGCCGCGTTCAACTACTACCGCCGGGCGGCCAACGCCGTGCGGTCCGGCCGGGCGGCCAACCAGGACGCGACAGCGTTGCGCGCACTGGTCAACGCCGCCGACGAGAAGGTGAAACCGCACTACGCCGCGATAGCCGACGGCTGGCTGCGCTACCTCGGCCGGAAGTCACCGCGGCTGGTCGAGGTCGGCCGCGGGCGCTGCCGCATCGGCGAGCTCGAGATCGGCGTCAGCCCGCAGCTCGGCCTCCGCAAGAGCAACGGCCGCCGGTACGCGACCTGGCTCTACTTCAAGGAAGAGCCGTTGACGAAGGACTCCGCGCAGCTCGCGCTGTGGGTGCTCGAGCAGGCGATGCCGGACGTCCTACCGGGCGGTGAAGCGCTGGTGATCGACGTCCGCCGGGCGAAGGAGTACCAGCTCTCGGCCCGTGATCGTGAACGGCTGCGCCCCTGGGCCCGCAGCGAGGCTTCGGCGTTCCTGACACTCTGGGACGCGGCCTGAGAAGGGGAGGCGCCGGGCTTGCCCGGCGCCTCCCCTAGCATCGCCCCCGAGCGTTCAGGGGGGCGACGATGAGACTGGTCGCGGGACGGTACGCGATCTCGGCCGAGCTGGGCCGGGGCGGCATGGGCGTCGTCTGGCGCGCCGAGGACAGGGTGCTCGGCCGGCCGGTCGCGCTGAAGGAGCTGGCCACTCCGCCGGGGACGAACCTCGAGCGGGTCATGCGCGAGGCGCGCACGGCCGGGCGGCTCAACGATCCCGGCGTCGTCACGGTCTACGACGTCGTCAGCGAGCACGGCGCCACCTTCATCGTGATGGAGCTGGTGGTTGCGCCGACGCTCGCCGACGTCGTCGGCCGCGAAGGCCCGCTGGCGAACGACCGCGTGGCCGCGCTCGGCCTGCAGGTGCTCGGCGCGCTGGAGAGCGCGCACGCGGCGGGCATCGTGCACCGGGACGTCAAGCCCAGCAACATCATGGTGCTGCCCGGCGACCGCGTGAAGCTCGCCGACTTCGGCATCGCGCGGGCGATGGACGACCCGTCGCTGACGCAGACCGGCGGCGTCATGGGGTCGCCCGGGTACATGGCGCCCGAGCTGTTCGCCGGGGCCGGGCCGTCGCCCGCGGCGGACCTCTGGTCGCTCGGCGCGACGCTGTTCCACGCCGCCGAGGGCCGGGCGCCGTTCCAGCGCACCACCACGGCCGCGACGCTGCACGCGATCATGTACGACCAGCCGGTGTTCGAGCACTGCCGCGGCCCGCTCGCCGACGCCGTGCGCGGGCTGCTCACGCAGTCCACTTCGGACCGGCTGGGCGCGGCCGGCCTGCGGGGGCTGCTTTCCACCGCCCGCAGCGCGATCACCGACTCGCCGACCCAGGCCGTCGACCCGGCTTCACTGCCGACGATCGTCTTCGAGCCCGTGACGTCGAAGGTCGCGACGCCGTCACCGACCACAGTGGACTGGGACCGGCCGCGCAAGAAGCGGCTTCCGCTGGTGCTGACCGGGGTCGCGGTCGCCGTCGTCGCCGCGCTCGGCGCGATCTTCCTGCTGAAGCCGGACGGCACGACCCCGGCGGCCGCGAGCGCGCCCGGCGGTTCGGCCGGACCCACCCCGACGACGTCCGCGACACCGTCGCATCCGAAGACCGGCCCCAAGAAGTCCTCGGCGCCGCCGGCCACGAGCGCGTCCGCGCTGCCCGGCGCGAGCTCGGCCGCGGCCCCGCCGCCGTCGAGCGCGGGGGACAAGCCGCACCCGGCCGAGGTGCCGCTGACCCGCTACCACCAGCCCGACGGCGGCCACTTCAGCGGCACGAAGAAGGTCGGCCCGCCGGCCGGCTTCACGAAGGAAGGCGTGTTCGGCTCGCTCGTCGCGACGGCCGAGCCGGGCACGCGGAAGCTGTTCGCCTGCAAGGTGAAGGACCAGAAGGACTGGTTCAGCTCGACCGACCAGAGCGGCAAGTGCGAAGGCCAGCAGTCACTCGGCCTGCTCGGTCACCTCTACGCCAACCCGCCGTCCTGGGCGAGCGCGCGGGCGATCTACCGCTGCAACGCGGGCGCGAGCCACTTCGACTCGCTCGACGCCGGCTGCGAAGGCAAGACCAAGGAGTTCCTGATGGGCTACGTCGTCGTCTGAAGCACGATGTCGGCCACCAGCTCCGGCCGGGTGACGAACGGGTGGTGCGCGACGGCCAGCTCGACGACGTCGGTCGCGCGTTTCGCCTGCTCCCGCTGCGTCTCCGGCGGGGTGGCGCGGTCGTCGGCGCAGACGACGTAGGTCGACGGCACGTTCCGCCAGGCCGCGGTGGTCGTTGGCTGGCCGAAGACGACCTCGTTCTGCGGGGTGAGCCGGGCCGCGGCGCCCGCGTAAGTGGCGTCGTCGAAGTCCTGGGCGAACAGCGGCCGCACCAGCTCCTCCCGGACGCTCGCGGTGCCGTCGCCGTGGCTGACGTGCCAGGGCGCCGGCTCGCCGGTGCCGAAGCCGGCGAGCGCCTGGCCGGCGTCCGGCAGGAACGACGTCACGTACACGAGCCGGCGGACCGCGGGGTGGCCGCCGGCTTCGGAGATCACCATTCCGCCGTACGAGTGCCCCACGAGCACCGCGGGCTCGTCGGAGGCGTCGAGCAGCGCGCGGACGGCCGCCGCGTCGTCGTGGAGGTCACCCTTCGGGTCGCCTTCGCAGCTCGGCAACACCGCCGCTGAGCTGCGAAGACCGTGCGCGCTCAGCACGTCGGCGGTCGGCTGCCACCACCACGCGCCGTCCCGGACGAACGCTCCGTGTACGAAGACGATCCTCATGGTGACAACTTGGCAGAACCCACCCGGTCGAGTGACACAGTTCGCGCGGAGCGGACGAGGACTGGACAAACCGGAGGCCGAACACGAAGCTTTCGCGTGTTCTTCCGTGCCTGGCCCAACCTCGAGGTCGAAAAGTGAATGCTGCCTGGGAAGCCGTCTCCCGCGTCGCCGACGAGCCCGCCTGGTACTGGGTGTACGACAAGCTGGCGTTCTGGCCGAGCACCTACGCCCACGCCTGGCCGGGCTTCCGCGAGCCGGCGCCGTCGCGGACCTGGGACCTCTCGCCCGGCGACCTGGACCGCGCGTCGGCAGAGTTCCGCCTCGGCCCGTACGCCGTCGACGAGCACCAGGTCTCGGCCATCGCGGCGGCCGCGTTCCGCGAGGTCTGCGGCCCGGACGACTGGCTGTGGGCGCTGCACTGGCAGCACCAGTCCTACCGCGTCCGCCCGCACCGGATGACCGACGGCGCCCGCTGGCCGGTGCCGGTGTTCCCGCGCGCGGACTACCACCTGTTCCTGGCCTCGGACTTCTCGTTCGGCACGCTCGGCCACCCGTGGGAGCGCACGCTGTGCGTGTTCGGCGAGAAGCTGGTGCCGGCGTTCGAGCGGCACGGCGAGGGTGTGCTGAACAACGTCCTGCGCCGCGACGGGAAGCCGTCCGCGCTGGCCCGCTGAGCCCGGCGTTGATCTCTTGCTACCGTTCTGCGGGTGTTCGAGTATCACGGTTGGGCGACCATCCAGGCCACGACCAGCGGCGACGACGACGCGGCGCTCCTGGAGCGCCTGGTCGACCGCGTCCACCGCGCGATCCGCGACGCGGGTGACTTCGACCTGGTCGACCTCCGCTGGAGCGCGGGCATGCCGATGCTCCACTTCGGCGGCTTCGACAAACACGGCGGCCGCCTCGGCCCGGAGCTCCTGGACCTCTTCACGAGGGTCGGCGAGCTGGCCCCGGGCTCGTACGGGCTCCTGTACACATGGGACGACCAGGACACCGAGCACGACAACGACTTCCGCGTCTACCGCATGGCCCGCGGCCAGGTGACGGAGCGCGAAGACCCCCACCTGACCCCGGTGGCCCCGACGGTCCTGGACGTCTACGAGCTGTAGCCGGCGCTCTCGCTTCTTCCGTCGCACCCGCCTGTCCACAGCCTCCCGCGAATGTGGACAACCAAGCCGGACTCCGGCTCATCCCGGCTTTCCGTCGGCACCCGCCGATACGCTGGAAGCGGGGCCGGCCCCCAGGGAGGGCGGGGGCTGCCTACGCGCGGGGGTTGTGCCGCTGGCTGCAGTGAGGGCGCCCCCGACGTCTTGAATGACTCATTCATGACACCGGACGAGATGAATGGGTCATTCACACCATCGCAGTCGCGCGTTCACGCCTCTGCCACCCCGCCCCGAGCTGTAGCCCCATCGCAACCGGCGCTGAGTAGTTCTGCTCAAGACACCCGCCACCCCTCGGCGAGACCGTGGTCACATGACCAAATCCGGAACCACGTCCCCCACCACGACGGCCTTCTACATCCAGGCGGCCCTCTCCTTCGGCCTGGCGCTGGCCGCGGTCGTCGGAGCGATCACCTACCTGCCGGTCGACGGCTGGATCCGGGGCTTCCTCGCCCTCGGCATGCTCTACCTCGTCACCTCGACCTTCACCCTGGCCAAGTGCGTCCGGGACAGACAGGACGAGACCTCGGTGGTCTCCCGCGTCGACCAGGCCCGGCTCGACAAGCTCCTCGCCGAGCACGATCCCTTCAAAACCTCCGCGGTGTAGGAAAAAACGGCCACCCCCGCGAAAAACGGGGGTGGCCGCGAACCGTCACGGGTGGCGCGGCACCCGCGGGCGGCCGCCCGGCTCCTGGCGCGGCGGCTTCTGATCGGCGCCCGGGAACGTCGGCGCCGGCAGGTTGGCCTGCTCGAAGCGCGAGAGCGTCAGCGGGCCCGACGTGTCCGGCAGGACCGGCGGCTGCGCCTTGTGGTCGCCGAAGCGGAACGCCGACGTCAGGTCGCCGAAGGTGCGGCGGCGCCAGTCGGAGATGTTCGGCTCGGCCACACCCGTCACCTTTTCGAGGAACTGCAGCGTCGACGTGTGGTCGAAGTTCTCGCTGCACACCCAGCCGCCCGCGGTCCACGGCGACACGACGATCGCCGGGACGCGGTAGCCCGCGCCGACCGGGAGGCCGTTGCTCGGGGTGCCGCCCGGGGACGTCTTCGTGACGAACTCGTGCGGCGTGCCGGCCGGCGGGGTCGGCGGGACGACGTGGTCGAACAGGCCGTCGTTCTCGTCGTAGTTGAGGATGAACACCGTCTTGGCCCAGACCTCGGGGTTGGCGGCGATCGCGTCGATCTTCGACGCGACGAACGCGGCGCCCTCGGCCGGCGTGTACTGCGGGTGCTCCGACGCCGTCGAGGTGCAGATGATCCAGGAGACCGTCGGCAGCTTGTCGTTGCGCGCGTCGTACTCGAACTGGCCCTCGGGCCGGTGCGTAAGGCCGTTGACCGCGAGCGGCGAGTCCGCGGGCGCGTTCTTGAAGTTCGCGAAGTTCTCCAGCATGTTGCAGCCGTAGGTGTCGCTCTGCTCGTACACCTTCCAGCTGACGCCGGCCGCCTGCAGCCGCTCGGCGTACGTCGTCCAGGTGTAGCCGCCGGCGGGCGCCTTGTTGTCGAGGATCGGGCCGCCGTTCTCGCCGTCCGGGTCGACCGTGCCGGTCATCCACATCATCCGGTTCGGCCAGGTCGGGCCGAAGACCGAGCAGTGGTAGGCGTCGCAGATGGTGAACGCCTCGGCGAGCGCGAACTGGAACGGCAGGTCGGCGCGCGTGTGGTACCCCGTCACGTACGGGCCGTTCTTGCCGTCGGCCTTGCGGTGCGCCGGCAGCCAGCTGTCCATCTTGCCGCCGTTCCAGGCCTCGTGCTGGACCGACCACGCGTGCGACGTCGAGGGGATCTTCTGCGCGTTGGTGGCGTGCGTGTCCAGGTGGAACGGCAGCGCGTACCCGGCCGGGTTCTCGGCGTCCGGCTGGTAGAACACCGGCTTGCCGTTCGGCAGCCGCGCCGCGTGTGGGTCGGAGAACCCGCGGACACCGGACAGCGTGCCGAAGTAGTGGTCGAACGAGCGGTTCTCCTGCATCAGCAGCACGACGTGCTCGATGTCCTTCAGCGAGCCGTGCTTCGGGGCGCCCTGGGCGAGCGCGCGCTGGACGTTCGGCGGCATGAGGGTGGCCGCAGCCGCGGTGGCGGCGACCCCGGCGGCAGATCCGAGAAGACGGCGACGAGTCAGTTCGGTCATGCGAAGCACGATCACGCCCGAGCATCACCCGAAAAGGTGGCTTCGGCCGAACGCCGCCGGAACACCAGATGAAAACAGTTCCCGAACCCCGACAAACCCCGCCAGAAGGTAACGGCGACCCCTGTGACCGCAGTCACGAACAAGGGCCGCACCCCTGGTTTGCACCAGTGGTACGGCCCTGATCTTGAGCGGATGACGGGATTCGAACCCGCGACCCTCACCTTGGCAAGGTGATGCGCTACCAGCTGCGCTACATCCGCACTGCCTTGCTGTTGAGACGTACTCTATACCCTCCCGAAACCGCTCCGATGAGCGGGTCCCCCGGTGCCCTGACCCGGTGCTTCGGTGTCACAGCTGGCGTACAAGGGGTGACGACGGCTGATTCCCTCCGTATGGTGTCCCCATTCGACCGAACGGGGAGACCTTCGGGGAGGAGGTGCCGGGCCGGATGACCGAGCTGGGCACGGTGCCGCCACCAGCGGCCTCGGAATCCGACGAGCAGGCACTGCTGCAACGACTTCGAAACGGTGAGGACGCCGCGTTCGGGGAGCTGTTCGAGTTGCACGCCGCCGCCGTCCGGAGACTGGCGCAGAGCCTGGCTTCCGACCGGTCCGAGGCCGAGGACATCACCGCGGAGACGTTCTTCCGCGTGCTCCAGGCGCTTCGCCGTGGCTCCGGCCCCCGGGACTACGTCCGCGCCTACCTGCTGACCGTCGCCCGCCGGGTCTCCTGGGAGTGGCACGGTGCCCGCCGCGACGTCCCCGTGTCGGACGACGAGCTGACCTTCCGCGCCGGCGCGGGCGCCGACACGCACGCCCGCACGGCCGAGCACACGCTGATCACCACGGCGTTCACGAGCCTGCCCGAGCGCTGGCGGTCCGTGCTGTGGCAGACCGAGGTCGAGGGTGAGCAGCCCGCGATGGTCGCCCCGCACTTCGGGCTGAGCGCGAACGCCACCGCGGCGCTGGCCCGCCGCGCCCGCCAGGGGCTGCGCGCGGCCTACCTGCAGGCCCACCTCTCGGTGAGCCGCGGGCCGGACTCGTGCCGCGCCGTCGTCGAAAAGCTCGGCGGGTTCACCGCGGGCAGCGTCACCGGGGCCGAGGCCGAGCGGATCAAGGCGCACCTGCACGGCTGCTCGTCGTGCCGGGCGACCCAGGACGAGCTGCGTGACGTCTGTTCGTCGCTGCGCGCGCACGCCGGGGTGCTGGTGCTGCTGGTGCCGGCCGCGGCGGGCGGCAGCGGTGTGCTGACCGGGCTGGGTGCGGCGCTCAAGGGTGTCCTCGTCGGCTCCAAGGTCAAGATCGGGCTGGCGCTGGCGTCGACCGCCGCCGTGGGCGCCGTCGGCGTCGCGGCCGGTCCGGTGCTGTTCGGCTCGGCGCCCGTGCAGGACGTCGGGCTGACCGGCGGCGCTCCGGAGCTCGTGGTGGTGCCGCCGACCGAGACGCACCACCAGCCGCCGCCCCAGTCGCAGCCGGACCCGCAGATCGGCATCGGCGTGCTCAACGGCCGCGGGACCGGGGCTTTCCCGGTCCGACAGCGTGGCGAGCAGCGTCAGCTCGGGGCGAACGAGGTGCCGGGGGTGCCCGGTGGTGACGTCCCGGCCGGGGAGCCCGGCGCCGGCGGCGACGCGCTGACCCCGCGCGACGACATCACGTCCTCGACGTTCAGCACGCCCGGCCACTCCTCGACGTCGCCGCGGCTGGACTCCGAAACGCCCACCCCGGACATGACGATCACCGAATCCGGTGACACGCCCACGCCGGAGAGCGCGGACGCGCCGGAGCTCTCGCCGGGCGACCGCCCGGAGTGGACGCCGACCCTGACCAGCACACCCGCGCCGAAGGACGACGAAGACGCGACCACGGAGCCGTCGACCTCGGTCACGCCGACGTCGGGGAAACCCTGCCCGAGCAGCACGTCGGCCGTCACTGGTTCGAGCGAATCGTCCGATTCTGCCGAGTCCGGCTCCGCGGGTTCCTGATCAGCGGTGATCAACTTCGCCGGGTGGGATGTCCGGTTCCGCCCTCGCGCGGGTGCGGCCGCGCACGGTACCGTTGTGCTGCTCACCCTGCGGGCGGCCCGGGAGGCTACTGAATGAACCGGCTGGTGCGCGGCGAAGACGGCCGCGACTGGGTGGTCCGTGCCCAGATGGAATGGCGTGCCCCGGCCACGGCCGACGACTTCGAGCACGACGTCGCCGGCAGCTACGGCCCCGGCATCGCGATGATCGTGGTCACCGCGCTGCTGGCCGTGATCCTCGTGGTGTGGACGCCGGACCAGGTCAACGTCCCGGCGTGGGTGTTGCTGGCGCTGTTGCTGGTGATGCTGTTCTTCCCGTTGCGGTGGATCCTGCGCCGGCCGTGGACGGTGGTCGCAGAGACCGAGGGTGACGTGACCGGCGACCGGCCGTCCGAGCGCTGGGTCGGCACCATCCGCGGCATGTTCACCGTGCAGGGTGAGGTCAAGAAGATCTCGAAGACCATCCAGCGCCACTCGCTGCCCGACTTCGACGGGCCCCTGCACCCGGTCGAGTAGCCGGTACCGGAATTCGGCCGAAGGGGTGAAACTGGGGACATGCCCGAGCTACCCGAGGTCGAAGCGCTGGCCCACCACCTGCGTGAGAACGCTGTCGGCCAGACGATCTTCCGCATCGATGTCGCATCGCTGAGCGTGCTGAAGACGGCGACCCCGCCGTGGACGGACCTGCACGGCCGCGAGATCACCGGCGCGACCCGGCACGGCAAGCACCTCGACGTCGTCGCGGGTGACCTGCACCTGGTCGTCCACCTGGCCCGCGCGGGCTGGCTGCGCTGGTCCGACGGCCTGGCCCCGGCGCCGCTCAAGCCGGGCAAGGGCCCGATCTCGCTGCGCGTCCACCTCGAGTCGGCCACCGGGCCCGGCTTCGACCTCACCGAAGCGGGCACGAAGAAGGGCCTCGCGGTGTGGATCGTCAAGGACCCGCAGGAGATCTCGAGCGTGGCCCGGCTCGGCCCGGACGCGCTGGCGGTCGACGCCGCGCAGCTGCGGGAGCTGTTCGCCGGGAAGAACACGCGGCTGAAGTGGGCGCTCACCGACCAATCCCTGATCGCCGGCATCGGCAACGCCTACTCCGACGAGATCATGCACCGCGCGAAGCTCTCGCCGTACGCCACGATCGGCAAGCTCGACGACGGCGCGCTGGAAACCCTCGCCGAGGCGATCCACGAGATCGAGTCCGACGCCGTCGAGCGCTCGGTGGGCCAGAAAGCCGCGCGGCTGAAGGGGGAGAAGCGCTCGGGCCTGCGGGTGCACGCCCGCACCGGCCTGCCGTGCCCGGTCTGCGGCGACACGATCCGCGAGATCTCCTTCGCCGACAAGTCGTTCCAGTACTGCCCGACCTGCCAGACGGGCGGCAAGCCGCTGGCCGACCGCCGGATGTCGCGGCTGCTGAAGTAGTCAGCAGAAGACCGCCACCAGCGGCTGCTCGGTCGTCGACGGCACCGGCACGCGGCCCTCGGCCTCGGCCCGGATGTCGAAGGCGGTGGCGACCAGGGTGAGCTGCCGCCGCCCGTCGGTCATCGAGACGCTCAGGTACCCCGGGCCCGCGCCGGTGTTTCCCCAGACCGTCCGGCCGCAGGGCAGCGTCAGCTTCTCGAC
Organism: Amycolatopsis sp. NPDC104819; assembly: GCF_055583145.1. Classification (NCBI taxonomy): domain Bacteria; kingdom Bacillati; phylum Actinomycetota; class Actinomycetes; order Pseudonocardiales; family Pseudonocardiaceae; genus Amycolatopsis; species Amycolatopsis sp. NPDC104819. Next base: position 12,951 of record NZ_JBVJON010000001.1, on the reverse strand, counting down.
GCCCAGCTCCTGGCCGACGAGCTCGGCCTGCTCGGCCGGCCGCAGCAGCCGGCCGGCGAAGAGCGCCCGGTGGAACGCGGCCAGGTCGTCGACGGTCGAGACCATCGCGCCCGCCGTCCAGTCGTAGGACGGGCTCAGCGTCGTCCAGTCGACGCCGTCGAGGTCGTAACCGTGCAGGTGCGGGCCGGTCAGGTAGGGCGAGGTCAGCGGGAACGACGTGTGCGCGAGCCCGAGTGGCCGCAGGATCCGCGCGGCGATCTCGGCGCGGACGTCGTGGCCGGTGACCCGTTCAACCAGCTGCCCCAGCACGAGGTAGCCGGTGTTCGAGTACTCGTGCTTCCCGGGCGGTGACGGCGGCGTCCGCAGGGCGAGCCGGATGACCTCGCCGGGGGTGTAGACGTACCCGCGGTCACCGGCGAAGTAGGGCGCGAACAGCGTGCTGTCGGCCGGGTCGTGGATCCCGCTCGTGTGGCCGAGCAGCTGCCGCGGCGTCACCGGCGGCACGCCCGGCAGCCCGACGGGCGCGTCGAGGTCCAGCCGGCCCTCCCCGGCCAGCTGCAGCACGACCACCGCCGTGAACGCCTTCGTGTTGCTCGCGATCCGCCACCGCTGCCCGGCCGCCGCGGGCTCCCCGGTCCGCGTGTCCGCGACCCCCGCCGCGTAGTGCGCCACCCGGCCGCCGTCGCGGTGGTACGCGACGGCGGCCGGGTATCCCCCCTCGGACACGAGAGTGGTCACGGCGTCACGCACCGGATTCCCCCGTTCGGCCGCACGTGCTGGGCCGGCCGCCCCCGCCGTCGTCACCAGCACCGCGAGCACCCCGGCCGCGAACCCCCGAAACCGCACTCTTCCTGCCCCTTTCCCCCGAGCCCGTGGAACAGCACAAGCCTTCCGCGCGTTGCGCACGGTGACCATGCGGACAGCCACCCGACGCTTAGTAGGGTCGTTCCCACCCTCGGTCGTCACGTTTGAACAGAAAGTGGGATCAGGCCTTGCACCCGGTTGATCGAGCGCAGAGCATGGACGCCGTGTCCGGGTTTCCGCTTGCGCAGGTCGTCCCCTGGGGGGTCGCGGTCCTGCTCGGCATCGTGGTGATCGTGCTGCTGGTCAAACTGCGCAAGCCGGCCAGCGTGGTGGAGGACGCCATGCTCCAGGCCGTCCACCGGATGTCGAAGGCGGCGCCGAACCTCCGCTCCGGCCTGGACGAGGACGCCGCCGACAAGATCACCACGCAGCTGCTGCAGATGCTCGACTGCGTCGCGGTCGGCATCACCGACAGCGAAGGCACGCTGCTGTCGTGGGACGGCGAGGCGAACGAGCACTACGTCGACCTCGTCGACGCGATCGGCGCCTCGATCCGCAAGCACCGGCGTGAGGTCGTCGCGCACGACCGGATGCCCTGCAACCACCGCGGCACCTGCCGGATGAAGACGGCGGTGATCGTGCCGCTGCTGGTGGAGGGCGAGACCGAGGCGGCGCTGATCGTCGTCGGCCGCACGCGCGGGCGCCTGGTGCAGATGGCCGACGCGGTCGCGCAGTTCGTCTGCACGCAGTTCGAGCTGTCCCGGCTCGACGAGTCGAAGCAGCAGCTGCAGCAGGCCGAGATCAAGGCGCTGCGCGCGCAGATCTCCCCGCACTTCGTCTACAACGCGCTGAACACGATCTCCGCGCTGATCCGCACGGACCCCGAAGAGGCGCGAGAGCTGCTTCAGGACTTCGCGGACTTCACGCGCTACTCGTTCCGGACGTCGGGCATGTTCACCTCGCTCGCCGAGGAGCTGCGCAACATCGACCGCTACCTGACCATCGAGAACGCCCGCTTCGGCGGCCGGCTCGAGGTGCGGATGAAGATCGCGCCCGAGGTGCTCAGCGTCGTCGTGCCGTTCCTGATCATCCAGCCGCTGGTGGAGAACGCGGTCAAGCACGGCCTGGCCAGCAAGCCCAGCGGCGGCTGCGTCACGGTGATCGCGCAGGACTACGGCACCGAGGCGCTGATCAGCGTCGAGGACGACGGCATCGGCATGGACCCGCGGCGGCTCAACGAGCTCAAGAGCGCCCACCGCACCGGCGCGCACGTCGGGCTCGGCAACATCAACCAGCGCATGCAGCAGGTGTTCGGCGGCGACTACGCGGTGATGGTCGAGACCGCGCCCGGCGCCGGCATGAAGGTGACGCTCCGGGTGCCGAAGTTCGTCCCCGGCGTCCGCCCGAACATGCCGGACTACAGCTCGGACGCCGAGGCCGAGGTCCCGTCGCAGGGCGGCCCGGCCCAGCTCAACGGCGCCGAGGTGAACGGCGTCAACGGCACCCGGTCCGGCATCCTCCCCATGGGCTGAATCCGGCTAGCCTGGAGTTATGAGCGTTACGGACAAGCTGGCTTCGCGGATCCCGGTGCTCGCCGACCGGGTCGAGCGCAAGGACGTCGTCGCCGTGGTGAAGCTGCACGGCGTGATCACGCCGTCGCCGTCCCCGCTGGCCAGGGGCGCGATCAACCTGGCCGCGGTGGAGTCGGCGCTGACCAGGGCGTTCGCCCACGATCGGCTCAAGGCGGTCGCGCTGCTGATCAACTCGCCGGGCGGCGCCCCGACGCAGTCCGGCCTGGTCGCCGAGCGGATCCGGCAGCTGGCCGACGAGAAGAAGGTGCCGGTCCTGGCGTTCTGCGAGGACGTCGCCGCGTCCGGCGGGTACTGGCTGGCCTGCGCGGCGGACGAGATCTTCGCCCACCGCACGTCGATGGTCGGCTCGATCGGCGTGATCAGCGGCGGCTTCGGCTTCACGGGGCTGCTGGAGCGCTTCGGCATCGAGCGCCGTCTCCACACGGCGGGCGCGAACAAGTCGCGTCTCGACCCGTTCTCGCCGGAGAAGCCCGAAGACGTCGAGTGGCTGAAGAAGATGCACACGCAGCTCCACGACCTGTTCGTGAGCTGGGTGAAGGACCGCCGCGGCGACCGCCTGACCGCCACCGAGGACCTCTTCACCGGCGACGTCTGGCTCGGCGCGAAGGCCGAGGAGCTGGGCCTGATCGACGGCCTCGGCAGCCTCCGGCAGATCATCACCCAGCGCTACCCGGACGTGGAGATCTCGGTCGCCGAGCCGAAGCGCCCCCTGCTGGCCCGTCTGGGCGTCGGCGCCCCGGCGGCGGCATCGGCCCTGCTGGACGCGGTGACGCACAAGGCGGCCTGGTCCCGCTTCGGCCTCTGAGCCAAGACCTCGACGACGTGACCGTCGTCGAGGTCTGTCCTCCTAAGTGAACCGGCGCTAGGCTATGTGAATCAGCGCTAGGCAAGGGAGCGGCGGATGCACCTCACGCAGACCCTCCACCAGGCCGTGCAGCAGGGGCCCGACCGCCCGATGACCGAGTTCGGCGACCGCGTCCGGACCGTCGGCGAGGTCGCCGGTCGCGTCGCGCGGTTCGCCGGGGCGCTCAAGGAGCTCGGCGTCGGCACCGGGGACCGCGTCGGGATCCTCGCCCTCAACTCCGACCGCTACCACGAGTACCTCCTCGCGACGCCGTGGGCGAACGCCGTGCTCAACCCGATCAACATCCGCTGGAGCCCGGCGGAGATCGCCTACTCGCTCACCGAGTCCGGCACGCGCGTGCTGCTCGTCGACGACGCCTTCGTCCCGATGGTCCCGAAGCTGGGCGACGGCCTGACCACCGTCATCCACATCGGCGAGGCCCCGACGCCGGCGAGCATGCTCGGGTACGAGGACCTCGTCGCCGGCGCCGATCCGGTCGAGGACGCGCGCCGCGGTGGGGACGACCTGCTCGGCGTCTACTACACCGGCGGCACCACGGGCACGCCCAAGGGCGTCATGCTCAGCCACCGCAACCTGCTGACGTCGGCGCTGGGCAGCCTCGCCACCGGCCGCTTCCTCACCGCGCGCGGCAAGCTGCTGCACGCCGCGCCGATGTTCCACCTGGCCGACGGTGCCGCGTGGGCGGCCGGGCAGCTCGTCGGCTCGACGCACGTGATCGTCCCGATGTTCACCCCGGCCGGTGTGCTCGAGGCGATCAGCACCCGGCGGCCGACCGACACGCTGCTGGTGCCGACCATGATCCAGCTGCTCGTCGACCACCCGGACGTCCCGCAGCACGACCTGACGTCGATGAACCACGTCGTCTACGGCGCCTCGCCGATCTCGGAGGCCGTGCTGGAACGCGCGCGGAAGGTGTTCCCCGGCGCGGGTTTCGTGCAGGCGTACGGCATGACCGAGCTCTCGCCGGTCGCGACGCTGCTTTCGTCGGAAGACCACGACGACCCCGCGCTGCGCCGGGCCGCCGGCCGCGCGGCGCCGCACGCCGAGGTCCGGATCGTCGATCCGGACGACGTCGAGGTGCCACGGGGGACCGTCGGCGAGATCGTCTGCCGCGGTGACCACGTCATGCTCGGCTACTGGAACCGGCCGGAGGAGACGGCGACGGCGTTGCGCGGCGGCTGGATGCACACCGGCGACGGCGGGTACATGGACGAGCGCGGGTACGTCTTCGTCGTCGACCGGATCAAGGACATGATCGTGTCCGGCGGCGAGAACGTGTATTCGGCCGAGGTGGAGAACGCCCTGGCGAAGCATCCGGCCGTGGCCGCGTGCGCGGTGATCGGGGTGCCGGACGAGCACTGGGGCGAGCGGGTGCACGCTGTGGTCGTGCTGCTTGAAGACCGCGAAGCGACCGAAGACGAGCTGCGCGACTTCTGCCGCGAAGCGATCGCCGGCTACAAGGTGCCGCGCACCTTCGAATTCACCGACGCGCTCCCGATGTCCGGCGCGGGCAAGATCCTCAAGCGCGAGCTGCGGAAGCGGCACTGGACCGGCGGCGACCGCGGGGTCCACTGAGTTGTCCGCACCCGCCCGCGGCACCCGGCCGCGCAACCGCCGCGCGCTGATCGTCGCCGCGGCCGCGGAGATGTTCGTCCGCCGCGGGTACCCGCACGTCCTGATGGGCGACATCGCCGAGGCCGTCGCGATCGGGCCGTCCGCGCTGTACCGGCACTTCCGCGGCAAGCAGGAGCTGCTCGCCGAGGTCGTCGGAGACGCCTTGCGCGCGCTCGACGTCGGCGACCTCGCCGAGCTGGCGACCGGGGTGCTCGACCGGCGCGACGCCGGGGTCCTGTGGCAGCGCGAGTCCCGGCACCTCGACCCGGCCGAACGCCACCGCGTCGGCGAACCGCTGCGGCGGCTGGCGCGGCAGCTCGCCGGCCGGCTCCGGGACCGGCGTCCGGAGCTGACCGCGGACCAGGCCGGGTTGCTGGCCTGGGCGGTGCTCGCGGTGCTGGTCAGCGTCTCGTTCCAGCGGGTCGGGCTGCCGCGCCCGGCCTACGACGAGCTGATGACGTCGCTGGCGGCCACGGTCGCCTCGGTCGCCCTTCCGGACCTGGGCGAGCGCACCGCGGAACCGGTCGCCGAGCCCGCGAACCGGCGGGAGCTGCTGCTGGCGACCGCGACCCGGCTGTTCGCCGAGCGCGGTTTCCACAGTGTCGGCATCGAAGAGGTGGGCGCGGCCGCCGGGATCGCGGGGCCGAGCGTCTACCACCACTTCGAGAGCAAGTCCGAGCTGCTGATGACGGCCCTGCGCGCCGGGGCCGACGCGCTCGGCGAAGGCCTGCGGACGGCGTCGCTGCCCGGGCTGCTGCGGTCGTACACGAGGTATTCGCTGGCCCATCGGCACGTGGTCGACCTGCTGATCACCGAGGTCGGGCTGCTGCCGGAACCCGAGCGGCACGCCCTGCGCCGCACCCAGCGCGAGTACGTCGAAGCGTGGGTCAGCCGGCTTCCGGACCTCGACGCGGGCCCGGCGCGGGTGCGTGTCCAGGCCGTCCTCACGGTGGTCAACGACGTCGCCCGGACCCCGCACCTGCGTACGCTGCCGGGCATCGAAGACGCGCTGCTCGCCATCGGGTCGGCCCTGCTCGGTCTGTCCGGTTCGGGTAGTTCCGGGCAGGTTTTGTGACCCGGATCACTCTTCCCCGGTAACGGGTCTGGCGATCTTCCCGGGTCGGGAGGTCCCCTTGTCGACGGGCTTTGTTGCGATCGGCAACAAATCCGGACGACGAGGAGGTCGTACCCGATGCCCCACTCCCGAAGATTCGCCATCGGCGCGGTGCTCGGCGCCGCGCTCATCGCGGTTCCGCTGACCCTGCCCGCCGCCGCGTCCATCCCGCCGCCCGACTCGGGCTGGACCACGGTCTTCGCCGACGACTTCACCGGCGGCGCGGGCAGCCTGCCGTCCGGCTCGAACTGGATCATCGACACCGGCCACGCCTACCCCGGCGGCCCCGGCAACTGGGGCACCGGCGAGATCCAGAACTACACGTCGAGCACGTCGAACCTCTCCCAGGACGGCGCCGGCAACCTCCGCATCACGCCGTTGCGCGACGGCGCGGGCAACTGGACGTCGGCGCGGGTCGAAACCCAGCGCACCGACTTCAAGCCGCCGGCGGGCGGGGTCATGCGGATCGAAAGCCGGATCCAGATGCCGAACGTCACCGGCGCCGCCGCGCTCGGCTACTGGCCGGCGTTCTGGGCGCTCGGCGGCCCCTACCGCGGCAACTGGTGGAACTGGCCCGCCATCGGCGAGTTCGACATCATGGAGAACGTCAACGGGATCAACTCCGTCTGGGGCGTCATGCACTGCGGCGTCAACCCGGGCGGCCCGTGCAACGAGACCACCGGCATCGTGGCCAACCGCGCCTGCCCCGGCAGCAGCTGCCAGTCGGCCTTCCACACCTACCGCTTCGAATGGGACGCGAGCGTCAGCCCGCAGGTGTTCCGCTGGTTCGTCGACGGCCAGCAGTTCCACTCGGTGAGCCAGAACCAGGTCGATGCGACCACGTGGGCGAACATGACCAGCCACCAGGGTTACTTCGTGCTGCTGAACGTCGCGATCGGCGGCGCGTTCCCCAACAACAACTCCGGCACGACCACGCCGGGGCCGGGGATCGTGCCGGGCCGCCCGATGGTCGTCGACTACGTCACGGTGTCCACGCGCGGCTCCGGTGGCGGCACCACCACACCGCCGCCGACCACGACGACCACGCCGCCCGGGAGCGGCGGCAGCGCGTACAGCACCATCCAGGCCGAGTCGTACTCGCAGCAGAACGGCCTGACCAAGCAGACGACCAGCGACACCGGCGGCGGCCAGAACATCGGGCCGGCGGGCAACGGCGACTGGGCGCTCTACCCGGGTGTCGACTTCGGCGGCTCCGCGGCGACCAACTTCCAGGCGCGCGTGGCGTCCGGCGCGGCCGGCGGGGTCAGCGGGCTGGTCGAAGTGCGGCTCGACAGCCTGTCCAACGCCCCGATCGGCAGTTTTGCCGTCGGGAACACCGGTGGCTGGCAGAGCTGGCGGACCGTGCCCGCGAACATCAGCGGCGTCACCGGCGTGCACAATGTGTACCTGACCTTCACGAGCGGCCAGCCCGCCGACTTCGTGAACCTCAACTGGTTCACCTTCGTGCATTGAGACGAGGGACCCGCGGCCCCCGGCCGCGGGTCTCCCCACTTCAGGCGGACGGGGGCTGGACATTGCACTCGGCAATGGGCAGGATGCGTTTCACTGTGAGTGCTCACGATGACACCCGGAAGCTCGTGGTCCTGGCTGTGGACGACGAGCCGAAAGGGCTTGACGAACTCGTCCACTGCCTGACACACAGCCCGCACGTGGCGAAGGTGTTCCCGGCGATCGACGCGTCGGAAGCGCTGCGCATCCTCTCGACCGACGACCCGAGGCTGCGCGAGCGCAAGGACCGCGGCCTGCCGATCGTCGACGCCGTCTTCGCCGACATCGACATGCCCGGCCTGTCCGGCATGGAGATGTCCCGCGTCTTCGCCGCGCTGCGCCCGTCGCCCGCCCTGGTGTTCGTCACCGGGCACGCCGAAGAGGCGGTCAACGCCTTCGACCTCGGCGCGCTCGACTACGTCCTCAAGCCGTACCAGCAGGACCGCCTCGACCGCGCGATCACCCGCGTGATCGACAAGCTGGCCTCCGCCTCGGCACCCCCGCCCGGCGCGCTGGGCGGCGAGCTGGGCGTGAAGAACGACGACGAGGTCATCCCGGTCGAGCTGGCCGGCACCACCAAGCTCATCCCGCGCTCGTCGGTCCGCTGGGTCGAGGCGCAGGGTGACTACGCACGGCTGTTCACCACCGAAGGCAGCCACCTGGTCCGGATCCCGCTGGCGCAGCTCGAGGAACGCTGGGAGAAGGCCGGGTTCGTCCGGATCCACCGGTCGTTCCTGGTCGCGCTGCCGCTGATCACCGAGCTGCGGATGGGCCAGGGCGGCTACCAGGTCGTGATCGGCAACGAGGAGAAGGTGCTGCCGGTGAGCCGGCGGCACACCCGTGCGCTGAAGGACCGGCTGGTCGGTTCGGGCCGGAACGGCTGAGCCGGGCCCGGTCATGACCGACGACTTCTACGAGCGCCGCGCGAACGGCGTGCGCGAACCGGATCCCACGCTCGGCAGGCGCGCCCGCGAACGGCTGCCGCAGCCGGCCGACCGGGCCGTCGTCGAGTCGCTCCCGCCGGCGCCGGACGAAGAGGCGCCGAAACCGGAGCACCACGCCCGGCCCAAGCGGGAACGAGTGATCCTCAACGACCCGCGGCGCGGCGCCGGCACCCTGCGCGCCCGCGTCGAGCTGGAAGAGCAGACCAGCTGGGGAAAACTGCTGGTGCGCGACCACCTGGTGAAGGTGCAGCTGCGGACGGCGTTGCTGCTGTCGCTGCTCGTCGTCGTCGTGTTCGGCTCGCTGCCGGTGCTGTTCTACCTGGTGCCCGGGTTCTCCGCGCTGAGCCTGGCCGGCATCCCGGTGGCGTGGCTGATCCTCGGCGTGCTGCCGTTCCCGTTCCTGTTCGGCGTCGGCATCTGGTACAACCGGCTGGCCGAGCGCAACGAACGCGCGTTCGTGGACATGATCGAAAACTAGCTCCGCACGACTCGTGCGAGGATTCCTCCCGTGCAGCTGAACCCGTGGGCGTTGACCGGCATCGTGCTGGTCGCCGTGGTGACCTTCTACCTCGGTCACCGCTCCTCGCGTTCGGCCACGAGCACCCACGACTTCCTGGTCGCGCGGCGCACGGTCCGGTCCCGGCGCAACGCCGCCGCGATCTCCGGTGAGTACCTGTCCGCGGCGTCGTTCCTCGGCATCGCCGGGATCGTGCTCAAGGACGGCGCCGACGCGCTGTGGTTCCCGATCGGCTTCACCGCGGGTTACCTCGCGCTGATGCTCTTCGTCGCCGCGCCGCTGCGCCGCTCCGGCGCGTACACGCTCCCGGACTTCCTGGAGATGCGGCTCGGCTCCATCGGCCTGCGTCGGTTCTCGACGGCGTTCGTCGTGTTCATCGGGATCCTCTACATGGTCCCGCAGCTGCAGGGCGCCGGCCTGACCCTGGCGACGATCCTGCCGGTGCCGGTGTGGGCCGGCGCGATCGCGGTGATGGTCGTGGTGGCGTTCAACGTGATCGCCGGCGGCATGCGCGCGATCACCGTCGTCCAGGCCTTCCAGTACTGGCTCAAGCTGTTCGCGATCTCGGTGCCCGCTTTCGCGCTGTGCATGGTCTTCTTCGCCGGCGGCGGCCCGGACGGCTTCCGCCCGCTCGGCGTGGCCGCGCCGCCGGTGTTCACCACCGACACCACGGTGGACGTCCAGACCGACGTCACCCTGCACGTCACTTCGGACACCTTCCTGTACGCCTACGGCCGCACGGACAACGGCCCGGCGGCCGGGCCGACGCACTGGACCCCGCTGGCGCCGCACACGGTTTCCGAAGGCACGAAGCTGAAGTTCCCGGCGGGGACGCCGGTGCCGGTGGTCAGCGACGCGATCGCGAACAACGACAGCTGGCTGCACCCGGGGTCGGGCAGCCTCACCGACCTGCTCCAGACGTACTCGCTGATGTTCGCGACGTTCCTCGGAACGATGGGCCTGCCGCACGTGCTGGTCCGCTTCTACACCAACCCCGACGGCAAGGCCGCGCGCCGCACCACCGTGCACGTCCTGCTGCTACTGGGGTTGTTCTACCTCTTCCCGACGCTGCTGGGCGCGCTGTCCCGGATGTACGTCCCGGAGCTGCTGGTCACCGGCAAGACGGACGCGGCGATCCTGCGGCTGCCCTCGGCGATCCTGCCGGGGATCGGCGGGCAGCTGCTCGGCGCGGTGACCGCCGCGGGCGCGTTCGCCGCGTTCCTGTCGAGCACGTCCGGGCTGCTGGTGAGCGTCGCCGGGGTCGTGTCGACCGACCTGCTGCCCGGCCGGGTGCGGGACTTCCGCGTGGCGACCGGGCTGGTCGCGCTGTTCCCGATCGCGTTGGCGGTGGTGCTGCGGCCGGAGGACATCTCGCTGTCGATCGGGATGACGTTCGCGCTCGCGGCGTCGACGTTCAGCCCGTTGCTGGTGCTGGGCATCTGGTGGCGGAAGCTGTCCTGGCCGGGGGCGCTGGCGGGGATGTTCGTCGGCGGCGCGCTGGTGCTGGCGGCGCTGGTGGTCAACGTCGTGAGCGGCTACACCGGCGGCTGGGCGCCCTGGTTCGTCAACCAGCCGGCGCTGATCACCGTGCCGGCCGCGTTCGTGACGACGTACTTGGTCAGCCGCGTGACCGGCTACGGCCGGCCGGAGCACGTGCACGACATCATGCTGCGGCTGCACGCGCCCGATCCGCTCGGGTTCATGCGAGACAGGGCGGTCGCGCGATTCGGACAAGCCGAAGAAAAGACGCGAATCGCCGGCCGGGGTCGGCACCGCAAGTAATGCGCTGACAGTCCGTAAGAAAGTGATACCCGATCGAGGGATTACGAATTACACCTTCGACCCATAAGTTCCGTTGGTTTCTACCAGCACGAACAACGGGAAGGTGGAGATCCGCCGTGAGCAGCACCGAACAAGACGTCGGTGGCGCGGAGCCGCAGACCGACTGGGAGAGGGTCCAGGAGAGCCCCGAATTCGCGGACCTCCGCCGTCGGTTGCGGTCGTTCGTGTTCCCGATGACCGCGCTGTTCCTGCTCTGGTACCTGCTGTACGTCCTGCTCGCCGACTACGCGCACGGCTTCATGAGCACGAAGCTGTTCGGGAACATCACCGTCGGCCTGGTCTTCGGGCTGCTGCAGTTCGTCTCGACGTTCGTCATCACCGGGCTGTACGTGCGCTACGCCAACCGGAAGCTCGACCCGGTGGCCGACGAGATCCGCGCCCGGATCGAAGGGGAGTCCGGCAAATGAGCCTCGCCGCGGGGGTGGAGGGCAGCAACTCCGCCCTGAACATCATCATCTTCCTGGTCTTCGTCGCGATCACGCTGGTGATCGTGTTCCGGGCCAGCCGCAACACGAAGACGGCGTCGGACTACTACGCCGCCGGGCGTGCGTTCACCGGTCCGCAGAACGGCATCGCGATTTCCGGTGACTACCTCTCGGCGGCGTCGTTCCTCGGCATCGCGGGCGCCATCGCCGTCAACGGTTACGACGGGTTCCTCTATTCGATCGGGTTCCTGGTCGCGTGGCTCGTCGCGCTGCTGCTGGTCGCGGAACTGCTGCGCAACACCGGCAAGTTCACGATGGGCGACGTGCTGGCGTTCCGGATGAAACAGCGCCCGGTGCGCGCGGCCGCCGCCGTTTCGACGCTGGCTGTTTCGTTCTTCTACCTGCTGGCGCAGATGGCCGGCGCCGGTGGTCTGGTCAACCTGCTGCTCGGCATCGAAGGCGAGGTGGGGCAGGACGTCGTGATCGCCGTGGTCGGCGTGATCATGATCCTGTACGTGCTGATCGGCGGCATGAAGGGCACCACCTGGGTGCAGATCATCAAGGCGGCGCTGCTGATCGTCGGCGCGTTCGCGATGACGCTGTGGGTGCTGGGGAAGTACGGCTTCAACCTGTCCGACCTGCTCCAGGCCGCCGTCGACAAGGGCGGCAAGGGCGGCGCGGCGCTGCTCGACCCGGGCAAGCAGTACGGCAAGACCGGCACGACGAAGCTCGACTTCCTGTCGCTGGGCGTCGCGCTGGTCCTCGGCACGGCCGGCCTGCCGCACGTCCTGATGCGCTTCTACACGGTCCCGACGGCGAAGGACGCGCGCCGCTCGGTGGTCTGGGCCATCGTCCTGATCGGCGTGTTCTACCTGTTCACGCTGGTGCTCGGGTACGGCGCGGGCGCGATCGTCGGGCCGGACAAGATCGCGAAGGCGCCGGGCACGACGAACTCGGCGGCCCCGCTGCTGGCGCTCGAGCTCGGCGGCCCGGTGCTGCTCGGGTTCATCTCGGCGGTCGCGTTCGCGACGATCCTCGCGGTGGTGGCCGGCCTGACGATCACGGCGTCGGCGTCGTTCGCGCACGACGTCTACGCCAACGTGATCAAGAAGGGCAAGGTCTCCACCGGCGGCGAAGTCCGCGTCGCCCGCGTCACGGCGCTGGTGATCGGCGCGGTGGCCATCGCGGGCGGCATCCTGGCGAAGAGCCAGAACGTGGCGTTCCTGGTCGCGCTGGCGTTCGCGGTCGCGGCGTCGGCGAACCTGCCGACGATCCTGTATTCGCTGTTCTGGAAGCGGTTCAACACCCAGGGCGCGCTCTGGTCGATCTACGGCGGCCTGGTCGTCACGATCGTGCTGATCGTCTTCTCACCGGCGGTCTCGGGCAAGCCGATCGACGCGAAGACGGGCAAGAGCGCGTCGATGATCCAGGGTGTCGACTTCCACTGGTTCCCGCTCGACAACCCGGGCCTGGTCTCGATCCCGGCGGCGTTCCTGCTCGGCTGGCTCGGCACGGTCCTGTCGAAGGAGCGGAACCCGAAGAAGTACGCGGAGATGGAGGTCCGCGCGCTGACCGGCGCGGGCGCCGAGAAGGCCGTCACGCACTGACCCGGCCGGGGGGGGGGGGGGGTGGGGTGGGGGGGGGGGGGGGGGGTTGTCCGCCCCCCCCCACGACAGGCCCCCCCCTTCCACCCCGCAGTTCCTCTGCCCCACCCAGCGTACTTTT